>NZ_JAPUVQ010000110.1:0-84480 GCF_029255145.1 Accumulibacter sp.
AATCTCCGTGGCCAAGGATGCCATGCAAGCTGTCGAGTCCAGGCTGGAACGAAACCCACTTCTACCCAAGTGGGACATCTTGATCCGACCGGCCTGTGCGGTATGAATATTCGTAGAGATCACCCAACCCCCATCTGACCCCCTCGGCGGCGAAAGCGGGCGTAACCGGCAAGCGCTGTCGATTCGGCGGGGTCATGCGTCAGGGCTGGCCGGTTCGCCCAGGTTTGAGGGTGGCAGCGTTTTCCGCTACAATCTGGCTTTCCCGGCGCAGCCTTCCCCATGATCAAATATGTTTTCGTCACCGGCGGCGTGGTTTCATCGCTCGGCAAGGGCATCGCCGCGGCGTCCTTGGGAGCGATTCTCGAGTCACGCGGCATTCGCGTCACCAATCTCAAGCTCGATCCCTACATCAACGTCGATCCCGGAACGATGAGTCCGTTCCAGCACGGCGAGGTGTTCGTCACCGAGGATGGTGCCGAGACCGACCTCGACCTCGGGCACTACGAACGCTTCACCAACGCCAGGATGGAGCGGCGGAATAACTTCACCACCGGCCAGATCTACGAATCGGTGATCAAGAAGGAGCGGCGAGGTGAGTACCTTGGCAAGACCGTACAGGTCATTCCGCACATCACCGACGAGATCAAAGCGCACATTCGACGGGGTGCCGAGGGCGCCGAACTGGCGATTATCGAGGTCGGCGGAACGGTCGGTGACATCGAGTCGTTGCCCTTCCTGGAGGCAATCCGCCAGATGGGCTTGCAGGAAGGCCGCAACAACGCCTGCTATATGCACCTGACGCTGGTGCCGTATATCCCGACCGCCGGTGAGCTGAAAACCAAGCCCACGCAGCACTCGGTAAAGGAGTTGCGCGAGATCGGGATTCAGCCGGACATTCTGCTGTGCCGCACCGATCGCCCGATTCCCGAAGAAGACAAGCGGAAAATGGCGCTGTTCTGTAATGTCCAGCGCGAGGCGGTGATCGAGGCGCGCGACGCCGATTCGATCTACAAGATCCCGGCCATGCTGCACGACCAGATGCTTGACGAGATCGTCTGCCACAAGCTGGGGATCCTCGCCAAGGCCGCTGATCTTACGGTATGGAAGAGCATCGTGCATGCCCTCGAACACCCGGAGCGGGAGGTCAATGTCGCTTTTGTCGGCAAGTACGTCGACCTCACCGAATCGTACAAGTCGCTCACCGAAGCCCTGGTGCATGCCGGAATTGCGACCCGCAGCAAGGTCACGATCAGCTACGTCGATTCCGAAGAGATCGAGCGGCAGGGCTGTGATGCCTTGCAGGACATGGACGCGATCCTCGTTCCGGGTGGTTTCGGGCGGCGCGGCACCGAAGGCAAGATCGCCGCGATCAGGCACGCCCGCGAGAACCGGATTCCCTATCTCGGGATCTGCCTGGGAATGCAGCTCGCCGTCGTCGAGTTTGCCCGCCACGTTGCCGGCATGAGCGGCGCCCACAGCACCGAGTTCGAAAAGGATTGTCCGTATCCGGTGGTGGCCTTGATCACCGAATGGCAGGACGCGTCGGGTCGGGTCGAGAAGCGCGACGAGACCTCGGACCTTGGCGGCAGCATGCGTCTTGGCGGTCAGCTTTGCAGGATCGAGGAAGCCAGCCTGGCACGGCTGATCTACGGTCGGGCCGAGATCACCGAGCGCCATCGTCACCGTTACGAGGTCAACAACACGCTGCTCGGCAAGCTGGAAGAGAGCGGTCTGGTGGTCTCGGGTCGCGCCCCGGTTACCGATCTGTGCGAAATCGTCGAAATGCCGACCGACGGGCCGAACGCCCACCCGTGGTTCCTCGGCTGCCAGTTCCATCCGGAGTTCACCTCCTCGCCGCGCAAGGGTCACCCGCTGTTCACCTCGCTGGTCGTCGCCGCCGCTGCTTACCGGGCCAGGACGTGAAGCTCTGCCACTTCGAGGCCGGCCTCGACCAACCCCTTTTTCTGATCGCCGGCCCGTGCACCGCGGAGTCGCTGGCGCTGTGTGTCGACGTCGCCGGGCAGTTGCAGGAAATCTGTTCCCGGCTCGCCTTGCCGTACATTTTCAAGGCGTCGTACGACAAGGCCAACCGCAGTTCCGGGCGGTCGGCGCGTGGGCCGGGGGTAGACGCCGGTTTGCAGATTCTCTCTGAAGTACGTCGCCAGGTCGGTGTTCCGGTGCTCACCGACGTGCATCGTGAACAGGACATCGCCGCGGTGGCAGAAGTCGTCGATGTGCTGCAGACGCCTGCCTTCCTCTGCCGGCAGACCGACTTCATCCAGGCGGTAGCGGCGACCGGCAAGCCGGTGAATATCAAGAAGGGGCAGTTCCTGGCGCCTGGCGACATGCGCAACGTGGTCGGCAAGGCCAGGGACGCCGCCAGTGGTGCCGATACGATCATGGTCTGCGAGCGTGGCGTTTCCTTTGGGTACAATAACCTTGTCTCGGACATGCGCAGTCTATCGATCATGCGCGAGACGGCTTGCCCGGTCGTCTTCGACGCCACGCACTCGGTGCAACTACCGGGTGGACAGGGCAGCGTTTCCGGCGGCCAGCGCGAGTTCGTCCCGGTACTGGCGCGTGCAGCGGTCGCGGTGGGGATCGCCGGGTTGTTCATGGAAACGCACCCGTGCCCGGAAAGGGCGCTTTCCGACGGTCCGAACAGCTGGCCGCTGGCGCGCATGGAGAGCCTGCTGACGACGCTGGTGGGACTTGATCGCGCGGTCAAGGCTGATGGTTTTGAGGAGACACGATAATGGCCGCTTACCTGTTGGCCGAAGCGAAGGTCACCGATCCTGTGGTCTACGAGACGTACAAGCAGCTTGCGCAGGCCGCGATCGCGAAGCACGGCGGGCGCTATTGCGCGCGTGGCGGGCGAAGCGAGGTTCTTGAAGGCGGCTGGTCGAAGCCCGGGCGTCTGGTGATTGTCGAGTTCGATTCGCTGGAGCAGGTGAAGAAGTTCTATCATTCGCCCGAGTATCAGGAAGCGAAGACCTCGCGCAAGGACGCGGCGGAAATGAACATTCTGGTCGTCGAGGGATTACCAACCTAGTATTTTTGAAGACAAGGGAAAGACCATGAGCTCTGTCGTTGATGTTGTCGCCCGCGAGGTGCTTGATTCGCGCGGCAACCCTACCGTCGAATGTGACGTTCTGCTCGAATCCGGCGTCATGGGCCGTGCGGCGGTGCCTTCCGGCGCCTCGACCGGGTCGCGCGAAGCGATTGAACTGCGTGACGGCGACGCGGCTCGCTATCTGGGCAAGGGCGTTCTGCAGGCTGTTGAAAACGTCAATACCGAGATCTCCGAAGCGATCATCGGCCTGGACGCGCAGGAACAGGCGTTCATCGACCAGACGCTGATCCATCTCGATGGCACCGACAATAAGGCGCGTCTCGGTGCCAACGCCATGCTGGCGGTGTCGATGGCCGTGGCCAAGGCCGCCGCGGAGGAGGCGGGGCTGCCGCTATATCGCTATTTTGGTGGTTCAGGGCCGATGCAGATGCCGGTGCCGATGATGAACATCATCAACGGCGGCGAACACGCCAATAACAGCCTCGACTTCCAGGAGTTCATGATTCTGCCGGTCAGTCAGAACTCGTTTCGCGAAGCGCTGCGTTGTGGTGCCGAGGTGTTTCATGCGCTGAAGGGCCTGCTGCACAAGAAGGGCTTTTCGACCGCCGTTGGCGACGAGGGTGGCTTTGCGCCAAATCTCGGCAGCCACGCCGAAGCGCTGGAACTGATCGTCAATGCGATCCAGAACGCCGGCTACTGCCCGGGCGACGATGTACTGGTCGGCCTGGACTGCGCCGCGTCCGAGCTGTACCGGGATGGCCGCTATCACCTGGCTGGCGAGCACCTGCAACTGAACGCGCACGAACTGACGGATTATCTGGCCAGCCTGGCCGACCGCTTTCCGATTGTCTCGATCGAGGATGGCATGGCCGAAAATGACTGGGATGGCTGGAAAGTGCTCACC
Organism: Accumulibacter sp.; assembly: GCF_029255145.1. Taxonomy (GTDB): domain Bacteria; phylum Pseudomonadota; class Gammaproteobacteria; order Burkholderiales; family Rhodocyclaceae; genus Accumulibacter. Next base: position 3,978 of record NZ_JAPUVQ010000110.1, read on the forward strand.
GGCCGGCTCGGCAATGGGATCCAGATTGTCGGCGACGATGTCTTCGTGACCAATACCCGGATCTTCAAGGAAGGGATCAAACAGGGCATTGGCAACTCGATTCTGATCAAGATCAACCAGATCGGAACGCTCTCCGAGACCTTCGCGGCCATCGAAATGGCCAAGCGCGCGGCCTACACCGCAGTCATTTCGCATCGTTCCGGTGAAACCGAAGACAGTACCATCGCCGACATTGCCGTTGGCATGAACGCCCTGCAGATCAAGACCGGGTCGCTGTCGCGTTCCGACCGGATCGCCAAGTACAACCAGCTGCTGCGCATCGAAGAGGATCTCGGCGACACGGCTGGCTATCCAGGTCGTGACGCCTTCTATAACCTGTCCTGATCCAGCCACCAAGCCGCAGCGCTAGCCGTTGTCTGTTGCCGTGCGTTGGCTTGCTGTCGCGCTGCTGGTCGTGGTCGCCCTGTTGCAACACCCCTTGTGGCTCGGCAAGGGGGGCTGGCTGCGGGTCTGGGACGTTGACCGGCAGCTGCAGCAGCAGAAGGAAACCAACAAGTCCCTGGAAAGGCGCAACGCCGGCCTGGACGCCGAAGCGCGCGACCTGAAGCAGGGATACGACGCGATCGAGGAGCGGGCGCGCTTCGAGCTGGGAATGATCAAACAGAACGAAGTCTATGTCCAGATCCCCGATCGGCCACGGACCGTCCAGGCCACTGCGCCGACCAACGACAAGGCTGCTGCCGGCAAGGACCCGGCCCGCCCTGCCAAGCGCTAGTCGCACGGGCTTCGGCGGGCCTCAGGACCGGTGGTCGATTGGCGCTGCCATGGCCATCCGTTGGTCTATTCCAGGACTTCGATGTCGCCCGAGATGGTCGCGCTGATCTGGGTATCGCCGGCCTCGAGCGGCATTGGCGCGGCATCAGCGGAAGCCATCGCCGCGGCGCGCATCATCGGCCGTACCGGTGGCCGGCCACCCCCACTGTCAATGGCCAGGTGCCTGATCCGGTAGGACTTCTTGCCCATCGCTTTGGTGATCACCTCGGCGCGCGCCGTGAAGGCAGCTATGGCATCGACGATGGCGTCGCGTTCGGCAGCCTTGCGCGTTTCCGTTGCCGGCAGCATTACCAGGCTGGCGATGGCCATCGACGCCTGGAGCTTGCCCAGCAACTCGGAGATCGCGGCCGTATCGCTGGACTCGATGGTCAGGTCGGAGCGCATCCGCCAGCTTTCGATCCTGCTGCCCTTGCCGTAGACTGGATAGGTGTGGGTGGCCCCACTCTGGGACTTGACCGCCGGGTAGCTCTTGGCGGTTGTCTGCGCCTCGGCGATCATGCCGTTGACGCGCTTGGCCAGTTCGCCAGGCGTCGCGCCGCTGGCCTCGGCAAAGACCGTCGCGCGGACGAGGTCATTGCCTGCCGGCCGGGTGGCTTCGGCCGAAAGATCGATGGTCGTCGCATTGCTGCCTGTATCGGCCAGCGCCGGTACGGCGAGCAGCAGCGCCAGCAGGAGGGGTGCGGCCTTGATCAGCGGTCGAAATGAAGTCATGTCGTCTCCGGGTTTGCCGTGCTCGACGACGGCGGGTATCCTTCGGCGTCCTGAGCAACAAACTGCGTCCGGGACGATCCAGGAGCCGCCAGAGCGCCTCGTTGAGTGCCCATTGTAGCGTGTTCCGGTTGTCGCTTTCTTGTGGTCAGTTGTCGGAAGCTTGGTTAGAATCGGCCTCACCCGTTCGCTCCGTTGCGAATGGGGCCGGTCTTTGAGGGGTCTCGATGCTGAAAGCAGGGCAGGCAGCACCAATGTTCGTCCTCCCCGACGCGGATATGGAACTTATCGATATTGCGCAGTTCAAGGGCCGAAGCAATGTCATTCTCTTTTTCTATCCCAGAGATGACGCGCCGTGCTGCACCTTGCAGGCCACCGACTTCTCTGATCACGAGGATGAGTTCGCGCGTCATGACTGCACGATTATCGGCATCAGCCGTGACGACTGCATCAGGCACGCTGAATTTCGCGACAAGCATGGCATTTCCGTCGCTCTTCTTTCCGATGCCGAAGGATCGGCATGCAAGCAGTACGGCGTCTGGCAGGCGAAAGAAGTGAACGGTGCCAAGAAGTACGGCATCGTGCGCTCGACATTCGTCATCGATAAACTGGGCGTCCTCCGTCTCGTGCTATACGGAGTGACCGCCAAAGGCCACGCGCTGGCGATGCTGCGCGCGGTGAAGGAAATCAATTCATGAACATGCAAGTTGCCAAGAACACGGTCGTTACCCTTGACTACAGTGTGGCCGATTTTGAAGGCGTGCTGGTAGATGCCGGCCAGGAGCCGCTGGTATACCTTCACGGCGGCTACGATGACATTTTTCCGCTGATCGAAGAAGCCGTGCAGGGCAAAAAGATCGGTGAGTCGGTGATCGTCAAGATGCAGCCAGACGACGCCTTTGGCGAGTACGATGCGGCCCTGGTTCAGGTCGAGCCACGCAGCCAATTTCCCCAGGAATTGCAGGTCGGCATGCAGTTCGAGGGCGTGCCGGAGGGCGCCGATGACGATGACGAAGACGAGGATGTGCTGATCTATCGGGTGACCGAGATGGCCGACGACAAAGTCGTCCTCGACGGTAACCACCCGCTGGCCGGGATGGCACTGGTGTTTACCTGCACCGTAACCGGCGTTCGTCCCGCCACCGCCGAAGAGATCAGCCACGGACACACGCACGATGGCGATTGTGAAGACGACGATGACGAGTGAGCACTGACAGGGACCGGTGAGCATCGGTCGCCGGCCGACAGGCCGACGGTCTCGGGACGGCTGCGTGTGCGGCGCCTAGCGCAGCAGCTTGCCGGCGCGGTTGAGGATGGTGATGTCGACGAAGCGTGAACCGGCGTGCCGGTTTGCCGAGAAGCTGATGAAGACCTCGCCTGCGTCGTAGTTGCTCAGTGTTTCGAGGGCCTCGCGCAGTTTCTGGCGGGTCGGGTTCGGGCCGGCACGGCGCAGCGCTTCAACGAGCACCTTGGCCCCCAGATAGCCTTCGACGAAGGTGTGATTGGCGGTCACGTCCTTGGGCTTGAACTTCGCGAAGTTGTCCTGTATCTCCCGGATCAGCGGGACGATGGCGCTGTTGGGGTCGGGAACAACCTGGGTCAGGGCCAGCCCCTCCGCCTTGTCGGCGCCGATCCGCTTGACGACCTGCGCGGCGTCGGTCACCGACAGGGCGACATACTGGGCGAGATTCCCGGCTTCGCGCGACTGTTTCAGGAACTCGGCGCTGGCCGCGGTATTGGCGATCATGATCACCGCCTGCGGCTTGGCGGCGGCAATGGTCTTGACGGCGGCGCCGACCTCGGTGGTGTTTTTCGGGTAGGAATCGGTCGCCAACAGGGTGCCACCCGCCTTGCTGATCGCCTGCTCGGTGCTGCCGAGTACGTCACGCCCGAAGGCATCGTCCTGATAGAGGATGGCAAAGCGGGTGTAGCCGGTGGTTGCGTACTGGTCGATGATTTTCTGCACCTCTTCCGCGTAGCTGGCGCGCGTCAGGAACAGTAACGGGTCGTTTCGTTGCACGACCGATGCCGCTCCGGTACGCACGGCGATCAGCGGAATGCCGGCTTCGCTGAGCACCTTCTTCTCGAGCATCGCCTCGACGTTACCGGTGCCGACGAAGCCGATGAACGCCAGCGGCCGCGACTCCTTGAGCAGTTCACGAGCCAGACGGACCGTCTCGTCGGTCTTGTAGCCGTCGTCCTTCGAAATCAGGCGAATCCTGGCACCGTGGACGCCGCCCTCGGCATTGACCGCGTCAAAGTACAACTGCGCACCGGCGCGCATGTGCGTTCCGGTCGGGGCCAGTGGGCCGCTGAAAGCCGCGACCTGTCCGATCACGATATCGGCTGCGCCGGCCACGGCAGGTGCCACCCCGACGATCAGCGCGGCCAGGGCGCTGCGCAACAAAGAGATCAGCTTCATGGGTCAGCTCTCCGAAGGCTATCTGTCGTGTGAAGTCTAGGGCTTGCGGTGACCTCTGTCGACGGGCGATTGCCAGCCGGGGTCAATGACGCTGGTGTGGATGAACCTCGAAGCGGAACAGCTGCGGGTGCTCGCTATCGATGATCACCTTCTCCCAACCCATCAGCGGGTAGCCGAAGGTTTCCAGCCGCGTGAAGTTCGCAATCGGCAGCTTGCCGATCGGATCGCGCAGCGGGTGGTCGGTGCGGCGCCAGTGCGTGTCGCCGTGGACCAGCAGGACCTGCCCAGGGAACGCCATGGTTTCGCGGCGCAGTGTGTCCAGCAACTGCCGGTAGCCTGAATGCGCGAGGCCGGCGGTATAGTGCTTGAATCCCGGGTTGGCCTGCATGACGACGACGATGCCGGCGGCGCGCTCTCGGCGGGCCGCCGCGAAGCCCTGTTCCAGCCAGTCGATGACCCGCGGGTTGCGTGCCAGGAACTCCGGCCCCGGTGTGCTGCCCATGCCGTAGTTGTTGTTCGGGCCTGGCACGTTCAGCGATACGAAGAGTACTGGCCCCAGCCGCCAGCGCAGGTGTTCCGGGTAGCCGCCCAACTGTTGCTCGACCGGCAGCGTTCGCTGACCAAGCGAGCGCGGCAGGGCGAAGAAGACCTCACGCAATTTCTGCAGACGTTCCAGAGGGTCGAAGCGGCCGGCAGCCAGTTGCCGGCAGTCGGTCCATTCGTTGTCGCCGGGAACATAGACCAGCGGCACCTTCGAAGCGTCGAATAGTGCCCGGCGATCAAGAAACAACTGGTTGCTGCAAACCACCCTGCTGCCCTTGAAGTCGCCGGCGTGGACGATGAGTTGGGGGTTCTCAGCGGCGATGTTCTCGAGCATGTACGGTAACTCGTGCTCTTCGTAGTCGCTGTAGGGGGTGTCGCCAATGACCGCAAAACGCCAGGTCTCGGCGTGCGAAACGCTGGCGAGCAGCAGTCCGACGGCGGCCAGAAGACCGGCAATTGTTCGTGGGTGCAGGGTCATTGGAGCAGCGACTTCAGTTCATAGAGGGTATCGAGCGCCTCTCGCGGGGTGAGTTGATCGGGCTCGACCGCCAGTAGCCTGTCGATCGCCGGATGGCTCGCTGGCTCGAGCGCTTCGGCGGCGGTGGACTGTGCCGTGGCGAAGAGATCCGGCTGCAACGGGTTGATCGCCGCCCGCTGTTCGAACTCGCGCAAGTGTCGTCTGGCGGCACGCAGTACCGACGCGGGGATTCCGGCCAGTGCCGCGACCTGGATCCCGTAGCTCTGGCTGGCCGGGCCTTCTTCGACGGCGTGCAGGAAGACGATGCGCTCGCCGTGCTCGATCGCACCGAGATGGACGTTGGCCAGTTCGGCGTACTCGTTGGCCAGCAGCGTCAGCTCGAAGTAGTGCGTGGCAAACAGTGTCAGGCAGCGGTTCTTCTCGAGCAGGTGGCGACAGATCGAAAAGGCGAGTGCCATTCCGTCGAAGGTCGAGGTGCCGCGCCCGACTTCGTCCATCAGCACCAGGCTGCGCTCGGTCGCGTGATGCAGGATGGCGGCCGATTCGGTCATCTCGACCATGAAGGTCGAGCGTCCGGCAGCCAGGTCGTCGGCGGCGCCGATGCGCGTGAAGATCTGGTCGAGCGGGCCGAGAACTGCCTTGCTGGCCGGCACGAAGCTGCCGACGTGGGCGAGCAGGGCGATCAGCGCCGTCTGTCGCATGTAAGTCGACTTGCCGCCCATGTTCGGGCCGGTGATCAGCAACAGCCGGCGGCCGTCGCCGAGAAGCGTCTGGTTGGCGATGAAGGTTTCGCCGCCAGGGAGCTGCTCTTCGACGACCGGGTGTCGCCCGCCCTCGATCAGCAGGCCGGGCTCGCACGAGAACAGGGGCCGGCAATAGTTGCGCCGCAGAGCCGTATCGGCCAGCGCCGCCAGAAGATCGACGTAAGCCACCGCGTGCGCGATCTTCTGCAGGCGCGGCAGTTCGGCCTGCAGTTCGGCCAGCAGGCCGTCGAAGAGCAGCTTTTCGCGGGCCAGCGCGCGGTCCTTGGCCGACAGTGCCCTGTCTTCGAAGGACTTGAGCTCGGGGGTCAGATAGCGCTCCGCATTCTTCAAGGTTTGCCGGCGACGGTAATCGCCGGGGATTTTGGCGGCTTGAGCATGCGTCACTTCGATGAAGAATCCGTGCACACGGTTGTACTCGACCTTCAGGTTGGCGATCCCCGTGCGCTCGCGTTCGCGTGCTTCGAGTTCGAGCAGAAATGCGCCGCAGTTGTCGTTCAAGGCGCGCAGTTCGTCGAGTTCGGCGTCGAAGCCGCCGGCGATGACGCCACCGTCGCGAATCGCGCTGGCGGGCTCCGGCAGGATCGCGCGGCGCAGCAAATCGATCGCGGCGGCCGGGGTGGCCAGTTGCTGGTGCAGTTCTGCGAGCAGTGGCGCGGCGGAGGCCAACAGCGGCGCGCGCAGTTCGGCCAGACGACCGAGGCTGTCACGCAGGCTGGCAAGGTCGCGCGGCCGCGCGCTGTAGAGCGCGACGCGGCCGGCGATCCGCTCGATGTCGGCAAAGCCGCGCAAGGCCTGCCGCAGTTCCCGCGGGGTCTGCTCGCCGTCGTCGAGCAGCATGGCAATCGCCGTGTGGCGGGAGGTCGGAATCGCCGGGTCACGCAGGGGGTGGTGGAGCGCGTGCCGCAACAATCGCGAGCCCATTGACGTGACGCAGTTGTCGAGCAGGCTGCACAGCGTCGGGGCAGGCTGTCCGCGCAGAGTTTCGGTGAGTTCGAGGTTGCGTCGGGTGGCCGTGTCCAGCCCGAGGAAGGTCGCGTCGCGTTCGACGATCAGCGCTTGCAGGTGCGGCAGCGCGCGGGCCTGCGTCGCCTGCGCGTAGCGCAGCAGGGCGCCAGCGGCGGCAATCGCCGGGCGCAGCCCGTCGGCGCCGAAGCCTGCCAGCGAACTGGTGCCGAAATGCGCGCGCAGTTCGCGGTTCGCCGCCTCGACGTCGAAGTGCCAGTCGGGCCGACGCGTCAGAGCGGCCTCGACCGCAAAGCCTGCGTCAAAGCCCTCGGCAACGATCATCTCGGCCGGCCGAATGCGCTCCAGCGTCGCGGCCAGCCGCACCGGAGCGACTTCGCAGACGCGGAACTCGCCGCTCGCCAGGTTGATCCACGCCAGACCAACGAGTTGCCGCGTCGCGTGGATCGCCAGCAGCAGCGTGTCGCGCTTCTCGTCGAGCAGCGCCGCGTCGGTCAGCGTACCGGGAGTGACGATGCGCGCCACGGCGCGCTCGACCGGTCCCTTGCTGGTCGCCGGGTCGCCGATCTGCTCGCAGATCACCACCGACTCGCCCAGCCGGACCAGTTTCGCCAGGTACTGCTCGACCGCGTGGTACGGCACCCCGGCCATCCGGACCGGCTGCCCGGCCGACTGGCCGCGCGACGTCAGGGTGATGCCAAGCAGCCGCGCCGCCTTTTCCGCATCGTCGAAAAACAGCTCGTAGAAGTCACCCATCCGGTAGAACAGCAGCAGGCCGGGATGCTGTTCCTTGATCCGCAGGTATTGCTGCATCATCGGCGTATGCGCCAACGCTTTGTTCTCACTACTAGTTTTGTCTAACATCTAATCGCTGTCTAAAACTTGGTCCATCAACGACAGGAACTTCCTTGTCGCGGAGATATCGTGCGGTCATCGCTGGTGACGTATGGCCGAGCAACGCAGTGGGGTTTTTCCCTTGTGCCTTGGCTGCCGTTCCCGCCATCGCCCGAAGATCGCGCAGATCGGCATCAGCAATCGCAGCGGCCTCGCAAGCCCTATCCCATTGGTCGCGCACTGTGCGGTAGTCCGGAGCTTTGCCACGGCGGTTGTGCAGGAGCGTCAGGGCTCGGATGTTGTCGCCATGCAATGCCTTGGCGCGATCCACCACGGCGCGTAGTTCGGGTGTCCATCTGACGGTGAGTCGTGCATCGGTTTTGTCCTGCTCAAAGTAGATGCCTTCCTCTCTGAGGTCGGCGTAACGGATGCTGAGCACATCAACCACGCGTTGCCCTGTAAGGTAAAGCAAGTCCATGATGACCTGTAGGCGAGGGCCAGCCGCCGCATAGATCGCCCCGTATTCTTCTGAGCAGATTAGGCGCTTTCGCTTGTTCTCCTGGTGCCGCTTAACGCCGATTGCCGGATTGCTTTCTACCATCTGCTGTTCGAGGGCGTAGTCAAACACCTGCCGAAGGACCGAAAGGCATCGGTTGCACATGTTCGGCGTTTCGGCCAAACCAATCTTCATCTGCGCGACATGCTTGGGCTTGACTTGTTCAGGCGAGAACTCGGCGAAGATGTTCTTCAGCTTCCTCGCAGCGGTTTGATACTGCGACCAAGTAGTGGCCGCAATTCTTGGTCGTATCGTAGCTAACGCAGTGTCAATCAACTCCGCCATGCCCGAGGACGGTTCCGAGACTCGACGCCCATATTCGGCCAATGCAGAAGGAAGGCTCGTCCCCAGCCTTGCCCACTTCCCCTTCTTGACGAGCCAGTAGGCGCCATGTTTGAAATACACGCACTGTGGCAGGTGGCGGTCAGTTTTTCTTGGGCGTGTCATGGCAGCCTCAATTGTGGTTCTTTTTTGATAGCCACGCCAGATTGCCGCATCGATAGAGAGGCACGCAGAACCTTGGGCCAGCGCTTGGCGCTTAGGTCGTATGCATACCCGTGCCGGTCGAGCCATCGGCAGATGGCAGATGGTCGCATCAAGTCCGTCCACTCGCGCAGTTCGTCAGGAGTCAGGAACATCTTGGTTTCAACCTGGAACGAAAGCAGGCGATACCTGGCATCGTGTCGTTTATCACCTTGACGCAGTGTTTCGCCACATCGCGTGGCTGGCAACCGATCACCAGCACACAGCGGTAGGAAAGCAGAGGGTTGAATTCATGCGGTAGCATGCCGGCTCGCTTGGCTTCCGAAACCATGTGTAGCAGCTCACCCAACGCCCAGTCTAGAGCGTCCGCCTCGAATTCCGGACTCCTTCCAGGAACGGCAGGGTGCGTTCTCACGAAACCTCCGTCGGGATCGCGTGATCGATGCGCTTCGGCAGCCCTTCGACCGCGAGCATTTCGACGATTTCTTCGGGGGTGTGGCCGCAGACCTTCCACAGCGTCCAGATCAACTTGCCGTAGCTTTGCCGGCAGTAGTGAAGCAGCACCGCAAGGCCGATTCTTGATGTGCGCGCCGCCGTTTCGATTCGTACCTGTGAAGTTGAAATCCACTCGGTGCAGGGATACGCTGCCGCCAGGTAAGGCCCCGGGGTCAGCAATACATCCAGAGGAATGACGCGATCCCTGTTGTGAAGCTCCAGCTCCCAGCGCACCCAAGGACTCAGAGCGTCGCCCAGTTGTTTTCCCTTCTCATAGATGCGAAGCAGCTTCCCGTTCTTGCGGTTGCCGATGTAAAGCGTCTTGCCGGCACCGGAGTCGAAGTCATTGATCAGCTCGCCACTCGGCGGTCGCCCCTTCCCGGCGTGGAAGTCTCCCGCCAGGTACCACTCAACCGCGCTTGGCAGAGAAATCCGCCCTTCGTAGTCATCGTGCGCAAGGTCGGCACGGGTAATCCGGGCTTTGTGGAGCTTCAGAAAGTCATGCACGGCCTGCCAGTCCTTGACGACACTGCACCCTTCGCCGGACAGGCTGACCAAGGACGTGCCGCGAACCGAATCCCCGCCGGTTGCAAAGATTCCGTAGTTCCTCCCCAACTCCCAAGACTGCTGGTAGTTCAGGTGCCCACGATTTCGACGCAAGCCAAGACCAAAGCCAAACGCTTTGCGGAGTGCGACATCGAGCTCCATCAACGCGCCGTTGCCCGATAGCTCGAAACGGAAGGAGAAATTCAGCCAATCGATAAAGGCTGCCTTCGGGTTGGCCTTCGTGGAATGATTTTCCCCCCGTATTACCAGACGGGGGGTGGTTGCCTCCTCAAGCGCTATCGCCGCCGGAAGCGCTCCAATTTCGGCCTCGTTTGTCCGTACGGTTGCCGCTGGCGCGGCAATCCGTGCGGCCAGCCCGAGGCCGACTGTGTTTACTTCAAGACCGGTAGATAGAGGCAAGGGAGATTCCATACCCCGCAGTGTAGAGGGGTACTGAAACTCCTGTCAAGGGTTTACGTTACCCTTTAGGCGACTTCGCGGCGTTGCGCCTTCAATTCGTCGTCTTTGATCTCGCCGCTGACGGCCTTCCAGAAGTTGCCGAGCTTCTTGGCGATCCTGTAGCCCAGTGAGCGGTCCGCGCTGGGGCCTTCAGGCGGGAAGAACTCGCGTATGTCGATACCGAGGATTTCCTCATACTTGCGGATGGTGCGCTTGTTGTGAATGAGGACCAGCGGCTTCCATCCAAGATGGTCGCCCAGGTGCAGCATCCCGAGGGCGGCTTCGAGTTCGTCGAATTGGCCCGTGAAGCTGGCGATGGCCTCTCGTTCTTTCGCGTGGAGTTCCTCGATACGTTCCACGTTAAACGCAGCCAGGTCATGACGGTTCCTTTGTACGTCTTCGGCGGTCAGGGACATGGGGGGTGCCTCTCGATCAGGGTGGGGGATAACGATAACCCATTGAGGGGTAGTCAGCAACCTTTGGCGTTCGTAGTCGCTCGGACAAGTCGTGTCCGAGCAGGTTGTGCGTCATCGGCCCCTATCGACCCGACCGCACCTTCGTCTTGGCTGGTATCGGACGTTCCGCACTTGAGCTAGGGCGAATATGGCCCAAGGAAGCGTACTCCGTTGAAATGGATAAGGTGCGATGGTGCATCCGCCACCCACACCTCAGTCTCCCATGCGATGTTGCCAAGGTAGCGGCCCATGATGGCGCGGTTCGGGAAGGCCGTCACGTAGACCAGACCGGCCCTTGAACCGGCAAACAGTTTGGCGAGTTCGGCGTGGCGCTTGCCATCGACCGGGCCGTGACTAGTGACGGACTCCACCAGCAGCAACCAATTCTTCTTGGTGAAGTGCAAGGCTACATCGGGCATCTTGCCATGGGAGTCCACGCCCACGCCCAGTTCGGCCAGCAGTACGGCATCACAATAGCCCCACTTGTCGCCCGTGTCGCCGGCATAGACCAGCACGCTACCAGGCGCAAAGCGGGGCGCGAAGTCCTCGATGATTGCCCGGATCAGCTCGCTATGCTCACCGGGACTGAGGGTAATTGCCTTTCCCGGCGCAATCTCAACCGGGATGCGGTTCTGCTCGCGCTCCTTTGCGTACTTGGCGACCAGCGTTTCACGCTTGGCCAAGTAGGTTGTGAGGTTGTCGTGCCACTGTGGGGTGCCGAAGGTGCGCAGCAGGGTCAGCGCAGAGGGTTCGATCTGATAGACCGCCTTTGGGCTGTTCACTGGACGCAAGGGCTTATCCGGGTTGTAGAGGGCCACGCCAGCGTCGCAGAACTGGTGCATGGTCTGGCGGCGGAACGTCTCGCGGGTGTTCGGCGCGTAATCCTTGCCGTAATGCCTCCGCACCCAATCCATGATCGGCGTGATGCCGATAAGTGGGTCTTCCGCCTTGGCCCAAGGCTTGCCCGGCGTGAGGTTCAGCAGGGCCAGCAAGGATAGGGCGGATCGCTCGTTTTGTTGCGCTCTCGGTAGGCCCAGCGAAATGATGATCTGGTGAGCGGCCTCGATGTTTTTAGTCTGCTTGTCGGTCATGCCGTCAGCTTCCCTAGTTGTTCGTCAATCAATTCCTGCGTGATTCTGCTGTGCTGCTTGGCCCACTCGCCCAGCTCGATCAGCGCCTCCCGGCTAGGGTACTTCATCAGCTTGAGGTCGGTTGCGTTGACCTGTGTATGGCCATTGAAGCAGCGGAAACTCTCGTCCACGGCGGTCGTGTTCAGGAACACGGCTAAGCCTCGTGCCAGTAGCTCGGGCAAGCCTCGCTTGTTCTCGTGGAAAAGGTTGATGTGGTTCTCGAAGCCAAGCACGGAATGATCGCCGAAGGCCGTAGGTTCAACCACGCTCGCCACTACGCGGCGCCTCTCTTCCTTTGATGAGAATCGGCGCACCACGCAATAGAAGCCATTGGGATAAAGCCACTTTTCGGTCGCCTCGTTGCGCAATATCGCGTTCGGCTTCTTAGACCCCGGCACCGGCCAAACCGCTCCGGTGCTGCTAAAGTGGCTCGAATAAATCAACGGAACGGTACCCTCTTCGGGCATAGCACGGAGGTATTCCTTCAGCCGGAAGTCCACCACAGGCCCGGTCGATACCTTGATGCCCAGATCAGAAAGTGTGTAGCGCACCGCGGGTGATAGCTCGATGGCGCTCTTCCCGGGCGACGTGGGCACATGGATGAAGCGCTCTGGGTCGTCCGGGAACACGATTCGGTCAAATGGGTGTTCGTGGGTGGCAACATCGTTGAACCTGTCGTCGGTCGATGTGGTGATCGTCACCGTCCCATGCTGGCCGCCTCGCTCAAGGCGGATGATGACGTTCTCTTGCAACACTTCATCGTCCTTAAAGGCCTTGTTCCGCGACTCGAAGAGGTGCATGTGCCGGATGCACGCACGCTCAAGGATGAAGTTACGAAACGGCCGGTAGTATGGCCCATTGCAGAAGCTGCGCGGGATGATCGCCACGATCTGGCCGCCAGGCGCGGTCTGTGCCACAGCCAGTGCGACGAACGCCGAATACAGATTCACCGTCTCGATGCCGACCGTGCGCAAGGCCAGCCTGTGGGCTGAATTGCTGCTGATCTTCTTGTAGGGCGGATTGAGTATGGCGTGGGTGTAATTTACGGGCGCCCCAGAAAATAAGTTTCCTGAAAGCGATTCTGTAGCGGCATGGATAAAATCATCGCCGCTAATATTTACTTCAAAATTCCCACAGTTCCTATATTTTTCAAACGATTGCGACAACAGATCATGCAAAGTGTCATCAATCTCAAATGCATCGAGCTCAACGCTATTGAATTGGAATCCACCTTCTTGCCATCTCTCAATAAATGCAACAGACAGCGAACCAATACCTGCTCCAGCATCCAGAAGGTGGCAACTGCCACTAGCCGAAGGGAATAGGCTTGCCAGAAATTTCGCAATTCTTTCAGGGGTCAAGAATTGACCGAGCTGCGCTTTCTTTTCTGCAGCGGTGCTTCGTGAAACATGTAGTCTTTTTCCCTCAACGACTGATAGCAATGAAGATTCCCCCGTTGTAAGCCATTTGTTCTAAGGCGACGCTTTTGCGCGATAAATCCGGCGCCAGCTCCATAGCTCGGCATCGGCTCCACACTGAACGCTTCTCTTGAAAAGGCTTCGCGTCCAGCGCGTGTTGATTCTATACAGTACCGAAAAAGTCGTGTAAAGCGGCACCTCGCCATCTAGGGCAATAGCATGAGCCCAGCTAACGTCAATGACTGCCTTCGGCAGACTTCGCCGCCGCCTCTTCCTGGCCGTTATGGATAGATGTTCATGACGGCCATCAGCTGCCATCGGCCTGAAGCGGTCTAAAACTATCTCCAGACACCCCGCAAACCGGGACTAACTCTCGGTCAGCCTGGATGATTTGTTTTAGACTCTGGGTGTTCGTTTATCGCATTAAGTCAGCATCTTGCCGATGCTTTCAATCAATACTGCTGCATCATCGGGGTGTGCGCGGATTCCGCACTGTCTCTTGCGTCTTTATTTTTCGGCATATTGCATACAAGCCGTGGAAATATTGTGTTAAATTTATGACGCTTAGGATCGCGCAAGGACCATTGAAGCTTGTCGACACTCATCGACACGTTGCTTCTTAGTATGGGTCTTGGTGAACTTTCAAAAACCTATGCTGCCGATGCCGAGGGCTTTGAAAACCTATACGGAGAGGTCGCCATGACGTTCGACGCGCGGGTCATCAAGTTCCTGCAGCGAGGACAGCATCTTACCAGTGCGGAGGCCCCTGGCCTTCGCGTAGAGGCCTACTCCGACCGGAAGACGTGGATTTACCGATACCGCAGCCTCTCTGATCAGAAGTTGCGGCTGACTAAGATCGGTATGTGGTCAGCGGTATCCGTGCATGCTGCCGTCGTCGCCTGGGAGAAGCTACGCGATCAGCGCGATTCAGGCCGAGACCCTGCTGCCGAGGCGAGATCCGAGAAAGTGCAAGCGCGGGCCGCCATTCCCGAGAGAAGCGCTGCGGCCCCTCCGCCGTAAACGGTGGCACAGGTCTGCTACGACTATTGGCAAGGCCATGTTGTGCCGACGCGGGCAATCAAGGGAGTTACGGAAGTCGAACGTATGTTCGACCGGATGCTCTGCGATACGGGAACGCTGGCGGCGTCAAGCATCTCCCGTGTTCAAACGTTCGATCTGATCAAACGGCATGCCGAGACCGCGCCGGCGCAGGCAGCAGGACTACGCGCCGAACTTGGCGCACTGATTCGATGGCTACCGAATTCTAGTCAGCTAATAGAGGACGCGCTCACTCTATGCTTGTAGACCGGTACCCGTGCCGCTGATATTGTTGGCACGGAAAGGCGGGAGAGTCAGCGGGAAGCTGATGGTCTGGTGTGGTGGGTAATGCCAAAAGCACGGACCAAGAGCCCGCGCCACGAGAACTCTACCGAACTGCGCGTTCCCTTGTCTTGTCGGTCTTTGGCTATCATCATGCACCGAAAAGATCGTTGCGGAGACGGTCTGCTGTTCCCTGCCAAGACGCGGTACCGGAAGAATCGTGCCGTCGAGGAGAAGACCATCCAGACCGCGGTCTATTCTTGCCACCGTTACAGCCAGACGCGGCAAGACGCGGGCTGACGCTGCGCGGACCAGGCTTGCGGTTTCACACTGCTCGCCACGCGACCTGCGGCGCACCTGTCGCGCTCTGCTTGCCGCAATGGGTTGTCCGGACGCGGTTGGAGAATCGATATACCTGACCACATGCTGCCTGGCGTGCTTGGCCTCTACAGCAAGCACGCTTACGATTGTGAGCGGGTGGAATGGCTCAGGCGACTTTCCGACCATTTGGAGAGTCTTGCTCCTTGTGTAGCTGCATGCTGTTTCTTTGCCCCAGTGTTTGGTGGCGGTGGAAGGTCAGACGCTGGCCGTGATTCGGCCCATTGCTCAACCTCCCGCAGCAGCCATCCGACGCGTCGCACTGATATTTTGCCGCGGCTGAGGGAAATGTCCCGGTCCAAGGCGGACCATGGTTTGGACGGTCGATTCGGACAGCGTGAGTATTTTGGCCGCGTGCGCGCGAACAAGAAGCGGCGTACCGACGAGCATTACCTGACCAGCTTCGCCCCGACATGCCTGCGCATGGAACGCGACCGCGTGCCGCTCTGGCGCGGCAACCATGTGGCTGTTAAGGAGCTGGTCGACGGTTTCGCGCGCTGTCTATACGGCCACGGCTCAGAAACTCCAGTGTGCAGCTCGACGCGATCCGCGATGGCGTGAACCTGCTTACCTGAACACAGGACAGCCTGGCTCTTGCCGACAGTTCCGACGAAGGTGAAGGCCGCCACAACTGGCTGCGCGGCGGCACGATGGTGACGCCGGTCCACGCCCATGCGCTGGATCTGGTGGTGAAGCCCGAGGTGGACAGCAAGCAGGTCGACGCCGAGCGGTGTGCGCGGCCGGCGGATGGGGTGCCAGGGCAATTGCCTGCCTGGAGTAGCACCGGAGCGGCGTCCGCCCTCCCGGGCGCAACTTCGCCCGGCGCCGTGCCACCGGCGCCGGTGAAGGTGAAGCGCTAGCACGGCACGGTAGTCCTCGATACCGCACGCCTGGGGCGAGACGCGAGCCGGATTGCTGATGAGGTCATTTCGCACCTCGCTGGGCTGGTCGGTGCGTCAGTGACGTTAGTCATCGAGCTTGAAGCCGAGATAGCGAGCGGCGTCCCGGATCCTGTCGTACGTGCCGTGACCGGGAACAGCCGGACACTGAACTACGAGTCAGTCATTTCCGAAGGAATAGGCGCCAATTGTCGCGCGGCACTCTTGTACCCTGGAAGCTGTGCCGCTCAGTCATCGGCGGGCACTCGTTTGGCGTGCCCGGCCGCGGCAGCGGGTGCCGGGGAATGCCGAGCTCAAACCGTGTCCATGTTGCTCGAAAGAGGTGGCCGGTGAGCGTTGCGGGTCTCAGGCCGCAAGCCCCGGCGTCCGGTGGCCGTCGATCACCTGCAGCAGTTGCGCGAAGACCTTCGGTGTACCGGCGACCAGGTTGCCGGACTGCAGGTAGGTCTCGTTGCCGGCGAGGTCGCCGACCAGTCCACCAGCTTCCGAAATCAGCAGCGCGCCACCGGCCATGTCCCACGGCGACAGGCCGAACTCCCAGAAGCCGTCGAAGCGTCCACAGGCGACGTAGGCCAGGTCGAGCGCCGCGGCACCCGGGCGACGCATGCCGGCGGTTTTCTTCGCGAGTTCCTTGAAGATTCCCAGGTAGGCATCGATGTGGTCATAGACACGGTAGGGGAAGCCGGTGCCGATCAGTGCGTTTTCCAGTTTGAGGCACTTGCTGACCCGGATCCGCCGTTCGTTGAGGAAGGCGCCACCGCCCTTGCTGGCGGTGAACATCTCGTTGCGCACCGGGTCGTAAACTACCGACTGCGTGACCTGGCCGCGGTGCGCCAGGGCAATCGAGATCGCGTACTGCGGAAAACCGTGGATGAAGTTGGTGGTGCCATCAAGCGGGTCGATGATCCACTGATACTCGCTGCCGCCGGCCTGGCCTGCGGTTTGGCCCGACTCTTCTGCTAGAATGCCGTATTCCGGATAGGCCTCGCGCAGGATGTCGATGATCGCCGCCTCGGCGGCCTTGTCCACTTCGGTAACGAAATCGCTCTGTCGCTTGGTGGTGATCTGCAGGCGCTCCAGATCCAGCGAGGCACGGTTGATGATCTGGCTGGCGCGACGCGCCGCCTTGATGATGATGTTGAGAGCTGGATGCATGGCCTTGAAGGACGCATCGGGCGGCTGATGCCGATCGATGGCTGTGGTGGGGGACCCCGATTCTAATATGAACAGGCCTGCAGGGTCTCATTCTTCCGGCTCGCCGCTAGATCGCATTCGCGTCGTCCTGTCGCATCCCAGCCATCCGGGCAACATTGGTGCCGCCGCGCGCGCGATGAAGACGATGGGT
This sequence comes from Accumulibacter sp., assembly GCF_029255145.1. Lineage (GTDB taxonomy): Bacteria > Pseudomonadota > Gammaproteobacteria > Burkholderiales > Rhodocyclaceae > Accumulibacter. The sequence continues at coordinate 21,008 of NZ_JAPUVQ010000110.1, forward strand.
CTGTCGCGCCTGCTGCTGGTCAATCCGAAGTGCTTTCCGGACCAGCAGGCGGTGGCTCGGGCTGCCGACGCCGGCGACATCCTGACGCGGGCGCAGGTATGCAGCAGTCTCGATCAGGCGCTGGCCGGCGCGATCCATGTCTACGCTCTGTCGGCGCGGCACCGCAACCTTGGGCCGCCGGCGATGCCGGCCCGCGAGGCAGCAACCGACATTGCGGCCCAGGCCAGCGACGGGGAAGTGGCCGTGCTTTTTGGAAACGAGACGGCCGGTCTGTCGAATGCCGAGGTACAACGCTGCCAGCGGACGGTGTTCATCCCCGCCAACCCCGACTACAGCTCGCTGAATCTCGCTTCGGCGGTGCAACTGGTATGTTACGAACTGCGCCTGGCGGTCTTTGACGGGCGCCCGCCGGTGCTGACCCGGGCGGTGCCCTTTGCCTCGCCGCTGGCGCCGCATCAGGAGGTCGAGCGTTTCTACGAGCATCTCGAACGGGTGATGGTCGGCAGCGGTTTCCTTGATCCGCAGCGGCCCAGGCGCTTGTTGCCGAAGCTGCGTCGCCTGTTCGGACGTGCGGAACTGGAGAGCGACGAGATCAACATCCTGCGCGGACTGCTCGACGCCGTCGAACGGAAATTTTCCGGGCCTCGCCCGGCGGACGATGACTTGAAGAATAGTGGACCAAAATAGTAGGTTATTGTAAAATCAGCGTCATCGCTCAAGGACTTTCTTTTCATGTTCATCCGTCTGCGCGAAGACATCCAATCCGTATTCGACCGTGACCCGGCAGCGCGTACCTCCTGGGAGGTGCTGACTTGCTACCCGGGCGTGCACGCGATCGTCCTGCATCGTCTCGGGCACTGGTTGTGGACGCATCGTTGTCCTTGGCTGGGCCGTCTCGTTTCGCACCTCGGGCGCTTCTTCACCGGCATCGAAATCCATCCCGGGGCGACCGTCGGACGTCGGATGTTCATCGATCACGGGATGGGTGTGGTGATCGGCGAGACGGCCGTGATCGGCGATGACGTCACGCTCTATCATGGCGTCACGCTCGGTGGCACCTCGTGGAACAAGGGCAAGCGCCACCCGACGCTGGAGCGCGGCGTGGTGATCGGCGCCGGTGCCAAGGTGCTCGGGCCGATCACCATTGGTGCGGGGGCCAAGGTCGGCTCCAACGCGGTGGTCGTCAAGGACGTCCCGCCGGGGGCGACGGCGGTCGGCAACCCGGCCCGGATCATCGATAGCGAGCAGGCACGCAAGCGCGAGCAGATGGCCGGGCAGTTGGGCTTTTCGGCCTACGCGCTGGCTGGCGACCAGGACGACCCGCTGGCCAAGGCGATCCATGGGCTGCTCGACCATGCGGTCGACGGTGACCGGCGCTTCGAGTTGCTGCTCAAGCGGCTCGAGGAGGCCGGCGTGCATGTCAACGGCGACCTGGTGAAGGCGGATCAGTTCGATCCGCAATACTTGAGTAAAATAGTTGACTAATTGGCGAGGCGCCGATATAGTCAATAGTGTAGTGATCTAATCAACTATTATTGGTGGAGGTAGTATGCGACTGACGACCAAAGGACGTTTCGCGGTGACGGCGATGATTGACTTGGCCTTGCGTTGCGCCGACGGCCCGGTGTCTCTGGCGGGTATCAGCGATCGCCAGAAGATCTCGCTGTCGTATCTGGAGCAGTTGTTTGGCAAGCTGCGCCGCCACCAGTTGGTCGGCAGCGTGCGTGGCCCAGGCGGCGGTTACTGCCTGGCGCGGCCGACCAGCGCGATGACCGTCGCCGACATCATTCGCGCTGTCGATGAGCCGCTCGATGCCACCCAGTGCGGTGGTCGCGAGAACTGCCAGGACGACGAGCGCTGCATGACCCATGACCTGTGGGCGACCTTGAACGTCAAGATGTTCGACTATCTGAGTTCGGTGACCCTGGCCGAACTGGTTGATCAGCAGCTCACCAGGCGCGGTGCCGACGTCGCCGTTCTGCATGATGCGCGGCGGCCCGGCGTGCGGCAGCGCGCCAAAGTCGTCGCATTCGGCCGCTGAGCGCAGGCCAGCGCCCGCAATTGCACTCTCTAGCGCCCAAGCCGATGTTCGCGCCCGTCTACCTCGATCACAATGCGACCACCCCGGTCGATCCGGCGGTGCGCGAAGCGATGTTGCCCTACCTGTCGGGACAATACGGCAACGCCTCGAGCCGGCACGAGTACGGCCGCGCCGCCAGGCGAGCCATCGACGAAGCGCGCAGCAAGGTCGCTGCGGCGGTTGGCGCGCATGCCAGCGAAGTGGTGTTTACCAGCGGTGGTTCGGAAGCCAACAACCTGTTGATCAAGGGTGCCGCGGCTTGTCTGAAACCCGGCCTGGTGGCAGTCAGCGCGATCGAGCATCCCTGCGTGATAAGGCCGGCCGAGCAGTTGCGCAAACGTGGCTGGACTCTGCACAAGCTGGAGGTTGATCGCGATGGGCGGGTCGATGCCGGGAATTTCCAGGCCTTGATCGCTGAACAGCCGCCGCGGATCGTTTCTGTGATGCTGGCCAACAACGAGACCGGCGTGTTGCAGGACATCGAGACGCTGGCCGCGCTGGCGAGAACCGCCGGGGCCTGCTTTCACAGCGATGCGGTGCAGGCGGTAGGCAAGCTGCCGGTCGATTTTCGCCGCCTCAATGCCGCCGGCGTGCACGCGCTGACCTTGTCGGCACACAAGATTGGCGGTCCCAAGGGTGCTGCGGCGCTGATACTCGACAAGCGGCTCGATGTCGAGCCGCTGATTGCCGGCGGTGGCCACGAGCGCGGACTACGCTCGGGTACCGAGAATGTGGCGGCGATCGTCGGCTTCGGCGTTGCCTGCGAACTGGCGGCGGCGCGTCTGGCTGCAACGGCTCCCCATTTGCTGGCATTGCGTGGGCGCGTCGAATGCGGCCTGCTTGGCCAAGGCGCGACGCTCTTTGGCCAAGCGGCCGAGCGTTTGCCGAACACCGTCTATTTCGCTTTTCCGGAACTTGATGGCGAAACGCTCGTCGGACAGCTCGACCGTGCCGGCTACGCAGCAGCCAGCGGTGCCGCGTGTTCGAGTGCCAGCCCCGAGCCGTCGCACGTGCTGCAGGCCATGGGTGTGGCGCCCGGGCTGGCACGCGGCGCGGTACGCGTCAGTCTCGGGGGCGCCAACACCGTCGCCGAGGTCGACGGTTTCCTGGCAACGCTGCAGGGCACCGTGCGCCGCCTGCAAGGGCTGACCGCGATGGCAGTTTGAGCGGTGGCGCCGGACCGGCGCGGCGTCAGTCATCGGCACCAGATTTATGACACGTACTAGATGTATCACTCGTATCACTCGGAGCATGAGCAATGTTGAAACTACCGATCTATCTCGATTATTCGGCCACGACGCCGGTCGATCCGCGCGTCGCCGAGAAAATGATCCCCTATCTGGTCGAGAAATTCGGCAACCCGGCTTCGCGTTCGCACGCCTTCGGCTGGGACGCGGAAGCCGCGGTCGAGGAGGCACGCCTGGAAGTGGCGACGCTGGTCAACGCCGACCCCAAGGAGATCGTCTGGACCTCGGGTGCCACCGAGTCGAACAATCTGGCGCTCAAGGGTGCGGCGCAGTTTTACGCCGGCAAGGGCAAACACCTGGTGACGGTCAAGACCGAGCACAAGGCCGTGCTCGACACTTGCCGCGAACTCGAGCGCCTGGGCTTCGAGGTCAGCTACCTTGATGTCATGGACAACGGCCTGCTCGACCTCGAGGCCTTCAAGGCAGCGCTTCGCCCGGATACCAGCGTGGTGTCGGTAATGCTGGTCAATAACGAGATCGGCGTGATCCAGCCAATCGCCGAGATCGGCGAGATCTGCCGCGCCAGGGGCATCGTCTTCCACGTCGACGCGGCGCAGGCGACCGGCAAGGTGGTCATCGATCTGGCGACGCTGAAGGTTGATCTGATGAGTTTCTCGGCGCACAAGACGTACGGGCCAAAAGGAATCGGCGCCCTGTACGTGCGCCGCAAGCCACGCGTTCGTCTGGCCGCCCAGATGCACGGTGGCGGCCACGAGCGCGGCTTCCGTTCCGGAACCCTGGCGACACACCAGATCGTCGGCATGGGCGAGGCCTTCCGCCTCGCACGGCTCGAGATGGGCGCCGAGAACGAGCGTATTCGCATGCTCCGTGACCGCCTGCTGAAAGGGTTGTCGGACATCGAACATGTCTACGTGAATGGCGACCTGGAGCAGCGCGTTCCGCACAATCTGAACATCAGTTTCGCCTACGTCGAAGGCGAGTCCTTGTTGATGGCGGTCAAGGATCTGGCGGTTTCTTCGGGGTCGGCGTGCACCTCGGCTTCGCTTGAACCGTCGTATGTCTTGCGCGCCCTCGGCCGCGAGGACGAACTGGCGCACAGCTCGATCCGCTTCACGCTCGGCCGGTTCACCACCGAGGAAGAGATCGATTACGCGAGCCGCCTGCTGCACGACAAGATCGCTCGCCTGCGCGAACTATCGCCGCTCTGGGAGATGGTCCAGGAGGGCGTCGACCTGAGTACGGTCCAGTGGGCCGCACATTGAGAAGGCATTGAAGGAGAGTCAAGATGGCATACAGCGTGAAGGTTCTGGATCACTACGAGAATCCGCGTAACGTGGGTTCCTTCGGCAAGGAAGAGGAGGGTGTGGCCACCGGCATGGTCGGCGCTCCCGCCTGTGGCGACGTGATGAAACTGCAGATCAAGGTCGGCAAGGGCGGCGTCATCGAAGACGCCAAGTTCAAGACTTACGGCTGCGGCTCGGCGATCGCGTCGTCGTCGCTGGTGACCGAGTGGGTCAAGGGCAAGACTGTCGAGCAGGCGCTGGGGATCAAGAACACCCAGATCGCCGAGGAGTTGGCACTGCCGCCGGTAAAAATCCACTGCTCGATTCTTGCCGAGGACGCGATCAAGGCCGCCGTCGCCGATTACAAGAAGAAGCACGCCGACCAGGTCGTCGGTTAAGGCCGCAGGCGAGTCACTTAACAGCAAACGCAAAGCAGCAGGAGGTTTTCATGGCAGTGACGCTTTCTGAACGAGCGGCCAGCCACGTCGCCAATTACATGGTCAAGCGCGGCAAGGGCATTGGCCTGCGCCTTGGCGTACGCACCAGCGGCTGCTCGGGCATGGCCTACAAGCTCGAGTTCGCCGACGTCGCGCAGCCTGACGATATCGAGTTCGAGTCGCACGGCGTGCGCGTTCTGGTTGATCCGAAAAGCATGCCCTACCTCGACGGTACCGAACTCGACTACGCGCGCGAGGGGCTCAACGAGGGCTTCCGGTTCAACAACCCGAACGTCAAGGATGCCTGCGGCTGCGGCGAGAGCTTCAACGTCTGACTTTGTGGCGGACGGCCCGCCGCAGAGCGGTTGCCGCGGTTGGCGGGACGTGCGCGATGGATCACCGAATGGATTTCAACACCGATCATTTCTCGCTGTTCGAGTTGCCGCCGGGGTTCCGCCTTGACGCTGCACTACTCGACCGACGTTATCTGGAAATGCAGTCCAGGGTCCATCCCGACCGCTTCGCCAGTGCTGGCGAAGCCGAACGGCGCCTGTCGCTGCAATGGGCGACACGGGTCAACGAAGCGTACCAGACGCTGAAAAAGCCGCTCGCACGGGCGAAGTACCTGTTGCATCTGGCAGCTCATGAGATCGGCAGCGAGAACAATGCTGCCATGCCCGCCGACTTTCTGGTTGAACAGATGGAGTGGCGTGAGGCGGTCGGCGAAGCGCGCGCTGCCGGTGAGCACCATGAGCTCGAGCATCTGCATCACCGCTTGCAGCGCGAGATCCGCGAACGCTACGACGAACTTGCCGTTTTGCTCGACGATCAGCACGATCTTGAGCAGTCTGCCGATCGCATTCGGCGGCTGATGTTCATCGAGAAGCTGCTGATCGAGATCGACGACGCGATGGTGGCCTGCGAAGAGTAGCAGCAGCGGCAAGTTCAGTGCCTTCACCCACCCGCAACACGTCTCAGGACCCCTTGTCGCCATGGCTTTATTACAGATTGTCGAACCCGGCGAGTCAGCCGCGCCGCACGAGCACCGGCTGGCGGTCGGCATCGACCTTGGTACGACCAACTCGCTGGTGGCGAGCGTACGCAGCGGCGTGGCGGTCGTCCTGCGTGATGAACTCGGCCGCCCGCTGCTGCCCTCGGTGGTCCGCTACCTTCCTGACGGCGGCAGTGAAGTTGGCTACGAAGCGCAGGCCGCGCAGGCGATCGATCCGCGCAACACCATCGTTTCGGTCAAACGCTTCATGGGGCGAGGGATCACCGACATCGCCAATCGCGAGTCGATGCCCTATAATTTTCAGGGCGGCCCGGGGATGTTGCGGATCCATACGGCGGCCGGGCTCAAGAGTCCGGTGGAAGTGTCCGCCGACATCCTGCGCACGCTGCGTTTGCGCGCCGAGGCGGCGCTGGGTGGCGCGCTGCTTGGCGCGGTGATCACCGTTCCTGCGTACTTCGACGATGCCCAGCGGCAGGCGACCAAGGACGCGGCGAAACTCGCCGGACTGCCGGTTCTTCGCCTGCTCAACGAGCCGACCGCGGCGGCGATCGCCTACGGACTCGACAACGCCGCCGAGGGCGTCTACGCCGTCTATGATCTGGGTGGCGGCACTTTCGACATCTCGATCCTCAAGCTGTCAAGGGGGATCTTCGAGGTGCTGGCGACCGGCGGCGACTCGGCGCTCGGTGGCGACGATTTCGACCAGCGCATCTTCTGCTGGATTCTCGAAGCGGCGAAGCTCAAGCCGACGTCCGTCGAGGATGCCAGCATGCTTCTGACGCGCGCCAGGGAAGCCAAGGAATACCTGACCTTTCACGGCGTTGCGCCGATTACCGGAAGACTGAACAGCGGCGAGGTCGTCGACTTGAGGCTTAGCACCGAGATCTTCGCCGAGATCACCCAGACGCTGGTGGCCAAGACCATGCAGCCGGTGAAGAAGGCACTCCGCGACGCCGGCTTGTCGGTCAGCGACGTCAAGGGCGTGGTGATGGTTGGCGGTGCCACCCGCATGCCGCAGGTGCAGCGAGCGGTCGGCGAGTTCTTCCGGCAGGACCCGCTGAACAACCTCGACCCGGACAAGGTTGTCGCCCTCGGCGCGGCGACGCAGGCCAACCTGCTGGCGGGCAATCACACGGCCGGCGACGACTGGTTGCTGCTCGACGTGATTCCCTTGTCGCTGGGAATCGAAACGATGGGCGGCCTGGTCGAGAAGATCATTCCACGCAACTCGACGATCCCGACGGCGCGAGGGCAGAACTTCACCACCTTCCGCGACGGCCAGACGGCGCTGGCCATCCAGGTCGTACAGGGCGAGCGCGAGCTGGTCAGCGACTGCCGTTCGCTGGCGCGCTTCGAATTGCGCGGGATCCCGCCGATGGTCGCCGGCGCGGCGCGCATTCGGGTCGCTTTCCAGGTCGACGCCGACGGCCTGCTGGCGGTCAGTGCGCGCGAGCAGACCTCTGGCGTCGAAGCCAGCATCGTCGTCAAGCCGTCGTACGGACTTTCCGATGACGAGATCGCCGGGATGCTCAAGGACTCGCTGGCGCACGTCAAGGATGACGCACTGCAGCGCGCCTTGAAGGAGTCGCAGGTGGACGCACGGCGCCTGCTCGAGGCGGTGCGGGCGGCGCTAGCCACCGACGCCGACCTGCTGTCCCCAGACGAGCTGTCGCGCGTCGAAAGTGACATCGTCAAGCTCGAAAGCGTGGCGCCCGGCGATAACCGCCGGCAGATCATGCTGGCGATGGACGACCTCGAAGCCGATACCAAGGACTTCGCCGCGCGGCGCATGGACAAGTCGATCAGGCGGGCGTTTGCCGGCCGCAACATCAGCGAGCTGGGCAGCGATTCCGCAGCAGCGAAAAGCGGAGAGACGGCATGACCCGGATCGTCGTTCTGCCGCACCTCGAACTCTGCCCCGACGGTGCCGTCTTCGACGCCAGACCGGGCGAATCGCTGTGCCAGAACCTGCTCGAGAACGGCATCGCCATCGAGCATGCCTGCGAGATGTCGTGCGCCTGCACCACTTGCCATGTCGTCGTCCGTGAAGGCTTCGGCGCGCTGGAACCATCCGACGAACTCGAGGACGACCTGCTCGACAAGGCCTGGGGTCTGGAGCCGAATTCGCGCCTGTCGTGCCAGGCGATGGTCAACCAGACACCGTTGACCATCGAGATCCCGCGCTACTCGATCAACATGACCAAGGAGGGCAAGCGATGAAATGGACCGACATCAACGAGCTCGCGGTCGAACTCGCCGAAGCGCATCCGGAAGTCGACCCGCTGAAGATCAATTTCGTAGACCTGATGAACTGGATATTGGCCTTGCCGGGATTTGACGACGACCAGCGGCACTGCGGCGAAAAGATTCTCGAGGCGGTCCAGCAAGCCTGGATCGATGAACTGGCATGAAGCCGGACGATTCGGGCGGTCGGCAGCGCAATGTCCTGGGTGGCTTGCTCGGCTCGTGCAGCGAGAAGCCAATGACCGGTTTCTTTCGCGACGGCTGTTGCAACACCAGTGAAGAGGATTTCGGCAGCCATACGGTCTGCATCCTGACCACCGCCGAGTTTCTCGAGTTCTCGCGGGCGCGCGGCAACGACCTGACGACGCCGCGGCCGGAGTTCGGATTTTCCGGACTGCAGCCCGGCGACCGCTGGTGCCTTTGCGCCGCACGCTGGCGCGAAGCCCTGCTTGCCGGCAAGGCGCCGCGGGTCGTCCTCAACGCCACCAACGAAGCTGCACTGCTGATTGTCAGCCTCGACGATCTCAAGCGTCATGCCATCGACCTGAATTGACCTGCCGCAGCTGCCGGCCTCGCGGCCGGTTGGCGATGATTTGCTCGCCAGCGCTCAGTGTTGCATCCTAATGGCGGGCGCAGTGCCGGAGTCGGCGTCGATGACCGTCTGCGGTTTTCGGACCGGTGCGTCGATCCTGCTGCTGTCGCCGTCGTCGAAGCTCAGGGTCAGCGGGACCGTGTCGCCTTCCTGCAGGGATTGCCGCAGGTCGATCAGCATCACGTGGTAGCTGCCGGGCTTGAGCTCGGTCTGCGCCCTCGCCTTCAGTTCGATCTCGGTCACCTGCCGCATGCGCATGACCCCGTGGTCGTTGCTGTGGCTGTGCAGTTCGACCGACCGCGCCACCGGGCTTTCGGCCTTGACCAGCTTGCGGTCGCTGTTGCCGGTGTTGCTGATGGTCATGAAGGCCGCCGTGTTGGCGGTGCCGGGTGGGCTCATGCGCACGTACGGGGCAACGACCGTGAGGTCGCTGGGCGCTGCGCGGGTGGACAGCGGCTGCGCCAGTGCAGCGGCGAGCGCAATCAGGGTCGGATGAAGACGCATGGTTGTGAACTGCTCCTTTCGTTCGGGAAGAGGCTGAGGCGTTGAAGCCGGTAAAGCGGTGGTGGCATCGCCTTGCGCTTCACCTTTGGGCCGGCGAGGCCAGCTACTGCCGAAGTGCCGTCGATGCTTTCGTGCCCGTTGGCGTTCGCTTGCTGGTGTCGATAGCTGGCGCCGTACTGCCCGGTGACGGCGGCGGTCTGCGCCGCGCTGCCGCTCCGGCCGATGGTCGCGCCGGGTCGAAAAACGCTCCTCGTCTCGCAGGGGCACAACCGTGTCACGCTCGCGGCCGGCCGAGGTGAAGATTCCCCGCGCGCGCTCACGCTCGCGAGGTTGGGGGGACATCCGGGCATGAAGTGTATCCGAAGTAGATCAAGAGCACTTTTCCAGGGTAGGCGGCCGGCGCTACCGGCCCTTCCGGCCTCGCCAGCTTGAAGTCTCGTCCGGCTGAGCCCGCCACTGGCGGAAGCTGGAGGTCTTTGCGGCATGAAGCCCGCTAGCGTTGGCGGCAGCGGGCTCCAGAAAGCGGCGACGAAGATCCGGGCGGCGCGCCGGGGACGACCGCCCGGCACATCAACAGCAGGTGCGTTTTCGTTGCTCGTGCCGCCGGCTCTAGTGGCCGCTGAGGAAGCGGAATGGCACGGCTACCAGCGACTGGCCGGTATCGACCAGGACTGTGGCATCCCATTCCATGGTCCCGGTGATGCATACCGGCAGGCTGGCCTGGCCGGTGAATCGGCCGCCTAGCTGCTTCTCGAGCAGTGGTCGGTTGTAGCCCATCTTCATGTCTGTGCCAGCGAAATCCACTTCGACCTTGCGCACTTCGCTACCCTTGAAGGACGCTTGCAGGTGCAGTGGCTGGAGGGCGGGGATGGGCCGGGGCTCGATCGAGAATTCGAGCTGGGATCCGTCGGGTAGCGTCGCCACGCAGCGCTGCTGGTCGAGCTTGCAGTTCGACAGCGGCAGGGTGATATCCGTTTTCGGACCGAATGGCGGCGCCAGCTTGTAGCCGACGACTCCGAGGACGGCGAGCGCTAGCAGGATGGCGGCGTCAAGCAGCAGGTTCTTGGTCATCCAGCGGGCGTCTGGTCGGTTGGCGGTTGAGTCTTGGTATCGTCGGCGTGGATCCTTTCCCGGACGTTTCCTGGCGATCGGAGGACCGGGAGCAGCACGTTCCGGAGGCGAATCGGCGTGGCTGCACCGGCGGATGGGGGCAGCTTGGCGAAACTTGATGCACCTCAAATTATCGCGCACCGCTTGTCTCCACAATGTGCGGCATATTGCCGCAGTCGCGTCACCGGGCGCGGCAATCGAAAATGGTGCGGGTGGCCGCCGATTGATCAAAGGGAGAGCAAAAATGAAATTCCGAACGAAGCAAGCCGCGTCGATGCTGCTCGCAGCAGGATTCGGCTTCGCAGCGGTCGGCAGTGCCTACGCTGCCGAATCACTGCAGGACGTGATGAAGCGCCGGAACCTGTCGCAGCAGGATCTGCTGGCGGCGTCCAAGACCTACGTGCCGACCGGCAAGCGCGACGAGTTCGTTGCCTTTTCGTCCGGCGGACAGTCCGGGCAGGTCATTGTCTACGGCATCCCGTCGATGCGCATCCTCAAGTACATCGGCGTGTTCACGCCGGAGCCCTGGCAGGGCTACGGTTTCGACGAAAGCTCGAAGGCGGTTCTCGCGCAAGGGAAGATCGACGGCAAGGACATCACTTGGGGCGATACCCACCATCCGGCGATGTCGGAGACTCAGGGCCAGTACGACGGGCAGTTCCTGTTCATCAACGACAAGGCCAACCCGCGCCTGGCGGTGATCGACCTGCGTGATTTCGAGACCAAGCAGATCGTGGTCAACCCGATCTACAAGTCGGAACACGGCGGCGCTTTCGTGACCCCGAATACCGAGTACGTGATCGAGGCCGCGCAGTACGCGGCGCCGCTCGAGAACAAGAAGTTCTATCCGCTCGAAGACTTCAACGAGAAATACCGTGGCGGCGTCACCTACTGGAAGTTCGACCGCAAGGAAGGTCGGATCGACCCGAAGCAGTCGTTCTCGGTCGAACTGCCACCGTACAGCCAGGATCTGTCGGACGCCGGCAAGGGGCCATCAGACGGCTGGTCCTTCACCAACTCCTTCTGTAGCGAGCGTTACGTCGGCGGTATCGAGAAGGGCCGGCCGCCCTATGAAGCGGGTTGCTCGGCCAAGGATACCGATTACATGCACGTGATCAACTGGAAAAAGGCGGCCGAGCTGGTCGCTGCCGGCAGGGCTAAGAAGATCAACGGTCACGACGTGCTGATGCTGGACACCTCGATCAAGGAAGGGGTTGTCTTCCTGGTTCCGGAACCGAAGTCGCCGCACGGTGTTGATGTCACGCCGGACGGCAAGTTCATAACCGTTTCCGGCAAGCTCGACACGCACGTTTCGGTCTATTCGTTCGAGAAGATCCAGGCCGCGATCAAGGCCGGAAAGTTCGAATCGAAAGACCCCTACGGCCTGCCGGTGATCAACATGAAGGATGCGCTGCACACCCAGGTTCAACTGGGTCTCGGCCCGCTGCATACCCAGTACGACGCCAAACCTTGCGTGGCCTATACCTCGCTGTACGTCGATTCGCAAGTGGCCAAGTGGAACTACTGCGAAGGCAAGGTGCTCGACAAGATCAGTGTGCATTACAACATTGGTCACCTGATGACCATGGAGGGTGATTCCATGGATCCCAAGGGTCGTTACCTGGTGGCGCTCAACAAACTGGCCATCGACCGCTTTGTTCCGGTTGGTCCGCTGCATCCGCAGAACCACCAGTTGATCGACATCAGCGACGACAAGATGCAACTGCTGTACGACATGCCGGTCCCGCTGGGCGAACCGCACTACGTGGTCGCCATCGAAGCGAGCAAACTGAAGCCGGGCGTTCGCTACAAGGTCGGTACCGACAGCCGGACCGACAAGAAGCATCCGGGTGCGGTTCGCGCCGGTGAAGAAAACACGGTCAAGAAGGGTAACAAGATCGAGGTTTTCGGTACTCTGATCCGCTCGCACATCACGCCGGAAACGATCGAGGCCGAGGTTGGTGACGAGATCACCATCAACCTGACCAACCTCGAGCGGGCACAGGACGAGACTCACGGCTTCGCGGTGTCGACCTACAACGTGCACGCTTCGATCGAACCGGGCAAGACCGTTCAGGTCAAGTTCAAGGCTGACAAGGAAGGCGTCTATCCGTACTACTGCACCGAGTTCTGCTCGGCGCTGCACCTGGAAATGCAGGGTTACCTGCTGGTCAAGCCGAAAGGCTGGAAAGCGACCAAGACCTCCACCGCGGCTGGCACCAACTACACCGAAGCGGACTACAAGGCGCAGTTGAAGAAGGTCGTCGACACGCAGGCGGTGATCGACTCGGTGGTTGGCTACATCACTAGCGTGAACTACAAGGACTTCCCGGATGTGGTCAATATGATGGACGACGCTGTCGATCAGTTGGGCAAGATCAAGGATGCCAAGGCCAAGGCTGACGAAGCTGCCGGCAAGAAGGACTGGAACAACGCAGCGCTGTGGACCGAGCAGATCTGGCAGTATCAGGTCAAGGCTGCGGACCTCGGCCTGCGTGCCAAGACCTATCTCGAGCAGAATGGTGCCAAGAAGGCCAAGTAAACCGTCTTGATCTGACGCAAGGCAACTCAGCGGGGAGCGGAGTTTATCTGTTCCCCGTTTTCTTATGAAGAGGAAATGACCATGAACAAGCTGATGGCTCTTGTCGCATTATCGACGCTGGCGGTGTCGCCAGCGCTGGCCGCTGACGGCGCGAAGCTGTATACGGAAAAGACCTGCAGCGCCTGCCACGGTCCGGCGGGTGACAAGCCGCTGATGCCCGATTACCCGAAGATCGCCGGGCAGAATGCCAAGTACCTCGAAAGGCAGATGCTCGACATCAAGAGCGGTGCTCGTGCCAACGGCAACTCGGCGGCGATGAAAGGAGTGATGCCGCTGGTCAGCGACACGGAGATCACCGCGATCGCCGAGTATCTTTCGAAACTCAAGCCTTGAGCAGCGCTGCGGGCACGCCCGCCCGCTGGCTGGCCCGCACCGGCCTTGATAATTATCAACGCCAAACACCCGGTCGCTTGCTAGATTGGCGGGTGTGGAGTCTCAAACATTAGGGAGTTAGCAATGAAGAAATTGATTCTGGCCGTTTCGCTGGCAATGATCGCCGTCGGCGCAGCGCATGCTGGCCCGCCGGCGCCCAAGGCGCAGGGTATCGAGAGCAAGGAATACAAGTGGAACGCGCAGGAGGGCGAAAAGCTCGAGGCGCTGAAACTCAAGGGTGACAAGACGCGCGGCGAGGAAGGTTACGAAGTGTGCGGAGCCTGTCATCTGCCGTCCGGCGCAGGCCGCCCCGACGGGACCTTCCCGCAACTCGCCGGCCAGCACACCACGGTGCTGATCAAGCAGATGGCCGACATCCGTTCCGGGCTGCGCGACAACCCGACCATGTACCCGTTTGCCGCGACCCTGGTTGACCCGCAGGAACTGGCAGACGTGGCGGTTTACATCGAGTCGCTGTGTATTCCCGTCGACCACGGCAAGTACGAAGGCGCCGACGTCGAGAAGCAACTGGCGACCGGCAAGGAACTCTACGAGAAAGAATGCAAGGACTGCCACGGGTCGAATGGTCAAGGGGTCAAGGACAAGTTCTATCCGGTGATCGCTGGTCAGCACTACAAGTACCTGTTGCGCCAGATGACCGAGATTCGCGACGGTCATCGTCGCAATGCCAATCCGGACATGGTCAAGATCATCAAGAAGTACAACAACGAGCAGCTGGTGGCCATTTCAGCTTACCAGTCGAGCCTGGTGATGCCGGGCAATATGTGCAAAGCGAAGGCGGCGGCCAAGAAGAAGTAGTCGGTTTGAGTGTGGTACGAGTCGCCAGACAACGGGCGCGTACCTGCCGCTGTTAAAGCCCGCCAGCAGCCTATGTGGCGGGCTTTAGTCCCCGGGAAATATTAGTAATGAATAATATGCTGCAGACCGTCGCGTGCCGGGGGCTGGCAGTAGCGAGGCCAGCAGGGACCTGGACCCGCGCTCTGAACGAGGATTGAAGAATGCCCGCAGGACCAGCCAGCAAGCAGAATTTCATCGTCGCCGCGCTTACCGCGGTAGCCATGGCCTTGATGATCGCCGCTTTTTTTTCGCCGATCTGGTGGGTTTCGCTGACCGCGCCGAACTATCCACCAGATGCCTTCCCCGACGGGATCCGCATTCATTTCCACTTTAATGGCGTATTCAACGGCTGCAAGGCGGCCGGCAAGGGAACGCGCATGGCCAGCGAGATCATCCAGAAGGATCTGTCCCACGACGACGAGCGCTATAACCCGATTACCGACAAGAACAAGGACGTCGATAAAGGCGCGCAGGGGCTCGATTGCGTGCACGAAATGAATACCATCAACCACTATGTCGGAATGTTTCCGATCGCCACCGGAGCGCCGGTGGAAAAGCCGCTGGCCAAGTTCTTCTTCGCCTTTTTCACGGTGATGCTCCTGGGTTTCCTGGTTCCGCGGCGGAAGACGCGGCTGCTGGTGCTTGGTGCCGGTTTTTCGCTGGTGGCCGGCTGGATTCTGGTCGATCAGTATCTGCTGGGCGGGCTGCAGGCGCACGTGGCGCACTATGTCAGCGAGACGGCGACCTTCTTCAACGAGCCCGAGAAGATCCGGGGCTGGGGTGAAAACGTCACGACCATCACGCATGTGGTGATCGCCGGGACGATCGTGGCGATGCTGGTCGTTCTCGCCGGCGTTGCCCGCATTCCCTCATTCTCGTTGCTGCTGGCCCTGGTACCGGCGCTGTTGCCAGTCTTCTTCGTCATTACCTATGCCGGTTGGCTGTGGTTCTTTGGCCACAACATGCATCCCTGGGGTGCGTTCACGGTCAAGCCGTTCATGCCGACCGTCTTCGGCGAGGGCAAAGTGGCGCAGTTCTCGACCTACTCGTATCCCTACTGGGGTTATGCCCTGCTTCTGGGGGTGATGGTCTGCCTTTTGCTCGCCTTGCTGATCAGGCGCAAGCAGATGCGCGAGGGATCGGCGGAGTAACCGCGATGCTGGTCCGTTTGCTCGCCGCCGGACTGGCCTGCGCGCTTGCTCTGGTCGTCTTCCCTTCGCCCGGCGGCGCAGAGGATGCGCTGACCGCGCTACGCCGTACCGGCACCCTGGGCGGTCAACGTTCGCCGGCCAGCGAACCGGCTGACGCCCGTCTGGGAGAGATGCGCGCGCCACCACCTGCCGGCTGGGGTGGCATCGACGAGCAAGCGCCGATCCCGACCGAGCCGCGGGTCGCGGGGCTGCCTTTCCTGCAGGAACTGATCAACGCCGCGCCCGTTGGAACAGTGCTCAGGCTGAAGCCAGGACGCTATTCCGGGCCGGTGGTGGTGAACAAGACCCTGACCATCGACGGCGCTGGGGAAGTGACGGTCGACGGGGGGGGCAAGGGGACCGTCTTCGTCCTGGAGGCGACGGAGGCGGTCTTGCGCGGCCTGCATCTGACCAATTCGGGAGTGTCGCATGATTCGGACGACGCCTGCCTGAACGTTCGCGGCGACCGCAACGTCGTCGAGAACCTGCGAATCGACAACTGCCTGTTCGGAATCGACCTCAAGAAATCGAACGACAACGTCGTGCGCGGCAACCACATTAGCTCCAAGCCGTTCGACCTGGGTACGCGCGGTGACAGTCTGCGCCTGTGGTACAGCCATCGGAACCTGATCGCCGACAATACCATCGAGGACTCCCGCGACATGGTCGCCTGGTACTCGAACGAGAATCGCTACCTGAACAACGTCGCGCGGCGCAGCCGCTATTCGATCCACTTCATGTTTGCGGCCGATAATTTGGTTGAAGGGAACCGCTTCTACGACAACGCGGTTGGCGTCAATGTGATGTACTCCGGGGGTGGCGCAATCCGCAACAACCTGTTTTCGCACGCCAACGGGCCGACCGGCATGGCGGTTGGTTTCAAGGAAGCGTCCAATGTGCTCGTTGAGGGTAACGAGATCATCTACTGCGCGGTCGGCGTCGGCCTCGACATGTCGCCCTTCGAACCCGACAGCACGATCACCATCCGCGGCAACCGCATTGCCTATAACGGCATCGGCGTCAGCTTCCTCTCCGACAAGCAGGGCACGCTGATCGAGCGCAATGTCTTCGAGGGAAACCTTACCCAGGTGGCGATGGGCGACAGCGGTAGCGCCAGCCGCAACGTCTGGCGCGGCAACTACTGGGACGATTACCAGGGCTTCGACCGCGACGGCGACAACATCGGCGACCGGCCACACGAGCTCTATGCCTATACCGATCAAGTGTGGATGCAGGTGCCCTATGCACGCTTCTTCCGCAATGCGCCGATGATGGAAACGCTCGATTTTCTCGAACGCCTGGCGCCGTTTTCAACGCCGGTCATGCTCCTGCGCGACGAACAGCCGGTGTTCCGCAAGTCGCCAGAGACCAGCAAGAGGTCTGTCCAATGAACGATCAGAACACCGAAGAACAGGCGGCTGATGCCGCACGCGTTTCGCCCGCGGCAGCAGTCCAGGGCGCCGTCAGCAAGCGCGCCAGGGCGCCGGTGCGCCAGCAGGCCAACCGCCGCAAGTTCATTCGCTCGACGGTGATGATCGGCGGCGTTCTCGGCCTGGCGATGCTCGGCTATATCCCGGTGGCCAGCGCCCGGAAGTCCCGCCTGCGGCCTCCCGGCGCGCTCGAAGAGAGTGACTTCCTGTCCTCGTGCATCAAGTGCGGCCAGTGTGTGCAGGTTTGCCCGGTGGCGGCGATCAAACTCGACGACATCGACCAGGGTTTTGGCGTTGGCGTGCCGTACATCGACGCTCGCCAGCAGGCCTGCGATTTCTCCTGTGACGCCGTCCAGTGCATCCTGGCGTGTCCCACCGGGTCGCTGACCTATCGGAAACCCGCGGCCGTCGAGACCCGTCCCGGAATGCTGCTGGCACAGCCACCGGTGCTCAAGGCCAAGGAAAATGACCCCGAGCCGACGCTGAATCTCAAGGAGCGAATCGGCGTCGCTCGTCTGGCGCGCCCGGAGGCCTGCCTGGCCGTACAAGGCAAGGGGTTCAGTGGCCAGGCGCGTGGGGCCGACTTCCGGGGCCGCTTGCGCTACGTGGCGGTCGATCGCTGGAAGCCGGTGCGGGTCCGCGAGCATCCTTACCAGCGCGATCTCTGCGACCTGTGCGTGACCGAGTGTCCGATCAAGGAGGCGATCCGCATGGACGAGTCGCAGGCCGCCGACGGCAGCAAGCGATACCGGCCGCAAGTCCTCGAGCAGTGCGTTGGCTGCGGCGTTTGCGAAATGATCTGTCCGGTCGCGCCGGCGGCGATCGTCGTCGATCACCGCGAGCCGTGGAGAGCGTGATGAGCCAGCTTGAACGGATCAAGGTGATGTTCGGCGCGGCACCGCAGAAGCCGCTCAACGTCAAGCCCGAGGTCAAGCAGGTGCACAGGTTGAAGCGGATGACCAAGGCAGACTTCGAGGCCCTCAAGCAGCACGCGCACGACCACCAGCTGGTGACGCACAAGTGGCGCAATCGGCGCTGGGCGGTGTTGATCCTGGCCAACCTGTTGTTCACCTTGTCGTTCTGGCTCGATATCCAGATGCTCGAGGGGGCGCTGACCGCGTCGCGCTTCGTCGGCTTTCACCTGATCGACCTCAATTCGGCACTGCAGGTGATGCTGGCTCACAAGCACATCATCGTCAATCTGTTCATCGGAACGGCAACGGTCTTCGTCCTCTGGGCGGTGCTCGGCGGCCGCTCGTTCTGCTCGTGGGTCTGTCCCTACCACCTGCTCGCGGAGTGGTTCGAATGGCTGCATCTGAAACTGGTGAGCAAAAAACTGGTCAGCGACCACGAGTTCCATCGCGGCACCCGCACCGTCTTCTGGATCGTTTTTGCGCTGCTGGCGGCGCTTAGCGGCTACACCGTCTTCGAAACCATCTCACCGACCGGCATCCTTTCGCGGGCCTTGATTTACGGCCCCTCGCTGGCGCTGGGCTGGGTCCTGCTGCTGCTGGTCTTCGAGGTGGTCTACTCCCGCCGCGCGTGGTGCCGCTACGTCTGCCCGATCGGTCTGACCTATGGTATGGTGGGCGCCATTTCGCCGGTACGCGTCAAGTACCAGCTCGACAAGTGCTTCCACGAAGGTGATTGCCGCAGGGTCTGTCTGGTCCCGCACGTCCTCGACGTGGTAATCAAGGGGAGGGCAGCCGACCTGAGCACGCCGATCGGACCCGACTGTACGCGCTGCGGCCTGTGCGTCGATGTCTGCCCAAGCGGGGCGCTGGTTTTTGAGGTCAAGGGCTTGAGCAAGCTGCTGTGAACAAGGTTGCGAATGATTCGTTTCGAAAACGTCGTTAAGGATTTCCGTAAGAACCAGGTACTGGACAGTGTTCATCTGGAGGTCGAACTCGGCGAGCGCATCGCGCTGATCGGTTCCAACGGCGCCGGCAAGACGACCTTGATCCGCTGCCTGTTGGGCGAGTATACGCACCAGGGCACGGTGACCATCAATGGCCAGGAACCACGCCGCGAGCGCACACAGGTGCTCGGCAAGGTCGGCTTCGTACCGCAGTTGCCGCCGCCGTTGAAGATGCCGGTCGGTCAACTGGTCAGCTTCGCGGCCGCTGTTTGCCGGTCGGATGCCCAACGGATCCATGCCGTGGCGCGGCGGCTCGGGCTCGATGTCGAGCCGATTCTGGCCAGGCCGTTCAACCGCCTTTCGGGGGGAATGAAGCAGAAGCTGTTGATCGCCATCGCCCTTGGCCGTGATGCACAGGTGCTGGTCATGGACGAGCCGGCGGCCAACCTCGATCCCGAAGCACGCCACATCTTCTTCGCGCTGCTCGCCGAGCGCCTGGAAAGCACGACCATGATCATTTCCAGCCACCGCCTCGACGAGGTCGCACCACTGGTCAATCGGGTGGTTGAAATGGACACCGGCAGGATCGTCCTCGACGACCGCGTCGCCGAGGAGTCGAAGCTCTCGGCCCTGTTCCAGGTGCGCTTGACGCTGGCCCGCGCCGACGCGGCCATTGCCAAGACGCTTGCCGCCTGGCAGTTTGCCGACCGCGCCGATGGCGTCGAGTGGCACGGCAACGTTTCCGGACCCGACCGCCTGCGTTTTCTGGGGATGGTGTCGCGCTATGTCGGGCTGCTGTCACGCATTGAAATGAAGGAAGTCGACCCGGCTGTCGTCCTCCAGTAATGAAGCCGCAAGGAAGCAGGAAGGAAGCAGGAATCGCAACAATGAAACGACCCACCAAACGACGCCAGTTCATTGCAGTTCTCCCGACGCTGGGCCTTGCGCCTTGTCTTGGGCCGCTACTCGGCATCGGCGCGGGCTGGTTGCTGACTGGCTGTAGCGGCGAGCCGAGCAGCGGACCCGCTCAGGTCAAGTGGGACCGAGACACCGACGCGCGCTGTGGGATGATCATCAGCGACAAGCGTTTCGCGGCGCAGATTCGCGACCCCGATGGCAAACCCTGGAAATTCGACGACATTGGTTGCGCGATGTTCTGGCTGGCGCAAAGTCCTTTCAACGAGGAGACCGCGAACACCGAGTTCTGGGTCGCCGACTATCGCACCGGTGGCTGGATCGATGCCCGCCGGGCGCACTACCTGCCAGGAAGCAAGAGCCCGATGGGCTACCACTTCGCGGCGCTGGCGGTTCCCGAGACCGGGACGGTCTCGTATCAGGAAATGAAGCAGACTGTGCTGGCTCGTGGCAAGTGAAGCCGCTGCGATGACTGCCCTCCTGTTGACTGCCCGCCTGGATATCGTCGAGTCGCTGCGGGCGCGCTGGTTCATGCTTTACAGCCTGGTTTTCGGCGGCATCGTGGCGCTGTTGTTCGCCTTTGGCCTGACCGAGTCGCGGGTCCTGGGTTTCATTGGCCTGTCGCGGCTGCTGGTGACTTACATCCAGCTGACGATGGCCATCCTGCCAGTCTTTGTGCTGATCACGACGGTTCGCTCGGTAGCCGGTGACCGCGAGGCGGGGGTCTTCGAGTACCTGCTGTCCCTGCCGGTATCGCTGTCGGCCTGGTTCTGGGGAAAAATCGTCGGTCGTTATGTGACCATCTTTCTGCCGGTCTTCGTGGCCATGCTCGGCGCGGTGCTGTGGGCGCTGTTCAAGGCCATCGACGTGCCGTGGGGAATGTTCTTCTATTACACCGGCCTGCTGGCGGCAATGGCCTGGTGCTTTCTGGGCATTGGCATGCTGATTTCGACGCTGGCACGCAGCACCGATGTCGCGCAGGGTGCGGCCTTCATGGTCTGGCTGAGCATGCTGCTGTTCCTCGATCTGATCCTGCTGGGGGTGATGATCCAGGGCCGGGTCGCTCCCGAAGTCGCCGTTGGCATCGCACTGCTCAATCCGCTGCAGGTCTTCCGTACGGCTTCGCTGGCCATGTTCGATCCGCAGCTGATCGTCCTCGGGCCGTCCGCGTACGTCATTCTCGACCTCTTCGGCAGTGCCGGCTACCGCTTCTATGCATTGCTCTATCCGCTGGCCATCGGTTCGCTGTGTGCGCTGCTCGGCTACCTGACTTTTCGCCGTAGCGACCTGCCTTGACCGGGTGCGTGCGATGAAGCGTCTGATTGCCGGCCTGCTGTTCGCCGTGCAGGCCGTTTCGGCCGGCGCCGCGGAGCAGTTGTCCGCCACGCCGTTCTTTGCCTTGAGCCTGCCGGGTATCGATCGGCGCCCGATAGCGCTGGCGTCGTTCAAGGGGCAGCCACTGGTCGTCAACTTCTGGGCCCGCTGGTGCGCTCCCTGTCGCCAGGAGATCCCCGATCTCGCCGCTCTGCACGCCCGCTACAAGGAACGGGGCCTGCTGGTCATTGGCATCGCCGTCGAGGACGCCGAGCAGCACGAGAAAGTCCGCGACTTCGCCCGCGCCTACGAGATGAGCTACACGGCGCTGATCGGCGGCGTCGAGACGAGCATCGAGCTGATGCGGTCGCTCGGCAACAGCAAGGCTGGCCTGCCATTTACGGTGGTCATCGACCGGGATGGCCGGATACGAGGCAGCAAACTCGGCGCGATGAGTGCCTCCGAGATGGACGCCGCAGTACGGCCGATCCTCTGAGTGACAGGCGCCGCTACCCGGTGTGTGCTGCGCGGGTGCTAGGATAGCAGGTAGCGTCGACCGCCGGCCGGCACCGCCGGCGCCATTTTTTTGTGATGCGCCGCAGGCGCCATTTGAGTGACGATCATGATTAGAAGAGCGTTTGGCTTGCTGTCGGTAGTACTCCTCGCGGGCTGTGCGGCGCAGCAGCTGCGTGGCACCGGCGACCTCGGGCTGGTCATCGAACGCGCCAGCGGGCAGGTCACCCTGATCGATACCAGCCGCGGTGTGCCGTACGCGCGCATCGACGGACTGGGCGACCTGTCGCACGCCTCGGTGGTCTATTCGCGCGATGGCCGCTACGCTTACGTCTTTGGCCGTGACGGCGGGCTGACCAAAGTCGACTTGCTTGAGTCACGAATCGTCAAGCGCGTGCTGCAGTCGGGCAATGCCATCGGCGGCTCGATTTCGCAGGATGGCCGCATCGTCGTCGCCCAGAACTATAAACCGGGCGGCATCAAGGCCTTCGACTCCGAAAGCCTTGAAGTGCTTTCCGAAGTGCCCGCCGAGTACGCGCCCGGAAGCTTTTCCAAGGTCGTCGGCCTGGCCGATCTGTCCGCCAACCGCTTCGCCTACGCGCTGTTCGACGGTGGCGAAATCTGGGTCACCGACTTCTCCGACCCCAGGAAGCCGCAGACGCAACGTTTTCCGGCCGGCCTGCAGCCCTATGACGGACTGGTAAGTCCCGATGGGCGCTATTACCTGGCCGGGCTGTTCGGCGAGGATGGCGTGGTCCTGCTCGACACCTGGCAGCCCGAGCAGGGGACGCGCCGGATCCTGCAGAACTATGGGCGCGGCGAGGAGAAGCTGCCGGTATTCAAGATGCCGCATCTGCGTGGCTGGTCGATGGCACAGGGCAATGCCTATCTGCCAGCAGTCGGTCGGCACGAGGTACTGGTCGTTTCCGGCAGCAGCTGGCAGGAGGTGGGTCGAATCAAGGTCAAGGGCCAGCCGGTGTTCGTAATGGCTCGCCCCGATGGCCGGCAGGTTTGGGTCAATTACGCTTTCCCGGATAATGGCTGGGTCGAGGTGATCGACACGCTGACCGGAAAAGTGGTGAAGACGTTCGAGCCGGGAAAAGCCATTCTGCACATGGAGTTCACGCCGCGCGGGGAACAGGTCTGGCTTTCCGCCCGCGACGACAACAAGGTGGTGATCTACGATACGGCGACCTTGACCAAGGTCGGCGAGTTTGCCGCGCAGGCGCCGAGCGGCATCTTCTTCACCAGCCGCGCGCAGCGGACGGGGTTTTGAGCGCGATGACCGACGAGGCGCTCGATTTTCGCTTGCTGAACGATTTCCAGCGCGACTTTCCGCTCTGCCCGGCGCCCTTCGCCGAGCTGGCCGCGCGCCTCGGCGTTGCTGAAAGTGCTGTCCTGCGGCTGCTCGAGGGCTTGCGCCGCGAGGGCAAGATCGCTCGCGTCGGCGCGGTCTTTGCACCCAAGCGGATCGGCGCCAGCACGCTGGCGGCGATGGCGGTGCCGCCGGAGCGGCTGGTCGCGGTGGCCGAGACGGTCAATCGCTTTCCCGAGGTCAACCACAACTACGAGCGCGAGCACCGCTTCAACCTTTGGTTTGTCGTTACCGCGGGTTCGGAGGGGCGGCTGCAGGCTGCCTTGGGGGCGATCGAGCAGGTGGCAGGCTACCCGCTGCTGCGACTCCCCTTGCTGCACGAATTCCACATCGACCTCGGTTTCTCGCTGGACGGCAAGACCGACAAGGTGCTGCCGGGCGATTCCCGCCGGCGGGCCTTCGTGCCGCCGCGACCGCTGGACGAGTTCGAACGGCGGCTGGTGATGGCTTTGCAGGAGGGTTTGCCACTGTTCATTCGTCCGTTTTCGGTGCTCGCCAGCCGGGTCGGTTGCGACGAGAGCGAGGTTCTCGAACGTATCCGTCACTGGTGCGCCGAGGGGATCATCAAGCGCTTCGGGGTGGTCGTCAGGCATCACGAACTCGGCTACACGGCCAACGCGATGCTGGTGCACGACGTCCCCGACGACGCCGTCGCCGGAATCGGCGAGACGCTGGCCCGCGAGCCGGGAGTTACCCTGTGCTATCAGCGCCCGCGGGTGCTGCCGGACTGGCGCTACAACCTGTTCTGCATGATCCACGGCCAGCTCCGCGGCGAAGTCGAGGCCAGGATCAGGCAACTGCGATCGCGCCTGCAGCTGCGCGACTACGCCCACGCGACCCTCTTTTCAGTGACCCGCTTCAAGCAGGGTGGAGCACGCTATGCGTGACAGTGTGGCCATCGACGCCATCGATCGCGCGATCATCGACGGCCTGCAGGGCGACTTCCCGATCTGCGAGCTGCCCTACGCCGAAGTCGCAGGAGCGCTCGGGATCGGCGAGCAAGACCTCCTCGAACGTTTGCAGGCGATGCTTGATGCCCGCGTGCTGACCCGCTTTGGACCGATGTTTCAGGTCGAGCGGATGGGCGGCGCCTTCGTCCTCGCGGCGATGTGCGTTCCCGAGGACGATTGGCAGCGGGTACTCGAGGTGGTCAACGCCTTTCCCGAAGTGGCCCACAACTATCGGCGCGAGAGCGACCTCTACTGTCGCTTCAACATGTGGTTCGTGCTGGCGAGCGAGACCGCCGACGGCATCGCGGCCGCGCGGCGTGGCATCGAGGAAGCCAGCGGTCTACAGGTCTTCGCGTTTCCGAAGTTGCGCGAGTACTTCGTCGAGATGAAGCTGGCGGTACGCGCATGAGCGCCCTGGCGAGCCCGGGCGAGGCGCTCGACGCGGTCGACCGCCGCCTGGTGCTGGCCACCCAGAGTGGCCTGCCGCTGGTCGCCCGACCGTATCACCAGCTGGCCGGGCAGCTCGGCATCGAGCCGCAGGAAGTGATGGCCCGGCTGAGGCGGATGCTCGACTGCGGCATCATCCGCCGGATCGGCGCGGTGCCCAACCACTACGCGATCGGCTACACCGCCAACGGGATGAGCGTCTGGGATGTCGCGGACGAGCGCATCGACGAGCTCGGCGCGCGGGTCGGCGCACTGGACTTCGTCACCCACTGCTACCATCGCCCGCGCCAGCTTCCCGAGTGGCCGTACAGCTTGTTTGCAATGGTGCATGGCAGTTCGCGTGCCGAAGTGCTGGCCAAAGTGGCGACCATCGCCGAGTTGCTGGGTGCCGATTGCCGGGCGCACGATGTCCTTTTTTCGACCAGGATTCTCAAGAAGACGGGGCTTCGAATCGGCGTCTGAGGTCCCCTGCGTCGCGAAGCGCCCGTCATGCGGCCGGCTGCGCCATCGGCGCGCGAGGCCTGTCGCTCTCGGCGAGCGCGGGATCGGCACCTTTCATGCGGCCGCCGAACGCCGGGTACAATTGGCCAATCAGCTGGCCAGGGGCCGGTCGGCCGAGACCATCGCGAATGCGCTTTCGGGGGTCCGCGAAATCGGCAAGCCGCTCGCGGCGAGCATCGTCGAGCGAGACGCGCCGGAGAGGCGATGATTCGCCGAGTGCACACCACAGGCGTTTGCTCGGCTTCCTGACCCTTCCTTGCTCCGGGACCTTGACCGCGCTTTCCGAACCGTTCGGCAGCGAGCGCTCGGTGGCCATAGTCGAGCTGACTACACGGTGGCGCACGTTGTTGCCGGTGTTGGCGCTGGCGACCGCCGGGGAAAACGGTCCCGGCGTGTTCAAGGGGCGCAGCGACGCGCTGGCCCTTGGCCAGGAAGCGGCGGATGATGATCACCGGTCCGTACGGCGCCTTGCTGCTGATGCCCTGCGCCTGACCGGCAGGATCGGAAGCACGAACGGGCCGGGTGCGAAG
The DNA here is from genome assembly GCF_029255145.1 of Accumulibacter sp. Taxonomy (GTDB): domain Bacteria; phylum Pseudomonadota; class Gammaproteobacteria; order Burkholderiales; family Rhodocyclaceae; genus Accumulibacter. The sequence continues at coordinate 46,333 of NZ_JAPUVQ010000110.1, forward strand.
AGGCCGCTGCCGGGGCGCGGCACCGCGCGACGGCACCGATGCAGTAACACGCGGCACCAACGAAAGGAGACCTACGATGCCACGCTTCGTTGAAATGGACGACCTGGTTACGCTGGCCGGGCAGATGGAGGACACCGCTGCTCCGCTGGTGCCGATCAACAGGTTCCAGGTCAAAGCGGACCAGGTCGGGCAACTGCTCAAGGCCTGGACAGCCGATGCAGCAGCAATGTGGCGGCAGCCCGACGACAGTTCGACCCGGCCGCATCGTGGCATTGGTGGCGGCTGTGTGTTCGTGAATCACGCGGTATGGGAATCGACCGAGCACTGCCGGCGTCTCATCGACAACCCCGATTTCCAGCGCCAGCCGGGCCTTACCCGTCCAGCGCGGTCGCCTCACCGCAGGTGTTTCGCAAGGTTGCGGTGCCGGGCTGCGGTGGGCGGTGAGCGTCGAGTGTCGAGGCGGGGACGCCGGCGGGAGACGCCATGAGTACATCGAAGATAGTCGTTTGCCCGCATTGCCATCGCCCGAACCGGGTCCCCGAAGCGCGACTCGGCGATCAGGGGCGTTGCGGTCACTGCCAGCAGATACTTTTCGACGGCACGCCAACGGTCTTGACGGTGGCCAGCTTTGACCGGCACATCGAGCGCTCCGAACTGCCCGTGGTGGTCGACTTCTGGGCGCCCTGGTGCGGTCCGTGCCGGGCCATGGCGCCGGCGTTCGCTGCGGCGGCGCGGCAACTCGAACCCGCTTTCCGGCTGGCAAAGGTCAACACCGAGGAAGAACCGTCGCTGGCCGCGCGCTTCGCCATCCGCTCGATTCCGACCCTGGCGCTATTCAGGCAGGGCAAGGAAGTGGCGCGTCAGGCCGGAGCCATCGATGGTGCCAGCCTGGTTCGCTGGGTTCGGTCGTTCGAGTGATCGACGCCCCCGCCTTGGCTGAGAGCGGCGTGACGGTTCATTGACAGAAGCCACCCCGAAAGACAGAATCGGCCTGGATCGGGACGGAGAAGCCGGTTGCGGGACACCGCTTGCGTCGCCCGGCGTAGGGTGCCGGCAGGATGCGGTGCTTGGCGTTGGTCATTTCCATCACTCCCGGAGCAGCGCATGAAAGCGAAGTTCGCCTCGGTCGCCGACCTCGAAGAGAAGCAAGCGACTTTCGTCCGGCTTTCCGAACATTGCTGGGGCTATACCGCCGCGGGCGATCCGAATACCGGCGTCATCATCATCGGCGATGACAGAGTGTTGATCGCCGATACCCAGGCGACGCCGGTGATGGCTGCTCGCCTGGTCGCCGAGATTCACCGGCTGACCGACAAGCCGATCAAGCACGTTGTGCTTTCGCACCATCACGCGGTGCGCGTGCTTGGCGCGACGGCCTACCGGGCCGAGGGCCTGCAGGAGGTGATCGCCAGCCAGGGTACTTACGAGATGATCGTTGAACGCGGTGCCCAGGACATGCCTTCGGAGTACGAGCGCTTTCCGCGCCTGTTCCAGGCGTTCGGGTCGATCCAGGGGCTGACCCGGCCGACGCTGGTCTTCAAGGAGACGATGACGCTGTGGATGGGCGGGCTGGAGGTCCGGCGCCGGCCACACCCGCAGCGGCACCGTGGTCTGGGTGCCGTCCGAGAAGGCGCTGTTTTCGGGCGACCTGGTCGAGTGCGACGCGGTGTGCTACACCGGCGACGCGCAACTCGCCGACTGGCCGAAGTGGCCCGTGGCCTCGACTACACCACCGACTTCGTGGCCACCCTGTTCGCCTGTGTCAGGCAAGCGGCAGCCGCCGGGATGAACCTGAAGCAGGCCATGGCGCACACCCGCCGGGCGATGGACCCGAAGTTCGCGCAGGTATTCATCTCCGAGTACTTCCTGCCGTTCGACGTCGTGCGGGCGATCGACGAAGCCAACGGCATCCGGCATCCGCAGATCTGGACGGCAGCGCGCGACCGGGAAATGTGGCACGGCCTGCAGGCCGCCGACTGAACCTTCGGGTTCCGGGCAAGTCCTGCGCGAGCGAGCACGCGAGTCATGCTGAGTGCCTACCTCTATTCAGAGTACGAGTATCGGCGGCCGGCCGAACTGCAGGGCGGACTCGTGCGCCGGCATCCGCTGGTTGTTGTCGGCGCTGGCCCGGCCGGTCTGGCGCTGGCGATCGACCTGGCGCAGCAGGGGACTCCAGTGCTGCCGCTCGACGACGACAACCGCGTCTCGGTCGGCTGGCGGGGCGTCTGCTACGCCAAACGGGCGCTGCAAGTGCTCGATCGCCTGGGGGTCGGTGATTGCTGCGTCGCCAGGGGCGTCAGCTGGAACGTCGGGCGCACCTTCTTTCGCGAGGAGGAGGTTGATAACTTCACGCTGTTGGCGCAGCCGGACCACAAGCGTCCGGGGATGATCAACCTGCAGCAGCATTACCTCGAAGAGTTTCTCGTCAGGCGCGCCCAGGAGTTGCCCGGCATCGATCTGCGCTGGAAGAACAGGGTCGTCGCGGTGCAGCAGAGGGCGGTGGTCGAGGACGGCAGCGGTGATCAGGACGGCGTCGTCGTGCAGATCGACACGCCGGATGGCCCCTACGCGGTCGCATGCGACTGGCTGATCGTCGCTGACGGCGCACGCAGCAGCATTCGCGCGATGCTGAAGCTCGAGGTCGAGGGCAAAGTGCTCATGGACCGCTTGCTGATCGCCGAGGTGGTGATGAAGGCCGAGTTACCCGCCGAGCGCTGGTTCGGGTTCTACCCGCCTTTTCACCCCGGGCGGGCGGTGTTGCTGCAGGGTCAGGCCGACAACGTCGGGCGGATCGACTTCCAGCCCGGCCGGCAGGCCGGTCCCGAAGAGGAGAAGAAACCCGAGAGGGTCATCCCGAGGATCAGGGCGATGCTGGGCGACGACCGCGTATTCGAGGTCGAATGGGTCAGCGTGTACGCCTCCCAGTGCCGGCGGATGAGCAGTTTCCGACACCGGCAAGTGCTGCTCGACAGCTACGCCGAGGAGCGCGAGCTCGCGGCCGACGAGAACCTGCTGAACTCGACGCGATCGACCGACTTCATCACGCCCAGGAGCAGGATGTCGCTGAGCTTTCGCAACGCCGTGCTGACACTGGCGCGCAAGTACTCCTTCGCCCGTGCGCTGGTCAACTCGGGCCGCCTGTCGGTTCCGGCCTTTCTTTCCGAATCCTCGCTCAACACGCCCGACGCCGATCTCTTTGCTGGCCAGATGCATCCCGGCGCGCCGATCGACGATGCACCGGTCCGTGTCTCCGGTAGCGACGGCTGGTTGCTCGATTCGATTGGCAACCATTTCATGCTGCTGCGCGCGGTCGACGATCCGGCTGCCGTCGAAGCGTCGACCGTGGCGACGCTCTGCGCCCTGACCGACGGTCCGATTCCGCTCGACGTTGCGCTGCTGGCACCCCGGTCAGGCGTGGCGCCGGCCGGCTGGCGCGTCTTCGAGGACTATCGCGGTTGCTACGCCGATCGCTATGACGCCAGGCCGCGCACGGTGGACCTGTGCCGGCCGGGCCAGCACGTCAGCGCCCGCTGGCGCAGTATCGATTGCGATCCGGTCGCGGCGGCGCTGGCGCGCGCCACGTGCACGGTTCTGGAGGAGACGGCGGCATGGCGACACTGATTACCGAAGCGACTTTCGGCGAGCCGGGCAATAGCTACCGGCGCGCTTTTTCCCCCGGTGACGACTTCTACGCCGTGCTGCTCGATGCCCATCGCGAGCTTTCGGACGAGCAGAGTACGCTACTCAATGCGCGCTTGATCCTTCTCATGGCCAATCACATCGGTGACCTCGGTGTGCTGCGCGAAGCCTTGAGGATCGCCGGCGAAGAGTGTTAGCGGGAGTGCGTGGGCCACTCCTGCAGATGCCGCGGTGGTCGTCAGCGGCGATTGCGGCGGTGTCGCGCGCCGGCGCTGGAGCCTGCGCGTGAGTCCGGGCCTGCAGGTGGCGCTGCACGCGGTTCTGGCCGTCTTCGCTTGCGCACTGGGCAGCTTCATCGCGCTGCACCATCCGCTGTGGCCACTGCCGCTGACGGTGACCTTTCTGGCCTGGTCGACGGCGGTCTTCCTGCGTCCGGCGATCTGGCCGCTGGTACTGCCGGCCTTGCTGCCGGTCGCCGGCCTGGCGCCGTGGACCGGCTGGATCGTTGTCGAAGAGTTCGATTTGCTGGCCCTCGGCGCCGCGCTGGGATGCCATGCCCGGCTGGTCCTCCGGCGATCGCCGCCGGCGGGCCGGGCCGTCGCCGGCGTGGTGCCGTGGCGCCAGAGCCGGCCGCGGCGGGCCCGGTGGTTTGCTCTGGCCCGGATCGGGCTCGGCCTGCTGGCGGCGTCCTGGCTGCTGGCCCTGGTGCGTGGCCTGATGGCTGCCAGTGCCGGCGCCGGTCCTGACAGCGTTCCGCCGGGGTGGTTCGCTGCTTACGAAGATCCCTTGAACAGCCTGCGAACGGGCAAGAGCCTGCTGCTGATTCTGTTGCTCCTGCCTTCGCTGCGCAGCCTGCTCGACGGGGCGCCCGAACTGCTGGCGCGACGCCTCGCGGCGGGAGTGGCGACCGGACTGGCGCTGGCGTCGCTGGCGATTCTCGGCGAGCGCGCCGGCTATCCGGGGCTGCTGGATTTCTCGACTGCGTATCGCAGCACGGCGCTGTTCTGGGAGATGCACGTTGGTGGCGCGGCGCTGGATGCCTTTCTCGCCATGGCCGTGCCGTTTGCCGTGCACGCGGTGCTGCGCGCGCCCGGCCCGCTCGCCTGGGTACTCGCCGCAGCGCTGGCGTTGATTGCCGCCTACGCTGGGCTGACCAGTTTTTCGCGCGGCGTCTATCTGAGCGTCGGGTTTTCCTTGACCGTCCTGGCGGGCCTGCTGTGCTCGACTGCAGCGGGGGCTTCGCCGCCGGCTCAGGCGGCCGTTGTCCGGCCGTCGGAGCGCTGGCGGGTGTGGGGTGGCCGGGTGTTGGTGGGGGTGCTGATCTGCGAGCTGGTCGCGGTGCTGGCGCTCGGAGACTTCATGGGCCGTCGCTTGTCGGCCAGTGCGCGCGATCTGGGTGGGCGCCTGCAGCACTGGTCCGAAGGATTGAGCCTGCTGCGCAGTCCGGCGGAGGTCCTGTTCGGCAGGGGACTCGGGCGTTTTCCGGCGAACTACTCGCAGGCGGTGCCCGGGCGCGAGATGCCGGGTCGACTGCGCGTCATCGATCTACCGGGGCAGGCTCAGGGAAGCTACCTGCGCCTCTTCGGTCCGCGCCACAACGAGCACCTGCGCGGCGCCTTCGACCTGCTGCAGCGCGTACCGGCGCTGGCTGAGGGGCCTTACACGGTGGTCCTCGAACTGCGGGCGGCGCGACTGGCCCGGCTGCGTGTCGAGCTGTGCCAGCGGCACCTGCTGTACGCCGTGCCCTGCGGTCGTAGCGGCGTCTTGGTGCACCAGGGCGGCGAGCAATGGCAACAGGTGTCGCTGGGGCTGAGGTCGAACAAGCAGACGGGCGGCTGGTGGCGGCAGGCGGGGCCCGGATTCATCAGCTTGCAGTTCGCCGGACCGGCCGACTACATCGATATCGGCAAGGTCAGCGTGCTCGCCGCCGATGGTCGCGAGCTGCTGCGCAATGCCGCCTTTTCGGACGGGCTGAGGCATTGGTTCTTTGCCGGGCACGACTACTTCGTCCCCTGGCATATCGACAACCTGTTTCTCGAACTGCTGATTGATCAGGGAGCGATCGGGCTGCTGCTGCTGCTCGGCCTGCTGGTTCTGGCCTTTGCCAACCTGCTTGGCGGTCCCGGCCGAGCGCAGACGCTGGCGCCCTACCTGCTGGCCTCGCTGCTGGCTGCTGTGGTGGTTGGTATGGTTTCGAGCCTGCTCGACATGCCGCGGACTGCTTTCCTGTTCTTCTTGCTGCTATGCTTTGCCCTGTTCCTCGACGAGGAGCCCGCCGCGGACCCTCCCCGAACGCCTGTCTGCCCGCCGGAAAAAGCGATTGCAGACCTCTCGCAGAGTAAAATTACGGCATAAGCCATTCGGAGCAATAATACAATAACATGTTTTATCATACGCTTATGACTATTTCTCAAGTTGGTTTCGTTGTCCCGGAGGGGCGCCTGGCGGTTTGCCACAAGGCGTATTGCCCGCTCCCTGTGCATTAGGTCACGGTCTTCATTTCTCTGCACTGATAGCCTTCGTTTCGTGACGTTCGCCGAGTTGTCCTGGTCTCAATCCAGGTTTCCGCAGGCCGGTCATCAACGACAGGTTTTCAGGTTCGCACTTGCAAGGGGTCTATCGTGATCAAGGTGTTCAATCATTGGTTTTATCGGACGACCATAGCCCGGGTGGTGATCGACCTGATGTTCCCGGTGCTCTGTGTGATCCTTGCCGCCATCTGGATTGGGCGCGGAGGTCAGCTCGCCCTTGAGAAAGTGGCTTTCTATGCGGTGATCTTTGCGCTTGCGACGATCGTCTTCAGCGCCTGGCTGGGCATCTATCAACGGGTCCACAGCCGTACCCGGACAGAGACCAGGGCGCGGGCGGTGTTGTCCCTCTACCTGGCAATTCCGCTGGCCTATGCCGTTTTTGCGCTGCTGTCGGTAGCCGAGGTCGATCGAGGTTACCTGCTCCTTTCCGGATTGGCGGCGCTGTTTGCGACGCTGGTTCACCGGGTTCATTCGGCGCACAGCCGCACGGGTTTGCTGCTCAGTCACCGGGTACTGGTTTTTGGTGCCGGCGAGGAGGCGGAGAACGTCGGCCGCGTGCTGCGCAAGTCCGATCCGGAAATCCAGATCGTCGGTTTCTATCCCAGCCCTACCGACCTGGAGATTATCGTTCCGGCACAGGTCCTGCTGCCGCGCGAGATGTCGCTGTCGGACACCGCGCATTCCCTGAAGGTGGATGAAATCATCGTCGCCGTTCGCGAACGCCGCGGTGGTGCGCTGCCCCTGCGTGAACTCCTGGACTGCAAGCTTTCGGGCGTCAAGGTCCTCGATCTGGCCAGCTACTTCGAACGTGCGCTCGGGCAGATCCGGATCGATTCGCTGCGTGTCAGCTGGCTGATTTTCGGCGAGGGGTTTCGGCAGAGCTGGCGGCGAACCAGCATCAAGCGCCTGTTCGATATCGTCGTCGCGGCTTTCTTGCTGCTGCTGGCCATGCCGGTGATGCTGCTGACGGCGATTCTGATCGTTATCGAGGATGGCTTTCCTGTCTTCTACCGGCAGGAGCGGGTTGGCCTCGATGGCCGCTTGTTCAATGTCATCAAGTTTCGCAGCATGCGTAACGATGCAGAAAGCGATGGCCAACCGCGCTGGGCGACGGCCAACGACAGTCGCGTGACGCGGGTCGGGAGGTTCATCCGCAAGCTGCGCATCGACGAGTTGCCGCAGTTGTATAGTGTGCTCACCGGCGATATGAGTCTGGTTGGGCCGCGTCCCGAGCGTCCGTTTTTCGTCGACCAGCTGACCCGCGACGTCCCGTTCTATGCCGTGCGCCACAGCGTCAAGCCGGGGGTGACCGGCTGGGCGCAGGTCAGTTACCACTACGGTTCGACGGTCGACGATTCGATCCAGAAGCTCCAATATGACTTGTTCTATGTCAAGAACCACAGCCTGTTCCTGGATATCGTGATTCTCTTTCAGACGGTCGGCGTCGTCTTGACCGGAAAAGGCGCCCAATGAAGCTTCTGCTGCTGGGCGCGGCGTGTTCGCCGGTGTCGATTCGGGAGGAGCGCTGCCGGTGATGGACAGCAAGATGGCAATCATCTCCACCTGGAGTTACGGCTTGGCTGGCATCCTGGCGGCCTTGCTGGCGCTCTACCTGGCGTCCGGCTGGCGCGCTGGCGGTCGCAGCCGCGCGATGTTCCTGGCGGTTAGCCTGTGTGCGCTGTGGGGCTTGCTCGGAATGACCTTCGCGATCACCGGCCAGGCGATCTTCTTTGCTGGCGGCCTGTTGGCAGATGCGCTGCGCTTCGGCGGCTGGTATCTGTTCCTGCTCGTTCTGATGAAGCCGGAGGCGCCCGAGGGCCAACGTTCTCCGGGCCGCTGCGGTTGGTTGGGCGCGGTCGCGGTGCTGCTGTTCATCGTCGGCTTCGGGTCGCAGCTCCTGGTGGTCTCGGGGATCGATCTGGTGATTGCCTACATGGTGCTGCCATCGCAACGCGTGGCCCTGTTCGCGTCGCTGGCCATGAGCGTCTTCGGCCTGGTGCTGATCGAGCAGTTGTTTCGCAAGGTGTCACCTGATTTTCGCTGGAGCATCAAGCCCCTGTGCCTCGGCCTGGGCGGGACATTTCTGTTCGACCTGTATCTGTACTCCGATGCGCTGTTGTTCAACCGGGTTGACGTGGACGCCTTCAGCATCCGCGGTTTTGCGCATGCGGTTGGCCTGCCGCTGGTTGCCTTGTCGGCGATCCGAAGCCATGACTGGAAGCGCCGGCTGGTGATGTCGCAGCGCGCCGCCGTGCAGTCCGCGACGCTGGTGATCGTTGGTATCTACCTCCTGTTCATGGCTTCGGCGGGCTATTACGTGCGCCTGTTTGGCGGCGAATGGGGGCGTGCTCTGCAACTGGCGCTGCTCTTTGCCGCGATGCTGGTGCTGGTGGCTCTGACCTTCTCGGGTTCGATGCGGGCACGGCTGCGGGTCCAGGTCGGCAAGCACTTCTTCAGCTACCGCTACGACTATCGCGAAGAGTGGCTGCGCTTCACGCAGACGCTTTCCTCGCAGGATGGGTTCTCGGGTATGGGGCGTCATGCTGTGCGCGGCCTCGCCGACATGGTCGAGAGCCCGGGTGGTGCGCTGTGGCTGAAGGATCCCTCGGGTCGTTTCTTTGCCCAGGCGGCGTGCTGGAACATGCCGGTGTCGGTGGCCACCGAGGATCAGGGGAGCCCCTTGTGCAAGTTCCTGGTCGATAGCGGCTGGGTGATCAACCTCGAGGAGTATCGTTCGCTGCCGCGGCGCTACGACGGACTGACGCTGCCTTCCTGGCTGGTCGAGGTGCCGAACGCCTGGCTGGTCGTGCCGTTGACCACCGGCAACGAGTTGATCGCTTTTGTGGTGCTGGCCACGGCGCGCGCCAGGATCGACGTGAATTGGGAGGTAAATGACCTCCTGAAGACCGCTGGCCGTCAGGCAGGCGCCTTTCTCGGGCAGATGCAGGGCAGCGAAGCGTTGCTCGAAGTCCGCAAGTTCGACTCGTTCAACCGGATGTCGGCGTTTGTCGTCCATGACCTGAAGAACATCGTCGCGCAGTTGTCGCTGATGCTCAAGAACGCCGAGCGCCACCGCGACAACCCGGAGTTCCAGAAGGACATGCTGATGACCGTAGAGAACTCCGTCGAGCGGATGCGACAGTTGATGCTGCAACTGCGCGAAGGCGCCACCCCGCTCGACGGCCCGCGCGGGATCGATCTGACTGATGCGGCCCGACGCATCCAGACCGCCAAGTCCGGGCAGGGAAGGGACGTGGAATTGACGATCGAGGAGCGACTTGTTGCCCGTGGGCACGAAGACCGGATCGAACGGGTGATCGGCCACCTGGTGCAGAACGCCCTGGAGGCGACGGAAGAGGGCGGGCGGGTGTGGCTGCGGATCGCCCGGCAGGGGACCAACGCCTTGGTCGAGGTCGGCGACACCGGCCATGGAATGAGTCCCGAATTCGTCCGCGAGCGGCTGTTCAAGCCCTTTCAGACGACCAAGCCGACGGGGATGGGGATCGGCGCCTACGAGAGTTTCCAGTATGTCAATGAGTTGGGGGGCACGCTGTCGGTCGACAGCGCCGTCGATGCCGGGACGCAGGTGAAACTGCTGTTGCCACTGTTTGACGCGGGTTCGGGCATCGACGCCGCTGGCGCTCCGAAGGAGCAGGAATGAGTTCCGAGAAGTTGCCCCACCTGCTGATCGTCGAGGACGATCGGGCGCTGCAGAAACAGATCCGCTGGGCTTTTGACCAGTACGAAGCGTTGACTGCGGAGGATCGCGAGGGCGCGCTGGCACAGGTCCGTCGCCACCTGCCGCCGGTGGTGACGATGGATCTCGGTTTGCCGCCCGATGCCGATTCTGTCTCGGAAGGTTTCAAGCTGCTGGAAGAGATTCTGACGCTGGCGCCCGACACCAAGGTCATCGTCCTTACCGGGCAGAACGACCGGGCCAACGCCTTGCGCGCTGTTTCGCTGGGTGCTTACGACTTCTTCGCCAAGCCCTTCGAGATCGAGATGCTCGGCTTGACAATCCAGCGTGCCTATCGTCTCTATGAGCTGCAACAGGAGAACCGGCGGCTGCAGTCGATGCAGCAGCCCGATGTCCTGTCTGGTTTGCTGACGCGTGACCCGGACTTGCTGCGCGTCTGTCGCACGATCGAAAAAGTTGCGGTCAGCGATGCGACGGTACTGCTGCTCGGTGAGAGCGGTACCGGCAAGGAAGTCCTGGCGCGTGCGGTGCACGAGTCGTCGCCGCGGCGCCGAGAGCGATTCGTGGCCATCAACTGTGCGGCGATCCCCGACAATCTGCTGGAAAGCGAGCTTTTCGGGTACGAGAAGGGCGCTTTCACGGGCGCTGCCCGGACCACGCTGGGGAAGATCGAAACCGCGAACGGCGGCACTTTGATGCTCGACGAGATCGGCGACCTCCCGCACGCCCTGCAAGCCAAGCTGCTGCGCTTTCTGCAGGAACGCGTGATCGAGCGGATCGGCGGACGCAACGAGATACCGGTCAACGTGCGGATCGTCTGCGCGACGCATCAGGACCTGAAATCGCTGATCGCTGATGGGCGCTTCCGTGAGGATTTGTACTATCGACTGGCGGAGATTGTGGTCAATATTCCGCCATTGCGTGCTCGCTCAGGCGATGCCACGCTGCTGGCACACGCCTTCGTCAGGCGTTTCGCGGCAGAACAGAATCGCGGCGCGATGACCATTCGCGAAGATGCCCTGCGGGCGATTGAGGCGCACAACTGGCCGGGCAACGTTCGCGAACTCGAGAATTGCATCAAACGGGCGGTGATCATGGCCGACGGCAATCAGCTCACCGCCGATGACATTGGTCTGGCTGGTGGCGGAGCGCAGGACGCGATGCTGCTGGACCTGCGACACGCTCGTGACGACGCTGAAAGGCGGGTGATCATCACCGCTTTGGCGCGCGCCGACGGGAACGTTGTCAGGGCCGCCGAGTTGATTGGCGTCAGCCGCCCGACCCTGTACGATCTGATGCATCGTTTCGGACTGAAGTAGCCTTTTTCTTGACGGACAATCTTTGCCACTCTGTGGGGATCATCATGAACACTCGTACCTCGATACACATGCTGCGTAAAGCGACGGTCTCAGGTTTGCTCGCCGCGCTGCTGCTGGTTGGCTGTGGCGGAGACAAACCGGAAGCGATGCTGGCATCGGCCAAGGAGTATCTGGCGAAGCATGACCACAAGGCGGCGACCATCCAGTTGAAGAACGCCTTGCAGCAGAAGCCCGATCTGGCAGAGGCGCGCTTTCTGCTCGGCGAGGCGTTGCTCGACGCCGGCGATCCGACTGGCGCCGAAGTTGAATTGCGCAAGGCCCAGAGCTTGAACTACCCGGCCGACCAGGTAACCCCGCTGTTGGCCCGCACCATGCTGGCGCTCGGGCAGGCGAAGAAGGTGACGGACGAATTGGCCAAGTCTGACCTGTCGACACCGGCGGCGGTCGCCGATCTCAAGACGACCGTGGCGCAAGCCTATCTGGCACAGGGCAAGGCCGACCTGGCCGATGCCGCGTATACGGCGGCCCTGGCGGCGCAGGACGGTTACCCGCCGGCGCTGATCGGCCAGGCGGCGGCAAGGGCGAGCCGGGGCGATTTGCCGGGTGCGCTGGCGCTGGTCGACGCGGCCCTTGCGAAATCGCCAGGGCTAAATGACGCCTGGCAGCTCAAGGGCGAGCTGTTGTCGGCACAGGGTGACGCGGCGGCGGCCATGCAGGCCTATCGCAAGGCGCTGGAAATCAAGGCCGACTATCTGCCCGCTTACGCCGCCATGGTCAAGCTCCTGTTGGCCGAGGGCAAGAACGACGAGGCCGCCAGGGAACTGGCCGCGATGCAGAAGATCGCGCCCAACAATCCACAGACCAATTACCTGCGGGCAACGCTTGCCTATCAGCAGAAGGACTATGCGGCGGCCAAGGAAGCCATCCTCCAAGTGCTCAAGGTTGCCCCGGAAAGTCCCCTCGGGCTGCAGTTAGCCGGGCTCATCGAGTACGAATTGAAGGCCTTCCCGCAGGCGGAAGCCTACCTGCTCAAGGCGTTGCCGAAGACACCACCGCTCGGCATGGCTCGCCGTGTGCTGATCGCCAGCTACCTGCGCAACGCGCAGCCGGGCAAGGCGCTGAACATCCTGGAGCCGGTGCTCGACAAGATCGACAAGGATTCGAACATGCTGGCGCTCGCCGGCCAGGTCTTTCTGCAGAATGGCGATGTCGAGAGAGGTGGCAAGTACTTTGCGCGGGCTGCCGCCCTTGATCCGCAGAATATCGGCAAGAAGACCTCGCTGGCCCTGGTCAATCTGGCTACCGGCGATACCGACGTGGCGCTCCGCGACCTTGAGCAGGTGGCGGCAGCCGACCCCGGTAACCGCGCGGATCTGGCTCTGATCGCCGCGCACCTGCAGCGTCGCGAGTTCGACAAGGCGCTGAAGGCGATCGCCGAGCTGGAGAAGAAACAGCCCGACAACCCGTTGACGTTTAACCTGCGCGGGACCGCGCTGCTCGGCAAGAAAGACATCGCCGGGGCACGGAAGAGCTTTGAAAAAGCGCTCTCCTTGAACCCGGTGTACTACCCGGCGACGGCCAATCTGGCCAATCTGGACATTTACGAGAAAAAGCCCGGGGAAGCGAAGAAGCGTTTCGAGGCCTTGCTGGCCAAAGATCCCAAGAACGCGCAGGCCCTGCTGGCGATGGCCCAGCTGAGTGCCAAGGCCGGCGGCACGACCGAAGAAGTGGCCGGCCTGATCAAACAGGCGGTGGCAGCCGACCCTGCCGCGTCGGCTCCGCGCCTGGCTCTGATCGGCCTCTATCTTGGCAAGAAGGACGTCAAGAGCGCGCTTGCGGCGGCGCAGGAAGCCGTCGCCGCGCTGCCGGATCGGCCGGAGATCCTCGATGGTTCGGGGCGTGCTCAGCAGGCTGCCGGCGACTTCAACCAGGCGCTGGCGACCTACGGCAAGCTCGCCGCGCTGCAGCCCGACAGTCCGCTGCCATTCCTGCGCATGGCCGAGATCGAAGTGGCGGCGAAGAACAAGCCAGGCGCGCTGCAGAGTCTGCACAAGGCGCTGAAGGTCAAGCCGGATTCGCTCGAGGCGCAACGCGGGATAATCATGCTCGAACTCGACGCCGGTCGGCTCGACGAGGCGCTGGCGATGGCGCGCGCGGTGCAGAAGCAGAGACCGAAAGAAGCGGTCGGTTACCTCTTCGAGGGTGATACCTATCTTGCGAAGAAGTCCTGGCCTGAGGCCGTGGCGGCGTACCGCGCCGGCCTGAAGGCGGATCCCGGGAGCGGCGAACTGGCGATCAAGCTGTATGGCGCGTTGCTCGGCAGTGGCAGCCCGGCCGACGCCGAAAGGTTCGGTGAGACCTGGCAGAAGGATCATCCCAAGGATGCGCGTTTCCGCCTGTATCTGGCCGAAGTGGCGACCGCGCGCAAGGACTATGCCGGCGCTGCCAAGCGCTATCGCGCCTTGCTCGAGGCGCAGCCGAACGACCCGGCCGTACTTAACAATCTGGCGTGGGTGGCCGGACAGCTCAAGGATCCGAAGGCCATCGAATACGCCGAGAAGGCGAACAAACTGGCGCCGAATCAACCGGCGCTGATGGATACCCTCGGCGTGCTGCTGGTCGATAAGGGCGATAGCGCGCGCGGGCTGGAGCTACTCAAGAAGGCTCTCGAACTTGCTCCGCAGGCCACGCAGATTCGCTTCAATTACGCCAAGGCGCTGATCAAGGCCGGCCAGAAGGCCGAGGCCAGGAAGGAGTTGGATCAACTCGTGAAGCTCGGCGACCAGTTCCCGGCACAGGCCGAAGTCGCGGAACTGCTCAAGGCGCTGTAGACGCGGTTGCGATTGACGGTGATTTGATTTGTATGGAGAGGATGAAGAGTTCATGACTATTGTTGCGGTAGTGGGTCTGGGATACGTTGGCTTGCCACTGGCGGTCGAGTTTGGCAAGCGGCGCCGGACCATCGGTTTCGACCTGTCGGCGAGCAAGGTTGCGCATTATCGGCAGTATGTCGATCCCACCGGCGAGGTCAGCAGCGCCGACCTCCAGGCCGCCGTTCACCTTGAGGTCGGTACCGATCCGGCGGCGTTGGCGGAGGCCGATTTCCTGATTGTCGCCGTGCCGACGCCCGTCGACCAGGCGCATCAGCCGGATTTCGGTCCCCTGATCGGTTCCTCGGAAGCCGTCGGCCGGAACCTCAAGCGCGGCGCGACGGTCGTTTTCGAGTCGACGGTCTACCCGGGCGCCACCGAAGAGGTCTGTATTCCGATCATCGAGAAGCATTCCGGCATGAAGTGGAAGAAGGACTTCTTTGTCGGCTATTCGCCCGAGCGGATCAACCCCGGCGACAAGGAGCGGACGCTGACCAAGATCGTCAAGGTGATATCCGGCGATACCCCGGAGACACTCGCGCGGGTCCGCCAGGTCTATGAGGAGGTGATCACCGCTGGCGTTTATCCGGCGTCGAGCATCAAGGTCGCCGAGGCCGCCAAGGTCATCGAGAACACCCAGCGCGATCTGAATATCGCCCTGATGAACGAGTTGGCGATCATCTTCGATCGCATCGGCATCGACACCGTCGAGGTGCTGGAGGCGGCCGGCAGCAAATGGAACTTCCTTCCTTTCCGGCCTGGGCTGGTCGGTGGCCACTGTATCGGGGTAGACCCCTATTACCTGACCCACAAGGCCGAGATGCTGGGATATCACCCGCAGGTGATCAACGCCGGACGACGGATCAACGACGGGATGGGCAAATTCATTGCCGAGCAGACCGTCAAGCACATGATTCGCAATGGCTGGCAGGTCAAGGGTGCGCCGATCATCGTCCTCGGTCTGACCTTCAAGGAAGACTGCCCCGACCTGCGTAACTCGCACGTCATCGACGTGATCCGCGAGCTGGAGTCGTACGGGGCGCAGGTGCTGGTCCACGAGCCGGTCGCCGATGCCGCTGAAGCACGGCACGAGTACGGGGTCGAACTGGTCACGTGGGAGCAGTTGCCGCCGGCGGCGGCCATTGTTGCGGCGGTGGCGCATCGTGAATTCAAGCAGCGGCCGCTGGCCGATTACCTCGGCAAGCTGCAGCGGGGCGGCGTCCTGGCCGACGTCAAGAGCATGTTCAACGCCGCCGAGCTGACGGCGCAAGGTGTCACCCTGTGGCGGCTCTGAGTTCCCCGGATAGCGATTCGCCGAGCGCCGGCGCGGTGCTCGGCGAACGCCTGCGGGCGCAGCCGGCACGCTGGCTGGTGACCGGTAGTGCCGGATTCATTGGCTCGCATCTGGTGCAGACGCTGCTCGGCCACGGCCAGACCGTGGTCGGTCTGGACAACTTCGCGACCGGTCATCGTCGCAACGTCGACGAAGTGCAGTCACTGGTGACCCCCGGGCAGTGGTTGCGTCATCGCTTCGTCGAGGCCGATATCCGGGACCTCGATGCCTGCCGCGAAGCGTGCCGCGAGATCGATTTCGTTTTGCATCAGGCGGCGCTGGGTTCGGTGCCGCGCTCGCTGGCTAACCCCGTGGCGACCAACAGCACCAACGTCGATGGCTTTCTCAACATGCTGGTGGCAGCCCGGGACGCCGGTGTCAGGCGCTTCGTCTATGCCGCATCGAGTTCGACCTACGGCGATCATCAGGCGCTGCCCAAGGTCGAAGAGCGCATCGGTCGGCCGCTATCACCCTACGCCGTGAGCAAGCTGGTCAACGAACTCTACGCCGATGTTTTTGCGCGCTGTTACGAATTCCCGTCAATCGGTCTGCGTTACTTCAACGTCTTCGGTCCGCGACAGGATCCGGATGGCGCCTACGCGGCGGTGATTCCGCGCTGGACGCGGGCGATGCTGCTTGGCGAGGAGGTGACGATCAACGGCGACGGCGAGAGCAGCCGTGATTTCTGCTACATTGACAATGCCGTGCAGGCCAACCTCCTGGCGGCAACCAGCGACGAACCGGCGGCCGTCAACCAGGTCTATAACGTCGCCGTCGATGGCCGCACGGCGCTCAATCGCCTTTTCGAGATCCTGCGCGACGCCTTGGCGGAATTTCGCCCCGAAGTGGGCGATGTGCGAGCGGTGCACGGGGAATTCCGCGTCGGCGATGTGCGTCATTCGCAGGCGGACATCGGCAAGGCCAGGCGTTTGCTCGGCTATCGGCCGAGCCACCGGCTCGAAGAGGGCGTTCGGGCGGCGATGCCCTGGTACCTGTCACGTTTTGCCGTTGCCGACGAGGTCAGCTGATGAAAGCCGCCTGTTTGCGTTGTCCGCTGCGGCTCCGCCGTGGGGCGCTGGTTTTTTGCGGATTGCTGAGTCTCGGCAGTTCGTCGCTCGCCGCGCATGCCGCCGTCGACGGCTCCGGTGACCGGGACAACGAGCGTCGCCTCGCGATTCGCAAGGAGGCGCTGAGCTACGAGCATGGCGAAGGCGTGCCCAGGGATCCGCTTCGGGCGGCCAGCCTGTACTGCGATGGCGCCCGTCTGGGCGACGCCGAGGCACAGTTCAATCTGGGCTGGATGTACGCCAATGGTCGCGGCGTCGACCGTGATGACTCGCGGGCAGCTTACTTTTTCAGCCTGGCCGCCAAACAGGGGCACCCGCAATCGCAGAAGATGCAACGCTTCGTCGGCGAACCGGGGCCGGAGGTGCCCGAGTGCATGCGCCCGCCGGTGCTGGCCGACGATGGCCGCGATGTGCTGGTGGCCGGCAGCGAAGCGCAGAAGGTGGTCTTTGGCCTGGTCAATCAGTTGGCGCCCCAATATGGCGTCAGCCCACGCCTGGCGCTGGCGGTCATCCGGGCGGAATCCAACTTCAATCCGCAGGCCCTGTCGAACAAGAACGCGCAGGGGCTGATGCAGCTCATTCCGGATACCTCGGCGCGCTTCAACGTCACCAAGCCCTTTGATCCGGAGCAGAACCTGCGTGGCGGGCTCGCTTATTTGCGCTGGCTGCTGGCCTATTTCGAGGGCGACGTCAGCCTGGTCGCGGCGGCCTACAACGCCGGCGAAGGCGCGGTCAATCGTTACCGTGGCGTGCCACCCTACGCCGAGACGCGCGGCTACGTGAAGCGGATCATGAGTCTTTTCAAGCGTGACGACCATCCGTACGACGCCAGCGTGACCACGCCTTCCCCCGAACTGCCGAGGATTCGCTTGACCAAAGGCAGCTAGGGCGGGCAAGCTGCGACAGGGTCGGCGGCCAGCGGGTGGTGCTCTTGGCCGCGCCGGCCAGTTCCGGGGCGCCGCAAGAAAGCCGCCCCGGCGGTGCCGCTTTCCCGCGCCTCCGCACGCATTTCGCAGGCCTTGGATGACCTTCGAAGGAACAACATGGAACTGTGGCATTTGATCTCGCCCGCGTCGACCGAAGCGCCGGGAAGTCGTCGTGACGACTCCCGGAAGGTGCGGCCGGCGGCGCCGATGGCGAGCGCGCCGGGCTTGTGGCGGGCTGCCGCGCTGCTCGTCCTGCTGGTTTTCGTCAGGCCCGCGGTTGCTGATTTGCCCGAGGTGATCGAGCAGGTGAAGCCTTCGGTGGTGGTCGTCGGTACCTATCAGCGGACGCGCAGCCCGCAGTTCATGATGCGTGGAACCGGCTTCGTGGTCGGCGACGGCCGTCATGTGGCGACCAATCTTCACGTGCTTCCGGACAAGACCAACGATACGGCGGGCGAAGTGCTGGTGATTCTGGCGCTTCTGCCGGGTTCAAGCCCGCAGCAACGCGCGGCCAGATCGGTCGCGGTCGACAAGACGCATGACCTGGCGCTGCTGCAGGTCGATGGGCCGGCCTTGCCGGCGCTTGCCCTGCATCACCCGGGGCAGGTGCGCGAGGGGCAGTCGGTCGCGTTTACCGGCTTCCCGATCGGCGCCGTGTTGGGCCTGTCGCCGGTGACGCACCGCGGCATCATCTCGGCGGTGACGCCGATTGTCCTGCCCGGGGCAAACGCGCGGCAGCTTGATCCCAGGGTGATTCAGCGCTTGCGCAGCGGCAGCTTCGACATCTACCAGCTCGACGCGACGGCGTACCCTGGCAACAGCGGTGGTCCGCTGTACGAAGTCGGCCGCGGCGAGGTGGTCGGAATCATCAACATGGTATTCGTCAAGGAAACCAAGGAAGCCATTCTGAGCAAGCCCTCGGGAATCAGCTTCGCCATTCCGGTACAGTTCCTGCGCGAGTTGATGCGGGAAGCGAACCAATAGTCGACCGGCCGCCGCACCGACCGTGGCCGCATCTGTTAGCATGCGCGCTGCTTCCGACGAACCGCGCATGAACGCCTTGCTTGCCGAAGTCTTTTCTGCCGCAGGCCCGCTGGCCGCCAGCATTTCCGGCTATCGCCTGCGGACTCAGCAGCTCGAACTTGCCGAACTGATCGCTGCGGCGATGGCCGACAATCGGGTGCTGGTCGCCGAAGCGGGGACCGGGACCGGGAAGACCTATGCCTATCTGGTGCCGGCGCTGCTTTCCGGTGGCAAGGTGATCGTCTCGACCGGCACCAGGAACCTCCAGGATCAGCTCTTCTCGCGCGACATTCCGACCGTCCGCAAGGCGCTCAAGGCGCCGGTCAAGGTGGCGCTGCTCAAGGGCCGCGCCAACTACCTGTGCCACTACCACCTCGAGCGGGCGCTGGCTGACGGCCGTTTCCTGTCACGCGACGATGCGGCGTACGCGCAGCGCATCGCGCGCTTTGCCAAACGCACCAGCAGCGGCGACAAGGCCGAGTGCGCCGATGTGCCGGAGAACGCGCCGGTCTGGGCTCTGGTCACCTCGACGCGCGACAACTGTCTTGGCCAGGACTGCCCGAAGCACAAGGAGTGTTTCATTCTTGCGGCCCGTCGCGAGGCGCTGGCTGCCGATCTGGTGGTGGTCAACCACCACCTGTTTTTCGCCGACGTGATGCTGCGCGACGAGGGTACGGCTGAGTTGCTGCCGGCCTGCAACACGGTGATCTTCGACGAAGCCCATCAGTTGCCGGAAGTCGCCAGCGTGTTCTTCGGCGAAAGCGTGTCGACCGCGCAGCTCGTCGAACTGGTCCGCGATACGCAGATCGCCGGCCTGGCGGCGGCGCGCGACTGCCTGGACCTTCCCGGCCTGTGCGGCGTGCTCGAGAAAGCGCTGCGCGACCTGCGACTGACGCTGCCGGTCGATCCCGCGCGTTTCGCGCTGTTACAACTCGAAGGGCGTGCGGGCTTCGAGAGCGCGGTCGCCGCGGTGGTCAGCGAACTTGCTGCGCTGGCCGCATTGCTCGAATCGCAGGCGCAGCGTTCCGAAGGACTGGAGAGCTGTTGGCGGCGTGCCGGTGAATTGCTGGAGCGCTTGCGTAGCTGGCAGAGCGGTGCCAATGCCGACTTTGTCCGCTGGGGAGAAACGCATACACACTCGCTGCAGCTCAACGCCACGCCGCTGGTGATTGGCGAGATCATGCACAAGCAGATGACCGGTCATCCGCGGGCCTGGATCTTCACTTCGGCGACGCTCGCCGTGCAGAACGATTTTTCGCACTACTGCGCCGAAATGGGCCTCGGCGATGCCAGCACGGCGCGTTGGGAGAGCCCCTTCGACTACCCGCGACAAGCTTTGCTCTACGCGCCGAGGAACTTGCCGGACCCGAACAGCCTGGCCTATGTAGAGGCCGTCGTCAAGGCTGCCTTGCCCTTGCTCAGGGCCAGTGGCGGGCGGGCCTTCCTGTTGTGCACCTCGCTGCGTGCGATGCGCCGCGCGCACGAGCTGCTCGCCGAGCAACTCGCCGCGGCCGGGCTGGATCTGCCTTTGCTGCTGCAGGGCGAGCGCAGCAAGAACGAACTGCTCGAGCGCTTCCGGCGACTCGGCAACGCCATCCTGATCGGCAGCCAGAGCTTCTGGGAAGGCGTCGACGTTCGTGGCGAAGCGCTGTCACTGGTGGTGATCGACAAGCTGCCTTTTGCGTCTCCAGACGATCCGGTGCTTGCGGCGCGCATCGAGCGCCTGAGGAGCGAGGGTCGCAATGCCTTCATGGAGTACCAGTTGCCGCGCACGGTGATCAACGTCAAGCAGGGTGCAGGGCGCCTGATTCGTGACGAAAACGACCGCGGCGTCCTGATGATCTGCGACCCGCGGCTGCTCAGCAAGCCCTACGGAAAGCGGATCTGGCGCAGCTTGCCGCCGATGAAGAGGACCCGCGACCTCGACGAAGCGCTGGCTTTCTTCGCCCGGCGCACGGCCGCGGAGGGCTGATGGACGTGCCTCTTCCCGCGCCTCTTGCCGATCTGCTGCCGGCGAACTGCGGTGCTGCGGCCGCCTGGCTCAATCGCGGCTGTGCGTGCGTTTCGGTCGATCACCAATCGTTGAAGCAGGCCCTTGAGGAAGGCCAGGGAACGCTCTCGCACGGCGAGCTGCTGGCGACGCGCCCGCACCTCTTTTCGGACAGCGTCGTCTTCGTCAGCGAAGCGCATCTGCGGCGCATGGAACAGATCATTGCGGCGCTTGAGCAGGTGCTACTCATGCCCGCCTATCGTCAGCGGGTGCTGGCCCATGCGCCGCCGATCGCCCGGCATGCACCGGCCGCCGCCGGCGTTTTCCTCGGCTACGACTTCCATCTCGGTCCGGACGGCCCGCAGCTGATCGAGATCAATTCGAATGCCGGCGGGGCGCTGCTGAATTCGCGGCTGTTGCGTGCCCAGCGCGCCTGCTGCGCGCCGGTGGCCCGGATGCTGCCGGCGCCGAGTCCGCTTGAAGCCACCTTGGTGGCCATGTTCCGCGAGGAGTGGCGTCTGGCCCGCGGTGACTCGCCGAGTCGGCCGCTGGCGCGCATCGCGATCGTCGATACGCAACCGACCGCGCAGTACCTGGCGCCCGAGTTCGAACTGTTCCGGCAGCTGTTCGAGGCCAACGGTATCGCGGCGATGGTCGCCGACCCGGCTGAACTCTCGTTTGCTGACGGGCGGCTGTGGTGTCGCGGCCAGGTGGTCGACCTGGTCTACAACCGGCTGACCGATTTCGCCCTCGCCGAAGCGCAGCATGCCGCGCTGCGCGACGCGTATCTGGCCGACGCGGTGGTCCTGACGCCGCACCCGCAGATGCACGCACTGTACGCCGACAAGCGCAATCTGGCCGTCCTCGGCGATCAACAGTGGCTGCGGCAGATTGGCGTTGGCGCACAGCAGCGGCAGTTGCTGGCGAGCAGCATTCCGCATACCGAGGAAGTCGTTCCGGCCACCGCCGATGCCTTCTGGAGCAGTCGAAGGCAGTGGTTCTTCAAGCCGGCGGCGGGTTTTGGCAGCAAGGCGGCGTACCGCGGCGACAAGCTGACCCGGCGCGTTTTCGCCGACATCGCGCGCGGTGGCTATATCGCGCAGGCACTGGTGAAGCCGTCGGAGCGGCGGCTGCGGGTTGACGGCGTGGTGCAGGATTTCAAGCTGGATCTCCGCAACTACGTCTATCGGGGTGCCGTGCAGCTCGTTTCCGCTCGCCTCTACCGCGGCCAGACAACCAATTTCCGGACCCCCGGAGGCGGCTTCGCGGCCGTCCTGCCGGTGGCCTGTCAAAGTCCGTCGGGAAGCTGCAGATGAGGGTCTTCGGTATTGCCGGCTACTCCGGATCGGGCAAGACGACCTTGCTGGAAAAGCTGTTGCCGTTGCTCACCGCGCGCGGCTTGCGGGTCTCGGTGATTAAGCACACGCATCACAATTTCGATATCGATCGTCCCGGCAAGGACTCCTTCCGGCACCGCCAGGCGGGCGCCAGCCAGGTCTTGCTGGCCAGCAGTTCGCGCTGGGTGCTGATGAGCGAACTGCGCGGCGCCGAGGAGCCGTCGCTGGCCGAACACGTCGCTCGTTTCGCGCCCTGCGACCTGGTGCTGATCGAGGGCTTCAAGGGCGAAGCGATCCCGACGCTGGAGGTGTTTCGACCGGCTAATGGCAAGTCGCCCCTTTGGCCAGATCATCACCAGATCGTCGCCGTGGCTTCCGACCAGCCGCTGCCGGGGACGCTCCCCGGACACCTTGCCGCGCTCGACCTGAACGATGCAGCGGCGATCGCCGGCTTTATCCTTGGTACTGTGCAAGCTGGAGGAGAGACGCATGCTGTCCTTTGAACTGGCGCTGGCACGTTTGCTGGCCGGCGCTCCGGCACTTGCCGAACGATGTTTCCTGCCGACCCTGGAGGCCGTCGGGCGGGTGCTGGCCGAGGCGCAGCCCTCTGCGCTCGACGCGCCACCGCTAGACAACTCGGCGATGGACGGTTACGCGGTTGCCGTCGCCGATGTCCGCAGCTTGCCGACGAGGCTGCCGGTCGCCCAGCGCATTCCGGCTGGTAGCGTCGGCAGCCGGCTGCAGCCGGGAACCGCCGCCAGGATCTTCACCGGCGCGCCGATCCCGGATGGCGCCGACGCGGTGGTGATGCAGGAACTTTGTCAGATGCTCGGCGATGAGGTGGTGATCGACCACCTGCCGCAGGCGGGCGATCATATCCGGCGAGCCGGCAGCGACATTGCCGCCGGCAGCGAGATTCTCGGCGCCGGGCAGCGCCTGCGACCCCAGGATAGCGCGCTGGCGGCGTCGGTCGGAATCGCCCGGCTGCCGGTCTTTCGCCGCCTGCGGGTGGCGGTGTTGTTCACGGGTGACGAACTGCGCATGCCCGGTGAGCCGCTGCCGGCCGGGGCGATCTACAACGCCAACCGGTTCCTGCTGACTGGTCTGCTCGAACAGCTGGGCTGCGAAGTGCGCGACCACGGACACGTCGCCGACGATCTGACGGCGACCCGGCAGGCGTTGCGCGAAGCAGCGCAGGACAACGACCTGATTCTGACCTCGGGCGGCGTTTCGGTTGGCGAGGAGGATCATGTCAGGGCGGCCGTGGAAGCCGAAGGCCGGCTGGAGATGTGGCAAATCGCCATCAAGCCGGGCAAACCGCTGGCGTTCGGCTGCGTCGCCGCGAGCGGCCGCGAAGTGGCGTTCATCGGTCTGCCGGGCAACCCGGTGTCGAGCTTCGTCACCTTCGTGATGCTGGTACGTCCATTTCTGCTGAAGATGCAGGGCGCATCGCGGACGGCACCGGCGAGTTACTTCCTGCGTGCCGATTTCGACTGGTTGCGGCCCGACGCGCGGCGCGAGTTCCTGCGGGCCAGGAGCAACGGCGACGGCGGCGTGGACCTGTTTCCGCAGCAGGGTTCGGGTGTCCTGACTTCGGCGGTGTGGGGCGACGGGCTGATCGACAATCCGCCGCAGCAGCCCATCCGGCGTGGCGAGATGGTTTGTTTTGTGCCTTTTTCGGAGTTGCTGGCTTGAGCGATGGGATGATCGTGCAAATTCTGTACTTTGCCGGTTTGCGCGAGCGGCTCGGACACGCCAGCGAGCAGCTGGAGATGCCCGACGGGGTAACCGACGTCGCCGGACTGCTCGCCTTTCTGGCCGCCCGCGGCGGCGAATGGGAAGGCCTGGCGACGGTCAGGAATCTTCGCTACGCGGTCAACCAGGAGATGGCCAGGCCGCAGACGACGCTGCGCGCCGGTGACGAAGTGGCATTCTTTCCACCGGTGACCGGGGGCTGAGATGCGGGTCCGCGTGCAGGAAGCCGATTTTGACGTTGGCGCCGAACTCGCCGCGCTGCGCCAGGGCAAGCCGCAGATCGGTGCGCTGGCGTCCTTCGTCGGCTTGGTGCGCGACGTCAACGACGGCACCGGCGTCAGCGAAATGACGCTCGAACACTATCCGGGGATGACCGAGAAGGCTCTGACGGCGATCGTCGACCAGGCCCGCGAGCGCTGGACGATCATCGATGCGCTGGTGATCCACCGCGTTGGCCGCCTGTTGCCGACCGATCAGATCGTCCTGGTGGCGGTTGCCGGGTCGCATCGCGGCGACGTTTTTGCCGCCTGTCAGTTCATCATGGATTACCTGAAAACACGCGCGCCGTTCTGGAAGCGCGAAGTGACCGGCGACGGTGCGCGCTGGGTTGACGCACGCGAAGCAGACGACCAGGCGGCCGAGCGCTGGCAGGACTGACCCGCCACCGCTGACCCCGCCGGCGGGAGGCACCGCGGTCTACCCGCGGAGCGCACGAAAATGGGCGTTGACTTCGTGCCCCCCGCCCCCATCTGTGGCGCATGGATATATTTCCCCGGAGGGTAGCCGCATGCGTCTCGACAAACTGACGACCAAGTTCCAGCAAGCGCTGGCCGATGCACAAAGCCTGGCGGTCGGTCACGACCATCAGATGATCGAGCCGCAGCACCTGTTGCTGGCCCTGTTGCAGCAGGAAGACGGGGCCACCGGGCCGCTGCTGGCGCGCGCCGGGGTCAACGTGGCAGCGCTAAAGTCGGCACTCACGCAGGCGCTCGGCCGCCTGCCGAAGGTCGAGGGGCACGGCGGCGAGGTGCAGATCGGCCGCGATCTCGGCAATCTGCTGAATCTGGCCGACAAGCAGGCGCAGAAGCGCGGCGACCAGTTCATGGCCTCGGAGATGTTCCTGCTCGCGCTCTGCGAAGACAAAGGCGAATGCGGCCGTCTGGCCAGGCAGCACGGGCTGGTCAAGCAGGCGCTCGAACAGGCCGTGGCGGCGGTGCGCGGCGGCCAGGGGGTCGATAGCCAGGAAGCCGAAGGCCAGCGCCAGTCCCTGGGCAAGTACTGCATCGACCTGACCGACCGCGCGCGCCAAGGCAAGCTGGATCCGGTGATCGGCCGCGACGACGAAATCCGCCGGGCGATCCAGATCCTGCAGCGGCGGACCAAGAACAACCCGGTACTGATTGGTGAGCCCGGGGTGGGCAAGACGGCGATCGTCGAGGGGCTGGCACAGCGGATCGTCAATGACGAGGTTCCGGAAACGCTCAAGGGCAAGAAGGTGCTGAGTCTCGACATGGCCGCGCTGCTGGCGGGTGCCAAGTACCGCGGTGAGTTCGAGGAGCGCCTGAAAGCAGTGCTCAAGGAGATCGCCCAGGAAGAGGGGCGGATCATCGTCTTTATCGACGAATTGCACACCATGGTCGGTGCCGGCAAGGCCGAGGGCGCGATCGACGCCGGCAACATGCTGAAACCGGCGCTGGCGCGCGGCGAACTGCACTGCGTCGGCGCGACGACGCTCGACGAGTATCGCAAGTACGTCGAGAAGGACGCGGCACTCGAACGCCGCTTCCAGAAAGTGCTGGTCGATGAGCCGACGGTCGAATCGACGATCGCCATCCTGCGTGGCCTGCGCGAGAAATACGAGCTGCACCACGGCGTCCCGATCACCGATCCGGCGATCATCGCCGCAGCCGAGTTGTCGCAGCGCTACATCACCGATCGTTTCCTGCCGGACAAGGCCATCGACCTGATCGACGAGGCGGCGGCGCGGATCAAGATGGAGATCGACTCCAAGCCGGAGGTGATGGACCGTCTCGATCGACGCATGATCCAGCTCAAGATCGAACGTGAAGCGGTACGCAAGGAGAAGGATGAAGCGTCCAAAAAGCGCATGCACCTGATCGAGGATGAACTGCTCAAGCTGGAGCGCGAGTACAACGACCTCGATGAAATCTGGAAGGCAGAAAAGGCGCAGGTGCAGGGCAGCGCGCACATCAAGGAAGAGATCGACAAGCTCAAGGTCGAACTCACCCGACTGCAGCGCGAGGGCAAGCTCGACAAGGCCGCCGAGTTGCAGTACGGCAGGTTGCCGCAGCTTGAAGCGCAGTTGAAGGCGGCGGAAAAGTCAACCCAGGGCGGGCAGGAGAACAGACTGCTGCGCACGCAGGTCGGCGTCGAGGAAATTGCCGAGGTGGTGTCGCGCGCCACCGGCATCCCGGTCGCCAAGATGATGCAGGGCGAACGCGAGAAACTGCTGCAGATGGAGCAGCGTCTGCATCAGCGGGTGGTCGGTCAGGACGAGGCGGTGCGCCTGGTCGCCGACGCCATTCGCCGCTCGCGTGCCGGCCTGGCCGATCCCAATCGGCCCTATGGTTCATTTCTTTTCCTCGGGCCGACCGGCGTCGGCAAGACTGAGTTGTGCAAGGCGCTGGCCGGGTTCCTGTTCGACTCCGAGGAGCACCTGGTGCGTATCGACATGAGCGAATTCATGGAGAAGCATTCGGTGTCGCGCCTGATCGGCGCGCCGCCGGGCTATGTCGGCTACGAGGAGGGCGGCCACTTGACCGAAGCCGTGCGGCGCAAGCCCTACAGCGTCATCTTGCTCGATGAAATTGAGAAAGCGCATCCGGACGTCTTCAACGTGCTGTTGCAAGTCCTCGACGATGGCCGCATGACCGACGGTCACGGACGTACCGTCGATTTCAAGAATACGGTGATCGTGATGACCTCGAACCTCGGTTCGCAGATGATCCAGCAAATGTCCGGCGATGATTATCAGGTGATCAAGCTGGCGGTGATGGGCGAAGTGAAAAGCTATTTCCGGCCGGAATTCATCAACCGCATCGACGAGGTCGTCGTCTTCCATGCGCTCGACGAAAAGCACATCAAGTCGATCGCCCGGATCCAGCTCGGCTATCTCGATAAACGACTGGCGCAACTGGAAATGAAGACCGAGGTCGATGACAGCGCCCTTTCCGAAGTGGCAGCCGCCGGTTTCGACCCGGTATTCGGTGCGCGGCCACTGAAGCGGGCGATCCAGTCGGAGCTCGAGAACCCGCTGGCGAAGGCGATTCTCGAAGGGCGATTTGCCGCCGGTGATACGATCCGCGTCGCCTGTGAAAACGGCGTCATGCGCTTCGACAAGGTGTAGGCTACAGGTATGCTCATGGCCACCGCGGCCGGCATGCGGTGCGACGGATGATCCGGGCGCCGTCCGGCCCCGTTTTCCTGCGGCGGAAAAGGAACAGCAATCATGAACATTTTGTACGACAGCGCGAACTACGCGATCGTCGCCTACCCGGCGCAGGAGGGTTTTGAGCTGGTGGACAAGGCGGCCAGCCGCAGTCTTTTTGTCCAGGGTTCGGTGGCCAGGGACTTGCGCCGGGCGTTGGAGGATATCCCCGACAGCGAGCGTGACGAAGAGTCGATCGATGCCCTGCTCGACTCCTACTGCGCCGGTGCAGCGCGGCCGATCATCCTGCACTGACGACTTCGAGCCGGCTGCCTGGCGTTGGCGCGTCGCACCGTGGGTCGTCGTTTTCCGGCTCTGCCGCGCTGCATTCCAGGCCGAGCGCGCATGCCGTCATGGCGCGCGCGTATAATCATGATCTTGGCGCCGGGTGACGGCGTAGACCTGTATACCTTTGGGGAGTAGGCCAGATGGCCTTGTACGAATCCGAGCACACCAAATTCATCCGCGAAATGCTGGCCAGGAACCCGGAGTGGCGTGAGGACCAGCGTCGCGGCCGGGCCATCTTCTGGGACCGGAAGACTGACCTTGACGAACAGAAAGCGTATCGCGAGGCTGCCGAACGACATCGTTCGTATCCCTACGACGTGAATTTCGAGCAGGAGTAAGGCTAAGTCCACCGGGCGTTCGCCTGGGAGGGGCGGCCGGCCGCAGCTTCCCGCCTGCCTCTCGTTTCTGGTCTCTTTCGCGGGAGCGGCGGCGATGCGCTGCCTGCAACCGCATTCCGGCCGCGAACGCGGCCCTAACTGTTCAGGGGCTTGATGACACGTTTGACCGCCGGGTCATCGGGGTGCGGGTGGATCGTGAACCCGAGTTTGGTCATCAGACTGAACATCTTGGTGTTCATCGACAGCACGTCGCCGACGACGGTCCGAAAGCCCTTGGCACGGGCGGCGGCAATCAGCGCGCTCATCAACTTGCGGCCGACACCGTGTTTCTGCCAGTCGTCGGCAACCGCCAGGGCGAACTCGACCGATTCTCCGTCCGGGTTGGTGACATAGCGGGCGACCCCGATCTGGACTTCCTTGCCGTCGGCGTCGACGATGTTCGCGACCAGCGCCATTTCGCGGTCGTAGTCGATCTGGGTGAAGCGCACCAGCATCGCCTGCGTCAGTTCGCGGATGGTATCCATGAAGCGGTAGTACTTGCTTTCCTCGGATAGCGAGATGACGAACTGCTGTTCGCGCTCGGCGTCTTCGGGGCGAATTGGGCGAATGGTTACCACCCGGCCGTCCGGGAGTTCCCATTCCTGGATCAGGTGCACCGGATAGGGGTGGATCGCCATGTGCGAATAGCGGTCACCAGACGGCGCTGCATAGTCGATCACGATGCGCGCGTCGGCGGCGATGGCGCCGTTCTCGTCGACGATCAGTGGGTTCAGGTCGAGTTCCTGCAATGACGGCAGCTCGCAGATCATCTGGGAAACGTGCAGCAGCACATCCTCCAGCGCCTCGGAGTTGACCGGCGGCATGTTGCGAAAGACGCCGAGCAGTTTCGATGCACGCGTCGAAGCGATCAGGTCGCGCGCCAGGAAGCGGTTGAGCGGCGGCAGCGCGACGGCCCGGTCGCTGAAAACTTCAACCTCGGTGCCGCCGGCGCCAAAGGTGATGATCGGACCGAAGATCGGGTCGCGCGTGACCCCGATCATCAGTTCGCGGCCATGTGGGCGCGCCAGGTAGGGTTCGATCGAGACTCCGTTTACGCGCGCGGTCGGGTGCCGTTTCTTGATTGTCTCAATGATGTCGTGATACGCGTTGCGCACGGCCGGGGCATTGGTGATGTTCAGCCGCACGCCGCCCACTTCGCTCTTGTGGATGATGTCGGGCGAATCGATCTTCATGGCGATCGGGAAGCCGATCTGTTCGGCGAGCAACAGCGATTCGGTCGGCGTGTGGGCGACCATGGTCTGCGCCACCGGAATGCGGAACGCGCGCAGAATGGCTTTTGATTCCATTTCCGAAAGCACCTTGCGGCGCTCGTGCAACACCGCCTCGATCAACATCTTGGAACCTTCGGTCTCCGGGCGGGCATGCTTCGACAAGGGCGCCGGGGTCTGCAGCAGGAGCTTCTGGTTCCAGTAGTAGGTCGAGATGTGGGCGTAGAGTTCGATAGCCGTTTCCGGCATCCGGAACGAGGGGATGCCGGCGTCTTCCAGCATGCTGCGTGCCTCGCGCACCTGCTCCTCGCCCATCCAGCAGGTGAGGATCGGTTTGGCGGTCAGCAGGTCGACGTCGATCACCGCTTTGGCGACTTCGATCGGCTGCGTCATGGCCTGTGGCGAAAGCATTACCAGGACGCCGTCGACCGCGTCGTCCCCGGCAACGGCGAGGATCGCGTCGTGGTAGCGCTTCGGTGTTGCGTCGCCCTCGATGTCGACCGGATTCCTTTGCGACCAGGTCTGCGGCATGGCGGCGTTGAGCGCCTGCAAGGTACTGGCGGACAACTCGGCCAGCGGGATGTCGAGGTCACCGGCACGGTCGGCCGCCATGGCTCCGGGGCCGCCGCCGTTGGTGATGATCGCCAGTCGTTTTCCCTGCGGGCGAAACTTCGAGGCCAGCGCCTTGGCGGCGTAAAACAGGTGGCCAATGTTCTTCACGCGCACCACTCCGGCGCGCCGGACGGCAGCGTCGAAAACGATATCGGAACCACCGGCCATCCCCGAGTGGGTCTCGACCGCGGCCAGTCCGCCAGCGTGGCGTCCGGCCTTGAGCAGGACGATCGGCTTGATGCGCGCCGCCGAGCGCAGGGCGCTCATGAAGCGGCGGGCATCGCGGATGCCTTCGACGTAGAGCAGGATGTAGTGAGTGTGGTTGTCGTAGATCAGGTAATCTAGGATTTCACCGAAATCGACGTCGGCGGTGCCGCCCAGCGAGATCACGCTGGAAAAGCCGATGTGGTTGCTGCTGGCCCAGTCAAGAACGGCCGAGCAGATGGCGCCCGACTGCGCGACCAGGGCGAGATTGCCAACGTGTGCGTGTACGCTGGCGAACGTGGCATTGAGTCCGAGATTGGGGCGAATGATCCCCAGGCAGTTGGGGCCAAGCAGGCGGACTCCGTAGCTCCGGGCGATCTCCATCATCTTGCGCTCGAGCGCGGCACCCGAGTGACCGGCTTCGGCGAAACCCGAGGTGATCACGATCGCGTTCTTGACGCCGCTGCGTCCGCACTGTTCGATCAATCTCGGCACCGTCTGCGGCCTGGTGACGACCACCGCGAGTTCGACGCGGGCGCTGATTTCTTCGATCGACTTGTAAGCCGGCACGCCCTGTACAGTCGGGTGTCCGGTGTTAATCGGGTAGAGGCGGCCTTTGTAGCCGGACTCCAGGATGTTCTTGAACAGCACCGCTCCGACCGAATTCTCGCGGTCGGAGGCGCCGATGACCGCGACGGACTTGGGTTCAAACAGGGTGGTGAGGTAGTGGTGTTCTAGCATGGGGAATTTCACCTCGCGTTTGAGAGGTGCTGTAGCGGTTATTGTTGCACTGCATCAATTTACCACAGATGGCGCGTCAAGTCTCTAGATCGACGGCATGGCTCAGGCGGCCGCCGTGGTGGCCGCTGTTGCCGGGCAGCGGTCGGTGAGCGTGCTGTCGATCTGGGTCACGGCTTGCAGCGTGCGGTACATCGGGCATTTGTTGGCGATCGCCAGCAGGCGGTCGCGCTGTTCAGGCGTCAGATCGCCTTCCAGGGTGATCCTTCTGACAATTCGATCACGCGTGCCGTGCCCGTCGACTTTGATCTTGTCGTGGGTCAGTTCGACGCTGACGCCAGCCAGCGGGAATCCCTTGCGTTCGGCGTACATCCGCAGAGTGATCGAGGTGCAGGCGCCGAGGCCGGCCAGCAGTAAGTCGAAGGGTTCGGGACCAGCGTCCTCGCCGCCCGTGGCCACGGCCTCATCGGCGATCAGGGTGTGCTTGCCAAGGCGAACGGTCTGCTGGTAGCGTCCCAGTCCGTTCTCTCTGACGACGACGCCTGGTTGGTCTGGTGCCATGCTCTGATCTCCGGAAGTCTTGCAGCATGATAAATGAAAGAAGGCCACGGATGACAATTTCTCTCGACGAATCGCGTCCATCGCCCTGGGTGCGGCGCTTTGCCGGCCTGATTCCGGAGCCCGGCGAGGTGCTCGATTTGGCCTGTGGCAGTGGCCGTCATGCGCGCTTTCTGGCCAGCCTCGGCTACCATGTCGAAGCCGTCGATCGCAATCCGCTGGTCCTGCGGTCGCTGCAGGGTCTTCGCCGGGTATCGGCGCGGCAGGTCGACCTCGAAGCTGGTGTCTGGCCCTACGGTGGGCGTTCCTTCGCGGGCATCGTGGTCACCAACTATCTGTTTCGCGCGCGGCTGGCCGAACTGCTGGCTTGCCTCGCCGACCCGGGAATCCTGATCTACGAGACATTCATGGTCGGTAATGAGCGCTACGGCAGGCCGGCGAATCCGGAATTCCTGCTGCGCTCGCAGGAGATGCTCGGCTGGGTGCAGCGGCCGGGCTGGCGGGTGCTGGCTTTCGAGGAGGGTCAGGTCGAGGTGCCGCGCGCGGCGGTCGTGCAGCGCCTTTGCGCCGCGCGCGGCAGCATTGGCGCGAGACTCTGACTAACGGCCGCAGACCGCGAGCGCCAGCGCTTCAATTCCGGCCGGCGTCAGATCGTCGCTGACGAAGTTCGCGGGCGCAGCGAAGCCGCTGTAGTTGCGTGTCTGCGAGCGACTGTAGAGTGGATCGTAATGGAGTGCCAGCAGCTCGCTCACCAGTTCGCGCCAACGGCCCTCGTGTGCGTACGCCTGCCAGCGTTCGATCGTGTCGCTGCTCTGCAGATTGCGCAAGGGACGAAGGCAGGCGTTCAAGCGTTCTGGCGCGGCCAGGAAGTAGTCGTAGTCGCGCAACAGGAAATCGACCCGCGCGGCGAACGACGCTTCGATGTTGAAGCACTCGCCGGCCCGCATCGTTTCGATCAGCGCGGCAGGTACCTGCAGCGACCCGATCTTGCGGCTTTCGGCCTCGACAAAGACCGGGCGAAGCGGGTCCAGCGCCCGCAGTGCGGTCAGCAGGTGCGACTCGAACATCTTCTGCGAGGGCTGCGGCGAGTCCGGCAGGACCCCCAGCACCGAACCCTTGTGGCAGGCGAGTTCTTCAAGGTCGAGCACCTGTTCGCCTAGTCGTCCGATGGACTGCAGGATGCGGCTCTTGGCGCTGCCGGTGGCGCCACAGATGACCTTGAGCCGGAACTGACGTGGCAACTCGGCCAGGCTTTCGACGACCAGTCGGCGATAGGCCTTGTAGCCGCCTTCGAGTTGCTGCGCATCCCAGCCGACGCGGCGGAAAACGTGGTTCATCGAGCCGCTGCGCTGGCCGCCACGCCAGCAGACGATCAAGGGTCGCCAGCTCTTCGGGCGATCGAGGAAGCGCGCACGCAGATGCCTGGCGATGTTCTCGGCCACGTGAGCGGCGCCCAGCTTCTTGGCCTCGAAGGCCGAGACCTGCTTGTACAGTGTGCCGATTTCGATCCGTTGCTGGTTGTCGAGGACCGGGCAGTTGACTGACCCCGGGATGTGGTCCTCGGCAAACTCGGCCGGCGAGCGAACGTCGATGATCTCGTCAAACGAATCGAAGTCGCTGATCCGCTCGACGGTCGCAATGTCTGCTTTCATGCTGCGCGAACCTCTCGATGGCAACCTGCTATTCTAGCAGTGGCGCCAGCCCGCGCCAGACATTGTCGAGCAGCAGCGTTTGTGCCTCGGCCGTCGGATGCAGATTGTCGGCCTGGAATAGCTGTGGCTGGGTCGCCACGCCGGCGAGCAGGAAGTCCACCAGGGCGGTCTTGCGGACCTTGGCCACGGCGCCGAAGGAGTCATGAAACTCGCTGGCGTAAACACCGTAATTGGGCGGCAGGCGCTGGCCGACCAGCAACACCGTGGCTTTCTTCCGCTGCGCGCTGGCGACGATGGCGGTCAGGTTGTCGCGCAGTTGTGCCACCGGCAGACCACGCAAGCCGTCGTTGGCGCCGAGGGCAAGGATTAGGACGCGCGGCGAGTACCTGGCCAGCGCCGCGTCGATACGGGCGCGGCCGCCGCTGCTGGTTTCTCCCGAGATGCTGGCGTTGACGACGCTATAATCGAGGCCTTTCTCCTGCAGGCGGCGTGCCAGCAAGGCTGGCCAGGCAGCCTCCGGGCGAATTCCGTAGCCCGCGGACAGCGAATCGCCAAAGATCAGGATCGTTGGTGCGGCCTGGGCGCCTGGTGCCGTCGGCGCGAGCAACTGCAATGCGGCGAGCAGAAAGAATCGGCGGATCAGGGAGCAACGGCAGTTCAGGAAGTGGAGCATGGTTTCAGACGCAGAGATGGTGATTGAAGTTCGTGAGTTGAGCAAACGTGTCGATAACGGCGGCGAGCCGTTGACCATTCTGCACGACATTTCGTTCGCCGTCGCGGCGGGGGAGACGGTGGCGATCGTCGGTGCTTCGGGCTCAGGCAAGTCAACTCTGCTTGGTCTGATGGCCGGTCTGGACCAGGCTAGCAGTGGCTCGGTGGTCCTGGCTGGCGAAAATCTGTCGGGCCTCGATGAGGACGCCCGGGCGGTATTGCGCGGGCGGTTGCTGGGTTTCGTCTTTCAGACCTTTCAGTTATTGCCGTCGCTGAACGCCATCGAGAATGTGATGTTGCCGCTCGAACTTGCCGGTGCCGCCAACGCCCGCGCCGAAGCGGAACGATGGCTGCAGCGCGTCGGGTTGGCGCACCGGTTGCGGCATTATCCGAAACATCTTTCCGGTGGCGAGCAACAGCGCGTGGCTCTGGCCCGTGCCTTTGCCCGCGGGCCGCGGCTGCTGCTCGCCGACGAGCCGACCGGCAATCTCGATGCGGTGACCGGCCATCAGGTGATCGAACTGATGTTTGCGATCAACGCTGAAAGCGGTACCACGCTGATTCTGGTTACCCATGACGAGGAGATTGCCGGGCGTTGTGCCCGGCGGCTGCGGATGGACGTCGGGCACCTGGACGAGGTCAGCGCCAGGCCTGCGCGCTGAGCGTCGCGAGCAGGTCTACCAACTCGGCGGTCCGGAAGGGTATGCTGTACCTCCTTCCTCACCGCCCTTAACTACCAACCATATCAATTTCAAGGGATCCCATGTCACTCATGGCCGAACGAGTAGCAAACTTCAAGACGCCCGAAGAGTGCACCATCTTCGAGAAAAACGTGCTGGAAAGAGGGCGCCCTGATCTCGCCATTGCTGCCCGGAAGCGCTCTCTCGAACTGCGTGCGCAGAAGTACGGGCCCAGCACGGATCCAGAGCGGCAGTGCCTGGAGGCCGTTTATGCCTATGAAGGCGTCCTCGCGACCAGAAACGGCAAAGCAACGCGCGCCGTGCATACCTGGCAAATGATCCGCCGTCACGGAATCATCGGCGCCGTCGAGCGGGCGGTGAATCGAGAGCCAGAGACCGCAGGCCACACCGTTCTGGTCGAACTGGGTCTTGAGGATTACGCATTTGAGGAGGTCGTCGTCCGGCACCCGGAGCTGTTTTCAGAGGGCGCCGTTCAATGCGCTCGAGCCCGCCTTGACGAATGGAAGAACTGCCCCTGACCGCGAATGCCGATCCCTGTCGGACGATCAAGATCGCTGCCTGCCGCCTGAGCCGATCGGCGGGGAGAGCGGGGAAGCCGCTGCTCGATCGTCTGGACGATGCCAGCTGGCTTCACTCGCAGCCACCTAGCGCAATCCCCCGGGCCGCCGCTACGCCGCTGCGCACAGCGGCTTCCAGAGTCGCCGGATAGTCGGCACAGACGTAATCGCCCGCCAGCCACAATCCAGCACGCGCGGTGCGGGCGTTCGGGCGGTGCAGACCGGGGCGGCAGGAAAAGGTCGCACGCCGCTCGCGGATCACCTGCTGCCAGAGCATCGCCGGTAGCCTGCTGCTCAGTGTCGCGGCCAGTTCCCGGTCCAGTGCCGACGCCAGCGCCTGGTTGTCGAGTGCTTCCCACTGACCATGGCCACTGAGGACGAAAGCCATCAGACCCGGCGTGCCGCAAAGGGTGCCGCGATCGAAGACCCACTGGCCGATTTGCCCGTCGTCCTGGGCTGCCAGCCCGAGCATCGGAAAGGGTAGCCGGACTTGCGGCGGATAGGCGCAGTAGACGGTGCCGATCGGTTCGAAGCGGTAGTCGGCGAGCAATTTCGCAATGGCGCTGGTTTCCGGTCTCTGGGCGAGCAGCGCCGCTGCCGGGACCGGGCCGACGGCGAGGACGACGCAATCGAAACGCTCGCCGACGACGCTCAACTCGTCGTCGATAGAACCGACACGTGTGCAGAGGCGAAGTTCGCCGCCGCGGGCGCGGATGAATTCAGCGGCGGCGACGGCGAACAGCTGCTCGAGGTCGGCGGCCGGCAGCAGCAGGTCGGTTGCCGCACGTTCACCGCCGAGGCTGTCGCGCAGCGTGTTGACGAAGATTCGGGCCGAGGCCCGTTCCGGCGCGGTGTTCAGCGCCGCCAGACAGAGCGGCTCCCACAGGTAGCGGCGCAGTTTGCCCTTCTGCCGGTGCCGATCGAGTAGCGAGGTCACCGTGCAGTCGTCGGCGATCCGGTACCCCGTCGCCTGCAGACAGCGCATGAAACGTGCTGCGCCGATCTTCTCGCCCAGGCTGGCGCCGCGGGCCGTGAGCAGTCCCGCCGCCAGGTGCAGTGGTGCCGGCAGGCGCGGCAGCCGGAGCCGGAAAGGCGCTGGCTGGCAGCCCGGAAAGCGCACTTCCAGCGGCAGGCGCTTGAGCAGCCGCTCCGGGTCGACGCCGACTTTCTTCATCAGGCGCAGCGTTTCGCCGTAGGCGCCAATCAGGATGTGCTGGCCGTTGTCCAGCCGCAGCCCGCGCAGGTCGACGCTGCGTGCGCGGCCGCCAAGTTGCTTGGCGGCCTCGATGACGGTGACCCGGTTCCCTGCGTCGGTCAACTCGACGGCGGCCGCCAGTCCTGCCCAGCCACCGCCGACGACCGCCACCCTCATCCACGCACCCAGGTCCGCCAGGCGATCCACAGCTTGCGTACCGGGGTCAGCGAAGTGCGCTGGGTCAGCACCCGGCAGCGGTCGGCCTTGATCTCGTCCAGCAGTGTGCGGTAAATCGCCGCCATCACCAGGCCTGGCCGTTGCGCCCGCCGGTCAGCGCTTGGCAGAGCCTCCAGCGCTTGCGCATAGTAGCTCTCGGCGCGCTCGATCTGGAAGGCCATGAGGCGCTCGAAGTTGTCCGTGTGGCGGGCGTTGAGGATGTCGGCGGCGGTCACCTCGAAACGGTGCAATTCGTCGATCGGCAAGTAGATACGTCCTCTGCGCGCGTCTTCGCCGACGTCGCGAATGATGTTGGTCAGTTGGAAAGCCAGGCCGAGATCGTGGGCATACTTTTGCGTCCGGCGGTCCTGGAAGCCGAAAATCCCGGCGGCGAGCAGACCGACGACGCCGGCGACGCGGTAGCAGTAGAGCGACAGCGCCTTGAAGTCGAGGTAGCGCGATTGCTGCAGATCCATCTCCATGCCGTCGATGATCTCCTGCAGTTGCTCCTCCGGCAAGTCGAACTCGCGGCTCGCCGCCTGCAGCGCCTGCGTCACCGGATGTTGCGCCTGGCCGGCGTAGACGTGGCTCAGTTCCTGTCGCCACCAGGCCAGCTTGGTCGCTGCGATCTGGGCGTCCTGGCACTCATCGACAACGTCGTCCACTTCCCGGCAGAAGGCATAGAGCGCGGTGATCGCTCGCCGCTGTTCCGGTGGCAGAAACAGGAAGCTGTAGTAAAAGCTGGAGCCGCTGCGGGCCGCCTTCTGTTGGCAGTATTCGTCTGGGGTCATTGGCAGTCTCGGGAGGTGCTCAGGGCCGCAATTCTTACACGACTTGCGCGCCTTGCCGGAGCTACATGAGCAGCGCCCGGCCTCCGATCCGCAGCCAGTCGACCGGCCCAAGCCGTGGTCGCTCTCCGAAGACGTCGCCGCGAACCAGCCGAATCCGTTCCAGGACTCGCAGGCCGCCTTGTACCGTCAGCCGGATTTCCCAGCCCAACCGACCCGGCAGTTGCTTGATCAGTGGCGTGCCTTCGGTCATCAAGGCGTGCGTCCGCGCGCTCTCGAAAGCAAGCAGCGCTGCCCATTCGGGGGTCCAGTGGCCGGCCGCGATCTGGGTTTCGGAAATGCCGAAAGCATCGAGGTCGGTCCGTGGCAGATAGACACGATCCTTCCCCCAGTCAATGGCGATGTCCTGCCAGAAGTTGATTAGTTGCAGGGCCGTACAGATGCAGTCGGAGCAGCGCAGGTTCGCGTTGCTGGCTTTGCCGGCGAGGTGTAGCACTAGGCGGCCGATGGGATTGGCCGAGCGTCGGCAGTAGTCGAACAGTTCCGGGTAGTCGGCGTAGCGCTTCTTGACGACGTCCTGCGCAAAGGCGTCGAGCAGGTCGCGGAAAAGCTGCACCGGCAAACGCCATTCGTCGATCGCCAGCGCCAGTTCCCTGAAGGCAGGGGTCGCCGGATCGTGCCCACGGGTGATGCGGTCGAGTTCGGCGCGGTAGTCGGCAAGCCCGCGCAGGCGCGCCGCATCGCTGGCGTCGCCTTCGTCGGCGATGTCGTCGGCACTGCGGGCAAAACGATAGATGGTCTCGATCGGTCGGCGCAGACGCCTGGGAAGCAGGAGCGATGCAACAGGGAAGTTTTCGTAGTGGTCGACGGGCATTATGGAGCAGGCGGGTGAACTCAATCGCGCGAAGGCGCCATCGGCAGCTGACAGTATAGGGTCGCCGCGGGTAGAATGCCTCACGCGGCGGATCAGGCGAGTCGGTGTGCCGACCGAGTCTCGGTCTGCGCGGGGCGTGTGGTCGGTCCGTGGCAGTGCCCAGGTGGCGAAATTGGTAGACGCAGCAGGTTTAGGTCCTGCCGCCGCAAGGTGTGGGGGTTCGATTCCCTTCCTGGGCACCAAACAGCAATCCAAGTTGGTCCATCGAAGTCCAGAGAAACCTTAAGTGGGTCCCCATAGTCAAGACAAATATCATCTCAGTTTAAGTTGTGCAGTTGACTTCGCTAGCAGCTGGATCGCGCTGCCCCGGTGCTGCCTTTGACTCTGCTTTACCGTGAAAGAACACCCTCTTGAAGGCGAGCGAATCTCTGGCACTTGATGCCATTGAGAGCAACTGGCAGGAAGAGAGGCTCAGGCGGCAGCGGGGATAAAGCCGTGCTTCTTGAGCATCTT
>NZ_JAPUVQ010000111.1:0-77499 GCF_029255145.1 Accumulibacter sp.
AAACGATTTCAGCTGCCTGCAACACATCATTCTTGATGACCAAATCTTGGTCACGTCGTGATGGCACTTTGAGCAGTCCATCACCTATCGTGAACATCTGAATAATCAACTGGTTATTGGAAAGAGCATCAACCTGCTTGACCAAAATCGCTCGTTTTTCCATCACGATTGATGACCGTGCTCAGCCACTTCCGCAAACACCAAGAAGCTCCAAAAACCCGCCAGGACGTCCCAAGAAATCCGGCAGCAAGAGCTTTCCTTTTCTTACGAAGAACGCTGGGGATCGTAAATCGCCGCGCAGGATTAATGAAAACATCGGCTTGTCTCGCCAAGACGACGTTTCGCGCCCAGTCACCAACGGGCGCCGTGCAGATTGAGGCAAGGACCAGGGCGTCAGACGCGCCAGCAATGGCCGCGCGTTCTAACCGAAGACGGCGTCGCCGCAATGACGAAGACCATGACCGTCATTCTGGCCGGAGAACACTCTCGATCGACTAACCGAATGCTTGGCCACTCCCCGCAGCGTCGCTACGGTGATCAGGACGGTGTGGCGGGCCCGAATCGAGCCAGGCACCGCTCAAATCCACTTCTTCCGTTTGAACAGCACATACTGAACCAGCGCAAAGACGACAAGAATGATGCTGACGAAGGTGAAGCCCAATTGACTTTCGGTTCCGGGGATACCGCCGACATTGATTCCCAACAAGCCGGTGATCAGACCCAGCGGAAGGAAGATCGCAGCGACGATCGACAGCACGTACATGGTCTTGTTCATTTGCTCCGACAGATGACTGTTGAGTTCCTCCTGAGTAATCGCGGCGCGATCGCGTGCCGAGTCCAGGTCATCGACAAAACGCGCCGTGCGTTCGCCGATTTCCCGGATGCGCACCCGATCGAGTTCAGTCAGCCACGCCACTCGTTCGTTCTGCAAGCGCGCCAGCACGTCGCGTTGCGGTGAGATATAGCGCCGCATGCTGATCGTCTGTCGGCGCAAGTCGGCAAGCCTGGCGCGCAGTTCGTAGCTCTCTTCGGTCAGAACCATATCCTCGAGTTCGTCCACGCCATCGTCGATGTCACTGACGACGTCGCCCATGCGGTCGGTCAGTTTGCTGGCGGCCATGACCAGAAAATCACTGCTGGAAAGCGGCCCTTTGCCTGCGGCGATACTCCTGCTGATATCGTCCATGGCCATTACTCGACGATGCCGCATGCTGATGATGCGATATTCGTCGAACCACATGCGAATCGCCACCATGTCCTCCAGGTCGGCTCCGGGATTGAAATTGATGCCACGCAGGATCAGCAGCAGGGAGTCAGCGCACGCCAGGACCCTCGGTCGCGTTTCTTCGGCCATCAACGCGGCGCATGAGACGTCATCGATACCACTCTCTTCGACCAGCCATTTCCTGGCGCCTTCGTCTGCATAATCCAGATGAACCCACAAGATTCCTTGCTCTGGTTCCCAGATCTTGATTTGTTCCCAGCCGATGGCCTGTCCGCACCGACCCTTCAGAATGTAGGCAAAAACCAGGCCGTTCTCTGTGCTCATGATCGCAGCTCAATCCTTTCCGTGATCGCTTGCAGCGACGCGAAGGACACACTCGCTCGCCCGATTCCCGATGGTCGACGACCGGAAATGCTGTCCACGTTTCGGGTGGCCTGATGCCCTGCAGCGCTGCCAGCACGATCGTCCGGCGCGTCCGGGCCGATGATTTCCCGGCTTAGCGGCCCGGAATTCCTGGCCTCTGGCAACGTGCATCCTGATACGGCCCGCCTGCTTTCTCCCAGCCATCACCCGGGAGCGTTTGCGCGCAGAAGGCCTTGCCGTCCAGCTTGCTCCGCCACATGAACCACGGCGCCGGTGCGGCAAGAACCGTAACACAGAATACCGCCGCTGGCAGGGCGATGGCAAACCTGGACTTCATGGCCAATCCTTCCGATCAACAGTGAGTTGCCTGCCTCGCAGGCTGGGTAGATTGGAAAACCACAAGGAAGTTTCGCAAGGCGCGGCAGGACTACGTTCCCAATGACCCGCATTGCCAACGCCAGACTCGCTCCCGAGCGAAGCCCGCGAGCGAACAGGCGAACGCCTTCAGCCTACTTGGAACGTGCCCGAGGCCGTCTCGCCTGGAACGTCGAAACACACGGCGATACAGTCATCCCAAGAGAGGTGCAGCCAACGTTGCCCCTCAGTGCTCGTGCCGATGGTGAATGTCCGGGAAGTGCCGATGGCTGTGCGACATCGGCAAATGCCGATGCGGATGACTGTGCGACGCGTCTCCCTCGCCGCCCGCAGCATGTTCGTGCTGGTGGTGTGCGTCGTGGCGGTGGCGGTGCGCATGCTGCAACTCGTGATGAAGATGGTGATGACCATGCTGCTCGGTCAGATGCAGATAGACCCCCAGGCCCATCAATGCGGCGGCGGCCCAGAACGCGGGCGACGTCGACTCGCCGAGAAGAAGCAGCGCAACGGCGGCTCCGATGAACGGTGCGGTCGAGAAATAAGCGCCGGTGCGGGCCGCACCGAGGCCACGCAAGGCCAGGACGAACATCACCAGGCTGACGCCATAGCCGAGCAGGCCGAGGCTCATGGCTTGCAGCAGCGTCCACGCGCCAGGCAGGGTCATGCCCAGAACGAGCGCGAGAATAGTGTTTACGCCGCCAGCAACGAGTCCCTTGCTGCCGGCGATGAACAAGGCATCGGAGGCGGACACCCGGCGCGTCAGGTTATTGTCGATGGCCCAGCACAGACACGCTGCACCGATCGCCAGCGGACCGACCCAGGTCGCCTGGCTAGCCTCGCCCGCAGGCCAGGACAGCAGCACACCGCCAGCGACGATGGCCAGCATGCCAAGGACAATCCGCCGGTCGGCGTTCTCCTTGAAGACCACCCAGGCGAGCACGGCGGTGAGCACTGCTTCCAGGTTCAGCAGCAGCGATGCCGCCGCCGCGCTGCTGTGCTCAAGGCCGTAAAGCAGGGCTACCGGCCCCAGCACGCCGCCGAAGCACATCGCCCCGAGCAAGCACGGCCACTCGCAAGGCGCCAGACCCGAAGCCTGCCAGCCTCGATCCCGAATCACGCGGGCAACGCTTAGGCCGACGCCGCTG
Organism: Accumulibacter sp.; assembly: GCF_029255145.1. GTDB lineage: Bacteria > Pseudomonadota > Gammaproteobacteria > Burkholderiales > Rhodocyclaceae > Accumulibacter. Next base: position 3,109 of record NZ_JAPUVQ010000111.1, read on the forward strand.
CCGAGATAGAGCAGACCGGCGAGCAGGATCGGCGGCACGTCGCCGACCAGGAGTTTGGCGACTGGCGTACTGGCTCCGAACAGGACGGCGGCCAGCAAGGCGTAGAGAACATTGGCATTCATCGGAACAGGCCGCTATGTCGGCAAGAGTCGAGGCGACGATGCTGCCGAGCACCACTCACCCGGCGTCGACCTCCAGCACGTAACCCATGCCACGGACGGTGCGGATCAGCTTCGGCTCGAAGTCATCGTCGATTTTGGCGCGCAGTCGGCGTACCGCGACGTCGATGACGTTGGTGTCGCTGTCGAAATTCATGTCCCAGACCTGCGAAGCGATCAGCGACCGGGCCAGGACCTCGCCACGGCGTCGCAGCAGCAGTTCCAGCAGCGCGAATTCCTTTGCCGTGAGGTCGATGCGCCGACCTCCGCGGCTGACCCGGCGGCGCAACAGGTCGAGTTCCAGGTCGGCGGCCACCATGCGCTCCGGCTCTTTGCTGCGGGTTCCCCGGCGCAGCAGGGTTCGCACCCGGGCCAGCAGCTCGGCGAAGGCAAAGGGCTTTACCAGATAGTCGTCGGCGCCGAGTTCGAGACCTTTCACGCGGTCTTCGACCCGATCGCGGGCGGTCAGGAACAGCACCGGCGTTTCGCATCCCGCACGGCGTATGCCTGCCAGCAGCTGCCAGCCATCCAGGGTCGGCAGCATGACGTCGAGGATGGCCAGGTCGTAGGTACCGGTTTGGCCCAGGTGCAGGCCGTCAGCGCCATCGCGTGCCAGATCGACGATGAAGCCTGCTTCGCTCAAACCCTGCTTGAGGTAGTCGCCGGTCTTGGGCTCATCTTCGACGAGCAGAATTTTCATGACCTCCTCCGTTGATCCCGATACTGCTTCCGATCGGACGATTGTGCGCCCGAGGAAATGTCACGCGACAAAGGTTACGGAAATGTAATCTCGCCGTCAGCGTGCCGTGCGGACACGGTTTGCAGAATGCACAGCTCCCTCCTGCATACTGAACGAGATCCTGCCATGAAACCCCTTCGCGTCCTGTTTGCCGTCGCCCTGTTTTCTGCCACCAGCGCCTTCGCCGAGAGCGCCCCGCGCGTCGAGGTCTTCAAGAGCGCCAGCTGCAGTTGCTGTGGCGGCTGGGTCGACCACCTCAAGGCGAATGGCTTCGAAGTAAGCACGCACAACATCGACAATGTGCCGGCCAACCGCAAGAAACTGGGCATGCCGGACAGCGTCGGCTCGTGTCACACCGCCAAGGTCGGCGGTTACCTCATCGAAGGCCACGTCCCGGCCGCCGACATCCAGCGCCTGCTCAAGGAGAAACCGAAAGCCCTGGGACTCGCGGTGCCCTCGATGCCAGCCGGTTCGCCGGGGATGGAAAGCGCCAGGCCAGTTCCTTACGACACCCTGCTGGTCGACCGCAATGGTTCGACGCGCGTCTTCGCCAGCCACTGAACCGCAGAGGTCGGCATGACGACCTTGCGCTGGCGACAGCGGCTGGCCGCTGGCTTCGCCGGCGTGCTGCTGAGCCTGCCCGGACTGGCGGCTCCTCCGGCCGCGCCGGAAGCAAGCCTGACGTTCTGGCTCGAACAGGCGTGGCTGCGGAATCCCCAGGCGAAAGCGCTGGACGCCCGCGAGGCAGAAGCACGCGCCGCCCGGGAACTCGCCTCGGGGCTGACGCCGGAGCCGGGGTCGATCAGTGTTGGCACACTTAACGACCAGCTCAACAGCAATCGCGGCAAACGCGAGGTCGCCGTCGAGCTGAACGCCTACCTGTGGCTGCCGGGACAGAAAGCCGCGCGCGCGGCCGAGGCCGAGAGCCGCTTCGATGAAGTGGAGGCCCGGCGCGCCGCCCTGCGCCTGGAAGTCGCCGGTGAGCTGCGCGAGGCGTGGTGGATGCTGGCCGCGGCACGCAACACCACCAGCCTGGCAGCGCGTCGCCTGAAGACCGCGCGCGCCTTGGCAGAGGAAGTTCAGCGCCGCTACCGGGCCGGCGACCTGTCACGCATCGACGGCAACCTCGCTCAAATGGAGGTGCAGGCCGCCGAAGCCGAGTGGATCGACGCCGACGGCGCGCTGCTGCAGGCCGAGCACGTCTTTCGCGCACTCACCGGTGCTCCCGCGCCGTCGTCAATCAGTGCCGAACGGCCGGTGACGCCGGACGGTGGTAGCGCAAGTCGGTTGCTGCCGACGACGCACCCGCAACTGACCGCCGCCGCAGCCGCCTCGCGCAGCGCCCGCGCCAAGGTAAAGGTCGCCGAGGAGTCGCGCCGCGCCGCGCCGGAACTGAGCTTGCTGGCACTTCGCGAACGCAGCGACTTCAGCGAGTCGTACTCGGACAGCGTCGGCATCCGACTGAAAATTCCCTTTTCCTCGGGTGCTCTGGTGCGCCGCGAAAGCTCGGCGGCGCAGGCCGACGCCGACCACAGCGACGCTGAAATGCAGCGCGTCGAAATGCGCGTCGAGCTCGACGTCGCGCGCTCCCGACAAGCCCTGCAGGCCGCCGAGCGCCAGTACGCGCTCGCCGAGCAGCGCCAAACACTGAGCGCCGACAGCCTGCGTCTGGCCGAAAAGAGCTTTTCCCTCGGCGAATCCGACCTGGCGACGCTGCTGCGCATCCGCGCCGCCGCTTACGACGCCGACGCTTTCCTCGACCGTCAGCGGATCGCCCGCGCGGCGGCCATTTCGCGCCTGAACCAGACCCTGGGAGTGCTGCCGTGAGACAGCTTCTGGCCACTGCACTGCTGGCGGTGGCATTTTCGGCCTTTGGCCACGGCGGCGAAGACCACGGTGCGCCGCCACCGGCGCTCAGCCAGAACGTCGCACCAAGGGCCAGCGCCGCCACCGACGAGTTCGAAATCGTCGCCACCCTCGAAGGCAGGCAACTGCTGGTCCATGTCGATCGCTTCACCAGCAACCAGCCGGTCGCGGATGCCAAGGTCGAGGTCGAGGGTGAGCTGGCCGGCGCACAGGGCCTGGCCAGCGAAACGTCGCCCGGCACCTACGTCATCGAGCTCGCCGCCGACCTTCCGGCGGCCAGGCATCCGCTGACCATCAGCATCGAGACCAGCGACAGCGCCGATCTGCTGTCCGTTGAACTCGACACCTCGCAGCCGGCAAGCGCTACGCCACACAGCCATGACCGAAGCGAGTGGACGGTATGGGCGCTGGCCGCCGTGCTGCTGCTTGCCGGCGCCGCCTTGCTCCTGCTCCGGCGCCGCCGGCAACGCAGATGATCCCGGAAAGGCACGACACCATGAACTTTGGCAGCATCTTTGCTGCAGTCACCCTGGCTTGCCTGGCCAGTACGGCGCTGGCGCATGGCGACGAGGATCACAGCCAGGACAGCAAAGCGGCCAACCCGGCGCCGCTCAGCGCGCCACGAGACGGCGCCACGGCGAGCATCCGTCACGCCGCGGCGCCTCAGCGCCTGCCCGACGGCAGCCTGTTCGTTCCGAAGCGGCTGCAGCGGCAGATCGGCCTGCGCACCCAGCCGGTGCGGATCGGGGCGCTCGCCGCGACGGTCGAACTGAACGGCCAGATCGTCGCCGACCCCGAGACCGGCGGCCGCGTGCAGGCGACCTTCGCCGGCAGCGTCGAACCCGGCCCCAAGGGGATGCCGGTCCCCGGCCGACAGGTCACCAGGGGCGAGGTGCTGGCTTACCTGCGGCCGGTCAGCAGCGCCATCGAGCGCGGCAACCAGAAAGCCCAGCAGGCCGAACTGGCCGGCCAACTGGCAATCGCCGATGCGCGCGTGCGGCGGCTGGAGGAGCTTGAAGGAGCGGTACCGCAAAAGGAAATCGAAGCGGCACGCATCGAGCGCGGCGCACTGCGCAAGCGCCTGGCCGCGACCAGCGCCAGCATCGACCGCGCCGAGCCCCTGCGCGCCCCGGCCGCGGGCGTGATCAGCGCCAGCCGCCTGATCGCCGGCCAGGTCGTCGACGCCAAGGAAGTCCTCTTCGAGATCATTGATCCGTCACGCCTGGCGGTCGAGGCGCTGGCCTACCAGGCGGGCATCGGCGCGACGCTGGTTTCGGCCAGCGCGCTGTCCGAGCAGGGAGCGCTTGAGCTGCGGTTCGTCGGCGGCGGCCGGCAACTGCGCGACCAGGCGTTGCCGCTGTTGTTTCGCATCGTCACGCCAAACTCGATGGTGGCGGTGGGTCAACCGGTCAAAGTGATCGTTCGCACGGCGCACGAAATCAGGGGCGCGGCGGTGCCGCGTTCGGCACTGACCCGGATCGGCAATGGCGAGACGGCGGTCTGGGTGCATACCGAAGCCGAGCGCTTCGTAGCCCGCCGCGTCCGCCCGCAATCGCTGGACGCAAACAACGTCGCGATCGTCGATGGCCTGCACGAGGGCGACCGCGTGGTCACCGAGGGCGCCGGCCTGCTGTCGCAGGTGCGCTGACATGTTCGATTTCATCATCCGCGCCAGCCTCAGGCAGCGGCTGATCGTCCTCGGCGTCTCGCTGCTGCTGATCATCTACGGCGCGATCACGCTGCGACAGATGCCGGTCGATGTTTTCCCCGACCTCAACAAGCCGACGGTGACGCTGATGACCGAAGCTGGCGGCATGGCGCCCGAGGAAGTCGAGCAGCTGGTCACCTTCCCGGTCGAATCCGGGATGAACGGCATGCCGGGGGTGACGCGCGTGCGCTCGGTCTCGGGAATCGGCCTGTCGATCATTTATGTCGAGTTCGAGTGGGGTTCGGACATCTACCGCAACCGGCAGCAGATCGCCGAGCGCCTGAATCTGGTACGCGATCAGTTGCCGCCGGGAATCGTCCCGCAGCTCGGGCCGATCTCGTCGATCATGGGCGAGATCCTGCTGATCGCGATCCCCGCCGACCCCGCCAGGGTCAGTCCGATGACCGTCCGCGAGTACGCCGACTGGGTGATGCGACCACGGCTGCTGACCATCCCGGGCGTCGCGCAGGTGATCCCGATCGGCGGTGAAGTGCGCCAGTACCGGGTCGAGCTGCGTCCGGCACAGCTGCAGGCGCTGGGCGTCGAGCGCGAGAAGCTGGAAGCCGCGCTGCGTGATTTTGGCGCCAATACCAGCGGCGGCTTCCTCGAAGTGCAGGGCCGCGAATACCTGATCCGCCAGATCGGCCGCAGCTCGCGCATCGAGGACTTGCAGAACCTGGTGGTGACGATCCGGAACGGCCAGCCGATCGTCCTCAAGCAGCTGGCCGACGTCAAACTGGCGCCGGCGATCAAACGCGGTGACGGCAGCTTCCAGGGCAAGCCGGCGGTGATCCTGTCGGTGCAGAAGCAGCCGGCCGCCGACAGCGTGGCGCTCACCCGCGAAGTCGAGAAGGCGATCGACGAACTCGCCAGGAGCCTGCCCGAGGGTATCGAGGCGCCGTCATTCCTGTTCAAGCAGGCCGATTTCATCGAGCATTCGGTGAACAACGTCGAGGAGGCCCTGCGCGATGGCGCGATCCTGGTCGCGGTGATCCTCTTCCTGTTCCTGCTCAACGTCCGCACGACGATCATTTCGCTGATGGCCATTCCGGTATCGCTATTGGCGACAGCACTGGTCTTCCGCTACTTCGGCCTGTCGATCAACACCATGACCCTCGGCGGCCTGGCGATTGCCATCGGCGAGCTGGTCGACGACGCGGTGGTCGGCGTCGAGAACGTCCTGCGCCGCCTCAAGCTCAACCGCGCGGCCAGTACGCCGCGCCCGGTGATCGAGGTGATCGCCGCAGCCACTCTGGAAGTCCGTTCGGCGATCGTCTACGCGACGGCGATCATCGTCCTGGTGTTCGTGCCGCTGTTCGTCCTGCCCGGCATCGAGGGACGCTTGTTCACGCCGCTCGGCGTCGCCTACATCGTCTCGATCCTGGCCAGCATGATCGTCTCGGTGACGCTGACGCCGGTGATGGCCTACTACCTGCTGCCGCGGATGAAGCAACTGCACGCCGGCGACAGTCCGCTGGTGATCTGGCTCAAGCGCGCCGACGCGCGTCTGCTGCACTGGTCCTTCGCGCGTGCCCACGGCCTGCTGGTCGGCGCGCTGCTGCTGGTCCTGGTCGTCGCGGCGAGCGTGCCGTTCTTTCCGCGTTCCTTCCTGCCGCCCTTCAACGAGGGCACGCTGACCGTCAATGTGCTGCTCAACCCGGGCACCTCGCTGAGCGAATCGAACCGCATCGGCACGCTCGCCGAGCAGCTGGTCGCCGACGTTCCCGAGGTGACCAAGGTTGGCCGGCGTACCGGGCGCGCCGAACTCGACGAACACGCCGAGGGCGTGCACTACACCGAGATGGACGTCGACCTCAAGGCTTCCGGTCGCAGCCGGGCCGAAATCATCGCCGACATCCGGCAACGTCTCGGCACGCTGCCGGCGGCGTCCAACGTCGGGCAGCCGATCTCGCACCGGCTCGATCACCTGCTCTCGGGGGTGCGCGCGCAGATCGCGCTGAAGATCTACGGCGACGACCTCGACACCCTGCGCGGCCTGGCCGCCGAGCTGCGCGGGCGGCTGGCGCAGATTGCCGGGGTGACCGACCTGCAGATCGAGAAACAGGTGCTGATCCCGCAAGTGAAAATCCGCCTCGACTACGAGCAGGCGGCGCGCTACAGCGTCGCGCCGGGCAATCTGCTGCGCGGCCTCGAACAAATGATCGAGGGCGAAAGGATCACCGAGATCGTCGAGGGCAACCGCCGCTTCGACCTGCTGGTACGCCTGCCGGAAAGCGCGCGCGGCGCGCAGGCGCTGGCCGATCTGCTGATCGAGACACCGACCGGCCATGTGCCGCTTTCGAAAGTCGCCGCCGTCGAGGAGGGCGATGGTCCGAACCAGGTCAGCCGCGAGAATTCACGGCGCCGGATCGTCCTCTCGGCGAATACCGACGGCCGCGACATGTCGCAGGTGATCGCCGACATCCGCAGCGAACTCGCCGCCAGACCGCTGCCCGACGGCTATTTCACCGCGCTCGAAGGCCAGTTCCAGGCGCAGGAGCAGGCCGCGCGGCTGATCAGCCTGCTCGCCACGATTTCGCTGACGATGATCTTTATGGTGCTCTACAGCCGCTACCGTTCGACCGCGCTGACCCTGATCATCATGGGCAACATCCCGCTGGCGCTGGTCGGCAGCGTCGTCGCGCTGTGGATTTCCGGGCAACCGCTGTCGGTCGCGGCACTGGTCGGCTTCATCACCCTGACCGGTATCGCTACCCGCAACGGCATCCTCAAGATCAGCCACTACATCAACCTGTGCGCCTTCGAGGGCGAGCAATTCGGCCAGCACATGATCGTTCGCGGCTCGCTGGAACGTCTGACGCCGGTGCTGATGACCGCGCTGGTCGCGGCTTTCGCGCTGCTGCCGCTGCTCCTCTCGACCGACGCGCCGGGCAAGGAAGTGCTGCACCCGGTGGCGGTGGTGATCTTCGGCGGGCTGATCAGCTCAACGCTGCTCGATAGCCTGCTGACGCCGCTGATGTTCTGGCTGTGGGGCCAGCCGGCGCTGGAGCGCCTGCTCGCCGCGCACGAAAGCGAAAGTTTCTGAACCTGTTTCGACCAACAAGGAGTGTCACATGCCGCAGATCAAGACTCTTATTCTCGCCCTCGCGAGCGCTGCTTTTCTACTGAACAGCCCGACCTTGCTCGCGCACAGCGACGAGGTGCTGGACACCCAGAAGGCGCCCAATGGCGGCCAACTCCGGATGGCCGGGCCTTATCACTTCGAACTGGTAGTGATCAGCGACAGCAAGGAAGTGCGGGAAAACCCGATCGTCGTGCATGTCACCGACCACGCCGGCGCCAGGGTCCCGACTGCCGGCGCCAGCGCTACGGCAACACTCCTGGCGGGCAAGGTCAAGGCCACCTCGACGCTGGCTCCCGACGGCGACAACCGCTTGAAGGGCTTCGCCAAATACGCGTCGACATCCGACATGAAGGTGGTGGTGACCGTCACCCTGGCGGGCAAAGCGGCCGAGCAGGCACGCTTTACGCCGCTGGCGGTGAGCCAGCAAGAGCGCAGATGACAGGAATGTCACCGCCGGGTCAGCTCGCCGTCGGTGTCGACGGTCGATGCTGGCCGGTGTAGTGCCCACGACACCCCTTCGACAAGGAAAGACCATGAAAACGTACTCCGGAAAACTGTTGATGCTTGCCCTGACCGCCTCGCTGGCCGTACCGGTCGCCCTGCTTGCTGCGGAACCGGGAGGCGCCAACGCCGCTGCCGCCAGCAAGACGCAAGCCGCGGCAATGGCTCCTGCAGGTCCAATGCACGACCAGATGCAAGCGCGGCTGCAGACCATGCAGGCACGCATGAAAGCCATGCAGCAGACTGAAGGCGAAGCACGCATGCCGATGATGGCGGCGCAAATGGAAGACATGCAGACGATGATGAAAGACATGGGCGCTGGCTGTCCGATGGCTGGCGGGCAGGGCAGGATGGGCCAGCCCGGAATGCCGATGATGCCCGGAATGCACGGCAGCCAGGCGAAGTAGAGCACGGCGGGACAGATGATTCCCTGGCTGAAGCGACTCCTTGCCGGCTTTCGCGCGTGGCGGGCCGCCAACGCCGAGGCGCACGCCAGGTCGACGCCGCGTTCGTACTGCTCGGCCCCGCCGCCGGGGGCCGTCGGCGATCACGAGTACGGAGAGAAGAGTACGTGAACAAGACTTTCAATCGATCTCTGGCGATCGCCGCAAACCATCGCCACATCCGCCTGCAGCCATGCCTGATCGCGCTGCTGGTGATCACGGCGGCGATCAGCTTGCCCGTGGCAGCGCAAGGCATGCAGGTGCCCAAGCCCAGCCCGGGGCTGATGCCCAACCCTGCGGCGGGCAAGGCCCTGTTCGAGAAGAGCTGCGCGTCCTGCCACGGCGCCAGGTTGCAAGGCAGCGACCAGGGGCCGCCGATGCTGAGCACGATCTACGAGCCCTCGCATCACGGCGACGCGGCTTTCCAGTTGGCGGTGAGGAACGGCTCGCGCGCGCACCACTGGCAGTTCGGCGACATGGCGCCGGTTTCTGGTCTGACCCCGGACGAAGTCGCACAAATCACCGCTTACGTCCGACTTGAGCCGCGCAAGGCAGGCATTCAATAGCGCCGGGCGGCGCCAAGTAGGCGTTCCGCTACCCTCGAGGCTGGTCCGGAAAGCGGAAACCGGCGCGTCTCATGGAACGGCAAATCGCTTCAATCGCTCGCGAACGAAGGGAATCTGAGCCCTGACGAACGAGTCGGTGAGATGATGACTGTCGCGAAAGACGACCACACCCTGGTCGCTGACCGCGCTGCAGATGCCGCCAGGACAGACCAGATCGTTCAAGTCCAGCAGGTGCACATTCGCAAACCGACCGGCCGCCAAGCCGAGAGAACCGGTAATCGACGCGATGTGCTGTAGCCGATGTCGGGCCAGGCAAGGGCCGCGGTCGATGCGACCGTCTGGCGAAAGATGTCGAGCGAGGCAACCAGGGCCATCAAATCCGAGACCCGGTGTTCCGGGAATGACGAAGACCGTTCTTGCCGCCTTGCTCACTCGATCGAAAATTCTCGAACTGCCTTCTACCCACTGGGTTTCGGTGAATCGATAATCCATGGTACTGCCCATGATGAGCACCTCGGGCAGGATTCGGTCAAGTTCATCGAGGACGGCATTACGCCAGTCGGTACATACCTGGTAGGTCTTGCCAAGCGGCTGATAGTAATAATCTTCGTCAACCATTGCGCACGATGATTTTGTCAACACGACAATTCGCCAGGCTGGCTCCGGGAAGATCTCCGGCAAAATCGAGAACCATTGCGTCCCGATGCTATCACCAAGGAGAACGACAGTCTTCGTGGCCGTCTTAGACCCGAGAACGCAGGGTTCGACGTGGGCGTTGGCATACCAGGCATCACACGACATGCCATAGATCACCGGCGAGTCGGTTCGCCATTTGTTGCTGATCTCGCTGGCAGCATCTGCCTGGGGCAGCTGGCGCAATCCCTGATCCAGGGCAATGACCACAGTGGCCATCACCAGCAGACCAGGCAACAGGATCCCGAGAGTCCCCGCATGACTCCAGCGGCCTTTCCAGAAGGGAAGCTCTATCCATCGGAAGCTCAGGATCGCTGCCACCAGCGACACGAGTATCAGGCCCAAGGTCGGAACCAGCTGACCCTGCAATCCGAGGGAAAAACCAAGAACGAAAACTGGCCAATGCCACAGGTACAAGGAATACGATCGATCACCCAGCCAGACCAGAATGGGCCGGGCGAGCAAGCCCTCGTGCCCCTTGGGCAGAGCATGACCGGCGACGATGACCAGCGCCGCACCAAACGACGGCAGCAACGCCCAGAATCCCGGATAGGCAAGGTCCGGGCTGAGCCCGGCGGCGCTGCCAAGGATCATCAACAAGCCGCTACCGAGCAAGAAATGCCGAGGAAACCTGCTCAAGCACCTGCTCGTCCAGCCGGATGAACCCGTCTGGAACGTGAGGCAGACCAGGGCGCCAAGCGAAAGCTGCCAGATTCGCGACGGCATCATGTAAAACGCTGCTTGCGGTCGGTTGTCCGTCCAGTAGAGCGAGAGCGCCAGACTGGCGACGCATGCCGTTCCGAGACCGAAAACCAAGAGTCGACGCCCGTTATCCTGACTGGTCGGCAGCAATTTGCCAATCCGGAACAGGATCAGCAGGAGCACTGGCCAGATGAGATAAAACTGCTCCTCAACGCCCAACGACCAGGTGTGCAGAAATAGATCGCGAGTCGCCAGTTCGTCGAAATAGTCGAGCGTTATGAAGGAAAAATAGAGATTGCTGGTCCATGTGGCTGCAAACGGCGCCGATGCCAATTGCGCGCGAGCCTCTACCCCGGACAACAGCCAGAACGCCACGCCGGAGGTGGCGACCAGCATGCATATCATCGCCGGCAGCAGTCGTTTCAGCCGTCGCGCGTAGAACGACGTAAGGACGATCCGACCGTCTTGGGCGAGTTCGCGGAATAGAAGCCCGGTAATCAAGTACCCGGAGAGCACAAAGAAGACGTCCACGCCGACAAAGCCACCTGGCGCGACCTTGAGGCCCGCGTGCGCGAGTATCACCAGCACGATGGCGACTGCCCGCAGTCCCTGCAAGTCGGGTCTGAAGTTTTCACTGTGTTCAGTCAGGGTGCGTGCCACAAACGTCCATTCTCGAAGAAAATGCAATGACGACTGCCGGGATTGCCTGGTTTTCCCGAATTCTTGCCGGCGCGCAACCGACGGGAAAGCACCTGCCACCAGGCCACGTATTTTACTCGGGACTGCTTGATTCGCTTCCCGAGCACCCGGCGAGCGGCCCACCTTCCACGACCGGCGGAGGGTCATGCCGTTAACACCCATGGCTTTGGCGACACTTTTCGACGTTTGCGGTGCAAGCTGGTGCCACCGGGAAAAACGGCTAAGATGAGGTGAGGCGCTGCCTGTCTGGCCGGACGAACGCCTGCGCCGCAAGGCACGTCCCTCTGCCATCAAGAGGAGCAAACCGAAATGATGACCCGGAAGAAAACACCCACATGGACTGACGTCAAGTTCACCCTCAAGGATTTCGATCGTGCCGACCTGCTCGGACTGGTGCAGGATATGTACGCCGCGAGCAAGGACAATCAGGTCTTCCTGAACACCCGCTTCGGGCTCGGTGGCGACGCCCTGAAGCCCTACAAAACGATCATCGATCGCTGGCTGTGGCCGGACGTGTTCAAGAACCAGAACTATTCGGTCGCCAACGCCAGGAAGCCCATCGCCGATTACCAGAAGGAGGTTGGCGATCCCGAGGGGCTGGCCGATCTGATGATCTTCTACTGCCGCCACGCGATGGGCTTCGCCACCGAAGTCGGCGTGGACGACGAGGGCTACTTCGATAGCCTGATACGAATCTTCGAGCAGGCGCTGAAGGTGGTCATGACCCTGCCCGAAAGCCAGCGAGAGCCCTATCTCAACGAGTTGCACGAGATCCGGGTTACCGGCCGAGCGATCGGCTGGGGTGTCGGCGAAGGCTTCAACGACGCTTGGCAGCTCGCGGGCCTGAAGTTCGACACGTAGAGAAGCATTCCCTGGCTCGCGACGGCCGATGGCCACCGGGTCAAGACCGTATCGTCATCCGGCTACAGGGCGAGGCGTCATTCTAGGCGGCGTGGCAGTGCGGCGTCGACTGGGGCCGGTCAGACCGCCACCGCGCTGCGACCGGGAAGCGTGCCAGGAAGGTCAGTCAGGCGGCAAACTTCCGCTTGAGCAGGCGAATCAGCCAGCCGATTCCCGGAAGCTTGGCGTAGAGTTCTTCGGCTGCGTCCCAGTAGTCTCGATGCCAGATGACCTGGCCGTCGACGTCGAACTTGAGATGTGAGGCCCCGCGAATGATCTGCACCGGGCCCTGCCGGTTCGAGTTTTTTTGCCGGAAACGCATCTCCCAGACCAGCAACGCGCCGTTCTCGCTGACGATCCGATCGAAGACCACGAAGCGCGGATCGTCAAGCTGGCTGAACAGATGGCTGAAGATACGCTGTACGCGGGCGACGCCACGTACCTCGTTGAACGGATCCTTGAAGAAGACGTCGTCGGCGTAGAACTCGCGGAACCGTCCGACGTCCGCCGGGCTGAGGCCTTCGTAGAGGTCGACCAGCGCGTCGACCCTGCCGGCATGGTTCATGGCGGTCACCATCATCGTCCGGCGAAACGGCGGATCAGCGGGAAGTAGACGCGGTACGGAAGATGCGCGAGCACTTTGAGCACCAGGGTGAACCGCTTCGGATAGTGGATCTCGAAAGCACCGCTGGCGAAGCCGGCGATCGTCTGCTGCGCCGCCTGTTCGGGCGTCAGCAGCGCCGGCATGGCGAAGTCGTTTTTTGCGGTGAGCGGCGTGGCGACGAAGCCGGGGTTGATCACCCGCACACCGATCCCTTTCGGCTCCAGGTCGAGATAAAGCGCCTCGGCGAAATTGATCAGCGCGGCCTTGGTCGGACCGTAGATCAACGACTTGGGCAGCCCTCGATAGCCGGCGACGCTGGCGACGAAACCAATCTGGCCGCTGCCCTGCCGCAGCAGTTGCGGTACGACGCAGGCGGCGAAGGACACCGCACCACCGAAGTTGACGGCGATCATCTGCCGCGCTCGCGCGGCGTCAAGCTGCCAGGCACGCATCGGCAGATAGTCGCCGGCGACATACAGCGCGACATCGATGCCGCCCCACGCGGCCAGCAAGCCCTCCCACGCGGCGTGCAGACTCGCTTCGTCGGCCGCATCACAGGGCAGAACCAGGGCGCGTTCGGCGTCCCCCGCCAGTTCAGCGAGGCGGGCCGCGTTGCGCGCCGAGAAAGCGACGCGGGCGCCGCGTGCCAGCAGCAGGGTACCGAGCGCCGCGCCAATCCCACTCGACGCGCCAAGCAGCCAGACGCGCTTGCCTGACCAGTCTTCAATTCGGTCGTTCATCGATTGACCACCTCAACGCTTGCTGAAACTCAGAGTCACTTCGCCGAGAGCGAAGCCGAACTTGCGCATCTGCGAGCGGTTGAGCATCACCTTGTCGTCGATCAGGAACATCCAGTCGTCGAAGTCGACGTTCCACACCCGGCCATCGACCGGCAAGGCCAGCACGTAGCGCCAACGCAGGGCGTTGCCCGCGGCCTCGCCCTGGGCAACGCCGACCACGTCATCGGCGAGGCCCACGTAGCGTGCTGCATCGACCCGGGTGATGGTCCATACCCGGCGCGAGGTCGTCCCGTCCGACCACCAGAAGTGCTCGTCGAGCGTGCCGACATCGACCCCGTCGCGCTTCTGCCAACTGGCGTCGATGACCACGTGAAAACGTTTGATCACCGCGCCCGACCGATCCTGGAACATTCCCCAGCCGTCGATCGTGCCATTGAAGTACGTCGCCAGATCGAGCACCGGCTGTTCGGCATGATAGCGCTCGACCGGTACGCTGGAACAGCCGCCCAGCCCGATTATTCCGCAAGCGAAACACGCCAGCCACAGATTTTTCATGAAACCACCTCCAGAACTTTGCGCCAACGCCAGGCCAGCACTGCCGCGGTCGTCTTGAAGAGCAATGGCAGCAAACAATAGATGGCGGCGAGGCCGCCGCTGGTCCCGACAACTCCCGGCTGGTAGCCGACCAGATCGAGCAGCGGCAGCGACAGGCCGGCAGCCAGCGCCAGGTTGAGTTTGGCGACCAGATTCCACCAGCCGAAGTAGGCGCCAGCCCGTGCCGATTTGCCAACCGCCCGAGCGACGCCGCCGCGGTGCTCCGCGAGGTCGGCGACAAGTGCCGCCGGCAAGGTCAGGTCGGCACCCAGCGCCGCACCCGAAAGCAGGCAAACGACGGCGAAAGGCCAGACGTCGCCGGCACCCAGGCCCCAGGCCCAGGCGAAAGAGACGACCGCGACCAGCATCGAAGCGATCCAGCCCGGTACGCGACCGACGCGCCGAGCGAGGATCACCCACAGCGGCAGGAATGCAACGCCGCTGACGAAGTACAGCGCCAGAAAGGCGCCACTCCAGGCTTCGGCCTGGAGAACGTCGGCGACGTAGAACAGCACCAGCGTCGCCGGCAGGGCCGCGGCAATACCATTGACGACAAAAACCGCCAGCAGTCGGCGAAAGGCGCGATCTTCGAGGACACCGCGCAGATCGCCGAAGAGACTGCCGCTGGCCGGCGTCCGTGCCGCCGACGGCGGCGAACCCGCCAGCGTCCACGCGGCCAGCGCAAAAAGCAGCAGCGGGAAAAGCTGTGCGACCCCGGACAGCCCGCTCGCCAGATCGGGCGAGAGCAGACCGGGAAGCGTCGCCGCCAGCACCACGCCGAGCAGGCCGAAGCCCTCGCGACTGGCCGTCAGCCGCGTTCGCTCGCCGGCATCACGGCCGAGTTCGGCGCCCCACGCCTGATAAGCGACGCTGACAAGCGAGAAGCCGAAGTAGGTCAGCAGCATCGACGCCAACAGCCACCATGGCGCACCGCTGGCTGGCGGCTGCAGCAGGGCGAGCATGCCCAGCGCCAGGCACGGCAGAGCCAGCAGGATCAGTCGCTGCCGGCTTGCTGCGCGGTCACTCCAGCCGCCAAGCAGGGGGTCGATAGCGGCATCGAGCAAGCGCGCCGCCAGCAGCAGCGCGCCCAGCAGGCTCAGGCGCATGTCGGCGGCTTCGGCGTAGAGCCGGGGCACGTGCACGTACACCGGCAGGGCGGCCATCGCCAGCGGCAGACCGAGCGCGCCGTACGCAAAGAGCTGCCGGCGCGGGATGGCGACCGCCTGCGCGATTCTGGAGGATGACACGCTCAGAGCCCCGGTGGCTTGAGGAGAGCGGCGCGCAGAGCCGGGCTGCGGCTGCGCGGATCGAGCCAGATGGCGAAGAACAGGCGGGCAAATTCGGCGTCGCTGATTTCGCCAGTGGGCACACCACGGTAGAAGAAGGCCGCCCCTCGCCCCGGGTAATGGACGCCGACAATGGTCTCACCCTCCCTCACATCCGGGAAGACCCGCTGCAACTCAGCCTGCCAGCGCTGCAACTGCGCCTCGCCGGCGCCGAGTCGGCGCAGTTCGTCTAGCGTGGTCTGGATCAGCCGGTCGCGCGGGATATCGCGGCGATACTCCAGTTGCAGCGCGGTTGGCACATCCGCTGCCGGATTGGCAGTCGGCGGCCCGGCGACCCACAGCGTGGCGCGATAAAGCGCGAAGCCCAGCCAGGTCATTTCACCGCTGCCCCACTGCCGCCAGGCAGTGCCGGTTTCGTGCAGCGCATCGGGCAGAGCGTGGACCAGCGTGCTGCCGGCGAGCAAGAACGCGGCGAACAGCTTCCTCATCGGGCGTGCGCCAGCTCGAACTGCACGACGTCAGTCGCGCCGCTGTTGAAGCCCGCCTGACAGTACGCCAGGTAGAAGCGCCAGAGACGACGGAAGCGTTCGTCAAAACCTTGTGCTTCGATGGCCGGCCAGTGCCGCTCGAAGTTTGCCGACCATTCGGCCAGGGTCCGCGAGTAGTCGCGTCCGAAGGCAAAGGCGTCGCGCACCACCAGCCCGGCGCGGGCCGCGCGCTCGCCAAACACCGCCCGGCTCGGCAACATGCCGCCGGGGAAGACATGCTGTTGAATGAAATCGGTGCCACGCCGGTAGCGCGCGAACAGCCTGTCAGCGATGGTGATGCTCTGCACCATCGCCCGGCCGCCTGGCGCCAGCAGGCACTGCAGGGTCGCAAAGTAGGTCGGCCACCAACGTTCGCCGACGGCTTCGAACATCTCGATCGAGACAATGTGATCGAACTGCTCACCGACCAGATCGCGGTAGTCGCGCAACTCGATCTTCACCTGCTGCGTGACGCCGGCAAGACGCATGCGCTGACGGGCATACTCGAACTGCGCCGGCGACAGCGTCAGGCCGACGACCTGCAGGCCAGCCTCGCGCGCCGCGGTTTCGGCAAAGGCGCCCCAGCCACAGCCGATTTCCAGCACGCGCTGGCCGGGGCTGGCGTCAAGCCGCTGGATGATTCGCCGGTACTTGGCGAGTTGCGCAGCGGCCATCGACCGTGGCGCGTCGCTGGAGTAGAGGGCGCTCGAGTAGCTCATCGTCGGGTCCAGCCACAGGCGGTAGAAGTCGTTGCCCAGATCGTAGTGCGCCATGATGTTTCGCCGCGAACCGGAGCGCGTGTTGGCGTTCAGCAAGTGCCG
This sequence comes from Accumulibacter sp., assembly GCF_029255145.1. Lineage (GTDB taxonomy): Bacteria > Pseudomonadota > Gammaproteobacteria > Burkholderiales > Rhodocyclaceae > Accumulibacter. The sequence continues at coordinate 19,741 of NZ_JAPUVQ010000111.1, forward strand.
CAGGAGCGCACTCAGCAGTCCCCACCAGTGTCCATAGAGCGCTCGCGACATCGACTGCCGATTGTCGGCGAACAGGGTGAGCAGAGCCGTGAGGTCCGGACTGTGCCAGTGACCGTCGATCCACGCCTCGGCGAGACCGACGTCGCCGCGCTCGAGCACCCAATCGAAGACCGACCAACTGCCGATCTCGAGCAGCGTGCTGCTGTTGCCGTTGTCGTGCTGACCAAAGCGCAGCCGGTCGCCGTCGGGCAGCCGGACTTCGAGGCTACCGTGTTCGATCCCTTCGAGCAGCGCGAGCACCGCCCGCGCGCTGCGCGGCGCCTGCCTGACAGCAGCGGCCGTAGGGAAGGTGAGAATGTTTTGGATGCCGATCATCGGCTGGTCTCCTCAAGTGGCGGTTCTGGTTTGCGGAACAACGGGACGCGCTTGACCCACAGCCTCAGCGCCTGCCAGTGAATGCGCCAGACGACGCCAAGAGTCAGCAGCGGGAAGCGCAAGAAGGCCTTGATCAGGGGGCCGCTGGTCAGCGTTTCGGCCTGGCCGGAAATCGCGGTGTGCAACAGGTCCCCTCCCTCGTCGCCGTGATCGATTCGCGCGAGACGCCAGGTGGCGATGCCGTCTGATCCGCAACGCCAGTGGAAGCGGAAGCGGTAGTGGCCGGCGACATCCATGAACGGCGACACATGGAAAACCTTGCGCTGCTCGAGGGTCTCGCCGTCGCGGATCGGTCGACCGTCGGTATTCGCCAGCAGGTAGTTGTGACGCTCGCCGAAGGTGTTGTTGACTTCGGCCAGAACGGCAAGCAACTGCCCGTCGCGGTCGTGGCAGAACCACAGGCTGATCGGGTTGAAGACGAAACCGAGCAGGCGCGGAAAGCACTGCAGCCAAATCTCGCCATCGGCGCCGATCCCTTCTCGCTGCAGCAGCCCCTGGATCCAGGGCAGCGGATGCGATCCGTCGCGCGCGCCGTGGTCGGCAAAATGGAAACTGAAGAGATTCCAGCGATTGACAGCGAACAGCGCGCTGCTCGATTGTTCGACGCGCGCGAGCGGCAGCACGCAGAAGCAGACCGGGTAGACGAAGCGATTGGCCACCGGCCGCACCCGACGGTGCATGACCTGGCCGAAGAAGAGGCGAGCCGGCGCCGCGTTCATGCAGCGAGTTCCGCGGTTCGCGTTGCTGCCGGCCGTTCCCGGGCAGCCCCATCGACACCCTGCCAGGGCGCGTGGCAGCCCATCGCGTTAGCTACTTGCAGCGCCGACTTGAGGCCGTCCTCGTGGAAACCGTAGCCATTCCAGGCGCCGCAGAACCATACCCCACGCGCCCCGGAGATGGCCGGCAACTGCCGCTGCGCGGCGATCGCCGACGCGTCGAAGATGGGGTGTTGGTATTCGAATTCGCCGATCACCCGATCGACCAGTGGCTCGCGCTGGGGGTTCAGGGAGAGCATCAGTGGGGTCTTGAACGGTAGCGGCTGCAGGCGGTTGATCAGGTACGAGACGCTGACCGGACACCGCTCGCCCTCGCCGCCGCTCGACAGATAATTCCACGCTGACCACAGCGCCGGCGAACGCGGCAGCAGATCGGCGTCGGTATGCAGGACGGCCCGGTTGGGCGCATAGCGGATGGCGCCCAGCAATTGGCGCTCGGCCCGCGTCGCCGTGTCTCCCATGATCGCCAGCGCCTGGTCGCTGTGACAGGCGAGGACGATCTGGTCGTAGTGCTCAACCCCCTGATCGGTATGCAAGCGCAGATCGCCGGCGCGGTGACCGACTGCACGCACCGGCGTCGCCAGGCGGACATCGTCTAGGCAGGCCGCGAGCTTTCTGACATATTCCCGCCCGCCGCCGCTGACTGTTCGCCAGAGCGGACGGTCGAAGACCTGCAGCAAGCCGTGATTGCGGCAGAAGCGAACGAAACTGGCCAGCGGGTAGTCGAGCATTGCCGCTGCCGGGCACGACCAGATCGCCGCAGCCATCGGCAGCAGGTACCAGTCGGCAAAGGGGCGCGAGTAGCCGCCGATGGCCAGGAATTCACGCAGGCTCAAACGCTCTTCGCAGTCGCCGGGATTGCTCTCCAGCCAGGCGACACTCTCGCGGTTGAAGCGCACGATATCGGACAGCATCCGCCAGAAGTCCGGCCGCAGCAGATTCCTCTTCTGCCCGAAAACAGTCGCCAGGCTGCTGCCCGACCATTCCAGCCTCGGTTCGTCGAGACTGACCGAAAAGGACATTTCGCTCCCGACGCTGGCGACGCCCAGGTGGGCAAACATCGCCGTCAGATTCGGGTAGGTCTGGGTGTTGAACACCAGGAATCCGGTATCGACCGGGTAGCGCACGCCCTCCAGCGTCACATCGACCGTGTTGGTGTGACCGCCGAGAGTCGCAGCCGCCTCGTACAGCGTCACCCGGTGTTTCTGCGACAGCAGCCAGGCACTGGCCAAACCCGAAATCCCGGCGCCGACCACGGCGATACGTTGTCCGCCACGCATGTTTATCCCCCCGTCCTTTCGGCGTTTTCGCCGCTGATCTCGGCGTAAGCCGAATGGTTGTGAATCGACTCGAAGTTTTCGGACTTCACTGTCCAGGACGCGATGCGCTGGTCTTTCATCAGCCGTAGGGCGATATCGCGGACCAGGTCTTCGACGAACTTGGGGTTGTCGTAGGCGCGCTCGGTGACCCACTTCTCGTCAGGCCGCTTGAGCAGCCCGAAGACCTCGCACGAAGCCTCTTCCTCGGCCAGCCGAACCAGCTCCTCCGGGGTCATCCCGGAGCACAGCCGGGCGCTGATCGTGATGTGCGAGCGCTGGTTGTGCGCGCCGTAGGCGCTGATCTCCTTGGAGCACGGGCACAGGCTGGTTACCGGCGCGACCACCTCCAGCGTCAGCTCGGTCGGCCGTCCTTCGGGCTTTTCGGCGATCATCCGCACCTCGTAGTCGAGCAGACTTTCGACTGTCGATACCGGCGCCGCCTTGCTGATGAAATAGGGGAAGGCGAGTTCGATCTCGCCGCTCGTCGCCTCCAGCCGGAGCAGCATTTCGTCCAGCATGCGCAACAGTCGATTGACGTTCAGCGGTGCGCGCTTCTGCTCGACCAGCTCGACAAAGCGCGACATGTGCGTTCCCTTGACTTCCGGTGGCAAGCCCACGGACATCGACAGAGTGGCGACGGTGTTCTGGACCTTGCCGGCGGCGTCGAGCAGTGCCAGCGGGTAGCGCAGGCCCTTGACGCCAACCTTGTTAATCGCCAGTTGGCGCAGGTCGGCAGTGGCCTGGATGTCAGGAAGAAAGAAGTGTTCTGGTGCATTCATGGTGTGTCTCCAGGGAAGAGAGGCGACGGGTGGTCGGTGGCGGGATGGCGGTCACTGCTTGCCGAGAAACTGGTCAATCCTGGCGAGCAACATGGGGTCGTCCGGCTTGACGCGGCTGCCGAAGCTGAGCACCTGCCGGCCGCCGCGATCGATCAGGTACTTGTGGAAGTTCCATCGCGGCTGTTCACCGGCCGCCTTGGCGAGTTGCGCGTAGAAAGGGCTGGCATTGGCACCGACGACCGTGGCCTTGGCAAACATCGGGAACTGCACGCCGTAGGTCAGCCGGCAGAACTCGGCGATCTCCTGATTGTTGCCGGGTTCCTGATCGCCAAAGTCGTTCGAGGGGAAACCCACCACGACCAGCCCCTTGTCCCTGAGACGTGCGTACAGCTTTTCGAGGCCGTCGTATTGCGCCGTAAGGCCGCAGTAGCTGGCGGTATTCACCACCAGCAAGACCTTGCCCCGCCACTGGCACAGCGACTGGGTCGTCTGACCCTGCAGCGTGGTGAAGCTGTGTTGCAGCAGCGGCGGGCACTGCTCCGCCGCTGCTGCCAGCGGCGGCGCAAAGGCGCTGATGGCCAGGGCAACGGCGGGGAAAAGCGACAGCGGCATGGTGTTCTCCTGGAAAGTTGGGGGCCGACGAGTCGCCGGGGCAGCCAACGCGGCATCGACTGCAAGTGGCTTTTTGTCCATGACAACATCCGTCAATCCTGAGCTGGAGCGCGGCGCCGCAGCGATCGCTCCTGAATCGTGTCGAAAACCATTAAAGTCCGGTAGAGATAGGTGCCATGCAGCGCGACGGTGGCCCTCATCGCCCTTTCAGGCAAGGAATGGTGACTGGGTTACCTACTGCCTCGCCATAATTTGTCCTAGACAAAATGTCGTTTGACGCAACCTTAACGCCTGTCTTGGCGGCTGTCAATGCCTTGTTGTTATTTTGTTCAGGACAACTGGTACGCTGCGCGCCAGGTGGCAGTCGGCAGCGTCGGGAGATCCGGCTGTTGGCACCAATGCCGAAGGCGCTGAGCGAGGCGCGCGTAGTTACCCACCGCGAGGACGATAGGCGCACGCCAGAACGCTCACGGGCTGCGTCGGTCGGTCGTGGAGGAGGAAGGCGGGATGGCGACGCTGCCGTAGAACCCGCTCGGCGGCACCGGCAGCAGGTCGGCCGGACGGCCGGGGTAGCCGATGGGGCTGGACCAGACTGCAATCGGCCCGTCTGGCCGAGCACGCGCAATGAAACGGTCAGCCGGACAGGATAGGTGGTGCTTCGTCGGCCGACCGTTTGTCGCCGGCTCGGTTCAAGCGTCGGTCAAGACGCACCAGCCAGTCACGCATCGCGCGCTCTCCTGGCTCTTCCGTCGTGTGGAGCGTCGGGAAGCGACAGAAGGCATCGCGGATGATCTCCTTCAACTGCCAGATCGCTTCGCGCGCGAGCATTGCCAGCTCGGCAATGGCGGTTTGCTGGTCGCCAATATCAACGCTGACCGACGAAAGCTGATCAGGGTGAAGACCCACATCCGCCAGAGAACGCTCCAGCAACTCGACTCGACCGGCCACGAAGGCGCCAGCGGCGTAGTCCTCCAGCTCTGCGCGGGCCTGGCGCCATTCGCCGAATTCTTCGCGAAGACGTTTGAGGCGGTCCGCGTCCACCTGGCCGCGGTCCACATCGGCGTCGTCGACGACCTCTCGCTTCAACAACTCGAAGATGCCCTGCGACATCTCGCGGTCGAACTTGACGTGGTTCAGGCGCAGAATGACAGACAAGCGCTTCCCCGAGCCCCGGGCCTTCTTGTCAAGAACGGCAGCGACCACCTCGGCGAGCAGCATGATGCGTCCGATCATGCTCATCTCACGACCCTTGACTCCCCGCGGATAACCAGTGCCGTCGTGTCGTTCGTGGTGTTCAAGAATCGCTCTGGCTACGGCGGGCGGGTATTCAGGATGCTGCTGGACGATCATCGCGCCAGTGAGCGGGTGCGCATGGAGCTGCCGCCGCTCGGCGGAAGTGAACCTGTGGTCAGCCTGCAGGACCTCGGGATCGATGTGCAGCACGCCGATGTCATGCAACAGGGCGCCGCCGCCAAAGCGCGCAACTCGGCCGCCGCCAGATTCCGGCGCATGCCCAGGTGAAGCGCGATGAGTGAAGCTTGCAGGCTGTGCCCGAAGACGGCGGCCCGGCAATCGCGGGCAACCGTCACCCTGAATGCAATCGGCTTCGGAAGAGCGATGCTGCCGTTGGCGTCCAGCAGTGTTCCACGGTCGCCGGGCTTGGCCGCCAGCCGGCCGTAGAAAGGTCGCTCCGCGAGGAGACGTTCAGCCTGATCGCGCAACTCGTCCCGGGTGACCGTTCTCTCTGCAGAGAGGCTATGATCGATCGGCACTTGTAGCTTGTGATTGAGCAACCGCTGGTAAAGCCTGCCGTCGACCCGCACGCCGCGCTCGACCAGCTCGATGCCTTTGCGGGAATAGACCGCGTCGTGGGCAGCCACGGTTTGCAAGTCCCCGAGCTGAATTGCCGCCTTGAGGTAAGGCTCATCGCCAATCTTGACCATAACTTTTGTTATCGTTACAAGCGGTGCCGTCGATGCGGGCCGAGCATTCGCCTCGCCGCGTGAAACCCGGCTGCTTTCGTCGAATGACCGAATCGGGATGGATCATGATTCGCCGCAATTCTATCGAAACCGAAACGCGCACGGCGCGGCAAGTCACGTCGTCAGGTCCAGGCGCCAGCGAACGACGAGCGCCTGGAAACCTGTCGCGCAGTACCCCGTTCGAGAGGAATTGGGCGGTCAACCATGGTTTTCCGGTCTTGGCGCAGGAACTCCTGGTGAAAGCAGGAAGTCTGTCGCATGCTGTTAATTTGCCAATGGGTCGATTTGGCCCCCTACTGAAGGATTGAAGATGATATTCCGTACTCTCGTCGCTGTCAGCGTTGCTGGATCGTGGCTCTTTGCGCTACCCGCAGCGGCCAACGAATCGACCTTGGCCAAGATCAAGCAGACGTCCACGATCAAGCTTGGCTACCGCGAGAACTCGCCGCCGTTTTCGTTCGTTGCCGATGACAAGAAGGCGCACGGTTACAGCATTGATCTCTGCACGCTGGTGGCCAATGACATCGCCAGGCAATTGGGGATCGCGAAACTGGACGTGCAGTGGGTTCCGGTGAGCGCACAGAGCCGCTTCGAGGCTCTGAAAAGCGGTGCGATCGACATCGAGTGCGGCAACACCACCCAGACGATATCGCGCCGCGCCGACTTCGATTTCAGCCTGATGACCTTTGTCGATGGCGCCAGTTTGCTGTACCGCAGCGGCGAGAATCCGAAATCACTGGACGATATCAAGGGGCAGCGCATCGCAGTGGTGAGCGGAACGACAACTGAAAAGGCGATGGACAAGCTGGTGGCGGGCGAAAAGCTGGGAATTCAGCTGATCAAGGTCAAGGACCATAACGAAGCCCTGGCGGCGCTGCAGAACAAGACAGCAACGGCGTATGCCGCCGATCGCACGGTATTGATCACCACCGCCCTGCTTGGCGGGGAAGGCAAGGCCTATACGGTCGCGGAAAATCAGTTCACCTACGAACCCTATGGGCTGATGATGCGTCGCGACGCCGAGTTGCGACTAGCCGTCGATCGCACGCTGGCACAGCTATATCGCAGCGGCGAGATCGGCCCGGTCCTCCAGAACTGGTTCGGGCCGCTCGGCAAGCCCGGTGAAGTACTGACGGTGATGATTTTGCTGAACGGCCTGCCGGAGTGAACTGAAGCGGGCGCCAGCGAGCGCTCGCGCCGGCTCGGGGGTCCGGAGACGGATCTCCACCCAGCAATCCCGGCCTGACCGATGCCCGCGCAGGCAAGACCCGGCAACGGCAAGAGCCACAACCCGCTTCGGCCTTTCGGAAGGTAACCCGCCGGCTGGCGTCTTCCGGGCAGCCGCGCCATCAGGAGCACTCCATGTCGGCACCAGGCAGCGTCCTCTTCAAGCCCATCGGCATCGGACGACTGGGCCTGCCCGGGCGGCTTTTCAAGACCGCCACTGCGGAAACGCTAGGCACAGCAGACGGCCTTGCCACCGATGCGGTGGTCGACTTCTACGTGCCGATCGCCCGCGGCGGCACGCCGCTGATCATCACCGGCAACATCTACGTCAGCCGCGACGGCAAATCGGCACCGCTGCAACTGGGCGTCGACGACGACGACAAGATCGCCGGTCTGGCCAAAGTGGTCGATGCCGTGCACGCGCAGGGGGCGAAGTTCTTTGCCCAGCTCAATCATTGCGGGCGCCAGGTGATCCCGCGTTTTGCGCAGTCGCCCGAGGCGTTTTCCGCCTCCGACGTGAAGGACCTGCTGACCGGTACCAGACCGCTGCCGCTGACGCCGGCACAGATCCAGCGCCTGGTCGGGCAGTTCGCCGATGCCGCCGAGCGCTGCCAGCGCGCCGGCTTCGACGGAGTACAACTGCATTCGGCCAACGGTTACCTGCTGAGCCAGTTCCTGACGCCCTACACCAATCGGCGCAGCGACCAATACGGCGGCTCGTTGGAGAACCGCACGCGCTTCATCCGCGAGATCATTCAGGCCATCCGCACCCGCCTCGGCCCGGGTTTTCCGGTGATCGTCAAGATGAACGGCTCCGACTGGCTGCCGCTGCGCGACGGCCTGAAGACCGGCGAACTGGTCGAGGCGGCCGTGATGCTGCAGCACGCTGGCATCGACGCGGTCGAAATCTCCGTCGGACACTACGAGTCGGGGTTTCCGATGGTCCGCGGCACCTTCGATCTTTGCCTGCGCAACATGCTGGAGGGCAGCATGCGCTACCTGCCACCACTGCGCCGCAATCTGCTGCGGGTTTTCCGGCCGCTGGTGACGCTGGCCAGCAACCTGCTCTGGAAGGGACGCCAGGGCTATAATCTCGACTACACGCCGCAGTTCAAGCAGCGGCTGGCCATTCCCGTGATCTGCGTCGGCGGCTTTCGCACCCGCGAAGCGATGGAGGCCGCGATCAGTGCCGGCAAGTGCGACGCCGTCTCGGCCGGCCGAGCCTTCATTGCCGACCCCTACTTCTACCGCCACATTCGCGACCAGCAGCCCGGACCACGCTGCGTCGATTGCAACGCCTGTGTCGGCCATCTCGGCGCCCGGCCCGCCGAGTGCTACCACCCGCTAGTCAAAGCCGAAAAGGATGCGATGCTCGCTCGCGAGACGCATTCGGGCACCTAGAATGAGAACGGGAACCAGCGCCTGGCGCAACGCGCGCGCTTGCCAGCCGGACTGTCGACGGGGTTGCCAGACGAGGAGCGTGGTCCGCGAAGAAGCCATGAACTACATGTTGTCCTGGACAAGATTGTGTCACTTTGCTAAATTTCGGTAGTCAGCGCGCTGACAGGCCAATCTATCGACACTTTTGCCCAGGACAGCATGCCAAGCCAACCAGAAATGAACATCAGTGCTGTCGAGCGCGATACCGGTCTGGGCAAGGACACCTTGCGCGTCTGGGAGCGTCGTTACGGCTTCCCGCGACCGGATCGCGACGACCATGGCGAACGCGTCTACCCCGCCGAACAGGTCGAGCGGCTACGCCTGATGAAGCGCTTGATCGATCAGGGTCACCGCCCCGGTCGGCTGTTTGCCGCCAGCGAGCAGGAGTTTGCCGAGTTGTGCAGGGCATGCGTATCGCCCAGACGCAGCGACCTCGGGCAGCGCGAGGCACTGGTTCGTCAGACGATCGAGCTGGTCAAGGCGAACGAAGTCCGCGCTCTGCGCGCCTTGCTCAACCAGGCGATGATGCGGCTCGGCCTGCAACGCTTCGTGATCGAAGTGGTCGCGCCGCTCAATGACGCCGTCGGCGAAGCGTGGATGAGCGGCGAGTTGCAAGTCTTCGAGGAACATCTCTACACCGAACAGGTCAAGTCGCTGCTGCGCCAGGCTATCGGCAGCCTGCCGACAGCCGTCGCAGATCCCCGCATCGTGTTGACGACGCCGCCGGATGAACAACATGTGCTGGGTCTGTTGATGGTCGAGGCCCTGCTCGTACTCGATGGCGCCAGCTGCATTTCACTGGGCACCCAGACGCCGCTGGCAGACATCCGGATGGCCGCCCAGGCGCACGACGCGGACCTCGTTGCGATTTCCCTTTCGGCCGCCTTCCCGGGACGCCAGGTCGGCACGCTGGTCAGCCAGTTGCGGCAGATGCTGCCGGCAAGGGTCGAACTGTGGGTTGGCGGCAGCGGCGCGCAACGCGCGGCGCCCGCCGCCGGCGTCGTACTGGTGCCGACTCTGCCGGCGGCGCTCGAAGCCCTCGAAGCCTGGCGAAGTCGTCATTCCGGCAGCGCCTGAGGGGCCAGTGACCGTCGCTGCGCGTCGGGGCAGATTCGGCCAGCGGCGGCCGGAATAGGCCAAACACGCTGCGCTCACGGCTAACGGTCAGGCAGGTCGACCTACTCTGCCGCCTTCTGCTCGATCCGCTTGCTGTGGCGGCTCAGGCTGCCACTCAGTTGACCGACGATTTCCGAGGCGGCGTTGATGATCTGGCTTGACCCGAAGCCGGCACGGGTCATTTCCTTGTAGAACGATTTCGCCAGGATCCGGGCCACCTGGTCCGGGTTCTTGACGGCGCCCGCCAGCGCGCTGGCAATATCGCGTTCGGCGAACTGCATCAGCGCCAGCTGGGCGAAGCGCGACTTGAGCACGTTCTGCAGTTGCACCACCTGAATCGCCTTGCCGACAAACAGCGCGACCACCTCGAGCAGGTTCAGGTCATGCCGGTTGAAGCGGCGTCCATCCAGATGCCCGCTGATATTGATCACCCCGATGGTCCGGCCATCGACGCCGATCGGAGCGCAAAGCAGGCTTTTTGCCGGATCGTCGGCACGCCGCGCCGACAGCGCGAATTCAGACCGATCGATGTCCTCGATCAGCAATGCCTCGCCGGTGGCAACCACCCGTCCGGCTATGCCTTCGCCGGGATGGGCGGACTCCCTGTAGGCGGCTGCCGGCAGCGGTCCGCAGTTGCCACAGACGCGCATGCACACGCTTCCCATGTCGTCATCGGCGAGCAGCATCAGCGAGCAGCTTTCGGCGTTGAGCACCTTTGCCGAAATCGCCGCCAGCTGACGCATGTTGTCGTCGAAGCTGCCTTCTTCCAGACAGGTGGAGAGATCCTGCAGTTTGATCAGTGAATTTTCGTGGTCACCCATAACCGTCCCGAGAGAAGCCCGGAAATTCGATTATAGGCGTGAAAACAACGCCTGTTTCATGGTCTTCCGTTCGCCGGAACGGATTCAAGGGCTCACGGCCCGCCTCGTCAGCGAATGTGTTGATGGATCGCTGCCCCGAAGCCGATGAGCAGGCCCTCCCGGTTCCGGGAAGCTGCGCTAGCGCGCAGGCAGTCGTCTGATCACTGCCAGACCGGCTGGCTGAAGCGCCGCCGCAGGTCATCCGGGATCGGCACGATCTTCATCCGATTGTACTGGTCGGCAATACGCTGATAGGTGCCGTCGGCTTTCACCTCCTCCAGGGCCTTCGCCCACTTCTCGGCTTCGGCGTCGGGCAGGTCTTTCGAACCCGCGAGGTAGATCTCGCTCTTGCGGACGATCTCGCCGAAGTTCAGCGCCTCGAGGTTGGCACCGACCTCGTGCATCGCATAGATCACCATCAACCGCGGCGCCAGCCACGCGTCGATCCGGCGTTGCTGTATCAGGCGTGCGTTCAGCCACTCCTCGTGCTGCGGCCGAATGCGCGTGAAGCCACGCTCCTTGAGCAGCGCCTCGGCGCCGGAACCACTCAAGACTCCGATCGGCCGGTCCTTGACCTTGTCGAGGCTCGACACGTCGATACCGGCACCGCCGACGACGACCAGGTCGTCGGTGTAGATCCTGGCCAGCCAGCGATACTGATTCTCGCGCTCCGGGCTGCGGGTCAGGGCCAGGATGCCGATATTCGGCCGGGTCCGGGCAATCCGCTGCGCGGCTTCCCAGGGCATGAACTCGATGAGACCGGTGTGCCCGACGCGCTTGGCCATCTCGACCACCACTTCGTAGACAAAGCCCTGTCCGACACCAGGCGTGTCGGCGACGCTGACCGGCGGGATCTGGAAGGTGTAGGGCGGCAGCTCCGCAGCCAGCAGACGCAGTTCCCCGGCCCGCTGTTGCGCCTGCACCCCGGAGTACGGCGCCGACGCCAGCAGCGCGGCGAGGAAAACGATCAGGATGCGCACCGGCGTCCTCCTCAGAAAGTGCCGAACATGCCGTTGAGAACGATCACCACGATCATCGCCATCAGGGGGAAAGCGACCGCGACCATGAAGATGTCGAAGTACGACTGTTTGTGGTTCAGTCCGCAAATGGCCAGCAGGGTGATTACCGCGCCGTTGTGCGGCAAGGCGTCGAGGCCTCCCGAGGCCAGCGCCGCGACGCGATGCAGGATTTGTGGGCTGATGTTCGCCGCCTGCGCCAGATCGAGGTAGGTCTGCCCGACCGCCTGGAGGGCGATGCTCATTCCCCCCGAGGCCGACCCGGTAATACCGGCCAGCACGTTCACCACGATCGCCAGGCCGATCACCGGGTTGTCGGTCAGCGACATCAGCCAGTCACGGATGATCAGGAATGAGGCCAGGCTGGCGATCACCGCGCCATAAGCGACCTCGGAACCGACGTTGAGAATCGGCAGCATCGAGCCGAGCGCGCCGTCGGTCAAGGATTGGCGAACGTTGGCGAAGCGCTTCCAGGTCAGAGCGATCAGCACTGCACAGGAAATCAGCATCGCCAGAATGATCGCCCAGGTGCCAGCGACGGCAGAGACGGTCGTCTTGCCGTACTTGGGCAACGCCAGGTAGTCGGTATCCAGCGAGGGGATGACGTACTTGCTGAAGACGAAGTTCAGCGCCAGGACCAGGACTACCGGGACGATCGCCACCGCGAACGAAGGCATGTCACCCACCGGTGCCGGCGGTGGCGTGGCGGCCGTCGCGAATGGTCCATCGTCGCCGTAGCCTTCGCCGGCGATGCGCGCGCGCCGCGCCCGCATCATCAGCCACGCGCTGCCGCAGCCGAACATCAGCAGCCCGGCGATCAGCCCGAGGCCCGGCGCCGCGAAAGCGTCGGTGTGAAAGTACGGCATCGGGATGGCGTTCTGAATCGCCGGGGATCCGGGCAACGCCGACATCGTGAAGGTGAACGAACCGAGCGCGATGGCCGCCGGAATCAGGCGTTTCGGCAGGTTTCCCTCGCGAAACATCTGGATGGCGACCGGGAACACCGCGAAGGCGACGACAAAAAGCGACACGCCGCCGTAGGTGAGAACGCCGCAAGCGAGGATGATGGCGATGATCGCGCGCTCCTTGCCGGTCCATTCGACGATCTTGTGAGCGATGGTCCGCGCGCAACCCGAGTCGTCCATCAGCTTGCCGAAGACGGCGCCCAGCAGGAACAGCGGGAAGAACTTGATCAGGTAGTTGCCCAGCGCGGGCATGAAGACCTGCGTGTAAGTGGCGATGACCGGTGCGTCGAGCCCGCCGAACATCAGGCCGACGATCGCGCAGATCGGCGCGATGATGATCACGTTCCAGCCCCGATAGGCCAGCGCGATGAGCAGCACCAGCGATACCACAATCCCAAGAATCCCGAACACAGGCACCCCCCCTTGACGTGACGTGGGAAATCAGACGCATTCGTACTGCGCGGCGGAGTATCTCCCTCTTTCGCGCGAGCCGTCAATCGAATGTTCGCTCGTTGGTTTCGCGACCGGATTGCGGCGTCGAGCGCGGAGGCCGCGCGGCGTGCTGGTGTAGAATGGCGCCGCGCAAGCGAGAGCCGCCCGCAGGGGCACCGTTGTTCACCGCGCAAGTCTCATGATAGACCCGACGTGGTAGACCGGCCGCTTGCCGGCCAGCCGTTTTCCCTGACTGATGATCCCGACAACGACCCCTTCCCCCTCACCTGGCCCGGCTCCTTCAACCAACCCCTTCGCCGACTGCCTGGCGCTCGACCAGCGTCGCCTGCGCTCGCTGACGCGCGACCTCCGGCATTTCTTCGGCGCCAAGCGCGAGGCGCGGCTGGCCGAGCGCGACAGCTTGCTCGAACAGTCGCGGGCGGCCGTCGCTGCCCGCCGAGCGCGGTTGCCGAAACCGCTCTTTGCCGACGACCTGCCGGTCAACGGCCGACGCGGCGAAATTGCCGAACTGATCGTTAAGCATCAAGTGCTGATCGTCTGCGGCGAAACAGGCTCCGGGAAGACCACGCAGATCCCCAAGATCTGCCTCGAAATCGGCCGTGGCAGCGCCGGGCTGATCGGTCACACCCAGCCCCGCCGGATTGCCGCGCGGTCGACCGCCGCGCGCATCGCGCAGGAACTGCAGAGTGAGGTCGGCCGGCTGGTGGGTTACAAGATCCGCTTCAGCGATCGCACCTCGCCGGATGCCTTCGTCAAACTGATGACCGACGGCATCCTGCTGGCCGAGACGCAGGGTGACGCCTGGCTCGAGCGCTACGACACCTTGATCATCGACGAGGCGCACGAGCGCAGCCTGAACATCGATTTCCTGCTCGGCTACCTCAAGCAGTTGCTGCCCAGGCGTCGCGATCTGAAGCTGATCATCACCTCGGCGACGATCGACGCCGAGCGTTTTTCGCAGCACTTCGACGACGCGCCGGTGATCGAAGTCTCGGGTCGTCTGCATCCGGTCGAGCTGCGCTACCGGCCGCTGCAGAAGGTCGAGGACGAGCCAGCCGGCGACGATCAGCGCGATCTGTACCAGGCGATCGTTGATGCCTGCGACGAACTGCACTGCGCCGGGCCGGGCGATGTGCTGGTGTTTCTACCCGGCGAGCGCGAAATCCGCGAGGCGGCCGAGGCCCTGCGCAAGCACCACCTGCCGCACACCGAGATCCTTCCCTTGTTCGCGCGGCTATCGGTCGAGGAGCAGGGACGGATCTTCAAACCGCACGTCGGTCGCCGGATCGTACTGGCAACCAATGTCGCCGAGACCTCGCTGACCGTCCCGGGAATCCGCTACGTCGTCGATTCCGGGCTGGCGCGGATCAAGCGTTATTCGTACCGCAACAAGGTCGAACAGCTGCAGATCGAGAAGATCTCGCAGGCTTCGGCCAACCAGCGCGCGGGGCGCTGCGGCCGGGTCGCCGCCGGCGTCTGCATCCGTCTCTACGACGAGCAGGACTTCGGCTCCCGACCACCGTACTCGGAGCCCGAGATTCAGCGCTCTTCGCTGGCTGGCGTGATCCTGCGCATGAAGGGTCTGCGCCTCGGTGACGTCGAGGATTTCCCGTTCCTCGAAGCACCGCCGCAGAAGGCGATCAGCGACGGTTACCAGCTGCTGCTCGAACTCGGCGCGGTCACCGCCGAGCACGCGCTGACGCCGGTCGGCCAGGAACTGGCGAAAATACCGCTCGATCCGCGCCTGGGACGGATGATCGTCGCCGCTCGCGACGAAGGCTGCCTGCGCGAGGTACTGGTGATCGCCGCCGCACTGAGCGTGCAGGATCCGCGCGAGCGTCCGCAGGAAAGGCAGGGCAGCGCTGACGCCGCGCACCGCAAGTTTGCCGACGAGAAGTCTGAGTTCCTTGCATGGCTCAAGCTCTGGGACTGGTATCAGGCCGAACTCGACCACCGCAAGTCGCAGCGCAAGCTGGTCGAAGCCTGCCACGCCAACTTCCTGTCGGCGCTGCGGATGCGTGAGTGGCACGACATCCATGGGCAGCTGCACGCACTGGCGGCCGAGCACCAATGGCGCGAGAACCAGCTACCGGCAACATACGACGCGATTCACCGTGCGCTGCTCGCCGGCCTGCTCGGCAACATCGGCTGCAAGTCGGAGGAAGCGGCGCATTACCTCGGCGCGCGCGGCATCAAGCTGCTGATTCACCCGGCTTCGGCGCTGCAGAAGAAAGCCGGCAAGTGGATCGTCGCCGCCGAGATCAGCGAAACGACGCGGCTGTTCGCGCGCTGCGTCGCGCGTATCGAACCCGAGTGGCTGGAGCGCGTCGGCGCCCACCTGCTGAAGCGCAGCCACTTCGACCCGCACTGGGAGAAGAAGGCGATGCAGGCGATCGCTTTCGAGCGGATCACGCTGCACGGGATCGTCGTCGATCCGCGCCGGCGGGTAAACTTCGGGCCGCTGAATCCACCGGCGGCGCGCGAGATCTTCATCCGCCAGGCGCTGGTAGAAGGCGAGGTCAGCGAAGAGTTCGCCAGGCGCTGGGCGTTCTTTACCCACAATCAGCAGCTGATCCTCGAGATCGAGACGCTCGAACACAAGTCGCGCCGGCCCGACGTGCTGGTCGACGACGAGCTGATCTTCACCTTCTACGACCAGATCATCCCCGATGGCATCTACAGCGGCGCCACTTTCGACAAGTGGCGCAGCGAGGCAGAACGCGAACAACCGCGCCTGCTGCACCTGCTGCGCGAAGACCTGATGCGCCATGAGGCCGCCGGCATCACCAGCGAGGCGTTCCCGCACCAACTGCGGCTTGGCGGCGTCGACTACCCGCTGGCCTATCACTTCGAGCCCGGGAGCGCGCGCGACGGCGTGACCCTTACCGTGCCGCTGGCGCAGCTGAATCAGCTTCCCGCGGCGCGCTGCGAATGGCTGGTGCCGGGGCTGCTGAAGGAAAAGGTGGTGCAGCTGGTGAAGACCCTGCCGCAACGGATTCGTGCCAAGCTGGTGCCGGTTCCCGACTTTGCTGCCGAGTTCGTCGCGCAGGTGCCGCCAGTGGACAAGCCGCTGGTGAGCGCACTGATTGGATTCATCGTCCAGTCGCGCGGGCTCAACGCCCGTGGCTGGGAAATCACGCCCGACGCCTTTCGCCCCGACGCCGTGCCGGCGCACTTGAACTTCAATTTCCGCCTGATTGACGACAACGGCCGCCAGCTCGGCATCAGCCGCAAGCTGAGCGAGCTGCGCAGTGAGTGGGGGCGCGAGGCCAAGCAGGAATTCGCCGAGTTGCACGAAACTCCGGCCGAGTTGTCGGGATTAACCGACTGGAGTTTCGGCGAGTTGGCGGAGCTGATCGAAGTCAACGTCGGCAGCAGCCAGAGCGTTCTCGGCTACCCCGGACTGGCCGACGACGGCGACAGTGTCTCGGTGCGCGTCTTCGATTCGCCCGGTGAGGCGCTGCGATCGCATGCCGCGGGTCTGCTGCGACTGTTCATGCTGCAGTTCGGCGAGCAGCTGAAGCACCTCGAAAAGAATCTGCCTGGCCTGACCCAGATGGCAATGCAGTTCATGGCGCTCGGCACGCTCGACGAACTGCGGCGTCACTTGCTCGAACTTGCGGTCGCACGCGCCTGCCTGATCGAACCGTGGCCGACCGATGCGACCAGCTTCGAGGCGCGCTGCCTGCAGGCCAGGCCGCGAGTGGGGCTGCTGGCCCAGGAGATCGCCCGCCTGGTGGGGCAGATTCTCGCCGAGTGGCTGGCGCTGCACAAGAAGCTGCCGGCGTTCAAGGCATACGGCAGCACGGTGCACGACATCGAGGGACAATTGGCCCGGCTGATCGGCAAACGCTTCATTGCCGACACGCCCTTCGAGCGCCTGCAGCACTTTCCCCGCTATCTGAAGGCGATCGCGCTGCGCCTGGACAAGCTCAAAGCGGGCGGCGCCCAGGGCGCGGCCCGCGATGCGCGCTTGCTGGCCGAGTACCTGCCGCTGTGGACAAACTACCAGCGACGCGCCATCGTGTTGGCCAAACAGGGCGTCAGCGACCCGCAACTCGAACAGTTCCGCTGGTTGCTCGAGGAACTGCGGGTACACCTGTTCGCGCAGGAGCTGCGGACCCCGTCGCCGATCTCGAGCAAGCGTCTGCAGAAGATGTGGGAAGGCATGTGACCGACCGTAGCGATAGCGATCGTGGGCAAGGAGATGAACAGTGAGTGAGATCGTGTTGGCAATGGGGCGCAGCCTGCGTACGCTCGGCCGCGGGCGCGTCTGGCTGTTGTTTTTCGGGCCAGCGGTGGTCGCGGTTGTGGTCTGGATCGGGCTGACGGTATTCGCCCTCGAAAGCCTGATTGGTCTCCTGGTAGACCAGCCGCCGCTGACCTGGCTGGCCGGCTGGGGAGCGGTGTGGCTGGCCAAGCTGGGCGCGGTACTCGGCGGCTGGCTGTTGATTCTCGCCGCCGCTTTCGTCACCGCGATGCTGCTGGCGGCGATCTTCGTCATGCCACTGCTGCTCGATCACGTCGCCCGCGCCGATTACCCGGAACTGGCGCGAGTCGGCAAGGACAGCCTGACCGCGGGCGCCTGGAACAGCATTGCCGCAGTACTGCTGTACCTCATCGGCTGGCTGCTGACGCTGCCGCTGTGGTTGATTCCCGGGCTTGGCCTGCTGCTGCCGATCCTGTGGATGGCCTGGTTGACGCGTCGAACGTTTGCCTACGACGCGCTCACGGTGCACGCCACCGGGCAGGAGTGGCGCGAACTGCGCCGCCAGCAGGGCTGGCCGCTGCTGCTGCTCGGGGTCGTGCTGGCACTGCTGGCGCATGTCCCGGTGCTCGGTCTGCTGACCCCGACGCTGGCGGCACTGGCGTATACGCACTTCTGCCTCGAGGCGCTTAGGCGCTTGCGGCAGGGAGCGCTGGTGGCAGTAATCAACGAGCCGCCGGCGCTGAAGGAAAGACCATGACTTTCGGGGCGATCATCATCGGCGACGAGATCCTCTCGGGGAAGCGCAGCGACCGCCACTTTTCCAGGATCGCCGAGTTGCTCGGCGCACGCGGTCTGCGGCTAGCGTGGGTGGAGTACCTGGGCGACGATCGCGCGCGCCTGGCGGCGACCCTGAAGCGCAGCCTGGCCGCCGGCGACATTGTTTTCAGCTTCGGCGGCATCGGCAATACGCCGGACGATCAGACCCGGCAGGCGGCGGCCGAAGCGCTGGGCGTCGACCTGGTCCTGCATCCCGATGCGGAACGCGAACTCCGCAGCCGTTTCGGCGACCAGACCAACGACGTCCGTCTGCTGCTGGGGACATTCCCGCGCGGCGTGGACATCATCCCCAACCCGTTCAACCGCATTCCAGGATTCCGCGTACGCGATCATCACTTTGTTCCCGGCTTTCCGCAGATGGCGCACCCGATGGTCGAATGGGCGCTCGACACCTTCTACGGCGGGCTTTTTCACCGCCAGCCAAGCGTTGAGAAAGCGTTCCTGCTGACCGGTGCGAACAGTTACGAGAGCGCCCTGCTCGATCTGATGGAACGGATCGTCACCGAGTTTCCAACGCTACGCCTGTTCAGCCTGCCATCGATATCAGACGACGGGCAGCGGCGACACCTCGAACTCGGCGTCGAAGGCCAGCCGGCACTGGTCGACGCCGCCATGAGCAGCATCCGCCAGGAAGTCGAACGGCGCGGCATCAACTGGCAGTGGCGGCCTTAGGCGAGATCCAGGACATTGCAGCGGCCATAGCGGAACCGAGGCTGCCGGTCAACGAACGAACCCCGACCGCGGCCGGGGTACAGATTGGCGCCGGATCAGCCGGCAAACGCCTCTTACTTCTTCGGGGTCAGGGCCGCGGCCGCCTGCGCCGTGGCGGTTGAAGCCGCCTTGATATTGGTGTCGACGATGTCGGTCATCTGCTTGGCCATCTGCGAAATGTTTTCGAAGGCGGTGGTCGAAGCGTTCATCATCTGCTTCATCGCTCCGGAGAACACGTCGCCGGCAATCGGCGCAGCACTGCTCTTGTCGACCAGGCCCGAAGCCGTCTGGCTCATGGCGCTGTACTGCTGTTCCATTACCGAAGTGATTTCGCGCTGCATGTTGGCTGCCAGGTCGTACAGACCGCGTGAGTATTCCAGGAGCTTTTCAACGTTGGGCTGCGCCAGCGAACCGGCGACGCTGGTCAGTTGCTGCGGGTCCTTGATTTCCATCAACTGCTGCGCACCGCTGGCGCTGGAGTTGAACAGGTCGCGGCTGGCCGCCAGATTGAGGGCAGAGAGTTGTTCCATGCCGTGGAAAGCGGTGCGCACCAGCGTCATCATGACTTGTGCGTTGGCTTTCTGGCTCTGGGCGAGTTTGTCGAGATCGATGGTGTTCATGAATTCCTCCGTAAATGGCAATGATAAGACGCCTAAGGCGCGTGACGGAAAATCGAGGAAGCGTGAACACAGCGACACGCTCTTCCCGCCCCGTTATGGGTACTGCTGTTCAACGCCTACCGGATGGCAGCGGCCAAGCGCCCCAATAAAAGAAACCCCCGAATGCTGCCGGGGGCTCCTCGTACGCTTGCTGGTCAGACAGCCGCATCGAGCCCGATAGGCGCGGGCACGCTTACTTCTTGGTCGCAGCGGCGGTAGCGCCAACGGCCTTGACGGTGGCGTTGGTCGCTGCCGCCACGTTCGACTCGGCAATGTCGGCAACCTGTTTGGCGGCCTTGTTCATACTGTCGAAAGCCGAAGTAGCCGACGCGATGGCCGACTTGACGGCCGAAACAGCAACATCGGAACCAACCGGCGCGTTCTTGGCCGCCTTTTCGAGCAGCGCGAAGACCTGCTTCTGGAAGTCGGCGAACTGCGCCTCGAGCAGCTTGGAGACTTCTTCCTTCGACTGCGCCGAGATTTCATAGACGCTGCGGGTGTAGGCAACGGCCTTTTCGAGGTTCGGCTGGGCAAGCGAAGCCTGCACCGAGAACAGCTCCTGGGCGTTCTTCGCACCGAGCATCGCCTTGGCGTTGCTGACGCCGTCTTCCAGCATCGAACGGGCGGTATTCAGGTTGAGCGCTGCGATGCGCTCGGCGCTGGCCAGAGCCGTGTTGGCCAAGGTTAGCATGGCGTCGACGGAAGCCTTGTTGGCGGCGGCGAATTGTTCGGGCGTGGTAAACATGGTCAATCTCCTCAAATGAGTTAGGGGTACAACAAACATGTGCAATGTTGAACTCCTCGGTCCCGCGCCTCTTGGCACCCAGACCTTTTGTTGCACTGCACCATGGACATCATTATAGGCGCCGCTGAGGGCTTGTCAAGCGTTTTTTGGTGCAGCGCAACATACTTCGTACGACGATGTTTTTTATGACGTTCTCAGGACAATTTCATACCCGGCACGGGTGGCGGCAGCTGCACGCCCAGTTGCGCACCCGCTTCACTTGCCGCCGGTTTTCGCGCTCGGCGCCGCCTTGAGGGTCAGCGGCTCTGCTGGCTGTGCGGCCGGATTGTCGTTCTTGCCGCGCGGCTGGATGATCGCCCGCACGCGCGCCTGCGCCGCCCCGGTGGCGGTCTTGGTGCTGCCGGCGCCGGTGGTGACGAGGTACTTCTCGTTCAGCGCATCATAGGAAATATACGGGCCCCTGACTTCGTCGAGGCCGCTCTTGACCCAGGCACGATTGAAGAATTCGCTTTTTTCCGCACGAGCGTCGTACTCGATGCGTTCGGCCTCGCCCTCGATGAAGTCGTCCTGTCCCTCGCGCTTCTGCCGGAAGCGGGCCAGCCCGTCGGTACCGCCAGTGGCGGTACCCTTCTGAAAACCGTCAGCATCCTGGGTGACCACCAGGCGATTGGTGCGGATCTGGAGAGTGCCCTGGATGAGGACCACGTTCCCTTCGAGAATCTGGACCTTCTTGAGATCGTCGATGCTCAGCCGATCCGCTTCAAGTTGAACGGGTTTCTCGCGGTCCGCGCGCTCGGCCTGCGCCGGCATCGGCGGAACCATCAGCAGCAGGGTGCTGGCGCAGGCGCAGAAATAGGTGTTTTTCATGTCTTGGGCTTTTTCTTGGCCGAATGGCTTTCAATTTGACCGGTAACCCGGGATTCCAGAAGATAGGTCTGCAATCTGTTATCAACCATCATGCCGACGCCCTGAACCCACGAGTTCCCCTGCGTGATCACCACCGAACTCTTGGTGAACGCCTTTTCCTCATCGGTAAGGACTGTCAACTCGGGCGTCTCGACGAGCAGCGGCGGCTGTTTCCCGGTGCCTTCGCGCCGCACTTCGACCTGCTCCCTGAGTTCGACCCGTTCACCTTTGCTGTTCAGATGTCCGCGCACCGCGCTGATACTCACCGGCGGCTTGGTCGGGTTAAAGTAGACCAGCCTGGGCTTGATCAGGTCCACTGTATCGTCATCGGGATAGTGGCGGATTTCTTCGGCAAACAGCGTGTACTTCAGCGTTCCCGTCTGACCGATCTTGCGCACCGTGGCATCGCTGACGACGTAATCAGGATCGTGACGGTGCTTGCCGTCGCCGCGGACCTCGTCGAGTTCTGTCGCATAGCGCAGCCAGAACGTCAGCGCGGCCAGAATCAGCAGAATGCCGATCGGCAGTGCGGCACTGCTCCACTGCTTCATGCGCGACCTTCATTGCCAAGGCACAAGCAGCCTGGCCGGCGAGCGCAGGCAGTCGCGCCGTGGTGGCCGGCGGTTGCAGACATCAGATGACCTTGGCCCTGAAGAGATCGTGCATGTTCAACGCACCGAGCAGGACGCCGCTGTCGTCAACCACCGGAAGCTGGTTGATCTTGTGCTGCTCCATCATCTCGACCGCTTCGACGGCAAGCCGTTCGGGCGTGATCGCGCGTGGCCCTCGACTCATGATGTCGGCCGCCACGAGCAGCCGCAGGTCGAGTCCCTTGGCGAAAGCACGCCGCAAATCGCCGTCGGTGATGATCCCGGTCAGGCGGCGCTCGGGCGTCAACACACTGGTCATGCCGATCCCGCCGCGCGAGATTTCGAGGATCGCGTCGGGCACGCTGGTTTCCGGAACGACCACTGGAAGAGCAGGACCAGCCCGCATGACGTCGCTGACGTGGGTCAACAGGCGCCGCCCGATGGTTCCACCAGGGTGCGAGCGGGCAAAATCCGCAGCGCCGAAACCGCGCGAATCGAGCAGCGCCACCGCCAGTGCGTCGCCGAGCGCCAGGACCGCGGTGGTACTGGCGGTCGGCGCGAGGTTGAGCGGGCACGCTTCCAGCGCAACCGCGGCGTCGAGGTGCACGTCGGACTCGACCGCCAGCGATGAATGCGCCTTGCCGGTCATGCTGATCAACTTGGCTCCGAGCCGCTTGACGATCGGCACGATGGTCAGCAGTTCGGCACTCTCACCGGAATTCGAAATGGCGATCAGAACGTCGTCGCGGGTGATCATTCCGAGGTCGCCGTGGCTGGCCTCGGCGGGATGGACGAAATACGCCGGGGTTCCGGTACTGGACAGCGTCGAAGCGATCTTGCGTCCGACATGACCGGACTTGCCCATGCCGCTGACGATCACCCGTCCGTGGCAGTTGAGAATCAGCGCCAATGCCTGCACAAAGGCCCCGTCGATCCGTTCGGCCAGAGCCAGCACCGCGTCAGCCTCGATCCGTAGAACCTGCCGGGCAAGTTCCAGCGCCTTCGACGATGGACTGATTTGTTTCATTGGCAGGCAGCGATTATCATCCTGAGAGTATAACAGAAGGCCATGCCGCCCCGACCCCGCTCGACCGGTGTGGGAGTGGCGAAGCGATCAGACCAAAGACCGGAGGGACAAATGGATACGCTGCCAACCGTTGTCATGCTGCTCGGCGCTTCGGTCGTCTCGGTAATCGTCTTTCGCTCGGCCAACCTGCCACCGGTGCTCGG
The DNA here is from genome assembly GCF_029255145.1 of Accumulibacter sp. Lineage (GTDB taxonomy): Bacteria > Pseudomonadota > Gammaproteobacteria > Burkholderiales > Rhodocyclaceae > Accumulibacter. The sequence continues at coordinate 42,609 of NZ_JAPUVQ010000111.1, forward strand.
CTATCTGCTGGTCGGCGCAATCATCGGCCCGCACGCGTTCGACCTGGTCGGCGGCCTTGCCGGCGCTCAACACCTGGCCGAGTTCGGCGTCGTGTTCCTGATGTTCTCGATCGGGCTGGAGTTTTCGCTGCCCAAGTTGTACGCCATGAAGCGCATCGTCTTCGGTCTCGGCCTGCTGCAGGTTCTGCTGACCCTGGTCGCGGTCACCGCCATGGTCACCGCGCTGGGGTTGAGCTGGCAGGAAGGGGTCGCCCTCGGAGGCGCGCTGGCCATGTCATCAACGGCGGTGCTGACCAAGTTGCTGACCGAGCGCCTCGAACTCGACAAAGCGCATGGACGCGAGGTGATGGGCGTGCTGCTGTTCCAGGACATCGCGGTGGTACCGCTGCTGATCCTGATTCCGGCGTTCTCTGAAACGCCGGAGCAGATGGCGACCATGATGGGGCTGGCGATGCTCAAGGCCGTCCTGGTGCTGTCGCTGGTGCTGTTCTTTGGCCAGCGCCTGATGAGCCGCTGGTTCTTCATCGTCGCCAGGGGCAAGTCGGCCGAGCTGTTCATGCTCAACGTCCTGCTGATCACGCTGGGGCTCGCCTACCTCACCGAGCTGGCCGGCCTGTCGCTGGCGCTGGGTGCGTTCGTCGCCGGCATCCTGATCTCCGAAACGCAATACCGCCATCACGTCGAAGAGGACATCAAGCCTTTTCGCGATGTCCTGATGGGGCTGTTTTTTGTCACCATCGGAATGATGCTCGACGTCCCGCTGGTCGTCGCCAACGCGCCACTGGTGCTGGGCGTCCTGGTGGCGCTGCTGGTGCTGAAGTTTGCCCTGGTACTGGGCCTCTCGCGGCTGTTCGGCTCGACCTTTGGCGGCGCCTTGCGCACCGGTCTGTGGTTGTGCGCCGGCGGCGAGTTCGGTTTTGTTCTGCTCGCCGAAATGCGCCGCCTGGAACTGCTGCCGTCACCGGTCCTGCAAGCGGTGCTGGCGGCGCTGGTCCTGTCGATGCTGCTGGCACCGCTGATCGTCCAGTACAGCAACCAGATCGTCCTCCGCTTCGCCGCCAGCGAGTGGCTGATGCGCTCGATGCAGATGACCCAGTTGGCGGCGAAGACGATGAACACCGAAAAACACGTGGTGATCTGTGGCTACGGCCGAACCGGCCAGTATCTGGCTCGCTTCATGGAACAGGAAGACGTTACTTACCTCGCTCTCGATCTCGACCCCGAGCGGATCCGTGAAGCGACGGCAGCCGGAGAGAACGTCATCTATGGCGACGCTGCCCGGCACGAAACGCTGGTCGCCGCCGGCGTCGCTCGCGCCAGCGTGGCGATCATCTCTTTTGCCGACGCGCGCGCCAGCGAACGAGTGCTCGAACACATTCGCCAGATCAAGCCAGACCTGCCGGTGGTGGTTCGGACTCTCGACGAAAAGGATCTGGAGGCGCTGTTGCGGGCGGGAGCCGCCGAAATTGTCCCGGAAACGCTTGAAACGAGCATGGTGCTCGCCTCGCACGCCTTGCGCCATCTCGGCGTACCGCACGCGCAGGTCCTCGAGCATTTCCGCCAGACGCGGATCGACCACTATCGGTCGCTGCGTGGCTTTTTCCACGGCGACAGCGATCTGGAACAGGATACGCTCGACGTAGAAGAAGCACGCCTGCATTCGGTGCTGCTCGTCGACGGCGCCAAGGCCATTGGCCGGACGCTTGGCCAACTGGCCCTGCACGAACTCGGCGCCGAAGTGACCGCCGTTCGCCGACGCAATATCAGGGCGCTGGAGCCGTCGGCCGAAATCCGTTTCAGCGCCGGCGACGTGGTCGTCCTGCTCGGCACCCAGAGCGCCTTGACGGCTGCCGAGGAGCGGCTGCTGCAGGGCTGAAGGAAGGCCGGGGCGGCGGGGCAGAGCGTTCCGAGGGCCGCCGACGAAACCCGGACGCCTGAACGGCGGCCCGCCCTGTATCGGTTACCCAGATCTCAAGTTACCGGCCAGCAATCCGCTTCGCTGCAGCCCGGCCAGCTGCTGCTCAGTAGGCCACGCAAACCGTATACTGGTTACCGTCGACAATGGCCGCCGTCGCCACGGCCGCAGCGCCTCGGTTGGCGCCATCAGCGACGGCTCGCACCGAGCCGCCCTCGGTGATGCCGTCATCCATGGTGGTGTCGATCTGCCTGACGTAGCGGCCCAGGATACCCGCGGAGCAGACGAAGAACGAGCCCCGCATGCCGGCGATGTAGGGTGCCGCGGCGCCAGCGCCGGTCACGCCGCTCTCAAGGCCGATGAAACCGCCATCAGCATTACGCGGCCGGTAGTTGGCGTCGGCCAGCACGGTCGTCCCGGTGGCCAGGTTGGCCAGGCGGACGTGTTGCCAGAATACCGAGCTTTCGTCGGTGACGACGCCGGTGCCGGCGCCGCCGGCATCCCAGGTGCCGTCGATGCGACCGTTGTTCGGAGCACACAAGCCAGCGGCGGCGGGGGCGCAAACCGCCGCTGCGTTGACCCCGAAAGCCAGATCGAGTTGCGCCTGCGTCTGGTCACCGGGGAAGGATTTGAAGCGATCCTGGTAGGCATAGACCAGACTCGAGACGGTGCGAAAGTCACCGACCATGTTCTTCACCTTGGCGCTGTTGATCAGCTCCTGTCCCTTCAGCACCCCGCCAAGCAGCAGGCCGATGATGACGAGTACAATGGCAATCTCCACCAGGGTGAAGCCCGCCTGCCGTTGTGGTAGCTGGTTCATTTCGTTCTCCAGTCCGTGTCGAAAATGACACTGGGTACAAGCATGTTTCGTGCCAGCAAAAATAAGCCGATTTGGCCGCCCGGGCCGCCGAATCTGTCGAGTTTTCGACACTACTGTCCGGAGTCGGACTGATGAGCAACCGGCGCTGGCGGCTGCGGGCAGCCGCGGGAAGCGCGGCGTGAGCCTGCTCGAACGCCTCGCCAGCGCCTTGCGACAGCGTCAGCGCTGGCTGCTGATTGCCTTGCTCGGCCTGCTGCACGTGGCGCTGCTGGCCGATACCGACAAGCTCTTCAGCATGCTGTGCTGGCTGGTGCATGTTGGCCTGTTCATCCTCTGGCAGCCCTTCATTTACGCCGAAAGGCGACTCGATTTCAGCGGCCTGCTGGTGATCGCGCTGTTGTTGGGAGGTGGCATCGCCTTCTACGGCTGGTGGCTGCTGATCGTCTGGGTGATCATCCTGGCGGCGCTGGTCGGCGGCCGCGTGATGTTCACCGATCATCGGCCGACACGCGTCTTCTACCTGATCGCTTTTGCTTACCTGCTGGCGGCGCTGCTGTTCTGGCTGGTACCACGGATGGTCGCCAATGCAGCCCTGGTCGGCCCTTCGCTGGATCTGGAGTTCGCCTGGGGGATGCCACTCTTCCTCCTGGTGATGACCCTGCTGCCGCTCGCTCCCGACAGCGATCGGCCCGGCGGAGGCATGGTCGACCTGTTCTACAGCCTGTTCATCTTCCTGCTGATTGCCGTGCTGGTGCTGGGCAGCCTGGCGTTCATGCTGTTGCGCCAGTCGGGCTATCTCGAAGCGGTGCTCAATACCCTGATCTCGATCGCCGTGCTGCTCTTGCTGATTGGCTGGACGTGGAACACGCGCCCCGGTTTCACTGGCGTCGACGTCTTTTTCTCGCGCTACCTGCTGACCATTGGCCTGCCCTTCGAGAACTGGTTGCATCGCCTGACCACCCTGGCGGGCAGCGAAAGCGACCCCGAGAGATTCCTCTCGCAAGCGCTCGAGGAAATGCTGGACCTGCCGTGGGTAGACGGTGGCCGGTGGATTGCCGGGACACGAACAGGCGTTTTTGGCAAGGACTCGCGCTTTGCCCATGATTTTGCCGGACAACCGCTGCAACTGACCCTGCACACCCGCCACAAGCTTAGCCCGGCACTGATCTGGCACTTCCATCTACTGGCGCAACTGGCCAACGAACACTACATCGCCAAACTGCGCGCCCGCGAGCTGCAGCAGGTCAGCTACCTGCGAGCGATCCACGAGACCGGCGCACGCCTGACGCACGACGTGAAGAACCTGCTGCAATCGCTGAATAATCTGTGTTATCTGGCGCAGACCACCAGCGGCGATGATCACCAGCGGCTCGAATTGCTGCTGCAGCGTCAGTTGCCACAGATCACCCAACGCCTGCAACAGACGCTGGGCAAACTTCAGAAGCCGCACAGCGAGGCTGGCGGCGTGCTGCCGGCGGCGATGTGGTGGAAGATCCAGCAGCAACGATATGCCGGCCTGCCGGTGACCTTCGTCGCTACCGACCTCGACCCGGATGCGCTCCTGCCAACCGCCCTGTTCGACAGCGTCGCCGACAACCTGCTGCACAACGCCCTGCTCAAAGGTCAAGCCGAAGGCGGACTGCAGGTGCGCGTCACGATGGCGGCCGACGGATCGGTTCTGAGTGTCTGCGATACCGGCACGGCGGTCAGCGCGCACGTGCTGGCTGACCTGCTGCAGGCACCGGTAGCGTCGGAGAGCGGGCTGGGGATCGGCCTCTATCATGCCGCGCGCCAAGCGGAGGGCTGCGGCTACGAACTGCACCTGGCCGCCAATCAGCCAGGGCAGGTGTGTTTCGAGTTGCGCCGACGTTCGCCGGGTACGCCCGAAAACGCCTAGGCGCCTGGTGCCGCTCCGGCCTCGCGGCGCCCGATAAGCCGGTGGACGACCATGTTGCCCTTGCCCTTCAGGTGAATCGTCTGCCCTGGATGGAAATCGAAACGATCGCGCAGGCGCCGGTAGCTTAGTTCATCGACCTGAACCATCCCCGGAACGCCTTCGCTGGTAACCCGGCTGGCGACGTTCACGGTGTCGCCCCAAAGATCGTAAATGAACTTCTTCTTGCCGACGACGCCGGCCACCACCGGGCCGCTGCCGATCCCGATACGCAGTTCGAGGTGCATGGCATTGATGTTCGCGTCGTCGCGCAGCAGGCGGCACATCTCGATCGCCATGTCGGCCAGGGCGCCGGTATAGTCGCTGCGCGCGTCGTTCAGGCCGCCGGCGACCATGTAGGCATCGCCGATGGTCTTGATCTTCTCGAGGCCATACTGTTCGGCAAGTTCGTCGAAGCACGAGAAAATCTTGTTCAACATGGCGAACACCTGCTGCGGCGTCAGGCCTTCGGCAAGCCGGGTGAAATTCACGATGTCCGCAAACATCACCGAGACTTCGGCAAAGCCATCGGCGATCGGCTCCTTGCTGTTCTTCAAGCGTTCGGCGATCGGCGCCGGCAGGATGTTGAGCAGTAGCCGCTCGGAGCGCTCCTGTTCAATTTGCAGCAGCTGGTGCGCCTCCTGCAGGCGCTGCTGAACCCGGTGCTTCTCGCTGTCCGAGTAGCGCAGCAGCAGGTAGACGATCGCGGACACGGCGGTGAAATTGAGCGCGAAGAAGAACGCCGTGGTTTGCGTCGGCACCGCTTGCTGCCAGCTGCTCGGCGAGTCGGCCAGATAGTAGTCGAAGCCACCCGACAGCATGGTCAGGAAGACATAGGCGAAAAACCAGGCACCCGACTCGCGAGTGCCGATGAACAGTAGCGCTCCGATCGGTGCCAGCAGAGCCCACAGACTGATCCCGCTGGCGGTGATGAAGCCACCGATGCTCCACTGCGCAACGAACGGCGTGAACAAGAACAGCGACAACTGGATCAGCCGGAAGACATTGAAATTGAGCGTTTTCAGGTACACCAGAAGATTGCCGACCAGCAGCAACTGCAAGGCAAACGGAAGGTTGGACGAGAAACGTGGGCCAAGTTGCCAGTAGATCGAAAGCCAGACCATCGACGCCAGACTGATCAGCCCGGTGGCGAAGAACAGCAGCGACTTCTGCAGGCGCAGCTCTTCGGAGTCGGTCGGTGAGATGCCGGCGTTGCGCAGTCGTTCGAGGAGGGGCCGGCCGGCGGTCATCGGGTCGCTCATTGAAGGTAGAACGAAGGCATAGGCTATTGGACCCTAAAGCTTGAGGACGGTCAATGCGCGCGGGGCAAGGGCAAGGCGCCAGCGCAATCGGCGGGAGAAGGCGAACGGCGGGCCCTTGCCTGAGAACCCATTGAGGACCTCGGGCTGAACGAGCGCAGCGGAGGCTAGGGCAGCTTGCCGACGATGATCAAACGGTTGAAAAGGACAACCCGCGACATCCAGATCAGCTCGTCGTCGAAAGTTCCGGTCGGCGTCTTGCTGACAAAGTCGGTGTTGGCCATCGCCAGGCCGCCATTGGTCAACTGGTTGTCCTGCTCGTCGGCGTCAGCACCGATCGGCAACTGCGTCCCCTGCGGGGTGAACCCGCCGTTACCGTTCCTGCCGTGAGAAATTACGACCGCCGGCACCTGGACGCCGATCACGTTTCCTGCCGGTGCGGCGGCGGAGCGTACGTTCAGGGTACCGATGGAACACAGCACGAAAGCCGCGTTGACCGGATTGGGCCCGGCGTTGCACGGTGCCGGCCAGCCAGCGCCGGGAACCGTCGGTGGCACCCTGGTAGCGAACTGCTGGGTTACGCGGTAGGTATAGCGGCGCCCCCAGCCGTCGGTCTCGTTGACTCCCAGCGTCGCCCACGGCAAGACGCCGACCTCGGTGGGTAGACCATTGAGGTCGAGACAATTGCCACCCGCGCTAAGGTTGAGTTCGCGCCCGGCACCTGCTGCTGCGGTCGCCAGGGTCGCCGCAGCCGGGCACGGCAAGCGCCCGTTGACGGCAACGAAACCGAGCAGGGCCTCCCGTATCTCGGCCATTGCCGTCCTGGTGTCGCTGGTCTTGCGGATATCGATCTGTGCCGACAGCGGTATCAGCAGGCTGCCGACAACCAGCGCGACAATCACCAGCACCACGGCCAGTTCGGTCAGCGTGAATCCGTCCTCACCCGGCGCCTGGCCATGCGGCGTGTTCACAGAAGGCACCGGAGCAGATCCGCCGCTGGCGTGCGGAAGTCAAAAACCGAGCGGCCGCGGAAGACGCTGGCGACGGCGACCGGAACGTTGAACGAGCTGGCGTTCTGGTCTTCGAGATAGTTCGCCTTGTCGGCTTTTTCGGCCACCGTGCCGCGGGTCTGTCCAGCCGCCTTGCGGCCGGCGAAAATCAGCACGCGGTTGCAGTTCGCCGATGCCACGCCGTCGATGATGATCGGCGCCGGCGCTGGAAGCTGGGTAAGAAGAAGCATCTCCTTCCAGTTGCTGCAGAAGGCCGGGTCTGGCGCCGCGCCGCAGTCGAGACCGTCGACGCCCTTGCTCCCGGTGACGCCAACCTGGGCCACCAACGGCAGGGGTTCGAGGCCATTCTGGATGCGTACGACGTTCTCCGCGGCAATCACGTCGTTCTGGGCCTTGATCGCGTCGTTCTGCCCTTTGAAGTAATCGAGCATGGCGCCGATAGCATCCCTGAAGTCGGCGCGCCGGATCAGGGGAGTGAAGATGTCGTCAACGGTGACGATCAGGAAGCGATCGTTGTAGAAGTCGTTTTCGGCGCCGACGAAGATCTTGCTACTGCCATCGGCGGCGACCCGGTTGTTGATGCTGCCAGCGAAGTAGTTGACCTGCCCGGCGATGGCATTGCCGTTATTGAAAGCGTCAAGGTACTGGCGGGCATCGTAGTTGCCACCGCATTCGGCGTAAGCCGGATCGGCCAGAGCATGGCTCTGGCCCTCCAGCGCGCGGCCCGGGGCGACGATCAGCGCGGCCAGATTGGTCGCGACGACGTTGCCGTTGCTGTCCATGACGCTGATCTGGCCCTGCGTATCCCAATTCAGCACGTCGGTTTTGATGGCTTTCTGGAAGCGGCCTGAAACCACGTACCACAGGCACTCCCCCCGCTGATCGCGAAGGGGTGCCATGCCAAGGGTGCGCCATGGAAACTTCCCGATCACCGAGGAATCCTTCCCGTTGCCGGCAAAGTTCGGCGAAACGAATCCCTCGGCCAGCACCCCTACCGGACTGAAGCCGAGATCAGGCAAGCGCAGATAGCTCGCATCGTTAACCGGCAAGCGACTGATCGCATCCCCGATCACGGCCTCGCGGGCCTGGCCAAGTGCCGCCGCACCGTTGCGCGCGTTGGCCAGCAGCAGCTGGTTTGCATTGAGCTGGCCAGCGAACAGATAGAGACCCCACAGCGTCAGCAGCACCAGCATGGCCATCAATGCGACGCCGGCCTGCTGCCGTCTGCGGCCAGCAGCAGTGACTCGGCGGCGCCAGCGATCCGCGCTGCGCGGCGGCTGGCCCGAGCATGGGGGCAGCCGCCCGGCGAGCAAGGACGGCGGCGCGCGCATGCCTACTTCGACCCCGCTGGCCGCGAATGGACCCGCAGCTGACCACCGTCGAGCAGGTCGATCGCTTCGCCGGTGTTGCGGTTGACGGACTGTCCGACACGCGCTCTTGCCGGTGGAGAATCGCTGGACTCGACCAGCACCTTGCCGGGGTCGCCGTGACGCGGGCTGACCGTCAAGCCATTCCACTGCTCATTTTCGTTCTGCGGACTGCCGTTCACCCACGCCGTACGCTTGCCGCTGCTGCGAACGACGACGCCGTCGATGGTCAGCGTCGGGTCCGCCGGAAGCTGCTGCTTGTCGAGAATATTCAGTTCGCGCTGGCGGTCAAGCTGCTGACGGCGCTCCGGGGTAAAGAACAGCCGGCCGACAGCTTCGTCTGCGGCGACGGCTGTCGGGCAGTTCACCAGCAGCAGGAGCCAGCTGCCCAGCGCCAAGGCAAGCCGCATGTCAGCTGGTGGCGAGACCCGGGTCATTGGTTTCCTCTACCCCTTCCTGCTGTCGTCCTGCGGCCTATTTCTTGCGCACATCGCGCAGTGTCAGCCAGTCGATTTCGCAATCGGCGAGCAAGTGTGCCCGGCCGCCACTGCGGTCATCGCCAGTGGCCGGTAGCCGTTCGACCTGGCAGCTCCTGACTCGGACCAGTGCCTTGGCCTGACGGCGCAGGTCGTCGATCAGGCGCAACAGGTCTTCTTCATGCAGCAGTTTCAGCTGGATCTTCATGGCGCTGACGAAGAAGCTGAAGTCGTCTCCCGGCTTGTCGAGCATGCGCTGTGGCGAGATCTCGTACTGCAGATCGATTAGGCGGTGCTTGTCGCGAATCTCCTTGAGCAGTTCCACCCAGTCCAGACGCTGCTCGTCGCCAATGATGCCACGCTCCGCCAGCTTGTTGAAGACAATCGACTTCTGCTTGACCTCGGTCTCCTCCTGGCGGACCTGCTTCAGCTTTCCATCGGCCTCCTGAAGCTGTGCCCGGACGAGCAGCCTGGCCTTTTGCGCATCCGCTTTGGCCTGGTTTGCGAAATACACCGCAGCGAGCCCGACGGCGACCGCCAGCACCACCAGGAGAATGCCGGGCTGCAGCTTGCGCCAATCGGCGCGCCCGAGTTTCATGATTCGATGGCCCGGCGGATCTGCACCTTGAAAGCCCGCGGCAGTCGCTCGTCGGCAGGAGAATCGCCGCCCTTGAGCGACTTGCCCGACTGAATATCAAAGGGCTGCTGCTGCACCTCGACTTCCAGTTTCGGGTTCCTCTTCAGGGCGTCGATCAGGCGGTTGAAAACGGCCAGCACTTGCCGCGGGTTGCTGTCCGCGCCAAGCCGCAGGGTGCCGCGCACAACAGCCGTCTCGCTACCGACCGGCAGCGGCCTGCTGCCCGGAGCGCTCGTCGTCGCGGACTGCTGTGGCGACGGGTCCTCACTCACTTTCCACTCGATGCCGTCGATCTCGACCGCTGGCACGCTCTCGAGAGCGCGGCTGATTTCGCGGTACAGGGAGTCAGGCGTGGCGCTGCCCCGTTCCAGATCGAGATATCGGTCGACGACCCGACGCAATGCTTCGTTAGTGGTCGTGAGCGGCGGGAAGGTCTTGACGATGTCCGCGTAGCGCTGGCGAGCCAGCGACGTTTCCGCGCCTAGGAGATCGACTTCCTGACTGAACCTGCGGGCGTCGACCAGCAGTTTGCCGGCCAGCAGCAGACAGCCTGCCAGTACCACCGCTGCGCTTCCACGGAAGACCGCGCGCAGCAGCCAGAGATGGTAATCGTGGCGCAGTTCATCGTTGGCAAACTGGGCACGTGGTGGATCCGTGGCCAGCAGGTTCAGGAACAGCGGCTCGCAATGGGTATGCTCGGGAAGCGCCTTGAGACCGCACCGGCGCGCACTGTCCTCGATATCGAGGATGGTGAACGACAAGGTGTCGCGATCGACACAACTGTTCTCGATTGCTTTCCTGGCGCTGGCGTGGGCCAGCAGGTAGGCGACGATTGGCTGCTGGCGACCAAGCAGGCGCTGGCTGACCAGATACTGTTGCAGCTTGGCCGCCTCGCTGGAAAAGGTCTGCGCTATCCCGCCGATGCTGCTGTTGTGCAGGGGTGTCAGGCGGCTGAAATGCAGTTCGCCGTTTTCCAGGTAGCTCTGACGGACGCTCTGGTCCTGAATACTCAGCAGCAGGCAGGGACCCTGAGGGACGCCGAGCTTTCTCAGCAGCAAAGGCCCGAGCAAGGGCAAGGAGTAGATTCCGACCAGGGCCACCTCGGCACGGGCCATGGTCTCCAGCCAGGGGACAAAAAACTCGTGGTTGGTGAGCGCGGCGAGCATGATGCGTTCATCCTTGCGCCGTGATTTCTGGTGCCCGAGCGACAGGGAGGTGCTCAGCCTGGTACTGAAAAAAAGTTGCCCGATCTTGCGCGCGATGATTGCCTTGCGATCCTCGCCGCGCAGGAAGGGTATCGTCTCGATGTGGAAGCCTTCTTCCGAGACATTGACCAGGATCGAGAAAAGGCTCTTCGCGTGCTGCGCGAGATACCGGGCGAAGGGCAATTGCCCTGCTTCGCCGGCATCGAACGATCCCTCCCCGGTGAGCACGCCGGCTTGCCAATGGAAGGCCAGCAACTGATGGCCGCTAAGGTACAGAAGACGGCGGGCGTGCATCGCCCTAGGCCTTGATCTTGCTGATCACGTCGTACACCGGCCCGAGTACCGAGAGCATGATCCAGCCGAGCAGAGCGCCCATCACAACGGTGAGCATCGGTTCGATCAGCTGCTGCATTTTTTCCACTGATTCCTTGACGTCGCGGTTATAGAAGTAGCTGACATTGATCAATGCATCATCAAGCGCTCCGGTATTTTCGCCAACGCGCAGCATACGGATCACCAGCGGCGGGAAAAAGCCGGTACTGTGAAACGCCGCCGTGACATTCTGTCCCTCGCCGATCAGCTGTTCGACACGCTCCAGACCGCGACGGATGACCAGATTTCCGACCACATCCTGCGTTGTGCGGATCGATTCTAAGATCGGTATTCCCGAAGCGTAGAGCAGGGCGAAGGTGTTGGCAAAACGCGACAGAACGATCTTCCGCACGATACTGCCGAGAATCGGCAGTCGCAGCTTGATCCCGTCGAAGCGAAAGCGTGCCAGTGGATTGCTGTTCAGCAGCAGCTTTATACCGATGACGGCCAGCGCCGGCAGCAGCAGAAAGAGATACCAGTAGGCGACCATCAGGTCCGAGATGAAGAACAGGATCAGGGTCTGTGTCGGCAGTACTTGCCCCATGTTCTTGACGAACATCTTGAGCTGCGGAACCATGTAGATCATCAGGAAGAAGGTTGCCGCGAGGACGACCGTGCCGACGAATGCCGGGTAAGCGAGCATCTTCTTGGTTTGCGAAGCCAGTTCGTCTTCCCACTTCAGCGACTCATTGAGGCTCTGCAGGACTTCCGGCAGCCGGCCGGTTGCTTCACCGGCGCGAATCAGGCTGACGAAGACGGCGTTGAATACGCGGCGGTGACTGCCCATGGCCTGCGACAGCGTCTGGCCGCCCTCGATCGATTCAACCAGGCTGGCGACCACTTCGCGAAAACGGGGGTGCTCGAGACTGTCGCGCAGGTCGGTCAAGCCTTCGATGACCGGCACCCCGGCACGCACCAGTTGCTGCAGATGAAAGCAGAAATGGATCATCTCCCGGCGCGGAACACCACCGCCGGCGAACAGGCCGCTGCGGTTGCTCACCGGTTCGCCGCTGACCAGGTCGAGTTCCATGCGCCGCAGGCGCATCTCGAGGTCGACCAGGTTGAGCGCGTCTATCTTGCCGAGAGCCATTCGGCCATCGGGGTTGACCGCCTTGTAAGTGTAGAGCGGCACCGGCCCTACATCCGGTCGGTCAGGTCCACCACCCGGCCAACTTCCTCGAGCGCGGTGGAACCGTCGAGAACGCGCCGCAGCCCGTCGTCGGCCAGGGTGGCAAAGCCTTGCCGGCTGGCCAGAGTGCGCATTTCGCGAACGGTGCTGCGGCGGGCGATCAGCTCATCCATATCGCCGTTGATGCGCAGCAACTCCATGATCGCCAGGCGCCCTCGGTAGCCCTGAAATTCGCAGCGCTCGCAGCCGCCAGGGCGGTAGATGACCGGTCGCGGACCATCGATCAGGTTGCCCAGCAGGCGCGCCTCGTGTGCTTCGGCCTGATAGGGGATCTTGCAGTGCAGGCACAGACGCCGCACCAGGCGCTGCGCGATGATGCCGATGATGTTGCCGGCCATGATGTCCGGCAGCACGCCGATGTCGAGCAGGCGCGGGATGGCGCCGATCGCCGAATTGGTATGCAGTGTCGAATACACCTGGTGGCCGGTCATCGCCGCCCGCAGCGCCATCTCGGCGGTGTCCGCGTCACGCACTTCGCCGACCAGAATGATGTCCGGATCCTGGCGCATCATCGAGCGGATGCCGTTGGCGAAATCGAGTTTGACCGATTCGGCAGCCGAGGTCTGCCGAACCAGGGTCATCGGGTACTCGACCGGGTCTTCGAGCGTCATGATGTTCACGCTCTCGGAGTTGATGTGGTTGAGCACCGAGTAGAGCGTTGTCGTCTTGCCGCTGCCGGTCGGCCCGGTGACGAAAACGATACCTTCCGGGCGAGCAATCATCAGCTTGAGCTGGTCAAGCTGCTTTTCCGCGAGACCCAGGCCTTCCAGCGGCACGATTCCTTTCTGCCGGTCGAGAATGCGCAGAACGATGTTCTCGCCGTGAATCGTCGGTTGTGCCGAAACCCGAAAATCGATCTGCCGGCCACGCATGTTGAGCGAAATGCGGCCGTCCTGGGGGGCGCGGGTCTCGGCGATGTTCATCCCCGAAAGGACCTTGATCCGCACCGCCATTGCCGGCCAGTAGGTCTTATGCAGCGAGCGGATCTGCCGCAGCATGCCGTCGATGCGGTAGCGGATGCGTAGAAAGCTCGCTTCCGGCTCGAAGTGGATGTCGGACGAATCGCGCTTGACAGCATCGGTCAGCACCGAGTCGATCAGACGGACCACCGGCTGGCTGTACTCGTCGGCCGACGATTGCAGGCCGCGAAAGTCGATCTCGCCGGTTTCGATTTCGTGCAGGATGCCGTCGATCGACAGTTCATGGCCGTAGTACTGGTCGATGGCGCGATCGATCTCGGTCTCGCCGGCGAGCAGGGTGTCGATCTCGATCTCGTCGCCGGCGAGGTCGCGGATCCGGTCCAGCGCAACGATATCGTTGATGTCGGCGATGGCCACGGTCAAGCGCCGGTTTTCTGCGTCGTAGTCGAGCGGCAGCAGATGGTGGCGCTTGGCGAGATCGCGCGGGACGTATTTCAGCGATGCTGGGTCGATGATCGCCTTCGACAGGTCGACGCTCTGTTTTCCGAGGCTTTCCGACAGCGCGTCGCGCAGGGTCGCCTCGGAGACGAAACCCAGCAGGACCAGCAGCTTGCCGATCGGCCGATTGGCCTTCATCTGCTCGAGCAGGGCGATGCGCAGCTGATCTTCGCTGAGGATGCCCTTGCTGATCAGGATCTGACCAAGGGGCCGCGAGTGGGTATGGGCGACTGGCGCGTTCATCGTCGGATTGGCCGGCAAATCAGCTGCGGCGGTCGCTGCCCATCGCCGGAATCAGGGTTGCAGTTCAAGGATGCGTTTCGCTGCCGCATCGCGGTCGAAGGCACTGGGCCACGTGGCCGCGGCGCTCAAGGCCATCCGGTAGTACTGTGCGGCCAGCTTCTTCTGGCGAAGGTGGTCGAGGCTGACCGCGACGTTGTAGATATAGTCGGCGTTGCCCGGCTCCAGAGCGTAGGCCTGAAAATAGGCTTGCTGCGCGTCACTCCATCGTGCCTGCCGGACATACTGGTTGCCGAGCGCAAAATAGAGCGCGGGCGACTCGGGCTGGCTGGCCAGCAAGGTCTTCAGGCGGCTCTCCGACTGCCCCGCGTCGCTCGCTCCACGCAGGTTGATCAGTGCCGCCTGGGCGGTGACGTCGGTCGGGTCGGATTCGAGTACTTGCAGATAGAAAGCCTGCGCCCGCTCGCTTTGCCCCTGACGAGCAGCGATCGCTGCCACCCCGAGCAGCGCGTCGGCATTCCGCGGATCGCCGCGCAGCACCTGCTCGTAGCCACGCAGGGCGTCGTCCAGCCGGTCCGCCTGCCAGGCCTGGTAGGCCCGGTCGAGCGCCTGCACCTGTTGCTGCCGGCGGTTGCTGCGCTGAAAAACCTCCGGCTCGGCGGTGCGTGGGCGAGCGGCCTCGCTGCTCACGCGCGGGGCGCGCGACGACGACTCTGCCGTCCTGCCTGGCGGCGGCAAGGACGGTGGCTCGGCCGGCATCGCGGGGGGCGCGACGACTGCTTCTGCGGTCGGCGTGATCGCTGCCGGGGTCGCGCTGGCCGGCAGCACCGGCGGCCCCGGTGGCCGCCCGGTCGTCGTCGGCGCCATCAGGACCGCGCCACTGATGGACTGCAGCTGCCACCAGAAATAGCCGCTGATCCCTGCTGCCGCCACGCCGACCAATCCCAGGAACAGCCATAGGGACGTACGAGAGCGTGGCAGCTGCTTGACGGCAAAGATGTTTCGCGCCGCGTTGCGTTCGGCAGACTGACGAGGATCGGCGTCGGTCGGCTGCGCTTCCGGCGATGGCGTGCGCCTTCTCGGCGGCGCGCTGGTGGCCGCAGCAGCCAGGTCCGCATCGACTCCAGCGAGTTCCTCGGCCAGCGACGGGAGCGTCTGACCAGCCGCAGGCGGCGGGCTTTCCAGCGGGTCAAGGCGCAACTCGCCTGGCGAAGCGGCCGTTGCCGGTCGAGCGCCGGCACTGGCCAGGCGCTTGGCTTCCTCGGCACGCCGCAGAGCGTCCATCAGCAGACTCACTGCAGCCTCTCCGGATTCCGGTCGGGAAGCGAAAACGGTCGATAGACCTGCTCGCTCTTGAAGAAATCCTTGCCGGGCAAAGTCTCCTTGAAGCTGCTGAAATCACCGTCGATGGACGCGTCCCGGATCACCGTCGGACGGATCAGCACGACCAGTTCCGACTTCGCCGACGAGTTGGCGCGATTGTTGAAAACTTCGCCGAAGAAGGGGATGTCCCCCAGGCCCGGCAGGCGCCCGGTCCGGTTGTCTAGGCGGTCTTCCATCAAACCGCCGAGCACCGCGATGTCGCCGCTTTGAACACGCAGCATGGACTCGATCTCGCGCATCCGAATCTGCGGCACGAGGTTCTTGATGTTGTTTGCGGCAAGGCTCGGATTGGGATCCTGCTTCAGCTCGGCGATACTGGAAATCGACGGGCGAACGTTCAGGGTAACCTCGCCGTTGTCGCTGATCTGCGGCGTCAGACTCATGAAGAAGCCGATCGAAACCGACTGCGGCGTGGTCGTCGTGGTCACCGTGGCGTTGGTATTGGTGTTGCCGGGGACGACTTCCTGCTTGACATTGAAGTAGACGAAATCCTCCGAAACCTTGAGCGTCGCCGTCTGGTTGTTGAGCACCGACAGTTTCGGACTGGAGAGCACCTTGACGGTGCCGAAGGCGCGCAACAGATCGACGGTTGCCAGCAGATTCAGCGGGTTGAGGTCGCGATACTTGATGATGTACGGCGTCACCGCGCTCGGAACGTTGGTGGTCAGTGCCGGCTTGGTGATGCTGTACTCGCTGCCGCTGGTCAGACGACTCCACTCGATGCCTTGCTGGTAGCCATCGCTCAGCGCGACTTCGATGATCGTCGCCTCGATCAGCACCTGCCGCCGGGCGCTGCTCATGACCCGATCAAGAAACTCCTGGACTTTTTCGTGCTGTCTGGCGGTGGCCC
Source organism: Accumulibacter sp. (assembly GCF_029255145.1). Classification (GTDB taxonomy): domain Bacteria; phylum Pseudomonadota; class Gammaproteobacteria; order Burkholderiales; family Rhodocyclaceae; genus Accumulibacter. Next base: position 58,683 of record NZ_JAPUVQ010000111.1, read on the forward strand.
GGACGTTGATCACGCCGGCTTCCGGGTTGGCAATCACTGACGCCGCTTCGCGGAAGGTCATCCGCTTCACTACCGTCGCGCCGGTGTTCTGCAAGGTGGCCGGATTCGGACTGCCGGCCAGCGTCTGCGCCAGTTGGGTCACCCGCGCCGCCGCTCCTGCGGCCTGTCCACCTGGGGCGCCGGTGCCGGTGGTACTCTGCGACGCAGTTTGCTCGGTCACCGTTTCGGTGGAGCCTTCCGGAAAGATCTTGTCGGTTTCGTACAGCAGTTCCTTGAGGTTCTTCTCGAGCGACTCCCAGAAACGATTCCGGGACCTGTTATCGATCTGGATGCGCGAGGTATTGCCGGTGCCGATCGCCCCACCACTGCCGGTTGCCAGGGCACTGGTCGAAATCTGCGTATTGGTCGAGATCGTACCCGTCACATCGCGGGCAATATTCACGTAGTCGACCTTGTAGTTCTTGAGGTAAGGCGTGTCGGGCATGACCGCGAGGTTGGGCCCCTCGAGTTCGAAGCGCATATCGACCTGCTTGGCAATGCGGGTGAGTAGTTGCGGCAGGGTCTGGTCGATCGCGTTCAGCGTCACCACGCCGGTGATTCCAGGGTGGATATCCACGTTCAGCCTGGCGTCGCGGGCGAGGGCAAACAGCAGGTCGTGGACCTGGACATTGTTCACGACGACGCTATAGGTTTCGGTCCGGCCGGTCGCCCTCGGCGGGGGCAGCCAGACGCTTTGCTGAACCGGTGGCGGGATCGTCCCCTGAGTGCTGACCACACTGTCGAGCTGCAGATGTCCGGCCGCCGGCCCGCTGGCCAGCGTCGTCGGGGCACAGGCGCCAACAAGCAGCGCAAGAAAGGTGACACCGAGAATTTGCAGGGACACGCTGAAGCTTGCTCCAGTTAAAGTTCAAGTTCATCATACCACGCCAAGACTTCGAGACAAGTGCATGATTTTTATTGTGTTCGGACCTTGCTCCGGGGCCGCGTCCGGCCCCTCTCTCAGCGCAATCGACTGACGGACCGGACGTAGGGCTTGCTCGACGGAGTGACCTCGCCAAGCGTGGCCAGCGCCGCATTCGCCTGCTCGCGCGACTGATAATCGCCGTAGATGACGCCCAGCCGGTCCCGTCCGCTCAGGCTCGAACGATAGACGCGAACTTGCCGCAGATCGAGTGCGGCCGAGTTACGGGCAATGAAATCAACCACTTCCTTTTCGCTGCTGGCATCGACATTGAGCAACTGAATGAAGTAATGGGAATCCGGCGCGGTTTCCAGCCAGCGCCTGGTGGCGTCAATCCGCTCGGCCAGGGTCAATGGCCTGGCGGCGTCGGGCCCGACTGCTGCCGACGGCAACTCGGGAACCGTGCCAGGCGACTGCGCCGCAGGCCGGCTGCCGGCTGCCGGTTGCACTGCCCGCTGGTCGACCGTCGCCGGCGCGCCAACGACCACCGCCGGCGGAGCGATTGACGCCGTCAGCGAGCTACTGGTGGCGTTGCGACTGCCAGCGAAATAGGCCAGAGCACTGAACAAGCCGACCACCGCCGCCCCGCCAGCCCACGCCCACCAGACGCCGCGAGCGCGGTTGATCGGACGGAACCCGGCGTCGCGGATCGCCGCCCGAACCTGCCGGCGATCGATCTGGTGCACGCCGTCCGAGAAAGCAACCAGCAGCGCCTTGTCGGCAAGAATGTTGATTCGCCGACTCAGCCCCTCGGACGCCCTGCTGATCAACTGGATCGCCCGCCTGGTGAAAAGATCGGGGCCGCGGTAGCCAGCAGCTCGCAACCGGAACATCAGATACACCGAAACGTCGCTGGCGCGCAGTGGTTCGAGCCTGAAGCTGTGCGTAATGCGGTCGTTGAGCTGGCGCATTGCCGTTTGAGCCAGGCGCTCGTCGAGTTCCGGCTGCCCGAAAAGGACGATCTGGAGCAGCTTGTGCTGGTTCGACTCGAGGTTCGAGAGCAGCCGGATCTCCTCGAGAGCGTCTGGCGGCATGGCGTGCGCCTCGTCGATCAGGGCGACGACCTGCCGACCTGCGGCGTAGATTTCCAGGAGGCGCGCCTGCAGGGCGCGCAGCAGCAGCTGACTGCGCCCTTCTGGAAGCGGTATCCGGAGTTCCTCGGCGACGGCGAACAGAATCTCGTCGCGCGAGAGCATCGGATTGGCCAGGTAGACCGTTTCGACGTTGTCCGGCAGCTTCTCGAGGAGCATCCGGCAGAGCATCGTCTTGCCGCTGCCGACCTCACCGCTGACCTTGACGATTCCCTCGTCGTGAGTAATCGCATAGATCAGCGCCTCGAGCGTCGCCCCCCGGTTGCCGCCGGCGAAGAAGAACTCGGTATGGGGCGTGATCCGGAAAGGTGGCTGACGCAGCCCGAAATGATCGAGGTACATCAGGGCTGCCGCGCCGCGGCTTCCATGCGGTTGTAGAGCGTTGTCCGGTGGATGCCAAGCAGCCGCGCCGCCTGACTGACATTGCCATGCGCCAGCTTCAGCGCGGCCTCGATATAGCCACGCTCGGTCGCATCCAGCAGGCCATCCAGACTGAAGGGCTCGCGTTGCCTCAAGCGCTGCATCGCGGCGCCGATGATCGCGTCGCCGGCCCCCTCGTCGACCGCCATGCCCATCCTCGCGGCGGCCATCAGCGGCTCGTCCGGCAGATCCAGCTCGGCCTCCAGTGCGACCGCATCGACCGTCTGCCCCGCGTGCCTGGTGGCCAGACGAATGACAATGTTGCGCAACTCGCGCACGTTGCCGGGAAAGGGATAGTCGAGCCACAGACTCCTGGCGTCGGCCGCCAGGCCGAATGGCAGCTGCTGCGCTTGCGCCGCGTAGAGATGACGAAAGTGGTCGAGCAGAAGCAGCTTGTCGTCGCCCATTTCGCGCAATGGCGGCGCGACGATCGAACAGACCGACAGGCGGTGGTAGAGATCAGCCCGGAAGTTGCCGGACCTGACTTCCTTGCGCAGATCACGGTTGGTGGCGGCGATGATCCGCGCCCGGCTGACGCGCTGCTGGGTTTCGCCGACCCGCTGGTACTCGCCATTTTCCAGCACTCGCAGCAGCTTCGCCTGCAGTTCGAGCGCCAGCTCGCCGATCTCGTCAAGGAACAAGCTACCGTCGGCGGCGTCCTCGAAGTAGCCCGCCTTGGTCGTGATGGCGCCGGTAAACGCCCCCCTGGCGTAGCCGAACAGCGTCGCCTCGACAAGGTTTGGCGAGATGGCGGCACAATTGAGCGCCAGGAATGGCTTGTCACGGCGACGGGTATCGTAATGCAGACAGGCGGAAGCGATAATCTCCTTGCCGCTGCCCGACTCGCCCTCGATCAGCACTGCGAAAGGCAGGTCGGCGTACTGTCGAAGCTGCATCCGCAATTTCTGGATCGCCGGGCTGTTGCCGATCAGCGATGACAAGCCGTCGCCGGCGTGCCGTTTCTCATCAAGGGCGCGAAACGCCTGCGCGCGCTCGAGCGCCAGCTGCAAGTCGCCTGGATTACAGGGCTTGGCGACAAAATCGGCGGCGCCGAGCGTACGCGCATGTCGCGCATTGCCGTCCTCGCTCTGCCCCGAGAGGACGACTATCCGGATCTCCGGGGCAATCTTGAGCAGGTCCGAGATCAGCGCGAAACCCTCATCGGGACGATGCGGCAGCGGCGGCAAGCCAAGGTCGACCAGCGCCAGCTCGGGCAGCCGGCGCAACTGCCGCAGCAGCTGCATGCAATGCGGGCGCGAGTGGCTGGTGAGAACCTCGAAGAGCGGGCTCAGCGAAAGGCTCAAGGTGTCGCAGATCAGCGCATCGTCGTCGACGATCAGCAGCAGGGGCTTTTCAGGCGGGGGGATTTCCATCATGGGGAGCATGAAACTTCGCGCTGTCCTTACCGGGTGGCGTAACTCTCTATTATTTCACAATTATATTAGCGCCAAGCATTTCACGCCGGGAGTGCGGCCCAGTCCGGTATAATCACGCTTTTTTGCTTGGGATGTTGTAGTGTCTGCCGATAATCTTGTCGAGATCAAGGATCTTGATTTTGCCTACGACGATCGACCGATCCTCAAGGGCATCAGCATGGACATTCCCCGCGGCAAAGTCGTCGCCATCATGGGCGGCTCGGGTTGTGGCAAGACCACGCTGCTGCGACTGATCGGTGGCCAGCTCAAACCGAGTCGCGGCGAGGTGCTGGTCGACGGCCTGGCGGTGCCGCGCCTGCGTAATGACGAGCTCTATGCGCTGCGCCGAAGGATGGGCATGCTGTTCCAGTTCGGCGCCTTGTTCACCGATATATCGGTGTTTGACAATGTCGCCTACCAGATGCGCGAGCACACCAGGCTGCCGGAAGAATTGATTCGCGACATGGTGCTGATGAAGCTCAATGCTGTTGGTCTGCGTGGGGCGTACCAGCTGATGCCCGCCGAACTTTCGGGCGGCATGGCCAGACGGGTAGCACTGGCCCGGGCCATCTCACTGGACCCGATGCTGATCATGTATGATGAGCCTTTCGCCGGTCTCGACCCGATCTCGCTGGGGGTGATCGGACAATTGATCCGCAAACTGAATGACGCGCTCGGCGCGACGTCGATCATGGTTACCCACGACATTCAGGAATCCTTGCAGATCGTCGATTACATCTATTTCATGTCGGACGGCAAGGTCGTAGCCCTTGGCACGCCCGACGAGATCCGGGCCTCGAAGCATCCTTTTGTCCACCAGTTTGTCTTCGCCGAGGCGGACGGACCGGTTCCCTTCCACTATCCTGCAGAGCCGCTGGCCCAGGAACTGCTTGGGAAAGACGCGCATGAGCAATCCTAGAGAGGATCGTCGCAGTTCGGCGGTGGTGGCCGTCGCCAGCCTGGGACACCGGGTCAACGACGCGCTGCAGCGGCTGGGATTCGCCGCGCGTTTCTTCGTCATGCTCCTGATGTGGTCGGGACAGTCGTTCCGGCGGCTGCACCTGACGATTCGGGAACTCTATTTTTCGGGTTTTCAGTCCTTGCTGATCATCATGGTTTCCGGGCTGTTCATCGGCATGGTGCTCGGCATGCAGGGTTACGAAACCCTGCAGCGCTACGGCTCCGCCGAGGCGCTCGGCGTCCTGGTCGCGCTGTCGCTGGTCAGGGAACTTGGTCCGGTGGTCGCTGCCCTACTCTTCGCTTCGCGCGCCGGCTCGTCGATCACCGCCGAAATCGGGCTGATGAAGGCCACCGAACAACTCACCGCGATGGACATGATGGCGGTCAACCCGATCGCGCGGGTAGTGGCGCCGCGCTTCTGGGGCGGCGTGATCTCGATGCCCTTGCTGGCAGCGCTGTTTTCGGTAGCGGGCGTCTTTGGCGGCTACCTGATCGGAGTGGTCTTCATTGGCGTCGACGAAGGCGCTTTCTGGTCGCAGATGCAGGCATCGGTCGACTTCCGCTATGACATCTGGAGCGGCATCGTCAAGAGCTTCGTATTCGGCGTCGCCGTTTCGCTGATTGCCGTTTTCGAGGGCTACGATGCGGTCCCCACCGCGGAAGGCGTTTCGAGCTCGATCAAGAGCACCGTCGTCCAGTCGGCGCTGGCGATCCTGGCGCTTGACTTTGTATTAACCTCGTTCATGTTCCGGGAGGCTTGATGAGTCGCAAGTTGCTCGACCTGTGGGTCGGAATTTTTGTTGCCCTGGGGCTGGCTGGAATACTGTTCCTGGCGCTGAAGGTTGGCAACCTGTCAGCCGGCAACTTCGCCGAAACGTACCAGCTCAGCGCCAAGTTTGCTAACATCGGCGGCCTGAAAGTCAGGGCGCCGGTGAAGAGCGCCGGCGTGGTCGTTGGACGCGTGGTCGATATCCATTTCGACCCCAAGGAGTATGAAGCGGTGGTGACCTTCAGCATTGACCAGCGTTACCGGTTCCCGAAAGATACCTTCGCACTGATTCTTACTGCCGGTTTGCTGGGTGAGCAGTACGTCGGGCTTGATCCGGGCGGCGACGAAAAGATGCTGAGCGCCAATGACGTAATCGCCAAGACGCAGTCAGCGGTGGTACTGGAAAGCCTGATCAGTCAGTTCATGTTCAACAAGGCCTCCGAAGGTCAGAGCGAATAAGCGAAGGGAAGGAAATCAGTGAAACCAAACCTCTCAAGGCAGCTGTCGTGCTCGGTCTGTACCGCCGCGATACTCGCCGCCAGCGGCTGCGCGACGACCGAGAACAATCCGCAGGATCCCTTCGAGGGCTTCAACCGTGCCATGTTTGCCGTCAACGAAGGCCTCGACAAGGTTGCTGTCAAGCCGGTGGCGCAGGGCTACGACGCAGTTACTCCCCTGCCGGTCAAAGTCGCTGTCGGCAATTTCTTCGGCAACATCTGGGATACCTGGACGGCACTTAACAACCTGCTGCAGGGCAAGGGCGGCGACGCCCTCTCGGACGTCGGACGGGTGTTGATCAACAGCACCGTTGGCATCGGCGGCGTCTTTGACGTGGCCGGCGAAATGGGGCTGACCAAACATTCCGAGGAGTTCGGACAAACGCTCGGGAAATGGGGAGTCGGCGATGGCCCCTACTTCTACTGGCCGCTGATCGGACCGCGGACGACCCGCGACACCTTTGGCTGGATGGTGGACACCTATTACGATCCGGTCTGGCGCGTGGACAACATCCCGCTACGCAACAGCCTGGTCGCGGTCCGCTACGTCGACCTGCGAGCCAGCGTCCTGCCAGCCGACAAGGTGATCGAAGAGGCTGCTTTCGACAAGTACACCTACATCAGGGACGCCTACCTGCAGCACCGCCGGAACGAGATTTTCGACGGCGATCCGCCGCGCATTCCCGTCGACTACTAGGCATGCGCCGACGCTGGCACCGCCGCTGCCGCGTCAACCAGATACCCATAATTTCACGGAAGAAAAATGCTGATGAAATCGTTATTGTCGTTGTTGTTCGGTCTGTTGTTGCTGTGCGGCTCCGCCGTTGCCGAAGAGCGTTCAGCCGATGCCCTGGTCCGCCAGGTCACCGACGACGTGCTGACCATTGTCCGCCAGGACAAGGACATCCAGAGCGGCGACACCAGGAAGGCAATCGCACTGGTCGACACCAAGGTGCTGCCGTATTTCGACTTCCAGCGGATGACCGCGCTGGCCGTCGGCCGCAACTGGGGCAAGGCGACTCCCGAGCAGAAGAAACGCCTGACGGAAGAGTTCAAGAAGCTGCTGGTACGCACCTATTCGAATGCGCTGACCTCGTACAAGGACCAGACCATCTCGTACAAACCAAGCAAGATGGAGCCCGGCGACACCGATGTGGTGGTCAAGACCGAAGTCGTGCAGCCCGGCAGCAAACCGGTTCAGCTTAATTACGCGCTCGAAAAGCACGCTGACGGATGGAAAGTGTACGACGTGATCGTCGCTGGCGTCAGCCTGGTGACCAATTATCGGAGCTCTTTTTCCCAGGAGGTCCGCGACAAGGGAATCGATGGTCTGATCCAGATGCTCGGCGACCGCAACAAACAGCTCGAGAAATGATCGAGCAAACCGGGGACGGATTGCGCGTCACTGCGCCAATGATCATCGCCAACGCCCATACCCTGCTCGACGCGGGGCGCCGCGTCCTGCGTTCCGCCGCACAAGCCCAGGCGGTGGTCGATCTGACGGGCGTCAGCGAGGTTGACTCGTCGGCTCTGAGCGTTGTTTTTGCCTGGCAGCGCGACGCCCTGGAGCGCGGTGCCAGCCTGCGCATAAGCCACCCCCCGGCCAGCATGATCAGCCTGGCCGCGCTGTACGGCGTATCCGAGCTGCTGCCGCTCGCCTGATCTGACGGAGCGGCATCATCGCCGGGATTGATGCCATGGGCGTCGCCGTTGCCATTGAACAGGTCGAAAAGCGCTTTGGCTCGCTACGCGCGCTGGCCGGCGTTTCGCTGCGGATTGCAGAAGGCGAGTTTTTCGGTCTGCTAGGCCCCAACGGGGCCGGCAAGACGACGCTTATTTCGTGCCTGGCCGGTCTGGTCAGACCAGACGCCGGCACGCTAAGCGTGCTCGGGCACGACGTGGTAGCCAACTACCGTGAAGCACGGCGTCGCCTTGGCGTGGTGCCGCAGGAGCTGGTTTTTGACCCCTTCTTCTCGGTCCGCGAGACCTTGCGGATTCAGTCGGGCTACTTCGGAATCCGCCACAACGACGACTGGATCGACGAGATCCTCGCCAACCTCGACCTGACGGCCAAGGCCGACATCAACATGCGGCGCCTTTCCGGCGGCATGAAGCGACGCGTACTCGTCGCCCAGGCCCTGGTCCACAGGCCGCCGGTGATCGTTCTCGACGAGCCCACCGCCGGGGTCGACGTCGAACTGCGCCAGGGCCTGTGGCAATTCGTCCGCCGTCTCAACCAGGACGGACATACGGTCATCCTGACCACGCATTACCTCGAAGAGGCGGAAGCCTTGTGCGGGCGGATCGCGATGCTCAAACAGGGACAGGTGGTGGCCCTCGATACCACCCGCAATCTGTTGGCACGCGTCGCCGGGCAGACCCTGCATCTGCGGCTGGCGGGTCCACAAGCGCTGCCGTCGGCGCTGCGCACGCGGGCGACGGAGAGCGAGGGGACCTGGACCTTTCATCTCGCCGGTCTCGACGAGATCGAACCTTTGCTGGCCACGCTGCGCCAGGGCAACTGCGTCATCGACGACCTGCGTCTGACACAAACCGACCTCGAGGACGTCTTTCTCGCCGTCATGCAAAGCAGCGGCAGCGCGCCGCAAGAGGCGCGCGGATGACCGGCTTCCGAACGCTGCTCTACAAGGAGCTGCTGCGTTTCTGGAAGGTGAGCTTTCAGACCGTCGCGGCGCCGGTACTGACCGCGCTGCTCTACCTGATGATCTTCTCGCACGTGCTCGAGGCGCGCGTACAGGTGCACGGAGTGCCGTACGGAGCCTTTCTGATTCCGGGTCTGGTGATCATGTCGGCGCTGCAGAACGCCTTCGCCAACAGCTCGTCGAGCCTGATCCAGTCCAAGGTAACCGGTAGCCTCGTCTTTGTCCTGCTGCCGCCGATCTCCTACGTCGAGTTTTTTCTGGCTTATGTCGTTGCGGCGATGTTGCGCGGACTGATGGTCGGCGTCGGCATCCTGGCGGTGACGCTTTGGTTCGCGCCGCTCACTTTTGTCGCACCGCTGTGGATTCTGCTGTTCATCACCCTGGGCGGCGGGATCATGGGTACGCTGGGAATGATTGCCGGCATCTGGGCCGACAAGTTCGACCAACTGGCGGGTTTTCAGAATTTCCTGATCATGCCGCTGACGATGCTCTCGGGCGTCTTCTACTCGATTCACTCGCTACCCGAATTCTGGCAACTGGTGTCGCGCTTCAATCCCGTGTTCTATATGATCGACGGCTTTCGCTTCGGCTTCTTCGGCGTCTCCGACGTGACGCCGGAGATCAGTCTGGCGGTCGTCGTCGCCAGCTTCCTGGTGGTCTCGGCGGCGACGCTGGCGCTACTCCGGAGCGGTTACAAACTGAGGTCCTGAGTCATGATGCAGCCTGAACAAATCCGTAAGATCATCGCCGACGGGATGCCCTGCGAGCACCTGCAGGTAGCCGGGGATGGACAACATTTCGAGGCCCTGATCGTCAGCAAGGAGTTCGTCGGCAAGACCCGCGTGCAACGGCAGCAACGGGTGAACGAGGTGCTGCGCGCCCTGTTCAACAGCGGCGAACTGCACGCGCTGTCGATGAAGACTCAGACCCCTGACGAATGGGGTGCGACGCGTGGATAAACTGCTGATCCAGGGCGGTACGCCGCTGTCCGGTGAAATAGCGATTTCCGGAGCAAAGAACGCCGCGCTGCCGATCCTCTGCGCCAGCCTGCTGTCGTCGGACGCTCTTCATCTGACCAACGTGCCACGGTTGAAGGACATCTCGACCATGCTGCGCCTGCTCGAACAGATGGGCGTCCGGGTCGCCGACGAGGGCCGCGAGGGGCTGGTATTGAATAGCCATGGACTCGACAACCCACTCGCCCCGTACGACATGGTCAAGACCATGCGCGCGGCGATTCTGGTCCTCGGCCCGCTGCTGGCGCGTCACGGCGAGGCACGGGTATCGCTGCCGGGCGGCTGCGCGATCGGAGCCCGGCCAGTCGAACAGCACATCAGGGGCCTGCAGGCGATGGGCGCCGAGGTCCATGTCGAGCACGGCTACATCCATGCCCGGGCGCCGGGAAAACGCGGACTGGAGGGCGCGCGCATCGTTACCGACATGGTCACCGTGACCGGTACCGAAAACCTGATGATGGCTGCCGTCCTGGCCAGAGGCGAAACGATCATCGAAAACGCGGCGCGCGAACCCGAGGTCGTCGACCTCGCCGCCTGCTTGGTATCGATGGGCGCGCAGATTGCCGGCGCCGGCACCGACCGAATCCGCATCCAGGGGGTCGAACGCCTGCACGGAGCGACGCATGCGATCATGGCCGACCGCATCGAGACCGGCACCTATCTGTGCGCTGCCGCGGCGACCGGCGGCCGGGTCCGGCTGACCAACACCTCGGCGGCGTATCTTGACGCAGTGGTCGACAAGCTGTTCGACGCCGGCTGCGAGCTGCTCACCGAGCGCACCGCGATCACCCTGCAGGCGCCGCCGCGGCTCAGGGCGGTGAGCATCCGTACCTCGCCCTACCCGGCCTTCCCGACCGACATGCAGGCGCAGTTCATGGCCATCAACTGTGTTGCCGAAGGATCGGCCGTGATTCGCGAGACGATCTTTGAAAATCGCTTCATGCACGCCGTCGAACTGATCCGTCTTGGCGCCGACATCAGGATCGACGCCAGCAACGCGATGGTCACCGGCGTCGACCATCTCGACGGCGCGACGGTGATGGCCACCGACCTGCGCGCCTCCGCGAGCCTGGTCATTGCCGGCCTGGTGGCGCAGGGCGAGACAGTCATCGAGCGGATCTATCATCTCGACCGGGGCTACGAAGGAATCGAGGAGAAGCTCGGTCAACTCGGCGCACGCGTCAGGCGGGTCCGCTGAAGCAGCACGGCAGCGCGCCGAAGCGCTTGCTGGCGGCCGTCGCGGTCGGCAGTGGGGCCAATGCGGGCACCGGCGTTCGTCGGGTGATGAGACCGCTCGTGAACCTGCTCGTTTGGCGGCCTGGATCGTTGCTTGGCCCCACCGCCGGGCCTCGGACGACCAGAGGGTCAGCGTCGCTCTCGGCTCGCGACGACAGTCAGCCGGGCGCGGCGACGCCTTCGATCAGTTGCAGATCGTTGTCCTGGGCGAAGTGGAGAACGAATCGATAGGCCATCGGTTCCACTTCGTACAGACGACCATCGACGAAGACGGCCTTCTCGCCCTTGTGGGTCCGTGGTCCGACGTAGGGCGAGTACCTCATTCTCTTCTCTGCGCCAAAAGCCGACAGCACCCCGCAGAGCCGCTCTGCCCAATCGCTGGGGCGGAACTTCTTGCCGGCGGTGGTCAAACCGACAATGATGAAAGAGGAATGAGGAGAAGTGGTCATATCTCGGTGCAGTCGTAACGAGGAGCCCGCAAGCTGCGCTCGAGGAATATCGTTGAACGGTTACGGTTGATGCCGACGCGTGGATTCTACCAGAAAGGCGGCTAGGTGATGGGTCTTGTGCCACCTGCGAAAAGGGGTATGTGGATCGGCTTTGGCCATCGCGTCCGCCGGTCTGCTTCCGCTTGACCGCCACCACTCCGCAGTCCAAGCCATCGAGATCGGGGGCCCGAACAAGCCGCGGTGGTGGCGATAGTGGGATCGAACAGTGCCACGCGTGCCAGTGTTTGCAACGTTTTATAATTGTTTTTGTCGTCGTCTACCGCCACGTATACCGACAAACCGATAATTGTTGTCGTCAGTCAACGCTCGGCAGGCATGCGCGAACATCGGCAGCCCGCGGCATCACCGTTCTGTCGATAGGTGCAGCCTTGCACAAGGCGATAACGACGACAGTATCGGGCACCGCGCGGTGACAAGCTCAAAAAAATTGCAGAAGCGCCCGCAACCGATCGGCGGTGCCACGGCGGTGCCAGGCGATAGGGCAACTCGGCAGCTGCCAGGCGTTGCGGTCGCTGGCCGGCGATCGGCGAAGCCTTCCACGACGCGGTGCCGGCAACGCTGTCGGGATCTGCTCGGGGGCGATCGCCAGCAGGTGGCACCCGGGCGAAGCCCATACCGATCGGCCGCCAGCGATCGGCGGTTCCATGGCGGTGCCAGCGATAGGGCAACTCGGCAGCTGGCGGGCCTCCCGGTCACTGGCGGGCGATCCGCGCCAGGTCGAGCCCTCATCGATCACGAATCGATCGGCGGGTCTTCGTCCTCTCGATCGGCGAAGCCTTCCACGAGGCGATGACGGCAGCGCTGTCGGGCCATAAGAAAGCCCCAGCGTTCACTGGGGCTTCCACCACGGACACCGGGGTTTTTTGGTCTGGACACTCCGCGGCTTGTCCAGTTCGCCAGGGTCATCTGCAAAAGCCACGACCCCGATTGCAGCGAATGGTCAAGCGGTCGCTTCCCTGTACGCAGCGGTGACAAGCAATGTTGTTGGCTCCCTTTCGTTTGGGTCGATCTCTCTCAGATGCCGCAAGGCACAGGCCAAGAAACGGCCGACGATGCGCAGGCGTTCCTCATGGGGTGGGCTACTTGGTGCCAGCTTGGTCTCTCTGGGCCGGTCGAACTCGGAAACCCTGTGGACATTCATCCCGCAGACAATCAGGTGGTCTACCAAATCGATTTCCAAGAGCCCCAAGGTAACCCGCAGCGTGTTGGTTTGCAGCCAATCGCCATTGCTCGGTAGGTTGTGGCCTAGAATCGGGTGGTTGTGGGCAAAGATTGCGCGACTGGCATTGTTCGCCAACAGGAATTTGCAGATCTCGCGTTGGTGGATATCAACCTTGGACAACGTACCAGAAAAGAGCGCCTCGGAAGCCAGCAGCCTGTTCTGATCGTCGAGCGCAAGGCACCAGAAGACTTCGTGTTCCTTGTCGGTCAAGTGCAACCGCAGCCAGTCGAAAAGGTCGTCGTCATATGCCAGATTCTCGCCCGGTTCGCGCATCCGATCCGCCAAGATGTTCTTGGCGCTGCGAATCATCGCGTCTTGGCTCTCGGTCAGCGCCTCCATCAGATCGCAAATCCAGCGGCGTCAGCTTGCTGGCGAAGCGCGTCGGCTTTTTCCAGGCAAGTGTCACGGTGTCGATTTGCCGCGGCGATCTGCCGAACACGATCGGCGGCCGATAGCGCGGACGGCCAGTCCACGAGGTCGGCAGCGTCCTGAATGGCCCCCATTATCAAGTCAGTACCAAGGCTTGCAAGCAGAATAGACTTCAGCGCGCCAAGTTCCAGATACTTCCCTGACTGCAGGCGGCCAATCATCCCATTGGCTACCTCTAGAAGCCGGATAGGATTGGCACTACTGGAATTGCGAGACATTGCCAGCAAGCCGTCGGAGATTGGGAGACGAGCCGCCCGCACTTGCTCTTCAACCACGAGCCGCAATGTGTTCAGGATCTCGTCTTTCGATGCCGGTGCGCCGGACAGGCGCCGGATTTCTTCGTCAGCTTGGCGAACTCCGGCATCAGCGTCGGAAAGCCCTTCAAGAATCAAGTTGATTGCGCTCGCTGCAGCTGCCGTTTGGCTTTTTGTCGCGTGTTGCATGTGTGTTCCTTTGTGAAAATTCCCGGACAAGCGCCGGGTGCGCGCCGCACTCTGTCGGCAAGAAATTGGCGCCCTGGTACCTCTTCTGTTGCGCGCAGGGCAGGCCAGCCAGGCGGCATCCGATCATTCGTTCTCGTTGCCAGTCGGCGGCCGATCCGCGCGAGGGGCGACAGATGGCCTCTTGAATACAGGTTCTCTTATCATCCCGCCGCGAACCGTGATTCCAGCCGCCGCCACGGCGGCGTCTATGCGGGCTCTGATTTCCTTGAGCACCCCGGATAACTCCAGCTGTTTCCGGAATTCTCTGATGGTGCTGGCCGAAGGTGGGCGGGGTTGCCAAGGGTCGGTGCCGACAAAACGGGCCGTCGCGTAGCTGTCGAGAATCACCGCCTCCACCTGGTCGTCGCTGAGCAACCAAAACCAGCAGACCACCAGACAACGGAGCAGCATCGCCGCGGAGTATCCCGGCCTGCCGGTGCGCCGTTGGTCACGGCAGTAGGCACGACGAACGATGGCTTCCAGGTCAGCCCAGGGAAGCAGGCGTTCAAGATTCGCCAGGGCCTCGGCTCGCTTTGGCGTCTTGGCACGTGGCCAGCGTACTGACGTAAACAGGCTGCCGGCGTCCGCCCTGACATCACCCGCAGAAACGGTGAGTGAACGCGGTTTCATCCTGGTGAATAATTCAGTTCAGTATGTTTGAGTCCAACCCGCACCAAAACAAACGAGGTGCGCATTACCCCCGAACGAAAACGCTCGGGAGGACCCACAAGTGAACGACGACTGAACGCCACTACCGCGTTCTGATGGATACCAGCGTTCGAAGCTCTGGCACCCAGGCTGCGCGACGAAAACGCGCACCTGATCTGCGGGGAATGCGGGAATAGCGGGGTAACTTTCACCCCGTATACTTTTTTTGTCTCTGACACTTCTCGCACGTTGTAAGAAACATACCCCGCTTTACCCGCATACCCCGCAAGAGGGGGAAAGGGGTGGAAGGCGGTTGGTAGCGCAGTTGTTCGGTCCATCTTGTCAGAATGGGATAGAAGCATCAGCCGCGTTAGCCGCAGGCATGACGTGCCATCGGGCCACCTTGGCGTGGCCGTCTAAGCCAGCCTGTCTCAAGGTCGAGCCATCGACAATGCGGTCTCGGTGCGATCTGAGCCAGAAGCCAAGCCGTCTGGCGTTCGGCTTCTCGCTGCAAACCAGTTGTAGCGCTTCGCGCAGGTCGGCATGGACATACTCAGAAGTCATCGGCGCCGCTTCCATGCCGGCCGAGACCACCTCGGCGGCCGTCTTTTTCTCGCTGCCGAATACCTCGCTCCACGATCCATAGAGCAGCCTCATGGCTTCAAGGTCGGGGTCCTGGTCGCGCAGCGCCTCGGAAGCCTTGAGCGGATCGGGTAGCCCCAACCAAACCAGCGGCCGGCGGACGAGCCTGTCCCAATGCTCGAAACCTCCTAAAGGGTAAAGCCCGTCGACGGCTGGAAAACCGGCGCCGATGTAGGCGAGGCAGATTGTCAGCGCATCGCGGATGAACGCGCCGCGCTGCGCGAATACATCATTGAGGTGGTCCCGCTTGAATGCTCGTTGCTCTGGTCGCTCTTGGCAGGCATCCAGGCGAATCAGGGAAACGCGGCGTTTGAGGTCGCCGACGATGGCCAGGTTATTGCCTGTGGCTACGAGAAGTGCGTGTGTCGGTATGCTCACCATCCCACTGGCACCCAACGGGCGTAGACGAACGAATTCCTGACTGGCGACTTGGCAGAGCAGCTCACCTTTCAGCGGTCGTTCGATGTTATCCAGGGCGATGCACGCATCACCAGCCAACAGCACACCGGCAAGCCTCTTCTCTGTTTCGGCGTCGTCATGCCCCAAAGAGAGCACGCTTGCCCGTCGTCCGCTGGCAATGATTGCAAAGGTTTCGGCAATCAGCGTCTTGCCTGTTCCCGGAGAGGGCGCAGTAACCGCCATCATGGGAGCCGCCGACAACACCCGCCGGAGCAGGCCGGTCATCACGCCGGCCAGGAACGCGCTACGGTCCGTGTCGTCGACAAACGGGAACTCAGAAACCGCTTCAATCAGCCTGCCGGCCGCGCTACTGGCCTCGTCCATGCCCGGCTTTGAAGCCGGCGCGGTGTAGCCGGGAATCTTTTCAAAGGCCAGGAACAGGCCGGTGTCGGCGTCGTATCCAGGTGCATCAAGTAGTCGTCCGTTGAGGGTTACGATCGGCGCCTCGACGAACCCGGTGAGCTGGCGAAGCTCTGGCCAATAGCCACGCGACAGGTACGCATCGGAAACACGCCGAGGACAATCGCAGCTCTTGTATGCTTCCGACCTCGCGTCATAGCGTTCGTGCAGCGCTGCACGGCCGGCCAATTCGGCCAGGTGGGCGCCATCAACAGAATGCAGAATCAGCGCGCCACGCGCACGGGTTATGCCCTTGCCGGGCGATTCTGGCGCCGGATAGACGCGTACCGGGCGACCAGCGAACACGAACAGGTTTTCGCCATATTCCTTCAAGGCTTCACCCAGCTCGTCCAGGATCTGCGGCAGGCGGCCAGGATCGTGACGAATCACCCGCCGGCCGCTGGAATCGTAAGTGCCAGTCGACGGCTTCGCGGGCACGCGTCGTCTGCTTGCCTTGGCGAGCTTCTCGGCGGCCTGTTCCAGGTTGGTGACGTTGGTCATACACCGGCCACCGCCGCAGCACTGGTCAATCTTTCGGCAGCCACGAGGAGGCGATCCCGGTCCACCGAAGACAACAGCTTGCCATCAGCCATGGTCTTTGCCGCCGCTGCGCATATCAGTGCCTCGAAGGAAACGCACCGTAAGGCATCAGTGGCCAGGAAGGGCCGCCGCTCGCTCTTGGTGTGCTGGGCCAGTTGCTCAGGGTAGAGGTCGGCCATTTCGAGACCCACAGCGGCCAGAATGTCAGCAGCGGAGTCGCCTGCAAAGTCGTGAATGAGCAAGCGGCCATCGTCAAGTTCACGAGCACTACCTGACGCGCGCTTGTCCTTTCGGGTTGGTACTCGGAAGACCCAGCGCCCCGGTGCGGTCTGGCGCACACCCTCGACACGAGATAGGAAATTCTCGGCGGGTGTCATTGCATCACCTCTTGACCATCGTCGAATGCATCGATCGACGCCAGGAGCGCCTCTTTACGGACGCCGCCGGCCTGATACAAACTCCAGCACCGGCCGCAAAGCGAATGGGCGAACGCTACGGGCCACGACCGACAGATACCGAACGGATACAGGCGAAAAGCCTTGCGCCGCTTGCGCACCGCCGTGAACGGCTTGCGGCAGCCAGCACAGACGGGTTGCGGCGTGACGACGTGGACCTCGTTCTCGATGTCCTTGAACACAGGCAGGACATCGGCAAGAGTCTTCCCGGCGGGAAGCTCAATCAGGTTGTGCAGTAGCTTCATGGTTCACCACCGTCAGCAGCCACCTTTGCCGCCGGCAGACGCAGGGCAATCACGATAGCCAGCGCCGGCACCAAGCCTTCCTCGTCGACGGCATAGTCATCGCTGGGAGCGGACGAATAGACGATCTTGCGCGCCAGTTTCAAGCACGCGGCCGCATCATTTAGGGCCGAGCGCCACTCATCAGGAGTACGGATTTGTTGGTCAGCCATCACCCGTTCCCCTCGTCAGCTTCGCGAAGGGCGTCGGCGCACATCGCCAGGATGTGCCCGGCGCCCAAGGTGGCGCTTTCACTGGCTGTGACACTGTCTGCCGACGCTATCGCATAGAATGCGTCGGTCATGAAGTACAGCACATCGCGCACGGCTTGGCGCGTGTCCGGTCCGGGCGTGTCGTTTATCCGCAGCGGGTTCATTGAACACCGCCTTTCGCTGGGCATGACATGGCGAGCCTTGCTGCGCTCGTCCGGGCGATGTCCCGAATCGCCTGGTCAACGAAAGCCTTTGCCGTTCTCACTTGCCGCTCAGGAACCGCGCCGGCGGTCTCTACTGCGGTCACGATGGCGACCTCCAAGAACATCGCGGCCATCTCCAGCGCCTCGTCAGCAGGCAACTCGACTGGGACACCGAAAGCCACTGTCTGCCGCACCGCAGGGGAAGAGAGAGCTACTTCGTCTGTCTGGCCATCGGAATCGACCGCCACATCTTCCACGGCACGGAGCATGGCGAAAAGGGCCTCTGGCAGACCGGTATCGCTGCCGTGTAGGCAGTCTTGAAGCCGGTAGAGCGCTTCCACCAGCGCGTGCGTTCGGTTGGCCAGCGCGGGGGCCGTCTGGTCGTTGACGATCAGCTCCGCATTGTTGATGGCGTCGAGCAGCAGCAGGGCAGCCGCGGCCAGGGCGGTGATTCCGTCAGGGCTGAAGCGGTCGAGTGTTTGAAGCGTGCGGGATTGGCGCGGATCGGCGCCGGGGGTATTGGTCATGGCAGGACTCCAAGCAAGCGGTGATGTTTTCCGCCTTCCCCACTTCCAAATGGGGAGGGCGGACCGTGCGGGTTGGAAGACCGGGCTTGGACCGGCGCATCTTACGATGCCCCACACGGCCGCCCAAAACTTGGGTGCCATGCGACGGACAAAAAAATACCGCACTTTTGGCGGTTGTCCGCCAAGCCCCGGGCTTCCAAACCCGTATCGCTGATGTGCAGCGACAAGCAGATGATGCGCCCGCCGGGTCGACGATGTCAAGAAATAACGGGAAGGGGTGTGAACGCTGCCCATCAAGAAACCACGCCACCAATCGACAGCATGCTCAACGCCTGACGCACGTCGCCCACTCGCCAGCGGGTCTGCTGCGGAGAAATGCGGATCGGCGCGGGCAGGATCTTGGCGTTCGCCCGTCGCCAAATCGTGTTCGGCGAGCAGCTCAACAGCCGGGCGTAGACGCGAACATCGATCAACGCAGAGTCGGGAAGCGAATCGAACTCAGCCAGAGCCAGCGGTATGGTGTGTTTAGCCACGAGTTTTCCTTGATTGGAACGGTCCCGCACCGGGTGGTGCGGGAACTCATGGCTTGATTTTCTGCGATCTGAAACTGTGATAGGTACCGCGTAGCCCCTTGCCGTATGACGTGTAGCCGCTAGACGTTAGGTGATCTCTACGAATATTCATACCGCACAGGCCGGTCGGATCAAGATGTCCCACTTGGGTAGAAGTGGGTTTCGTTCCAGCCTGGACTCGACAGCTTGCATGGCATCCTTGGCCACGG
>NZ_JAPUVQ010000112.1:0-68089 GCF_029255145.1 Accumulibacter sp.
AGCTTGGGGAGCTACGAAGTTCGGCTCCCGGGAACCGCTGCGGACCTCAACCAGGGCCCACTGGGTCACGCTTGATGGGTCAGCTTTGGTGAGCAAGGGCGGGTCAGCTCCGGAGAGCGTCAAGGTACAACGCGCTGTCGATGTTCAACGTTGTCGAAGCCGGCATCCCGGAAACCCATGCTGGTTGGCACAGGCTCAGATTTTTCGTGATTCGCAAACTCGATATCGGCAGCCGCACGATGTCGCCGTACAGCTTCGAGAAAGACGTCATCCGGCCGTACACGCGGGCACGCGACGATCCGCGCGTGCCATTCACCGCCGCCGGGCCCGACGCCCAGCTAGACCGCGAGACGCTGGCTTTCCTTGCGCGCCACGAGAACTTCCGCCTTGCTGTCGCCAATCGCACCGTCTGGCTAAGCGAAATTCTCGACTTCTACCGCGAAGACTTCGTGCCACGCCCAGCCGCCAGCATCGTCGAATACGCCAACCGCTACGCGCCCGAGCAAGCACGGCCGAGTTCTACACGCTGAAGCGCAACCACTGACATGGCGACCAGGACCGGGCCGGTCATGTGCTTGAGAGCGAGCCCACGGCGCTCGGCAAGCACCATCGAAAGATCCTGTCCAAGCGCCAGGCTGGCGCCCGAAAGACCAGCAGAGGTACGTCGCGGTCACGCCGGTGAGGAAGGAAATCCTGCGTAGCGCTCAACTACGCGCTACGGCGGCGACGGCTGCCTGCGAGAGCGGCCAAACCGAATCCCAGCAGCGCCAGAGAGACTGGCTCGGGAATCCCGGGTGAGGGTGGCTGAAAATTCGCTTCCAGACCCATGATGCCGTTGATTTCGTTGTCACCATCAGCCTGCAAGGCACCGGGACCGCCCCAAATCACGGACGCATAGCGGAAGGTCGCGCTAGTGCCAGTGCCCACGGCATACGCAAATCCGTCCCAGATCACCGTGGTGTCAGCGTAGATGCCTTCAAGCCAGACGCGCTCGGTAACTGCCTGGGTCCAGTTGATTTTGTCGTTGGACAGGTAGACCGTTGATTCGATTGCTTCCTGTGGCAATGGGCCATGGTCGATGGTGTTGAAAACGGCGGCCTTGGTGGCCTGGAATCCGAGATCCCAAATCGAGTTGCCGACCGTGTTATCAGTCTGCACCCAGTGCTGATCGACGCTGCTACCGCCGACAGCGGCTCCCGACCCGACGAACGTGTAATTGTAGGTGCCATCGTTGACATCATTCACGTTTGGCTGGTCGAGCGAAGTGCCGTAACTACCGAAACCCGGGTTTGCAACGAGGTCAACACCGTTGTACTTGATGAACTGCGCGGCGGCAAAACCGGCTGGATTGAAATGGCCGTCGTCCAGGAGTTGATTGCTAACCACCAACTGACGGTTCGCCAGAGTGTTGGAGCCGTAGTAAAGTGCAGCGAAAGTGCCCACCGTGGCGCCCTGCCAGGAACGCGCGTCGTCCGGATCGGTGACCAATGCAGCATGTGACACGTTCGCTGCAAGCAAGGACAGGGAAAGTATTGATAGTGGTTTGAACATGGCGACCTCCTGTATTCGGTACATTGGCAGATTGGCGGGTGCTCTGATGCTACCGCTTGACGGCGACATCGCCGATCACACCTACGCAAAGCATCAATCGTGCCAGACATCTCAAACGCCGCGCCATGCAACTGAATTAATGCGCTTCTATCGCTTCATGGCCACTTATTCACCGCGGGCAGCCGCCTCGTTCACAGCCTATGTAAGAAATTCCGACACTCACCATCGGACTTTGTTTCGCTACGAGTGCGCGGTCACTCGCCACCCACCCGCCTCTTTCCGAGTGCCGGCTTGGGCCTTGGTATGGCAGCAGCCTCACCCTGAACCGGCATCCATTGCGAAGGGACCCCTCCATCACCTGCGACGACGACGGGTCTGGAAAGCACAGGTTCACCTGCCTCGCAACCAGTGGCAGCACCACCGCAATCGAAATAGAACCGCGTGCCAGGCGGAGAATGTCTGGCGAGGTCCGTGCGGAGGCTTTCCGCTTCAAGTCCCCTGCTGCGAGCACTCCGAGGAGCCGCTGAAAATCAGCCGATCGCCAACTGGGTCACGAAGGTCTTGAAGCCGCGCAGCATCATTTCGATCGACATCGCCACCAGCACCAGGCCCATCAGCCGTTCGAGGGCAACCACGAAGCGGTCGCCGGCGACCCGCTGGATGCGCTCGGCAAGAACCAGCACGACAGCACTGACGGCCATCGTGATGCACAGCGCGCCGATCCATTCCATGCGTCGGTCAGGCGCCTGCGAGACCAGCAGGAGGACGGTGGCCAGTGCCGACGGCCCGGCGATGGCCGGAATCGCCAGTGGCACGATCAGCGGCTCACCCACGGTGTCGGGGGTGTTCACAGCCGGCTGCGGGAAGATCATGCGCAGCGCGATCAGAAAGAGGATCACACCGCCGCCGATCTGCAAGGACAATTCGCTCAGGTTCATCAGCCGCAGGAAGCCATCGCCGACAAACATGAAGAGCAGCAGCAGAACAAAGGCAATCAGCACCTCGCGCAGGATCACCCACGATCGCCGTTCAGGGGCAACGTGGCGCAGCGCGTTGGCGAAGATCGGGATATTGCCGATCGGGTCGGTGATCAGGATCAGCAGGATGGTCGCCGAAGCAAAGGTGTAATTCATCGCTCGGTGCCCCATCGAGCACGCCTCGGTCCGCTCCGATGACCGTTCCGGCTCAGCGCGAGACGGCCAGGCGCGGCAGCGGAATGAGTTACGATGTTCATCGGCACAGGATAACAGGCCTGCCCGCCTCCCGGCTGGCGAAGATGCTGTGACCGGGCGGAGGACAACACGCCAGGCAGCGGGCAAGAATGTACGCCACGATCTCGATGACGGCGAGATCCCGGTTTCAGATTTACCCCTATCCGCATGGAGAAACCATGTCTCGGTACAACAAGCCTTTGGCCATTCTGGCCGCCTTCAGCAGCATCTTCGCGGCAAGCGCCTGCCTCTCCACCTTGGGCGGGCCGTACGGGGGGGGCCGCAGCGTCAGAGTACGAACGCGGCTATCGCGACGCCATGATCGGCGCCCGCGACCTGGATTACCGTTCACCGGACTACGACCGAGGTCACCAGCAAGGAGTGGACGAACTGCGTCTCCGGTCGCTGCCGCAAGGTGGCAGTCAGCGCCGCCCGTCGACGTTCGGAACCAACGATGGCTGAGCCTCCCCGCTCGCTCGCCTGCCACTGTTGAAGCGGGCGCACAGTTCCGGCCACACCGGGCCGCGCCGGAGCAGGACATGACACGCTGACCGAACCAGCTCGTCAGGTGCTGCTGCAGATCGGTTTGAACCCGCCGTGAGCAAGGCCGGAGGCGCTGCGCGACCAGCCCCGCGGCCGAGCGCCTAATGGTCGCCGGCATTCAGCGCGCGCTGGTAAAGATCGACGACCAGTGCCGCGAGCTGCGCCGGCGAGGCCTGCGCGCCCTGGGCGGTCAACACCGCCTTCAGGATGCCTTCGAGGACCGCGGCATCGATCACCGGCAGCTCGCGATTGCCCGTTGTCAGCTGCTTCGCCGCGTACGCTGCCCTGGCTTCGGCGGCGACGCCCGCGCCGTGCCCGGTGGCCAACCAATCGACCGTCACGCCCGCCGCCGCGGCGATCGCGAAAGCCTTGTCCAGAGGCGGCATCCGGCCGTCTCGGAGGTAGGTTCGCAAGACCGATTCGGCGATCCCGCACTGCCGCGAAAACGACGCCACCGATTGCGTGCCGATCAGCTCTTTCAGGCGCGCAGCAAGCGCGCCCGTTGCGAAATCGGCCACCGGCGCCAGATCGTAGGCCACTTCCGGCGTCTTCGCAGAATCCTGCGAGGCAGTATTGGCTGGGGTTTCAGACATCGCTATCGATTCCAGGCAGGGCGAGCAGACAATGTCAGCAAGAAGTTGTTGACATGCAGCAACTTCTTGCTGACAATCACGTCAGACAGGATAGCAGGAAAGCGAGCACGCAGCGCTCGCCGCGTGCCGTGTTGACCACGGAACAGCCGAGAGCACACCGCGAGGGAAACCGGCCTTCGCGCCTGAACACGATGTTCGTCGGACCTTGGCAAATTGGCTGGGCGTTGACTAAGCTGTATGCGCTACCAGCGCAGCAGCATGGGAGAGTGAACGCCGCATTGATTCTGCAGCGCAGCCGCAGCGATTCCGAATGGGAGTCAGATCACACGCCAGATCGCAGGCGGCATTAAGCGCAGCACCAGACGTCGAATCACATCCGCATCATCACCGTGTCACCCTGGTTCACGCCACACCCGTACACTCGCAGTCAGCCTTCCGGCCAGTTCCGGCCGGCAAGGAACATGGGGTTTGACCGTTGGCATTGAGCGTCGCAATGCAAGGGGGGAATGGCCATGCGCAAGTCTGCCGCTTCCAGCGATCATCCCGGTCAGGGCCGCAAATTCAGCCTGCGGCGACTCCTGCGACCAACGCTGCGACCCCTCTTCGCGGCTTTGCTGGCAGCCCTCAGCCGACCCCGCGACGATCGCGAGAAACCAACACGGCCGCGCACCCGAGGTGCAATTCCCGAGGCGACACTCCAGTTCGAGGCGCTCGAACCGCGCGTCCTGCTCGCGGGCGATCCTGGCTCGGCGATCCTGACGATCGCCGGCAGCATCGGCGTTCCCGGCGAGCAGGACGACTACCGGTTCACTGTCGCCGAGCCAAGCCGGATCGTCTTCGACAGCCTGAGCAATCGCAGCGACCTGCGCTGGCGACTCGACGGTGCGGCCGGCGAGGAAACCGGCCGCTCGTTCAGCGCCACCGATTATCTTGCCACCGCCTCGCCGGCTCACGAACTCGCTCCAGGCACCTACCGGCTGCGCATCGATGGCCAGCAGGACGCGCTGGGCGACTACGCGCTGCGCCTCCTGGACGCCGCTTCGGCCACCGAACTCGTCGCCGGCGCGCCGGTCAGCGCCGTTCTCGAACACGGCAACGAGACCGCGCTCTACCGCTTCCGCGCGAGCGCCGGCGACAGCTTCCACTTCAAGGCCGGACCAGTCACAGCAGCGGGGCTCGGCTGGCGGCTGATCGACCCCTTTGGCCGTCAGGAGGGCAGCACTTTCGACGCCGCGCGCGACCGCAATCGTTTCTCGGTCGAACGCAGCGGCGAATACCTGCTGCTGCTCGAAGGCGCGGTCGGCAACGCGGCACCGGCCAGCTACCAGTTCACCCTGCAAGCGATCAGCGACAGCGTCGCACCGCTGCTGCTCGGCCAGACCGCAACCGCCGACATCGATCAGCCCGGCAAGACCGCCCACTTCACTTTCGACCTGGCGGTCCCGACGCCGGTGCTTTTCGACCGCCTGACCGACGTCAGCTTCTACTGGTCGCTGCATGGGCCCGCCGGCCAACACCTTGCGCGTCGCCTGGCAAACAGCAGCACGCGCTTCGATGGCTTCGAACGACTACTGCTGCCACCGGGGAGCTATACGCTCTCGGTCGATAGCGATGGCGCGAGCACCGGCAGCTTCCCGTTCCGGCTGCTCGGCGCCGACGCGGCGCAGCCACTCGCCGCGGGCAGCACGATTGCCGGGCAACTCGATTTCGCATGTGGATCGAGCCTGTACAGGATCGCGCTCGCTGCAGGCGACAAGTTCTTTCTCGACCCGCGTTCCGTCACCGGCGGGTCGCTCGACTGGCGCCTGATCGACCCCTACGGCGTTCGCGTCGCGGCTGCCAGCTTCAGTGCCGGCGCCAACACCGCTCCTGCTCCGGCTCTCGCTCCGTTCACGGTGGCGACGACCGGTGACTACTGGCTGCTGCTCGATGGCGCGGACAGCAATCCTGCCACCGCCGAATTGAGCTACCAGTTCGCGCCGAACGTCGTTCCCGATCTGGAGCGCACGCTAAGCATCGGCGACCTGGTCACCGATCAGGTCGCGGTCGCCGGGCAGACGACGGTCTATCGCTTTGAACTGGCGAACGAGACACATCTGGCATTCGACGCGCAAAGCCATCGCGCGGACCTGCTGTGGTCTTTGTCAGGGCCGCGCGGCAACGAGGTCACGGATCGGCGTTTCGACCACAGCGACGGCGCCGCCGGATTCAGCGGCCTGACCCTGCCGGCCGGCAGCTATCGCCTCAGCGTGCGGGGCGCGGCAAGCGCCACGGGGGCCTTTGCCTTCCGGCTGCTGGACCTGGCAGCCGCTCCTGAACTGTCGCTGGGCGCGGCCGTCAGCGGTAGCCTGAGCCCCGGCACCAGCGCCATGGCGTACCGCTTCGCGGTCGCCGCCGGCGACCAGATCGCCCTGCAGAACAACACCGGCAGCGCCGGCAATTCCGCCGACCCAAGCTGGCGCCTGATCGACCGCTTCGGCCGTGAGGTCAGTGGCGCCACCGCCCTGCCCGTGCCCGGCGCCGCCCCCGGGATAGTGTCATTGAGCACCGGCGGCGCCTACACGCTACTGATCGAAGGGAACGCCGGCGCCGCGACGCCGATCAGCTACGACTTGCAGCTCAACGCCGCTGGCCACCTGACACCGGCTGGCCTGCCCGCCGGCGAAGCGCTCAGCATCGGCTCGCTGGTCGCCGGCCTGCTGCCCACCGCCGGGTCCAGCCGCACCTACCGTCTTGCGCTGGCCAGCGACAGCCAGCTGGTGTTCGACACGCAGGGCGGCGCCAGCAGCGCCGTCTGGTCGCTGCTCGGACCCCGTGGCAGCGAAGTCGATCGGCGAGCGCTGTTCAGCAGCGACGCCGCGGCCCAGAGCCCGATGCTCACCCTGCCGGCCGGCGACTACGCCCTGACGGTCGAAGGAGCCCCTCCAGCGGGCAGCGTTTCCGGCCATGGCGCCTACGCCTTCCGCCTGCTCGACGCCGCGGGATTTCCCGAAATCACCCTCGGCCAGCTGCTCACCACGACGCGTTCGCCGGCCGCTTCGACGATTGGCCATCGCCTTGCCGCCACCGCCGGCAGCACGCTGCTCCTGCAGGGCGGCGATTCATCGGGCGGTGTCTGGCGGCTGCTCGATCGCTTCGGCCGCCAGGTCTCGGTGAGTTCGGTGAATGCCGGCCAGGTCCTGGCAACGCGCTTCGACATCCCCGCCACCGGCACCTACACGCTGCTCAGCGATGGCCATTTCGGCGCCAACGGCCGCTCGAGCGTCACCTTCCTGCTCACCGAACCGGTCAAGGTCAGCGCGCCGCTGGTCTTCAACAGGCCGATCAGCGCCAGTTCGGCCGGCCCCGGCAGCGTCGCCGAGTATCGCTTCTCGCTCGCCCGGGCGACCACCGTCGTCTTCGATGCGCTGAGCGGCCCGGACTCGCGCTGGATGCTCGCCGGCCCGTTGGGCGTGGTACGTGGATGGACCTCTTTCCTTGCCGACGACGGCCAGATCCTCGGCTTGCCGGCCGGCGAGTACGTACTGACCCTGGAGACCACCAGCGTCGCAGCCGCCGACTACCGCTTCCGCGTCCTCGACGCCGCCGCCGCGGACGGCGAGGACAGCGCCGGCGCAGTCGTCGACCTGCCATCGGGGGCCACGGTCGACGAAACCATCCCTGCCGGCGAAACGCGTGTTTACCGCTTTACGGCCGAGGCCGGCGAGCGCGCCACCTTTTCCCGACTCGATGGCTACGGCGTCAACGGGAAAGTCTCGTGGCAGTTGTGGGACCCCTACGGCCACCAGCTCGTGGCGCTCGGCCCGGGGGTCACCGAGGCCGCGTTGCCGGTCAGCGGCGAGTACCTGCTGGCGGTCTTTCCGGATTTCGCCAACGCCCCGCCAGACAAGCTGGCGCGACCGATCGCCTTCACCTTCGCACTGGCGAGTTCGCGGACGCTGCCGCTGACGCTCGACCAGGACATCGTCGGCAGCATCGAGCAACCGGGAGAGTCCGTCAGCTACGGCTTCACGCTCGACGCCCCGACCTCACTGCTGGTCGACAGCGGCGCCGCCGCCAACCCCGACGATTTCTCGTGGACCCTCAGCGGCCCTCGCGGCCGCGAAGGGCCGCCACAGACCTTCGCCAGCACCCGCTCCAGCCTGCTGTCGCTGCCAGCAGGCAATTACGAGTTCGTCGTCGCCAGTCGCACACTGGCCACCGGCGACTTCGGTTTCCGGTTGCTCGACCTGGCGACCCAGCCGGCCCTGCCCTTCGAAACGCCGGTCGCGCTGACGCTCGCGCCGGCGACCCGGGCGCAAGCGTATTCGCTGGTCGTCGACGCCGACAGCGAGTTGCTGTTCGTTCCCACCGCGGCACCGGCGCGCGATGGCGACTGGCGGGTGCTCGACAGCCTTGGCAGGACGCTGGCCAGCGGCACGATGTCGCAGATCGAGGGTCCGTTCGCGCTCCCGGCCGGCCACTACAGCTTCGTCGCCGATGGCCGCCCGCTCGGCGCCGGCGGCGACACCTGCCAATTCGTCATGCGGCGCCTGCTGCTTCACGGGCAGGCGATCAGCCTGGATGGTGGCGCCACTGGAGTCACCGAAGTCGCGGGGAGTGTCGACCATCCGGGCCAGGTCCACGAATACAGCTTCTCGATCGACTCGCCGACGACGCTGGTTTTCGATGCCCTGAGCGAGCGCGACGACCTCGGCTGGGAACTTGCCGGGCCGACCGGCGTGCTCCGCCAGGAGGGCCGCTTCGGCGGTCAGGGCATCGTCGCGCCGCTGACTCTCGACGGCCCCGGAAGCTATCGCTTGCGCGTCGTTCCCGAGGTCGGAGCGACCGGCGACTTTCGCTTCCGGCTGCTCGACACCAGCCGCGCCGAAGCGCTGCCGCTGAACAGCGCGCAGGAGCTGGTGCTCAACCCCGGCAGCAGCATCCGGATTTTCCACGTGGACGGCCAGGCCGGCGAGCGCCTGGCATTCGACGTCCAGAGCCTGGTCGGTGGCACGGCGTCGCTGCAGATCTTCGCCGCCGGCGATCCGCAACAGGTCTTCAGCGCCTCGGCCAGTGCCGGTTCGCCAATCGGCACGACGCTGGCGCGCGGCGGCAGGCAGCTGCTGATGGTCGTCGGCCGGGCGAGCAGCGAAGAACCGTTGGTGCTGGGCTATTCGGCGACGCTGGCCAGTCCGCGCATCGCGACGCTGGCGGTCGGCAGCGAGGCGCAGGGCAGCACCGCGGTCAGCGGCCTTGCCGACCAATGGCAGTTCTCGCTGCACTGGCCGAGTCGCCTGCTGTTCGACGGGCTCGCCGGGACGCGGACGCGCTGGACGCTGCGCGCAGCAGACGGCGCACCGCTCGATTCGGGTTGGTGTGGCAGCAACAGGCTGCTGGCGCTCGACGCCGGCGCCTACACCCTCGAAGTGCAAGCCGATCAGGTCGAAGACCTCGGCCCCTACGCTTTCCGGCTGCTCGACTTCGCCAGCGCCGCGACGCTGCCGCTGAACCAGGAAGTCAGCGGGACATTGGCCAGCGCAACCGCGGCCAGCATCTTCCGGGTGCCAGCACCGGAACAGGGCGGCTCACTGAGCATCGATGCGGTCGCCAGCAACGGCGGGATCGGCAGCCTTGCCGTCTTCGATCCCGACGGCGTCGCTGTCGGCGACTACCTCCTGCCGGCACGCGCCGTGCCTGGCGTCGCCAGCAGCGGCGCGGCTGGCGGCGAGCGCCTGCTGGTGGTCGATGGCCTCGCCGGAGCGACGACGGCGCTGCACTATTCGCTGAACGCCCGGCAGACCGAAGCATTGCGCGCGCAGCGTGGCGACACCCTGACCGGGACGCTGGCGCACGGCGGCGATCGCGTCAGCTACCGGATCGCGGTACCTTTCAGCCAGGCCTTGCCGGCGCGGGCATGGGTGCACAATGCGGGGGCAAGCACCATTCGCTGGCGGCTGGCGCCGTCCGGCGCCGCGTCTGCCGCCCCCGGCGCAGCCCCCGGCGCAGCCCCCGCCTGGTGGCCGGACGTCGAGCAGACAGCGGACCCGGACGCCTACGACTGGCTGGTCACGGCCGGCGATTACGAGCTGACCATCGAAGCGACCGCCGACGATGCCACCTTCACGCTGCAACTGCTCGCCGGCGATAGCGCGCCCGCCCTCGCCGCGACGGGCCAGCACGGACAGCTCGCGCACGGTCGCGATGCACGGGTCTACCGCTACGATGCCGGCACCGCTGGCGGCCACCTGCTGCAGCTTGAAAGCACCGAGGAATCGAGCCTGCAATGGGCGCTGTACGATGGCGGCGGCGAGCAACTGGCTGGCGGCGATGGCGAAGAGCGCGGCACCTTCGACTTCAGCGAGCTTGCCGCCGGACCGTACCTGCTGCTGGTGTCGGGCCGCGCCGAGGCCACCGACAGCATCGACTACGACGTCGCCATGTCGCCAACGACCGTCCGCCCCGGCGATCTCGTGTCGGGACACCTGACCGCTGCCGACCCGACGCGCAGCTACGCCCTGGATCTGCCGTTCGGAACGTATCTCCAGGTCCATGACCAGGGCTCCGGCGCCAGCGTCAAGTGGCGAATCCGTCCGCTCGCGACGCCACCCGAGCTGGCCGACTGGGTCAGCCTGAACGAGCCGCAGTTCGCTGGCCACGACCGTGAAGCCGCGTACCCCTACCTCGACTTCTTCGACAGCGACCGCTACGTGTTCGAGGTGTCCTCGGCCGCCGACGCAGCCTTCAGCTTCCGCCTGCTCGATTTCGATCACGCGCCCGTGCTCGCGGCCGGCGACACCGTCCTCGCCTTCGCTCCCGGCGAACAGCTCAAGGTCTTCCGTGTCGACCCGGATCTCGCCGGAACGATACCGAGCCTCGCGATCGCCACCGATCCCGGCGAAGAAATCCGCTGGCTGTTGTTTGACGCCAACCAGTCGCTGGTCGAACAGGGGAGCCATGCCGGCGCGTCGATCACGACGCGACTCGACGACCGTCCTTACACCATCGAGTTCAAGCGGCCACCCTCGCCTGCCAGCCATTCGGCGCTGACCGCGCGCGTCGCTCTGGCCGGCACAGCGGCGCAAGCCATCCAGGTGGACGAGGTCATCGCCGTCAGCCTTGCGGAGTCGACCGGCTACGAACAGAGCTTTACCGTTTCCGTCGGCGAGCGCAGCCGCATTGCTTTCGATCTCCTCTCGGCCCTGTCGGATGTCGATTACGACCTCCTCGACGCGAATGGCTGGCGTCTGGCCAACTCTTACCTGGGAGACAGGGACAAGCCGCTGGTCGACCTGCGGCCGGGAACGTACAGCCTGAGGGTCTACTCCTGGGCGACGCCAGGCGGCGGCAATTCGTCGATCGACTTCAGCTTCCGCCTGCTGAACGCCGCACGAGCGGACCATCCCGAGTTGACCATGGGCATCCCGGCCGACGGCACGGTGGCGCCGGGCAGCAGCCTGACGCGCGTCTATCACCTGCGGGCGCGCGCTGGCGACAGCGTTTCGATTGCGGCCAGCCCGGTAGTGGGCGGCGACCCGGACGAGCTTGATCGGGCGAGCTTGTACCTCTTCGACCCCTTCGGGCAGCTCGTCGCCGGCGACCAGATTGCCAACGGTCCCTTGCCGGGGCAACTCGAAGAATCAGGAACGTACACCGTGCTCGTCGTCGGCGACCCGTCGCTCGCCGGGCCGGCAGGCTACTCGATCGCCGCGACGCTGCTTGCGCAGGAGAGCAGGCCACCGATCGCCAGCACGCCGCTGGCGATCGGTGCCGACCTCAGCGACACGCTGTCCGGGACGACCAAGGCTTATCGCCTGACCATCACCGAGCCCGGCCTGGCAGTAATCAGCGGCAGCACCGGCGCCGACCCTGGCGCCGAGCACTGGTGGGCACACTGGGTGCTGCGTGACGGCGCCGGATTCCTGACCGGCGACCAGGGCTACTGGGACGCCTTCGAGACCAGCGTCGATCCGTTGTCGCTGGCGGCGGGCGAGTACACGCTCGAAGTCTCGGTGTTCTATGGGACGGGCGGGAGCATCGCGTTTCGGGTCGACGGCAGCGGCGCCGCCATCCCGGCTGACGTCGGCGCCAGCTTTGGCGACTCCGGCGCGGTGGTCTACCGGATCGATCTCGTCGCCGGTGAGCACTATCTGCTACAGGCCGGGAGCGACAGCGCCTGGTCGGTCTACCGTCCCGATTTCACGTTTGCCCGGGCGCTTACCGGCCGGGACGTCGTGCACTTCGTGGCGTCGGTGGACGGCCCGTGGTACTTCGCTCGTGACGAGGACTACTCTGGCGCCGCGACAGTGTTCGTCGGCCAGGTGCTCAATCCGATCGGGGTCGGCGAACGCATCGAAGGCCAGCTCGCCGCGGGCGGCTCCGGCGACACCTACCACCTGACGCTGCGCGAAAGAAAGCGCCTCTACCTCGACCTGGCGCACCTCGATTCCCCGGCGCAGGTGCTGCTGTTCCGGGAAAGCGAAGCGATCGCCACCGTATCGGCTTATGCGGGAGATTCGTTTGTCGGCGACTTCATCGATCTGGCCGCCGGCGAGTACCGCGTCGAGGTCCGGCCAAACCAGTGGACGACCAGCGACACGGCGTACACACTGCGGCTGCTGGACTTCGCCCACGCGCCAGTGCTGCCCCTGAACGTCGAAGTCGCCGATAGCCTGCAGGCCAGCGAAGCCGCGATCTACCGTATTGACGGGACGGCCGGGGGCCGCATTGACTACCGGCCAACCGAACCCGGCGGACTCGAAGGCTGGTGGCAGCTGTTCGATCGCGACAGCACCTGGCTGGCGTCTGGTGATATGGCCGAGCCGGCCAGCGTCCCGACGCTGACCCCCGGCGGCGGCTATTTCGTCGTGCGCAACAACGTGCCAAAGACCGAGCCTGCGGCGACCTACCGTTTCGCCCTGCAGACGCCACAGGAGATCACGCTCGGCGAACGGGTCGACGGTCAGGCCTTTGCCGGCAGCACGCGCGCTTCGTACCGCTTTGCCACGTCGACGACGACGCGCGTCGTGCTCGACCCGGCGCGATTCGCCGGCAACGGCAGTCTCGCCTGGCGGATTTTGCGCGGTGAGCAGCCGATCGGGCAGCCGATCGTCCATGGCACGCTGACCAACGCCGGGACGCTCGCTGACGATCTGGCGATCGTCGATCTGCCGGCCGGCCGCTATCTGCTCGAGTTCGACGCTGAGCAGCCGCTCGCTCAGCCCGACGACTTCGCTTTCGCGCTGCTCGACCTGGCGCAGTCGCAGCCCCTGGAATCCGGGATGGCGGCGACCGGCCAACGGCCTGCCGGCCAGGCCGCGCTGTTTGCGCTTGTCGCCACCGCCGGCACCGATTTGACCCTCGAACAACTCTCCGGCAACGACGATCGCTGGTGGCTGGTCGGCGAGTTCGGCCAGCAAGTTGCACAAGGCGACGGCTCCGGCAGCGTCGACGCTCTGCCACGCAGCGGCAGCTACACCCTGCTCCTCGACGACGACGGCAGCGCTGCCGGCGGGGCATCGACGCCGGCGACACGGGACTACAACTTCCGCCTGTCGACCGGCGTCGCGCCGCTGCCAGCCATCGCGCCGAACAGTATCGTCAGTGGCACGCTCGACGCGCACGGCAGCCTCAGCTACCGCGTGGCGACGACAACGCCCGGCACGCTCTGGCTCGTGCCGCTGAGCGCCGGCTTCGATGCGCACGTCGAAGTGCGCGACGCGGCCGGCTGGCGGGTACACGCGGCGGACTATTTCAGCCAGGCCCAGCGGACGATCCAGCTGCCCGCGCCGGGCAGCTACACCATCGAACTGCGCGACGCCTACGGCAGACCGGAACAGCGGACGCTGAGCTTCGCGCTGGCCGACCTGAGCGCGGCGACGGGCCTGACCCCGGGAAGCGCAGGCAGCGGCACCGTGAGCGGCGGCAACGGGGTCGACGCCTATCGCTTCAGCGCCGCCGACGGCGTCAGCTTCGACTTCGACGGCAGCCCGGCGACCGCGAGTGGTCTGCGGTGGACGCTGGTCTCGCCCTACGGGAGCAAGCTGGCTGAAGGCGAGGTCCGCAGCCAGAGCGCGCCACTGCCGCTCGCCGCCGGCGACTACCTGTTGCTGATCGACGGTGGCCCAGGACACGGCACCGGTACTTACAGCTTCGTTCTGAACACCCCGCCGACCAGCGCCACAGCCGCTCCCGAGCTGCTTCGCAACACCGGGACCGGCGCGACGCTGGCGGCCGGTGGCCAGGCACGCTACGCGCTGCACCTCGAGAAAGCGGAATTGCTGGCCTTCGACAGCCTGACGAGCAGCGGCAAGCTGTGGTGGCGGCTTGATGGCCCGGCCGGCGAGATCGTCTTCTCGCAAGCGATGGCGCAGACCGCGGCCCCCGGCCCGGCCGCCACCGGCAGCGACTTCTCGGGCCGGCTGGCCGCCGGCGACTACACGCTGCTGATCAGCAACCTTGGCGGCCAGCCCGAAAGCGGTTCGTTCCGCGTTCGCGATCTGGCCGGCGCGGCACCGCTCACCGCCGGCACACCGGTGACCACCCGCCTCACGCCCGCCAACAGCACACAACTCTTCCGTTTCGACGCCCTCGCCGGCGAGCGCTATTATCTTGACGCGCTGAGCACCGTCGGCGACCTGTCGACCTCGGGGCTGGCCCGCGCCGTGCCGCAGTGGAAACTGCTCGATCCCCTCGGACGTACGGTCGTCGGCCCAGTCCCGATGGGCTCGGCGAGCGTCGCCTTCGACCACCTCGTTGCCCAGACCGGCCAGTCGATCTTCCGCCACGGCTTCCACGGCAACGATCAGGAGACAGCAACGCTGCCGATCAGCGGCGGCTACACGCTGCTGCTCGACGGTCGCGGCACGGCCGGCAGCGAGCCGGCGCTGCTCTCCTTCGAGCTGATCAAGGTGCCGCAGGCGCCACCCATCGTCATCGACGCCTTCCCGGGCCAACCGGCGCCCAACCTCGTCGTCAGCGCGCTCGCCGTGAATCCGCTCGGGGTGCTGCAAACCGGGCAAACGCTGAGCGTCGACTGGCAGATCGGGAATCGTGGCGACCGGACCGCTGCCGGCCGCTGGCACGACCGGATCATCGTCCGCAATCTCGATAGCGGCCGGGTCGTCGCCGATGTCGACGTCCCCTACGACAGCAGCGACCCGGGCAAGGGCATGATCGCTGCCGGCGACTCGCGCAGCCGCAGCTACGCGCTCACCCTGCCCGCCGATGCCGCCGCTGCCGGCCGCTTGCGCGTCTTCGTCATCACCGACGCCGGCAACGTCGTCCGCGAGAGCAGCGCCGGCGGCGCCAACGAGCGCGACAACGCGCGCTCGGTCGAGATCGATGTGATCCGCGCGCCACACAGCGACCTGCACATCGAAGGTCTCGGCTTCGACCCGGCCGCCGCCTTCGACCCCGGCGCCGAGCTCACGGTCAGCTGGCAAACCATCAACCGCGGCGACCAGGACGCCGCACCGGGTTGGCGCGAAAGCCTGGAGCTACGCAACTTGTCGACCCGCGAGCTGGTCGCCAGCAGCGTTGTGTACGACCTGCCGGAAGCGGCCCCGCTGGCCCCCGGCGATCACCGCGTGCGTAGCGTAGCGATCACCTGGCCGAGCGGCACGTCCGCCGCCGGTCGCTTCTCGCTGCGCGTCGGGCCCGGGGTCGACCCGGGCAGCGGCATGATCCGTTCGGCGGAACTGATCCACGTCGTCGGCCCCGACCTGCAGGTCCGCAATCTTGCCCTGGACCCGGGCGAAATAACGGCCGGCGGCCTGCTGAGCATCCACTGGGACGACTGGAACGACGGCGGCAGCGCGACCGCAAGCGCTTTCGACGACCGTGTCGTGGTCAGGAATCTTGATCTCGCGCAGACCCTGCTCGACACCAGCGTCACCTACGACCCACTCGCTGCAACCGGCGGCCAGAGCAATGGCCCGATCGGCGCCGGCGAGCACCGCCAGCGCAGTTTCAGCTTTCGCCTGCCTGAGGGCCTGCGCGGCAGCGGCACTATCGAGATCAGCGTCACCGCCGATCAGGATCGCGGCGGCTTCGGCACGCTCTTCGAAGCCAACTCAGAAGGCGACGCCGAGGGCAACAACCGCGCCATTGTTCACACCCTGTCGGCAAATTCCGCCTACGCCGACCTGCGCGTCGCGCTATCCGGCGTCCCCGCAACGGCGCTCGCCGGCGGCCTGCTGACCGTCGACTGGCAGGTCGCCAACCAGGGACAGGCAGACAGCGGCGCCGACTGGGACGATCAGGTCGTCGTCAGTCGCGACGCGGTGATCGGCAACGCCGACGACCTGGTCGTCGCCAGCTTCAGGCACAGCGGCGGGCTCGGCATCGGCGAGAGCTACGCCGCCAGCGGCATCGTCACGCTGCCGCTCCTCGGGCCGCGGCACTATTACCTGGGCGTACGCGCCGACGCCGGCCAGGCGGTGATCGAGCCCGACACCCGCGGCGACAATAGTGCCGTCACTGCTTTCGAATTGCTTGTTGCAGCCGCCGACCTGAGCGTGGCGCAGATCACGGCGCCGGATCACGCGATCGGCGGCGCAAGTATCGAGATCGGCTGGCTGGTCCGCAACGACGGCGAAGCGGCCAGCGACCTGGCGCTGTGGAACGACCGAATCGTTCTCTCGTCCGACGACCTTCTCGATGCTGGCGATATCGTCGTCGCCGCCACCGTCCCGCACGCCGGCGTGCTGACACCGGGCCAGGCCTATCTCGCCGGGCGCAGCGTGACGCTGCCGGCGATGCTCGCCGGCGACTACTTCGTGATCGTCGACACCGACACCGAGCGCCGGCTTGCCGAGAACGGCCGGACCGCCAACAACAGCGCGGCCAGCGCGGCGCGACTGCACATCGGCCAGGCGCCGGCAGCGGATCTGGCGGTCGCCAACGTGGTCGGACCGACGGCGCTGCAACCGGGCCAGACCGGGACCATCAGCTACACCACCAGCAACCTTGGCACCCTGGACGCCGTCAAGCCCTGGCGCGACCGCCTCTATCTCGATCAAGGCGCGGCCGGACTGCTGGAAGTGGGCAGCGTCGCCAACTCGGCGCCGCTGGCGGCGGGTGCCGCCGCAAACCGCAGCCTGACCTTCACACTGCCCGCTGCCACCGCCGAAGGCAAGTTCCGCTGGCTGGTGATCGTCGACGCCGACGACACGATTGCCGAGCCGGCAGCGGACAACAACCACGCCGCTTCGGCGGCAACGGTCAGCATCGTTCGCAGCGACCTGGGGGTGAGCAGCCTGAGCGCCGCGAACAGCGTGCAGTCCGGATCGCCGCTGCATGTCGAATGGTCCGTGCGCAATAGCGGTGCTGTCGCGCTGGGGAGCTGGAGCGACCGTGTCTTCCTGATCCGCAATGGCGTAGTGCAGCCGTTCGCCGAGGTAGCGCGCAGCGGCCCGCTGGATGCTGGCGCGAGCTATGCGGCCAGCGCCGAACTGCTGGTACCGGTCGACTTCTTCGGCGCCTACGAGGTAGCCGTCGTCACCGATGCCGACACGGCCCTCGCTGACCGCAGCCGCGGCAACAATCGCCTGGCGGCGCCGCTGACCGTCCTCCTGGCACCGTCCGTCGACCTGGTCGTCGACGAGCTGACACTGAGTCCCGCGGGTCCTCTGCAGCCTGGCGAGCTGGTCACCGCCGGCTGGCTGACCAGCAACCTGGGAACCAGGGCGCTCGAACAGACGTGGAGCGAACACCTCGAATTGCGCAATCTGGAAACCGCCAGCGTCGTAGCCACCATCGACCTGGCCGGCGGCGCTTCGCTCGCCGCCGGCGCCAGCCGCCCCGGCAGCGTCCAGTTTCTCTGGCCGCAAGGTGTCGAGGCTGCCGGGCGCTTCTCGCTGCGAGTCATCACCGACGCCGGTGCGCAGATCGCCGAAGCCAACCCCGGCGGCAGCGCCGAGACCAACAATACGGCCGAACTGTTTCGCGTCACCGGCCCGGATCTGCTGGTCAGAAATCTGCACGCCGAGGCAGCCGAGGCGGCAGGGTTGCAGGCCGGCGGCGTACTGAACATCGCCTGGGAAGACGGGAATGACGGCGGCAGTGCCGCCGACACGGCATTCATGGAAAGGATCATCGTCAGGAATCTCGAAAGCGGCCAGATCATTCTCGATACCGATCTGCGCTTCGACCCGCTGGCCGAAGTCGGCGGTTCGCCAGGCAGCGCCTTGCGCCCCGGCGAGAGCCGCCAGCGCGCCTTCAGCTTCACATTGCCCGAGGGACTCAAGGGCAGCGGCCGGATCGCGATCAGCGTCACCGCCGACCAGAGCCTGACCGGCGCCGGAGTGGTTTTCGAGACCAACGCCAGCAGCAACGCCGAGAGCAACAACGGCGCCAGCGTGCAGGTGATCTCGGCGGCCAGGGACTATCCCGACCTGCGCGTCGAGATGGCGAGCGCGCCTCAGAGCGTCGTCGGCGGCGAGTTCGCCGAGATTACCTGGCGCGTCGGAAACCACGGCACGGTCGACGCGGGCGGTAGCTGGACCGACCAACTGATCTTCAGCAAGGATCCGCTGATCGGCAACACCGACGACCTGGTGATCGGCAGCATCCGCCACCCGGGAGTCCTGCGTGTTGGCGAGAGCTACACGCAGGCGCTGTCGGTACGTATCCCGATCCGCAGCGCCGGCTATTACACGCTTGGCGTGCGTACCGACAGCGGCGCCGAGGCCGAACCCGACCCCGCCGGCGACAACCTCGGGAGTACGGGTTCCGTCAACCTGATCGCGCCGGTAGTCGACCTGGCGGTGGTCGCTGTCAGCGCACCGGACAGCGCGGGCAGCGGCGAAGAGCTGCCGATTTCCTGGGACGTGCTCAATGTCGGCAACGCGACGACCGTTCAGGCGCAGTGGAACGACCGCGTCACGCTGTCATCGGACACGACGCCGAGCAGCGACGACATCGTCCTCGCCGGGTCGCTGGTCCATGACGGCGCGCTCGGACCCGGGCAGGGCTATCGCCGGCAGGCGACGCTGAAGCTGCCGCGAGACCTCGCCGGCGACTACTTCGTTGTCGTCGAAACGAACAGCAATCGCGGTGTCGGCGAAAACGGCATGACCACCACCAACAACACCACCGCCAGCGCGGCGCCTCTTCGCGTCAACCTGACGCCGACTCCGGACCTGAGTGTCGACGACGTGCTTGGGCCCAGCGCGCTGCGACCCGGTGATCAGGCCAGCGTCAGCTATACGGTCAGCAATTCCGGCGAAGCGCCAACCGCCGGCGCCTGGCGCGATCGCATCTATCTGGAGGACGGCAGCGGCGGACTGCGCGAAGTCGCCAGCGTCTTCAACAGCGCGGCACTCGCGGCTGGCAGCAGCGTCACACGGACCGCCTCCTTCACCCTACCGGCGTCGCTGCCCGAAGGCCAATGGCGCTGGCTGGTCAGGACCGACGCCGACGACAGGCTCTACGAGCGCGGCGCCGAGGACAACAACCAGGCGCGGGCGGCCGCCCCGCTGCAACTCGCCCGTATCGACCTGTCCCTGACCACGCTCAACGCGGCGGCGATCACCGCGTCAGGCAATACGCTGCACGTCGAATGGAGCGTCCGCAACGATGGCGGCGTCGCCCTCGGCAGCTGGACCGACCAGATCTTCCTGGCACGCGCCGGCGTGACTTACAAGTTCGCCGACGTCACCCACAGCGGCCCGCTGGCGACCGGCGAGATCTATGACGCCGCTGCCGACCTCGCGATCCCGCTCGATTTTTCCGGCGACTACGAGCTGAGCGTGGTCAGCGATGGCGGTAACGCCCTCGACGACCGCGGTCGCAGCAACAATCGCGCGCTCGCCACCGTCACGGTGGATCTCTCGCCCTACGCCGACCTGGCAGTCAGCGGGCTGACCGCGCCGCAGACCGTGATCGCCGACCCGGCGACCCTGGGCGTGGCGTGGACGGTGAGCAACGTGGGAAGCGGCGCGGGCAGTTCGAGCAGCTGGACCGACCGCGTGCTGCTCTCGCGCGACGACATTCCGGGCAATGCCGACGACCAGGTCATCGGCGAGTTCCGCCACGACGGCGCGCTGGCCGTCGGCGAAGCGTACAGCCGCGCCGAGCAAATCGTCCTCGCGGCGAGGAGCAGCGGCCGCTTCCAGTTGTTCGTCGTCAGCGACGCGCGCGGCGAAGTCTTCGAGAACCACGCGGAGACCAACAACGTCGGGCGCGTCGCGCACGCCGTCGACGTGATGCCCGTCGCCTACGCCGACCTGCAGGTCGCTTCGCTGACCACCGAAGGCGTCGCCGCCAGTGGCCAGCCGCTGGCGCTGACCTGGGAAGTGGTC
The DNA here is from genome assembly GCF_029255145.1 of Accumulibacter sp. Lineage (GTDB taxonomy): Bacteria > Pseudomonadota > Gammaproteobacteria > Burkholderiales > Rhodocyclaceae > Accumulibacter. The sequence continues at coordinate 20,182 of NZ_JAPUVQ010000112.1, forward strand.
AATCAGGGAATCGGCAGCACCGACACTGGCGAGTGGTCGGATCAGGTCTGGCTCAGCCGCAACGCCGACGGCAGCGACATCGTCGCGCAGTTCGGTTCGGCCCGCCACATCGGCCAGCTGGCGGTCGGCGACCGCTACAGTCGGCGCATCGAAGTGACGCTGCCGGTGGGGATCAGCGGCCCCCACTACCTCAACGTCCGTACCGGCGGCCCCTTCGAGTTCGTCTTTACCAACAACAACTCCCGCAGCTCGCTGGCTCTGCCGGTACAACTCTCGCCTTCGCCGGACCTGCGCGTCGACAGCATTAGCGCGCCGGCCAGCGCGCACGAAGGGGCGCTGGTCGACGTCTCGTGGACCGTCGTCAATCAGGGCGACGCCGACGCCGCCGGGAGTTGGGTCGACAGCGTCTGGCTGCTGCCGGCGAGCGGCAGCACCGCACCGGTCGTCCTCGGCCACTTCGTCAGCGAGCGCAGCCTGGCGGCGGGAATCCACTACACGCGCACCGAGCAGCTGCGCCTGCCGCAGAAGATCGAAGGGCTGTATCGCCTCAAGGTGATCACCAACGCCAATCTCGGCAACAGTCCTGCCAACACGGCGGGCAGCATCGGCGAGCAGATCTACGAGCACGGCGCGGCAGGCCAGAACAACGCGCTGGTGGCCGCCGAAACGACCGCCATCGGCCTCAACGACCGACCCGACCTGCGCGTGGTCAGCGCCATCGTCCCCGAACACGTCACCGCCGGGACCGCCACCGCCATCCGCTACACGATCAGCAACCTCGGCACGGCGGTTGCCAGCGGCCGCTGGACCGACAAGGTCTACCTCTCGCTCGACGCCACGCCGAGCGCCGACGACCGGCTGCTTGGCACTGTGGCCAACGCCGGCGCACTGGCGCCCGGCGAAAGCTACGCCAGCGAAAGCGCACCCTTCGCGATCCCGATCCGGATGCGAGGCGACGCTTACCTGATCGTCGTCGCCGACGGCAATCTCCAGGTCGACGAGTATCCGAACGAAGCCAACAACGTCCGGGCGACGCACCTCACGGTCGACCCGGTAGCCTTCGCCGACCTGGTCACCAGCGACGTCGTCGCCCCGGACCAGGGCGTGCACGGCGCCAGCATCGACGTCCGCTATCAGGTCACCAACCACGGCAGCCAGACGACACGTGGCGAATCGGCGGCGCTCAACAGCTGGACCGACACCATCTGGCTGGCCCGCGACCAGCGGCGACCGGGCGCTTACAAGGGCGATGTCCTGCTCGGCTCGTTTACCCATCTCGGTCATCTCGCCGTCGGCGACAGCTACCTCGGCAATGTCCACGTCACGCTGCCCGACGCGCTGCGCTCGGGCGAGTATTTCGTCACCGTCTGGAGCGACACCTACGATGTCATCCTCGAAGACACGCTGGCGACGCAGATCAATCCGGCCGACCCCAGCCAAGTCGACAACAACAACTACCTGGCGCGACCGATCAGCGTTCTCGGGATCACTCCGCCCGACCTGCTGGTCAGCGAGGTCGTCGCGCCGGAAGCCGCAGCGGCTGGCGACAATTACAGCTTCAGCTACAGCGTCCAGAACCGCGGCGACGCCTTCCACGGGAGCTGGACCGATTCGGTTTATCTGACCGACAACGCCGACTGGAACGCTGCCCGCGAGGTCTGGCACCTCGCCGACTTTCGCCAGACCCGCGCCCTCGGTTTCGGCGAGGGCTACACCGTCAGCCAGACGCTGCTGCTCGCGCCGTCGGTCACCGGCCGCTACCTGATCGTCCGCAGCGACAGCGACGCGCGCGTTGGCGAGTCGGACGAAAGCAACAACGCCCGGGCCAAGGCCTCGCTGGTCAGCGCCCAGGCCGCCGACCTGCGGGTCACCGACATCCAGACCGAGCCGAGCAATTTCTCGGGCGAGGAAACGACCGTCAGCTGGACGGTCCACAACTTCGGCGCCGCGGTCTGGGTGGGAACGCGCAACTGGGTCGACAGCGTCTACCTCAGCCGCGACCCGACCTTCATCGCCGAGCGGGCGACCGCGCTCGGCAGCTTGGTGCACGCCAATATCGGTGGTCTCGCCGCCAACGCCAGTTATACCAGTTCGGCGAAACTGCGCTTGCCCGCCGGAGCCGATGGTCCGTATTACATTTACGTGATCACCGACGCCGAAAGCGCAACTGACAACGGGGATCCGGGAACGCGCCGCGCCCGATCGGAGTTGTGGCCGAGCGGCGACCTGGCCGGCGCCAGCGCCTGGTACGCCGGCGCCAACCAGCAGCCGGGCAGCGTCTTTGAAGGCCCCCGAAACGACAACAACCTCGGTCGCGCGGCGCTGGCGATCAGTTATCGCGAACCCGATCTGCAAGTCGACCAGATCGTTCTCTCCGAACCCCAGGCCTTGTCGGGACGGCCGCTGACGATCACCTGGAGCGTAAGCAATCGCGGCGGACGCGAAACGCGCACCAGCAACTGGCTCGACGGCGTCTACCTCTCGCGCGACGCTTCGCTCGATTACAGCGACCATGCGCTCAAGACCCATGTCGTCCAACTGCAGGACAACAGCCAGCCAAAAACGCTCAAACCCGGCGAATCGTATACCGCGTCGGCGAGCGTGACACTTCCCGAATCGATCAGCGGCGACTTCCACGTCCTGGTCAAGACCGACACCGCCGTCTTGCGCAACCCGTCGCCCGGCGAACGCAGCAGCATCCGCGAGGGACTGGCGACGCTGGCGCGTTATGGCGACCTCGCCGGGGCGGTCAGGGAATTCGCCGACGAAGGCAACAACCTCTCCTCGGCGCCGCTGGCGATCAGCCTGGCGACGCCGCCCGACCTGCAGGTCGTCGAGGTGACCGCGCCCGACTCCGTGCTGGCCGGGCAGGAGTTCAAGATCAGCTATCGCGTCGTCAATGCCGGCGGCGATACACCCGCTGACCAGGGTCGCTGGTACGACCTGGCCTACCTGTCCCGCGACCGCTTCCTGGACCTCAAACAGGACCGCTATCTCGGCTACCTTGAACACTCCGGTGGCCTCGGCTCTGGCGGCAGCTACGACGCCAGCCTGCGCGTCAGCGCCCCACAGCAACTCGCTGGCCCCTACTACATCTTCGTCGTCAGCGACCCGGCGCGCGCCTGGGGCGGCGGCGAATACGGCAAGGTGCGCGAATTCGGCCACGAGCAGAACAACGCCGCGGCCGCGGCGCAGCCGCTGCTGATCGAGATTCCACCGCCGGCCGACCTGGTCGTCAGTCACGTCGTCGTGCCGGCCAGCGCCGGCGTCGGCGACCCGATTCGCATCGACTACACGATCACCAACGCTTCCAGCAACCCGGCCCGCGGACGCTGGACCGACGCCGTCTATCTCTCCGCCGACAACGAATGGGACCTCGGCGACCTGCTGCTCGGCAAGGTCGATCATTCGGGCGGCGCCGGCGGCCTCGCTGCCAACGGCAGCTACGACGGCACTCTCAACGCATCGCTGCCACCGCTCAAGGACGGCAACTGGCGGGTGATCGTCCGCCCGGACCTGTACGACGAAGTCGTCGAAGGTACCATCAGCTACTCGGCGGCGGGGCCCGGCCTGCCGCCTGGCGAGGCCAACAACCGCACGGCTTCAGGTGCGACGCTGCAGGTCAGCGTCCCCGAGATACACGTCGGGGCACCACTGAGCACGACCATGAGCCCGGGTCAGGCGCGGCTCTACAGAGTCGCTGTCGCCGCCGGTGAAACGCTGCGCCTTGGTCTCGACGCGGCTGCCGACGAAGGCAACAATGAACTGTATCTGCGTTACGGCGAGGTCCCCAGCGGCTACGCCTTCGATGCCGCTTACGACCGGCCGCTGTCGGCCGATCAGGAGGTCTGGCTGCCGAGCACGCAGGCCGGCGACTACTATCTCCTCGTTCGTTCGCGGCAAGGCGTTGCCAGTTCGCCGGTGACGCTGCGCGCCGACCTGCTGCCGCTGTCGATCACCCGCATCAGCCCGGACCACGGTGGCAGCGGCGACGATGAACACCGCTGGGTCAGCTTCGACATCCACGGCGCGCACTTCAAGCCCGGCGCGCTGGTCAAGCTGACGCGCCCGGGCGTCTACGAGGCCGAGCCCGATCGCTGGCAGGTACTCGACGCGACACACATTCGTGCGGTTTTCGACCTGCGCCGCGCGCCGCTCGGTCTCTACGACCTGACGGTGATCAATCCCGACGGCCAGCGGGTCACCGAAGCGCAGCGCCTTCTCGTCGAGCGCGGAATCGAAGCCGACGTGACCATCGGCATCGGCGGCCCGCGCAGCCTCGCTCCCGGCGAGAACGGACTGTACAGCGTCTCGCTGCAAAGCCTGAGCAACGTCGACACCCCCTACGTGCGTTTCGACTTCGGCGTTCCCGAAATGGGTTACAGCGACGAGGTGCTCAACGGCATCTCCCTGCCCTACCTGGCCGTCGGCAGCGGCGTCGGCGGTCGCCCCGATGGCGCGACGGTCGACGCCGCCGGCAACACGCAAGGCTACGGCCCGACGCCGACCACCGGCACCAGCCGCCCGGACATCCCCTGGGCCAGTCTCGACAGCGTGCTGAACCGCGACGGCGTGAACCTGGTGCCGGGCTACGCGCTCGACCTTGCGGCCGGTGGCTACGCCGGTATGAGCTTCAACGTCCAGACCTACCCGGGGCTGGCCGAATGGCTGGCCTGGGATTTCGAGGGCTTGCGCGACAGGCTCTACGCGCTGCGCCCCGAATGGCAGCAACAGGGATTGCTCGACGGCGGCGTCGAGGACCTCGACCGGATCGCCAGCGGGCTGGCGAAGAAGTTCCAGTCGAGGGTGCCGGAAGTGCACCTGCTGGACATCGAGTCACTGGCGATGCCTTTCCGCTTCAACCTCGCCGGCGCGGCGACGCCGCTGACGCGCGACGAATTCATCGCCGAACAGGTCGAACACGCGGCCCGGTTACGTACCGCCATCCTCGCCGACACGGCGGCGCCGGCCAGCCTGGCGGCGCTTGCCGCCGACCTCGGGCAGTGGGTCGCCGGCTGGCTGGGCGCGCTCGAATCGGCCGGCTTGCTGCGCCCGCTCGACCAGGCACCGCCGATCCGCGCCGGCACCAGGGTCGTCAGCCTGACCAGCACGCTGGCCACCGGCATCCTGCTTGCGCGCGGCGGCGAGAGCTATCGCACGCAGGGCGACCTGCTCGGCTTCTTTGCCACCGTCCAGCAGTGGTACGGCGAGACCGCCAGACGCTCTGGCGACCCGCAGGCGGCGATGGCGCCGGTCGACTACCTCGAAATACGGCAAGCGCTTGCCGGCAGCGTCGAAATCCCGGTACCGGCGATGGCCGAGCGCGCCGATTACGACCGGCACGCGACGCAGGCAACGCACTTCATCAATTTCAACGTCTTCGCCGGCAGCCGCAGCGAGCTCGAATACCTGCGCCACATCGGCGTCCTCGACGCCGACTTCAATCCCGTTCCAGGTCAGGCGCTCGACCTGACGCGCTACCTGCAGCAGGCCGCCAGCGAATCGACGGCGTCAGCGGCGCTGCTCAGCGTGCGCGGCCCGCAAGCGGGGCTCGGCACCGACGGCAACTCCTACGTTCCGGCGGCAACACCGCTGCCTTACACGGTCAACTTCAGCAACCCCGGCGAAACGCCGGCGGGACAGCTGCGTCTGGTGACGCAACTCGACGCCGGTCTCGATGCGCGCTCGTTCCGGCTTGGCGACCTCAAGGTCGGCGAGATCAACGTCCATCTCCCGGCCGGCCGCGGCAGCTTCCAGGGCGACTTCGACTTCAGCGGCAGCAAGGGCTTCGTCCTGCGCGTCAGCGCCGGCATCGACGTCTCCAGCGCCACCGCTACCTGGCTGCTGCAAGCGATCGATCCGCAGACCGGCGAAGTGCTGCGCGACGCGACGCGCGGCCTGCTCGCCAGCTCGCCGGGTACCTCAGCCGGCAGCCCGGCCAGCGCCGGGCAGCGGAGCGGCTCGCTCGCGTACACCGTCAGCGCCCGCGACGACATCGTTTCGGGCGTCGATATGGTGGCGAGCGCGCGGCTGTTCATCGACCAGGCGCCGCCGATCGACAGCGACAGCGCCGTCGTCAGGCTCGACGCCCGCGCCCCGCGAACGACCCTGACGGTCGCCGCGCTTGGCGAGAACGCCGAGGGCGCGCCGGCCTTCGACCTTCGCTGGCACGCCGACGAGCACGAGGGTGCTGGCAGCGGCGTCAAGTCGGTGACGATCTACGTCGCCGAAGACGGCGGCGACTTCCGCATCTGGCAGCGCCAGGTCGACCCGGCGGTCGGTCAGGCGATCTTCACCGGCGCGCCCGCAAGCGGCGGCGGCGGCGGTGGCAAGCGCTACGAGTTCCTCGCCGTCGCCACCGACCGTGCCGGCAACCGCGAAGCCGCTTCGCTGGCCAACGCCATCGTCCCCGACGACGGCGCGCGCCAGGAGATCCTTGACGCCCTCGGGGTCAACGAGTCGCTGCTGCCGACCGCCGAGGTGCCGCAGGCGACCGCCGACCGCAGCTATCCGGCCAACGCGCTGTTTGCCGACGCTTCGCGGCAGCTTCCCGGACAGGTCGCCAGCACGCAGCTCGCCGACCTGCGTTCGGTGCTCGCGCCGTTCACGCTGCGCGCCTTCACCCAGGGCTACGCCGCCAGCGACGCCGACATCGGCGCGCAGGCACTGGTCGAGATGCCCGACCACAGTTTCCTGTTCAGCGCCGGCGCCGAACGCAACCAGGTCTTCCAGGTCGGCAAGAATGGCAACGAGTCAGGCGACATCCGCGGCAACACCCGGACAACGCCTTTGTTTGCGGTTGACGCGCCGATTGTCGACCTGGCGGTCGATCGCCTGGGCCAGCTGTGGGTGCTGACCGGCGCCGAACTGCTGCTGGTCGACGCGGCCAGCGGCCAGGTGATCGAACGTCAGCGGGGCCCGGGCGGCGACCCCCTGACGCACGCGCTGGCGATCGACCCGGTCAGCGGCGAGATCTACGTATCGTCGGGCAAGGGAATCGAAGTCTTCAATCCCGCCGCCGACGTTCCGACCCGCGCCTGGCGGCACTTCAGCAGCCAGCGCGTCGGCGACCTCGCCTTCGCTCCGGACGGCCGCCTGTGGGGTGTCAAGTGGACCGGCAGCGAGATCGTCGGCGAACAGCTACAGGCCAGCGGCGAGATCATCAGCTTCCCGCTCGCCGGCCGCTCCGCCGGCCGTGCGGAACTCGAATTCCGCCTCGCCGGCGAGATCGACAGCATCGCTTTCGGCGCCAGCGCAACGCCGCTCGAAGGCCTGCTGATCGCGTCGAGCACGCCGCGCCAGCGCGCGGTCCTCGACGGCGCCGCAGCCACGCCGCACCAGTCGCCACTGTGGATGATCGAACTGGCCAGCCGGCAGGTGCTCCAGGTAGCCGGCGGCGGCACCCGCGGCGAGAGCGTCGTCGCTACCGCCGATGGCCGCATCCTGCTCGCCCAGACGACGCGCATCGACGAGATCGCGCCGCGTAGCGCGCCGCTGGTCAAGGCGATCACCATCCCGGATGGCGCGCTGCTGCCGCTGCCGATCGACCGGATCGGCGTCGTCTTCGATCAGGCGATGTGGCTGGGCGCCGACGGCACGGTGGATTCCGACCCACGCAGCGTACTCGACCCGGCCAACTTCACGCTCACCTTGGTCGGCGCCAACGCCGGTGCGCAGCGCAGCCCGCAGACCATCCGCTGGGACGCGGCAACACGCACCGCCTGGCTCGAAGTCGGCGGCCTGGCCGCCGGCCGCTACGACCTGACGATCGCCGGCGGCGTGCAAAGCGCGACCGAAACACCGCTGGGCGACAGTTATTCGAGCCGCTTCACCGCGCTGGTCGACCTGAGCAGCGCGCTGCAACTGAGCTTCGCCGACACCCGCGCCAACCGCGCCACCGGCGAGCTCAGCTACGACGTCAGCGTGACCAATGTCGGCAGCGAAGCGATCCACGGGCCGCTGCTCCTGCTGCTCGACCCCGGCCGCGACTTCGTCGACGCCATTGCCAACGCGCAGCACGGCGAAGCGGCGCAGGCCGGACTGTGGACCATCGACCTCGGCGCCGCGCTGCAGGCCCTCGGCGGCAAGCTGGCCGCCGGCGCGACGATCGCCGGCCAGACCGTCAGACTGACGCCGGCCAGCGAACTGGCGTTGCACGCCGGTCTCGCCGACCTGTTGAAGGCCAGCCTCGGCCATGGCGTGTACGCGCTCCCGCTCGACAACCTGCCGCCGACCCTGGGCGTCGCCGGACTGCTCGACGGCGAAGTGCTGCCGCCAGCGACCGCCGGCCAGGCGTGGAGCGCGGAGATCGAGGCGATCGACGCCGACGGCGAACGCTTCTGGTGGCAAGTCGTCGCGGCGCCGGCCGGCGTGACGCTGACCCCGGCGCCGACAATCGCTTCGGCGGCCGACGGCCAACACGCACTGGCGACGCTGCACTGGACGCCGTTGGCCAGCGGCGACGACAGCGCCGACGCCGACACGCGCATCGTCGTGCGCGTTCACGACAGCCGCGGTGGCGCCGCCTTGCACAGCTTCCGCGTGCCGGTGATCGGTGGCAACCACGCGCCGCTCATCGACGGTGCTGTCGACCGCGGCCTCGCCGAAGGCGAAACGCTCGCGATGCCGCTGCTCGCCACCGATGCCGACGGCGACCGGCTGACGCTGGCGATCCGCAAGCTGCCCGCCGGCGCCAGTTTCGACGCCGCCAGCGGCGTCCTGAGCTGGACGCCGGGCTACGACCAGGCCGGCGTTTGGGATGGCATCACGGTCGTCGCCAGCGACGGCAAGACCACCTCCAGCCGGTCGTTCACGATCACCGTCGACCACGGCCACCCGCGACCGACGCTGGCTGCCGTCGCCCCGCAGAACCTGCGCGAAGGCGACGCCTGGGCACTGCAGCTCGCCGCCGGCCTACCCGGCATCACCGCCGGCAGCGCGCAGCCCGACGGCAGCACGCTCAGCCTCGAATACGGCGCGCGCTGGCTGCCCGCTGGCGCGACGCTCGACCCGCAGAGCGGCTGGCTGGCCTGGACACCGGGTTTCGACCAGCACGGCAGCTACCGCGTGCCGCTCACGCTCGTCGCCACCTGGACCACCCTCGCCGGCGAAACGAGCCAGACCAGCGTCAGCCGCGAGATCGTCCTCGAAGTCGCCAACGCCAACGGCGCGCCGCTCTTCGACGCCGCCGAGACCTGGCGGGTGCTCGAAGGCCAGCCGCTGCGGATTGGCGTCTTCGCCTTCGATCCCGACAACCCGGCGTTCGCAGCCCGCATCCGCCCGCGGCCGGGCGCCGAGGCGATCGGACCGGAAAGCAGCGCGCCGACCGTCAGCTACCAGCTCAACGGCCTGCCGGCAGGCGCCAGCTTCGACGCCGAGACGATGGAGGTGGTGTGGACGCCCGATTACACGCAGGCCGGCAGCTACAGCGTGGTAGTCACCGCCACCGACGATGGCGACGGCAGCGGCCCCCCCGCGGTCAGCCAATTGCTGCTGCCGATCGTGGTCAACAACGCCAACCGCGCGCCGCGGATCGGCGACCTCGGCAACGCCTTCGTCGACGCCGGCGGGGTCATCGAAATCCCGTTCAGCGTCGGCGACGTTGACGGCAATTCGGTCGCGCTGACGATCAGCGGCTTGCCGCGCTTCGCGAGCTACACGCAGGCGCCGGCGTCTGGCCCCGGCCAGATCGACGGCAGCATCCGCTTCGCGCCCGGCGCGGGCGATCGCGGCGATTATCCGATCACCATTACCGCCAGCGACGACGGCGACGGTGATGCCACGCAGGTGCTCGGCGCCGCGCGGTCCTTCGTGCTCACCGTGCGCAGCCTCAGCGAAGCGCCGGTGATCGCCGCGCCGCGCCAGGTCGTCGCGCTGGTCGGCCAGCCGCTGTGGGTGGCGGTGATCGCCAGCGATCTCGATCAGGACCCGCTGGACTGGACCACCAGCGGCCTGCCGCTCGGCGCCGAGTTGATCCCGGGAACGCAGTACGGGCACGCCACGCTGCGCTGGACGCCGACCGCCGACGACCTCGGCAGCCGCGATGTCGAACTGATCGTCACCGACAGCGGCCTGCCGCCGCAGGGCGCCGGCTTCAGCAATCCCGAACAGCCGCTGCCCAACGAGACGCGGCACACACTGCGCATCGTCGTTCGCGCCGACAACGCCGCTCCGGAAGTGCTCGGCGTCCTGGTCAACGGCCAGCCAGTCGCCACCGCCGCCGGCGGCGGCGCCTTGCGCATCGCCGCCAGCGAAGGCGATCCGCTCGAATTCGAGGTCTTCGCGCACGACAGCGACGCCGACCTGCTCGACTGGCGAGTCGCCGGCCTGCCGCGCGGCATGCTGTTCACCGCCGATGGCAATCGCGCCGTTCTGACCTGGACGCCCGACGCATTCGCCGCCCAGGACGGCAACGACCCGAGCCAGACACCCGGACTGTGGCGGCTGACGCTCACCGCCAGTGACGGCATGGCCGAGTTCAGCCGGCTGGTCGAGATCACCGTGGCCAACGTCAACCAGGCGCCGCGTATCCTGCCGATGCCGCTGCAGCTGATCGACGAAGGCGAAACGCTGGCCTTCACGCTCGTCGCCGCCGACCCCGACCGCGACGCCGTGCAACTAAGCCTGGTCCATGACCAGAACACCCCGGCCGGCGTCTCTTTCAACGCTGCCAGCGGCCGCTTCGAGTGGACGCCGGACCAGAGCGTCGTCGACAACCGCAGCGCCGACGACCAGCCGTACGGTTTCACCTTCCGCGCCACCGACGGGCACCCCGGCGCCAACGTGCCGGCGACGCTGACCGTGCAGGCGCGGGTGTTCGACGTCAACCGCCGACCCCGGATCAGCGCCAGCAACCACGCGGTCGTCATCGGCGACAGCCTGAGCATCCCGGTGGTCTTCGGCGGCGCGAGCAATGGCATCGCTGTTTCGGACCCCGACGGGGCAAGCCAGACCGCCGCGCTCGCCATCAGCTTCAGCGGCCTGCCCGCGGGCGCCAGCTACGACGCGCAGCAGCAGCGCCTCGACTGGACCCCCGGCCCCGGCCAGCTTGGCGACTACACGGTGACCGCCTGGGTCAGCGACGGCCGGCCGCGTAACGCCACGACCTCGGCGGCCTTCAACCTGCGGGTGGTCGCCGACGCGACCGCCAACGCGCCGAAGATCCTGGTGTCGACTACCCCGAGCGCACCGGCCGTCCCCGGCCAGAGCGTGCTGGTCAGCGTCCGTGCCGATGCCTGGAGCGGCATCGCCAGCGTCGTGGCAGAAATGCGCGACAGCCAGGGCAGCGACTGGCAAAGCCTGGCGCTCGACGCCGCAGGACGGGTCAAGCTGCTGCCGACGCAGCCGGGCCTGATCGAACTGCGCGTCACGGCCACCGACCGCGACGGCTTCGTCAGCCGCCGCGTCGAAACGCTACGCGTCAAGGATCCGGCCGACACTACCGCCCCGCTGCTCACCTGGAGCGGGGCGCTGACCGGCGCCAGCGCCGACAGCCAGCCGCGCATGCTACGGGCTACCACCGCCGTCGCCGCGCAACTGACCGAAGCGCAACTGCTGGGCTGGCGCCTGCAAATGGCGCCGGCCGTCAGCGGCTCCTGGCAAACGCTCGCCGAGGCCCAGACCAACGCGGCGGCCAGCCCGATCGCGCAGGCCCTCGCCCTGCCCGATCTCGATCCCCGCCGCTTCGACAACGGCATTTACCGGCTGCGCCTGGCCGCCTGGGACGTCGCCGGCCGCAGCAGCGAGATCGCCGCCAGGGTGCTCATCGAGACGGCCGACAAGACCTTCGTCAGCCAGCTGCAAACCGACGCCAGCGTCACCCTGGCCGGCCACACCCTGGCGCTTGCTCGCCAGTGGCGCGAAGCGGAAGGCGGCACGGCGCTCGACCCGAAGCTCGACGGCGACTTCGGCAACTGGACGCTGCCGCTGCTCGCCACCCGGCTCACCAGCGACCAGCCGGCGACGCTGGCGAGTGGCGCCACGGCCGCGTGGTCGGAAGGCGCGCGGGTCTGGCTGAGCGTCCCCGCCGACCTCGCCGACGCCAGCGCCGGCCTGACGAACCTTTCCTTCACCTTGTCGACGCAAAACGAGCGCCTGGGCAGCGATGCGGGCGCACCGCAGCTCTGGCACCCCCGGTTCACTGCCGACCGGGGCTGGACGCTGCAGGCCCATGCCACAGAAGACCACTCGACGCCGGACAGTCTGCAGCGTCAGGGCGACCGCCTCTACGAACAGGTCCGCGGTCTGCCTTGGGTGCCTGCGGCCTACACGCTGAGCGCGCCCGACGGCACGCGCTACGCGCTTGACGCGCAGGGAGCGATCGGCAGCGTGCGCTTCGCCGATGGCCAGACCTGGCTGGTTTCGGACGCCGGCATCGCGGCGGTCGGCGGCGGCCCCGGCGAACGCATCGACTTCCTGCGCGACAGCTCCGGTCGCATCGTCCGCGTCACCGCGCCCGAGCAAGGCGCGGGCAACGGCCCGGGCCACGCCGGCAGCGGCGCCACGGCGATCGCCTACCGTTACGACGGCGCCGGCCGGCTGATCCTGGTCCGCCAGCTCGACGCCGCCGATCTGGGCACGCCGATCGCCTACACTGCCGACGGCCAACCGGTCGGCGAACCACTCGCCGCAAACCTCGGCGCGGTGACCAACTGGGGCGGCGGCACGGCCAACGCCTGGAGCGGCACGCTCGCCGGCAAGCGGCCTGCCGACCGGGTCAATCTGGCATTCGCCGTTCGCGAGAGCGAAATGGCATCGACGGTCCCTGCCCCCGGTGCCCGGGGAGCGGTGATCCTGGCGCTGGAGACGACGCTTCCGGCCGACGCCGAGGTGGAAGTCGTCGGCGCGCAGATCGTCGGCACGGCGATGGTGAACGGCCAGGTGACCCGGCTGCTGCGGGTCAGCGAAGCCGGCGTCAAGCTGATTCGCCTGAGCGGCACCGGCCCGGCGCAGCTACGGATCAGCCTGGCTGGCGACCTCAATCGTGACGGTCTGGTCGACGCCATCGACAGCCAGGCGTGGCAGCAATCCGAGGCCGCCAACGATGGCCTGGCCGACCTCAACGGCGACGGTCAGATCGGCAGCGCCGACCGCCAGATCCTCTACGCCAATACCGGTTTTCGCGCCAATCAGGCGCCCCTCGCCAACACCGACCTCGCTCCGCTCACCACCCACGCCGGACTTGCCAGCCGCGGCGCGCTCGACCAAATTGCCGAGGACCGCGAAGGCGACGGCCTGTTCTGGCGCATCCTCGGCAGCACGCACGGCGGCGCCAGACTGGGCGCCGACGGCCAAAGCATCGTTTTCACCCCGGCAACGGGCCATACCGGCGAAGCCACGGTCACCGTACAGGCCGACGATGGCTTCACTGCCGGCGCCCCGATCGAACTCAGGATCGACGTCAGCAGCGCCAGGCTGCTGCAACTGCACCTCGCGCAACTGCCGGCGCTGAGCACCGGCCAGTTCGCCCGCCTCCAGGCCACTGCCGACTTCGCGGACGAAAAAGGTGTGGTCATCACCGATGCCGCCTATCTCACGGTCAGCGCCGCCGCGCTCGGCGCGCTGGGTGGAACCTCGCCAACGCCCTTGCAGGTGGACGATTCGCGCGACCTCGTCCAGGCCAGCGGCGCAGGACCGGCACTGCTCGTCGTCACGCGCCTCGACACCGACGGGCGCCTGATCCAGGCGGTGGCGGCGACCAATATCCACGCCGCGGCCCTGCCCGTCGACCCGGATGCCAGCGACGACGAAAGCGATGCCGCCGGCGACGAAGTGCCGACCGTCGAGCCCGACGTCTACCCGGGAACGCTCACCCTGGTACCGGGCGACACGCGACAGTTGAAGGTGCACCTGATCGATCCATACCGCGAGCAGCCGATCGACATCCACAGCGCCAGCCAGACGGCCTTCGCCGGCACGCCGGAAGTGCTGGAAAGCTACACCGACCCGGACACCGGCGAGACCGTCGAACTGCTGATCCCGGCCACCCCGGCGGTGTATAGCGGTACCCGCTACCTGGTCTCGGACGCCAGCATCGCCAGCGTCAGTGCAGACGGACTGGTTACCGCCGTGCAGGCCGGCCAGGTGACGATCGCGGTCGTCCATCTGGCGAGCATCGTCGACGACTTCGGCAGCGTCAGCCAGCAGATCATCGGCCAGACCGACATCCGGCTCAACGTGCAAGCCGCCCAGGTCACCGACGACGACCCGGCCACCGCCACCCCGGCAGGGATCACCGTCGCCGCCGACGAAGGCGGCGTCGTGCAGGCCGCAAGCGGCGAAACGGTGATGATCGGCGCCGGAGCGCTGGCGGCGGACACGGTGGTCAGCATCCGGCGGATCGATCTGGCGAACCTCGCCAGCGAAACGGGAATGCCTGTGCCGGAACCGGCGCTCCTGCAGACCCTCGCGGCGTTCCGCCTCAATCTCGGTGAGCGCCCCAGCACACGCCCCGTCCAGCTGGCGATCCCGCTGCAGGACGATACCGATGTCGCGGTCGGCGACGAGATCCTCTTTCTGCGGCGCGGCACGGCGCCGGACCTCAACGGCGTGCTGCAGGACAAATGGTGGATCGTCGACAACGGCTTCGTCGGGCTCGATGCGCACGGCAAGCTTGTCGCCGGCACCGCCAGCCCACCCTACAGCGGCGTCAATGCCTCCGGCGACCTGCTTTGCGTCAAGACCACCGTCAACAGCCAGACCGGCGCGGTAAAGGTGCAGGGCTCGGGGCTCAACGTCTTCGCCCTGACGATGAATTCGCTGGCCATGGCGATGTCCGCGGGCTTCGCCGAAAGCGGCCTGTCCGGCGTCGGCACCGCGACCGGGCTGATCGGAACCCTCGCCGGCTTGTCCGAACTGTTCGCCATCAGCATGGACTTCGGCGGCGTGTACCAGGTCCTGCCGCTACAGAAGAGCAGCGCCAACGGCGAGCTCACGCTGAGCATCGCGTCACCGCCGGCCGGTGGGTCGGGAAGCGCCAGCAATGGGTCGCCGACGATCACCGCTGTCCAGATGCTGGCCTCGGGCAAGCTCCGGCTGACGCTGGACCAGATCCAGCCCGGGACGGCTGCCGGCATCCCAGCGCAGCCAGCGGCGCTCAGGGTCTGGCTCTCGCCGGAGGCGCTGACCGTAGACCAGGACGGCAATGCCGGCTCCGAACTCTGGAGCGACCAGCAGCCGACCCGCCGCGACGGCATGCGCCTGTGGCAGCGGCTGCTCGACGTCGAACCCCTGGCCGCCGGCGCCACCAGCATGACGCTGGACCTCGACCTTCCCGAGCGCTTGGCGATGGGTCTGCACCGGGTGACCGTTCAACGCCTGCTGCAAACCCTCGACCCGGCGGTTCCCGGCGCGACCCGCTGGCTGGCCGACGGCGACCCCGCCAGCGTCACCGTCGAAGGCCAGACCGACTTCAGCGTCGTCACCCAAGACCAGGCCATCCGGATTTTCAGGAACGGCCAGCTGCTCAAGGAAATCGGCTACCAGGATGCCAGCGGCAATCCGGCGAGGGTCAACGGCAGCAAGACCGACCAGATCGCCTTCAGCCTGGATAACCGCCTGATGTTCGTTGCCGGGACGGGCGGCGAGATCCATGTAATCGATACCGCAACCCTGAACCTGGCCGCGACCTTCAGCGTCGGCACCGCCAACGTCAGCAGCCTCGCGGTCTCCGGACAGTCGCTGTATGTCGCCGAAGGCGGCCACTACAGGCCGGGCGGCCATCGCCTGTTGCGGGTGAACATCGACGAAACCGCTGCCGACTTCCTGGCGATCGAGCAAATCGACCTGCCTGCCGCAGCGAGCGGGTCCAACGCACCCTACGGCTACCTCGACCTGGCGATCAGCCATGGTGTGCATTCGTATCTCGCGGTGACCGCCCCCAGGCACAGCGCAGGCGTTGCCACCGGACGCGGCCAGCCGGAGAGTGGCAAGGTCTTCATCCTCGACCTCGACCAACTGCTTGAACAGCATGGCCACCTCGCGGCAACCGGCGCCGGCGCCTTCCTGCCGGTCGATTTTCCCGCGCAGCAAGGCAAGGCACCGCAGTTCATTTCGTCTGCGGGAATCCAGGGCAACACGCTCCGCCTGCTGCTGAGCGACGCCCTCGACCAGAATGCCGGACTGGCGACGGTGACCGTCGACTTGCGCGATACCGGCCAGTTCAATGGCGCAGCGGTGTTCAGGCAGGTCGCGATGTCGGGTACGCTGCCCGGGATCAGCCGCCTGGACGGGAGCTATCAGCTGAACATCCAGCGGGCGCAGTCGCCCGCGGCCGTCGTCGCCCACAACGGCATCGACTACGCGCTCGTTGCCGACTACTTTTTCGACTTTGTCGATCCACTGTACGGCCTTGACGACCCGCAGAACGGCGCCCGACAGATGGGAGGCAAAATCGGCATCGTCAAGGACCCCTTCGGCGCCCATCCGGAATACCTGGGTGCGACGTCGCCGATCATCGACGCCAACTTTTCTCGTCTGCAGGTGACCGGCGCCGGCCGGACGCTGTGGGCCGACATCCGCTACTGGCCGACGATCGGCGAAGCGCCGCCAGCAAGCGGGATGCTGGTCTGGGATCTGGAGCAACTGCTTGCCGCCGCAGAAAGGAATTCGCTCGCCAGGCAGGCATCGACGAAGCCGCTTCCGATCGATCGTGAGCGCGTCAATGGCGTCACCAGCCAGGTCGTCACGCCCAGCAAGCATGATCTCGCGAACAGCCAGCAGCTGACTTCCGGCTGGGTGTACGGGATGGCCACCAGCACCTTCCTGAATCCGGATGCGGTGGAATTCACGACGCCAGTCGATGGCGGCCACTTCCTGAAGACGAGCATCGAGCCCGACCCTGACCACCAGGTACCCGTGTTGAACTACGG
Organism: Accumulibacter sp.; assembly: GCF_029255145.1. Classification (GTDB taxonomy): domain Bacteria; phylum Pseudomonadota; class Gammaproteobacteria; order Burkholderiales; family Rhodocyclaceae; genus Accumulibacter. The sequence goes on from NZ_JAPUVQ010000112.1 coordinate 37,050, forward strand.
CGACATCGTCCGGGTAGACCTCTTCAAGCTGATCCGCGATCAGTACGCCAACACCCTCGCCGGGTTGAAGGACGCGGATCTCCTCGTCAATTGGGACAACATCGAGGCCAGCGGCGCGGCGCAAGTCGTCAAGGATGCCAAGGGCTTCCTGCTCACCGCCGAACGCGAGGACGGACTGGCTTCGGTGGCAGCCGCTACCGCACCGACCTACAAGGGGCTGCAGGCGGTAAACACCGACCAGGGCAAGAAGACGCTCAGCCAAAGCGGCGTCATCTTCCTGGCGCCGATCATTGACGTCAATCGCCTCCGGATGGGCAGAGACCTGCCTGCTGGCGACATCTCGATTACGATCAAGGGATTCGACCGGAAAGACCCGGAAAAGGCCCTGTCACTGAAACTGCGCGTGGTCGACTACCAGAAAGCGCCCGACACGGTCTTCTTTGGCGATCGGCCGCTGAACAATCCGGGGTATCACGCGTTCGCGCTGGAAAGTTCCGTCGGTGCTGGCGCAGAGAACACCAACCAACCACTCGATGTGTGGCGGGTGGAGCAGAGATTGCGGTATCTTGGGTTCCCTGCCTATCAGAAAGGCTCAGGCACCAACATCAAGGACTACACCGTTGATGGAAGATTCGACGGGGACGAAAAAGCTGCCCTCAAGCTGTTCGAAAAAATCATTCGCTTCCGCGTGCCGGGCGAACCTGGTTATTCGAAGGACGGAACAGTGAGCAATGGAAAGCCGGACCCGAAGGCGGTTGGCAACAACAAGTACACCGGCGATTTCAACGGCGCCGACGGGGCGATCGCGCCCATTGATGGGCCGATCATCCCCGGCGACAACACCAGCGGAACATCCATCGAGTGGCTAAGCGCGTACAACGCGCCGCACTGGATGGATATTGGCGGGCAGATGGAATACCGGGGGAACACACAGCAAACGAGCTACAGCCTACCCCGATGGCAAAATGGCGACTCAAAGAAAGAGACCTATGGTGTCAGTTGGATGCGCGACTTGATGCGGGCTCAAGAATACGCTGATCCGCGATACCTGGCGGGCTTGACAACTACCGGATCCCGATTCACCGCTGGAATTGATGGAAATGGAGGCAACCCGGGCAAACATAGTGCCCACTGGCTGGGAATGAGCTTTGATCTTTCCGTCAAGCCCTATCTGGATGGGTATTTCATGAGTAGCCAAGCGGCCGAATTCCCGGCGACAATCACCATTGGAACTCTGACAGCGCCCATTCCAGCGAAGAACAACGACTTCGCCTGGAGCAATGTCGCTGCCTTGGAATTAGCTGAGCAACTAAAAAATGAGCTCGATCCGGTTCATGGGAACGACTTCATGGGCAACGCCCTGCGCAACTTCCTAGCACTATATTCGGTGACGAGACAGGATCCACTTCCGTCCAGCTTTGGCGTGGATTCCCTGCCCGCTCGCAATGGGGAACGGGTTCGTAGTGCTCTCTTCGGCGATGGGGCGTTGACCGGCAGCCTGATCCAGCGAGTTATCGTCGGAGGAAGTGGGCCCGGTGAAGCGCAGCATCTTCGAATGGGCGAAATCCTCGACTTGCTTGGGCTGAGTGGCTGGCGAAGGCTCCAAGTTTCACCGCACCATCATCACTTCCACGTGGACCTCCACGCCCCAAGGCTTGCGAAAATCAGTAATTCCTCGTCTTTAATCGCTTCGTCTGTTTCGGCAAAACCGTCCGTAGAGGAGAGCACAATGGTTCCGATGGATATTCAACCGCTCTACGAAAGCCGTGACTTTTCCGTTCTGGTGGCGCAAGTAGCGCCGCTTGGGAATTACGACGCAGTCCTAGGACAGTGTCGGTTTGCGGAGCCAGGAGCCCCACTTGATTCTGCGATCAATGGGATTCCGGTTCTAAGCCCTGTTGCCCAGTTCCTAAGGCTCCGACCAGGCCAGCGTCTTACTGATGTGCAAGTGAGAGTACTAAATCCACCCAAGCACGGCATCCTTGAGCTCGACCCGCACGAATCGTACCCGACCGGCGGCAACCATCACTACTTTCCGAATGTTGATTATCGAGGAAAAGATCAGATAACTTTCGAGGTACAAGCTAACGGCAAGCGATTTAAGGTCGTCTTTACCATGTACGTCGCCGACAGTGTCGATAATGTTCCGGCAGACATGCTAATAAAATGTCCTAGGGAACATCTCTATTATCGGATTTCGTCACCAAGCGACAACGCAAATCTAAGAGAAGTATCTGTCGATGGGCAACCGCCAATCTACGCCGTGCTGCCAGTGTCCCACGCGGACGCTATGATCGCAGAATATGATAATGTCGCCCTGGTACGCAGTGAACTTGCACATGCCGCCTTAGGGGAGGCATTTAGCGAAGGCCGCAACTTTACCATCACCCTCTCCCCCACCGCCGCCGGCCACGGCTGGTTCATCGACCCCACCCCCGCCGACAACGCGGAATTCCTTCCCACCAGCAATCCCCTGGAGTGGATCGCCAGGCCGGGTGGCGGCGCCGAAGGCAGGGTGGACCTGCGCACCGTCCTGCTGCACGAGTACGGCCACGTCGTTGGACTGGAGCACACCGCCGACAGCCACGACCTGATGGCGTCGACGCTCCTTCCCGGCGTCCGCCGGCTGCCCTCTTCCAGCGAACTCGCCGCCCTGCGTGGGCTGCTCTTCGGCGCCGACTCGGCACCGCTGCCCTACGACCCGTTCACCCCACCCGGCGCACCGCTGCCGCTGAGCCGCAGCCTGGGAAGCTCGCACAGCAGCCGCATCCGGCCCTCGGAGCCGGCCGATTCGAGTGCCGGCAGCCAGCGTCCTGGCCGCAGCCAGTTCGACACCGCCGCCAACCTGACGCTGGAGAACCCGACCTTCACCAACGGCAGCGGCTGGACCACCACCGGCGAAGTCCTCTTCGTCGGGGACAGCGCCACCCTGAAGGAAAGCGCCGCGACACAGACCCGGCTCAATCAGGCTTTCGTGATCGGCGCCAACGATCGCTTCCTGGCTTTCAACTTGAGCGGCATCGCCCTCGATGATATCGATGGCGCCCCCGACGACGCCTTCGAAGTCGCCCTCATCGACGCCAGCAGCGGCCGCTCGCTGCTGCCTGGCACCGGTCTGGCCGACAGTGACGCAATCCTCAACCTGCAGGCCGACGGCAGCGAGCACCTGGCGGCGGGCGTCACGATCGTTGGCAACCCGGACGGTAGCCGCAGCGTCCTCATCGACCTGGCCGGCGTTGCCGCCGGCACGGTGGCAAACCTGTCCTTCGACCTGATTGGCTTCGGACGGGGCGCCGCTGCCACCAGCAGCCAGGTCACGATCAGTCAGCTCCGGCTCGGCGGCGCCGTGCGGGAAGCCCGCGACGACGAGGCGACGACCGCCGAAGACACGCCGATCACCCTCGACCTGACGGGCAACGACCCTGGCGCCAGCCAGCCCGGCGTCTCGCCGGTGCTGGTCGACGCGCCGATGCACGGCGAAGTCACGGTCACCGCCGACGGCAGCTTCACCTACCGTCCCCAGGCCGACTGGCATGGCGACGATCGTTTCACGTACCGCCTGCGTGGCAATGGCGTCGATTCCAACGTCGCCGTTGTCAGCCTCACCGTCACCCCGGTCAACGACGCTCCCACCATCGTCGCGCGCAGCGTCACGCTCGATGAAGACAGCGAGGTCACGCTCGACCTTCTGGACGGGGCCAGCAATGTCGATGGCGACGCGTTGAGCGTCGCGACCGCGAGCCCGCGGCACGGCACGCTGGTCGGCAACGCCGACGGTACCATCACCTACCGTCCGGTGGCCGACTTTTGCGGCGAGGACAGCTTTCTCTGGACGGTCAGCGACGGCGAGCTGCAGACCGCGAGCCTGCTGCGGATCACGATCAACGCGGTGAACGATGCGCCGGTCGCTGCCGACGATACCGCGACGCTTGCCGAGGACGGTCACATCGTCCTCGACCTGCTGGACAACGACCGTGACGCCGACGGCGATGCGCTGGCGCTGATCGTCGACCACCCGCCCGCGCACGGCACCCTCACGCGCGACGCCGAGCAGCGCGTGATCTACACGCCGGACGCCGACTGGAGCTGCGAAGACGCCTTTGGCTACCTCGTCGACGATGGTCTGGCGCGTTCTGGCGTGGCCACGGTGCGGCTGATCGTCTCGCCCCTGGCCGATGCACCGACGCTGGCGCTGATCGACCGCGCGGGCGCGGCGCGCGAAGTCTTCCGCACCGGCTGGGAGAGCGTTGCGAACGCGGACGGCGCTTCGACCGTGGTCAAGCAGGACCAGCTCGAAGGCTGGCGGCTGGTCAACCGGCCGCCAGCCAGTGCCGATGGTGGCTTCGAGGTCTGGAGTAGCGGCGACCTCCTGCTCAATTTCCAGGGCAAGTGGCGAACGCTGTCGGCGGCTGCCGGCAATGGCCGGAACTGGCTTGAACTGGCCTACGCGGGCGGCAGCCTGCACCCGACCCAGGCGATCGAGCGCAGCATAGACACCGTCGCCGGGGCGACCTACACCGTGTCGCTCGACCTGGCCGGCGAGCCGGGCTACAGCGCCGACTTCGCGCGCGTCGGGATCGCCGTCGATGGCCAGCCGATCGGTTCGGAGGCCAGCACCAGTCCGCTGGACGGACTTGCCTGGCAGACCCGCAGCTTCCAGTTCGTCGGTCGCGGCGGTCCGCAGACGCTGCGCATCGCCGCCGAGCCGGCGCGCTATCCGGGCAGGGGCCGCGGCCTGATGATCGACGACATCACGCTCCGTGAAGCGCTGCCGGCCGGTACCGGTTTCGAAGATACCGCCATCCGCCTGCCGGCGATCCGCGGCGGTCTCCTGGATGCCGACGGCTCGGAGGCACTCGAGATATTCATTGAAGGCTTGCCGCCGGCGGCGACGCTGAGCGACGGCGTGCACCGGTTCACGGCCACCGGCAACGCGGGTGGGAACGAGGAGGCGAGCGCGGCCGGCGTGCGGATCACGGGCTGGAATCTCGAACAGCTGTGGTTCACGCCACCGCCCGATGCGAACGGCCGCTTCGCGCTGACGGTCGTCGCGACGGCCATCGAGCAGGCTAATCAGGCTCGCGCCAGCACGTCAGCCACTCTGGCGATCACGGTGCTGCCGGTCAACGACGCGCCGGTGGCACGCGATGCGCGCCTGACGCTGCCCGCCGGCGGCCGGATCGACATCGACCTGGCGGCGCTGGTCGGCGACGTCGATGGCGATACGCTGACGCTGAAGGTCGGCGATCCGGGCCACGGGACGGTCGCGCGGAACGCCGACGGCACCTGGCGCTACGTCCCGCAACCGCGCTACAGCGGCGCCGACGGTTTCACCTTCAGCGTCGCCGACGGTGCGCTGACGGCTACGGCGACCATCCGCCTGACGGTTACGCCGGTGAACGATCAACCGGGGCGGACGCCGCCGCCGCTGGCTTTTTCCGCCTGGCGCGCCGGCCATGCACCATCCATACGCGATCGCGGCGATCTCGATCTGGCTGCTCTGGCAATCGACGGCCGAGGCGTCACCGTGGCGTCGATACCGTTCACCGACTGCGCGCCGGCCATTGATGCCGATCGGCTGGCGGTCGATGAGGGCCAAGGTGGCCCGGGCGACCGGGGTAAGCAGCGCTTCGCGGCGCGCTCGACGACAGCGCCGGATTTCCCGGCCAGCGGCCCGGGCAGGCCCGCTTCGCTGCGGGTGCTCGCCAGCGCCGCGCTCGCTGCGGGTCGGTCGAGCGGCGAGCGTCAGGTCGTGAGCCAGCATGGCGGACAGCCCACACCGGCGGCGACGATCGACTGGCGCGGCAAACCAGCGGCCGGCCTTGGCGGCGCAGTGATCCAGCAGAACAAGTGGCTGGCCGAGTTCCTCGGCGTCCAAGCCAGGCAGAAAAGCCGTCCCGACCTGCCCGCCTGGCAGATCACGATCGACCGCTGAGTGGGCGCGGGATTCGACAGCCGGCAACCGGAACGAAAAGGGCCAGACCTGCGCCCATCGCCGACCTTGCCCGCCCGCAGCGGCGCGGTTGCCCTCGAGATCCCGGAATCACGGCGGACACCGCGACCCACCAGGCGGCCCGCTCCCGCGCGGCAAGAAATACCTCGGCGCAGACCGATCCGCGAAGGCCTTGGTCCCCGTGCGACGAGGGCCGGCTAGCGAAACAAGCAGCGCTACAGGGCAGCTCTAGCCCTCGAGCGCTTCCCAGCGCTCCAGCAGGACGAGCAGCTGCTCGTCAATTTCGCTCAGGCGCGTAGACAGTCGTTGTGCTTCGTGCGCTTGCGACTGGTACAAGGCGGGGTCGGCCAGGCGTGCACCGATCTTCTTCTGCTCGGCCTCGAGGGCGCTGATCCGCTGGGGCAACTCCTCCAGTTCGCGCGCCTCCTTCCAGGACCGCTTGCCGCTGCCTGCCGACTTCTGGCTGGCGGGCTTCGCCGTCTCGGCCGGGCGCAGATCGCCGCGTCTGGCGTTGCCCGCCGCCTGCGCCTCGTCCTTGCGTCGACCCGCCTGATAGTCCGCCCAATCCTGATAGCCGCCAGCGTACTCGCGCCACACCCCGTCCTCTTCGGCAGCGATGGTCTGGGTGACGACGTTGTCGATGAAGGCCCGGTCGTGGCTGACCAGGAACAGCGTGCCGCGGTATTCCTGCAGCAACTCCTCGAGCAGTTCGAGCGTCTCGATGTCGAGGTCGTTGGTCGGCTCGTCGAGCACCAGCACGTTCGCCGGGCGGGCGAACAGGCGGGCCAGCAACAAGCGATTGCGCTCGCCGCCGGACAGCGAACCGACCAGCGAACGCGCGCGCTGCGGCGCAAAGAGGAAATCGCCCAGATAGCTGATCACGTGCTTTCTCTGGTTGCCGATTTCGACAAAGTCCGAACCCGGTGAGATGACGTCGATCAGCGTCGCATCGTCATCGAGCTGGCTGCGGAACTGGTCGAAATACGCGACCTGCACCTTGGTCCCGAGATACACCTTGCCGGCGTCTGGCTGCAACTCACCGAGAATCAGACGCAGCAGCGTCGTTTTGCCAGCGCCGTTCGGACCGATCACGCCGATCTTGTCGCCACGCTGCAGGCGGCACGAAAAGTCGCGCACCACGCTCTTGTCGCCGAAGCTCTTGCTGACGTGTTCGAGCGCGGCCACCAGCTTGCCGCTCTTGACGCCGGCGTCGAGCGCCAGATCGACCTTGCCCTGCCGTTCGCGCCTTGCGGCACGGTCCCGGCGCAGTTGTTCAAGGCGCAAGACGCGGCCTTCGTTGCGCGTCCGGCGGGCCTTGATCCCCTGCCTGATCCACACTTCTTCCTGAGCCAGAAACTTGTCGGAGCGGGCATTGTTCGCCTCCTCGTCGTGCAGCATCGCCTCCTTGCGCGACTGGTATTCGCCGAAGCTGCCGGGACACGACAGCAAGCGGCCACGGTCGAGTTCGACGATCCGCGTCGCGACGCGCTCGAGAAAGCGCCGGTCGTGGGTGATGAACGCCAGCGTCACGTTCGACGTCACCAGCATTTCCTCCAGCCATTCGATGGCGCCGATATCGAGGTGGTTGGTCGGCTCGTCGAGCAGCAGCAGGTCCGGCGAGACGGCCAGTGCCTGCGCCAGCGCCAGACGCTTCTTCTGGCCGCCGGAAAGCGTGCCGACCAGCGCGTCGGCGTCGAGCGAGAAGCGCTGGATGACGCGTTCGGCCTGCGCCTCGAACGACCACGCGTGCCGCGATTCAAGTTCGCTCTGCAGCTCCTGCATCCGTTCCAGGAGCACTTCGTGATCGGCGTCGGTCTCACCCAGGGCATGCGACACCTCGTGGTACTCGGCGAGCAAGGCGGACAAGTCGCCCATGCCGGCAACGACCGCAGCAAAGACGCTCAGCGCCGGGTCGAAAGGCGGCTCCTGCGGCACATAACCAATGCGCAGTCCGGGCTGTCGCCAGACGCTGCCGTCGTCAAGCCCGCCGCAGCCCGCCAGCGCGCTCAGCAGCGAGGACTTGCCGGTGCCGTTACGGCCGATCAGCGCGACGCGTTCGCCGGGGTCGAGTTGGAAGTCGGCGTGATCGAGGAGCGGCACATGGCCAAAAGCGAGCGAAGCGTCGGCGAGAATCAGATACGGCATGAGCGCTGGTCAATTTCCGGTGGATGGCAGGGGGCAATTTTACCCTGTTGATGGCGGCGCCGCCCCAAGTTCACAGCGACCGAAGTCGTCGCGGCCGGGTGCCGCGGCTGCCACAGCCCTGACGCATGAGTGCGCCAGCGCTGTACTCTCAAAGCCTGGGGGTAGGTGGGGAAAAAAGCGTTCGCACGAGGGGGCTAAACAGCCGGAGGAACTTCGCCAAACTCGCCGAACTCTCCCGGGAAATGCTCAACGACTGGGAAGCGATCATCCGCCCGCTGCTCGACCTCAGCCTGCCGCTCACCAACAATGCGGCCGAGCGTCTGTTGCGCCACTGGGTCATTGCCCGTCACCTGAGCTTCGGTACCCGCGGCGAGCAAGGAACCCGAGCCTTTGCTTTGCTCAGCAGCATCATCGATACGGAAGGCGTCCGCTTGCGATTACCTCACCGCCGCCCTCCAGGCCGGCCGCCAGGAACTACCGATGCCGCCTTTGCCTACCGTCTCGGTAGAGAGTGATTGGCTACAGCGGTACAGCCGGTCGCTCGAGCCGCCCTGCCCGTTACGCGATCTCGCAGGCTTCCTCGAAGCTCAACCGCGGACCACGCGGATGCAGGGCTGATGGATCGCCGACGCCGAGGTTGCAGAGAAAGTTGGCCTGGTAGCGCCCATCGGGGAAGAACGCGGCGTTGAGTTTGTCGCCGTCGAAGCCGGACATCGGACCACAGTCAAGGCCGAGGGCGCGGGCGGCCAGAATCAGGTAGGCGCCCTGCAGGGTGCCGTTGCGAAAAGCGGTGCTGGCAGCCAGTTCGGGGTTGCCGGCAAACATCGGCCTCGCGTCGTAGGCCGGAAACATCGTCGGCAGGTGTTCGTAGAAGCGTGTATCGGTAGCGATGATGACCGTCGCCGGGGCGACCAGGGTCTTGTCGAGGTTACCGGGCGACAGCGCCGGTGCAAGCTTGTTCTTGCCTTCCGCGCTGATCACGAAGACCAGTCGCGCCGGCTGGCAATTCATCGACGTTGGGCCCCATTTCATCAGGCTGTGGAGGCGGCGCAGCGTCGCCTCCGGGATCGCTTCCGGGGCGAAGCCATTGTGGGTTCGCGCCTCGACAAAAAGCTGATCGAGCGCTTCGGCGGGCAGGGCTGGCATGGGGTCTCCTTGGCGGATTGAGGCAGAGGCTGCCGGGTTGACTGGACTGACGGGCTTGTCCCTACAGTTTCTTGTGAGTGCCGTCACACAGCGGCGCGTTGGCGCTGTGCTTGCAGCCGCAGAAATAGAGCGTTGTCGACTGCTCGGCCTTGAACTCGCGGGGGGTAAAGGCGCCGCCCTTGTGACTGCCGTCGCAGAAAGGCTGGTTCTTGCTGTTGCCACAGGCGCACCACCAATAGCTGGTGCCGGCTTCGACGGCGACGGCGTAGGGGGATTTCTGGGCGATGTTGGGGCCGTTTTCACCCATGCTTGTCTCCAGTTTGTTGCGGCTCACCGAGGGTGATGATCCGGCTTTGGGCGGGTGGAGCCTGCGGACTGCGTTGCCCGCTTGCTCGGCAGTCTACTGCTTTACCGCTTCGACGGCGATGTTCAGGGTCACCTCGTCGCTGACCTGTGGCGCGTGTTTGCCGGCGTTGTACTCGGACCGCTTGATTCTGGCGACAGCGTTGGCGCCAATCGCGTCCTTCTTGACAATCGGGTGCGGCATCGCCTGAAACGAAGTGACGGTCAGGGTCACCGGCCTGGTGATCCCCTTGATCGTCAGCTTGCCATCAATCGCTACCGGCTTGTCGCCGTCGAATCGGACCGCGCTCGACTTGTAGGTAATCGTCGGGTACCTGGCGGTATCGAGCAGGTCTTCGGCCTGGATGTGCTCGTTGAACAGCGGATAACCGGTATCGACCGACCTGGCGTCGATGGTGATGTTTACCGATCCGGTCTTCGCCGCACGGTCGAGAGTGATCGTGCCCGACGTCTTGTTGAAGCGCTGCACCTGGTTGGAGAAGCCGAAGTGGCTGTACTCGAAGCGCGGGTAGGTGTGCGTCGGGTCGACCGCATAGGTCTCCGGCGCGGCAAACACCGGCCCGGCGAAAACGCCGGCCAGGGAGATCAGGGCGATTTGCTTCTGCATGCGTTGGCTCCATGAGTTGGGCTTGCGTGAAAAATACTGACGCCTGCGGGTTACTGCTTATCGGCTGCCGGCAGCGGGCCCAGCAACGATGTGGAACTTGATCTGCACTTCGTTGGCGACCGCGCCGAGGTCGGACCACACGCCATCACCGATCGCGAAATCGAGCCGCCTGAGGACAAAGGCACCGTCGAAAACACCGTTGCCACCGGCCCGGCGGAAAGTGAAGGGGGCGCTGACTTCCCGCGTCCTGCCCTTGATCGTCAGCTTTCCGGCCAGTTCGAACCTGTTGTCACCGAGTGGGCGGATCGACGACGAAACGAACACCGCCGTCGGAAAGGACTTGACGTCGAACCAGGACTTGCCAACAACCTCGCCGTCAGCGTCCGGCGAGCCCGCATCGACACTGGCCAGATCGAGTTCGAGCCTGGCCTTGGCGGCTGCCGGCCGCGCCGGATCGAAAGCCAGCGTCGCGGCGAATTTCCTGAAGCGGCCGTCAACCGGGACGCCCATCTGCCTGGAAACAAACTGCAGCGTACTCTGGTCGGCCTGGAAATGCGTAAACTCGACCGCCTGCGCGGAACCGCAGGCCAATACCAGCAGCGCCTGGGCGAGGCGCAGGGCGTTCACGGTTTTCTCCATTCGGGCACCGGGTTCAGCGACTTCGCTGCGCCCAGGGCAGCATCCTCGACAAGACGTCGTCGCGGTCCAGCAGATGATGCTTGAGAGCCGCGGCGACATGCGCGACGACGAGGACGGCCAGGGTGTAGTTGAGAGTCGCGTGCACGGTCTCGAGTAGTTCGCCGAGTGCCTTGTCCTTGGCCAGCAGATCAGGCAAGGGCAAGACGCCGAAATAGACGGTCTGGAAGCCCTTCGCCGAACTCATCAGCCAGCCGGAGAGCGGAATGGCGACCATCGACAGGTAGAGCAAATGGTGCAGGGCATGTGAGGCGGCCTGCTGCCAGCGCGGCATCGCCGCCGGCAGCGCCGGCGGCGGGTGACCGGCACGCCAGGCGATGCGCAGCAGAACCAGCAGGAAAGCGCTGACACCGGCCCACTTGTGCCAGGAATAGAGCTTCAGCTTCTCTGGCGACAGCGCCATTTCGCTCATGTAGAGGCCGAGGCCGAACAAGCCGGTCAGCAGCACGGCCATCAGCCAGTGCAGCGCGATTGCCGGGTGGGTGTAGCGGGTTGCGGGCATTGGGTTCTCCTTGCGACCAAGACCAGGATCAACGGACGGACTGCGACTGGTGGTCCTGCGCGTGCTCGCTGGTGGCAGGCCAGAAAGCGAAGCTGTCCATCGCCAGAACGCCCGAATCGATGCCGGCGTAGAGGCGTTCTGGCCGGCAACCGGCACCGGCGGCACCGAGAGCGACGTACAGCGGCAGCAGATGTTCCTCGCTGGGGTGGGCACGGGCTGCGTGCGGCGCTTGCTGCCGATAGCCCAGCAAGGAGCGCTGGTCGCCAATGGCCAGGTGCCGCCACATCCACTCGGCGAACTCGCTGACGTAGGCAGGCGTTTCGCCGCCGGCCACGGGCGCGCCGCGGAAGTCCGCCAGGTTGTGGGTGAGATTGCCCGAAGCCAGCAGCAGTACGCCGTCGGCAAGCAGCGGCGCGAGCGCACGGCCAAGCCGGAAATGCGGCTCGGGACCGACGCCGCTGAGCAAGGACACCGGCACCACCGGAATATCGGCCGCCGGGTACATCAGGCGCAAGGGGGTCCAGGCACCGTGATCCAGACCACGGCTGCAGTCGACCCGGACGTCGAATCCGTCCTCGCCAAGCAAGCGGCGAGCCTCCTCGGCGACGCCGGGGTCCGACCGTGCGGGATAGCGAACGCGGTAGAGCGCCGCCGGAAAGCCGCTGAAGTCGTGAATCGTCTCGAAGTCGGGCGCGACGCCGACGGTCGGCGCTTCGCTCTGCCAATGCGCGCTGACCACCAGGATCGCCCGCGGCCTGGGCAGGTCGGCCGCAACGCGGGCCAGAGCGGCGCCAGCCGGACCGGGGTCGAGGACCATCGTCGGTGCGCCGTGGCCGGCAAAAAGCGAGGGGAATGAGCTGTTGATCATGTGCATTTCCTGTCCGAGTTCAGCGGGCGCCGAAGAGTTCCTGCGCCAGGCACGCCAGCGGCCGCGGTGGATGCCCGACGAGGGTGGCAAAGTCATTGCTCACCCGGTCGAACTTGCCGGCCGCCACCGCCGAGTACATGTTGGCCAGCGAGCGCGCCAACCAGCCCGGCACGCCGGACGCTTCGAGCGCGTCGGCGTAGGCGTCCTCGCTGACCGCCTGGTAGCGCACCGGCTGGCCACTGACTCTGGCGACCGCGGCGGCCACCTCGTGGTAGTCGTGCGTCGCCTGGCCAGTCAATTCGTAGACGCTGCGTGCCAGCGCCGGCGCCAGCGCCGCCGCCGCAGTCGCTTCGGCAAGTTCGGCGCGGCTGACGAAGCTGGCGCGACCGCTTCCGGCAGGCAGCTGGAAGACGCCTGTTGCACGTCCTGCGCCGACGGTCATCGGCAGGAAGTCGGCATAGAGCGGGTTGCGCAGCGCCGTGAATTGAAGGCCGCTGGCTGCCAGATCCGCCTCGGTCGCCCGATGGACGGCGGCGAAATCGGCGGGCGAATCGGCGGCGACGTCGATCAAGCTGGTGTACAGGACATGTCTGACACCAGCCGCCCGTGCGGCGGCGATGGCATTCCGGTGCTGGGCGATGCGGACCTCCTTCGGGCCGTCGGTCGACACCAGAATCAGCGTGTCGACGCCGGCAAAAGCGGCAGCCAGCGTTTCCGGCTGGTCGAAGTTGCCCTGGCGGACGGCGATGCCGCGTTCAGCGAGATCGGCGGCCCTGCGCGGATCGCGTACGCTGGCGGCGATGCCGGCGACGCGGCCACTACGGGCGACGAGCTGGTCGACAATGCCGCGTCCGAGGTGGCCGTTTGCTCCGGTGACGAGGATCATGCTGTTCTCCTTGATGGCTTCGCGAGGCTTGTTCCTGGCGATGGACGAACTGTAGCCGACCTATTGACGATAAAATAGAGCACAATCTGCAATTGATCGTTGCCATATAAGCAACAGGGCCAGGGCATGGACAGGCTTGACAGCATGCGCATCTTCATCCGGGTCGCGGAACTCGGCAGCTTTGCCGCGGTGGCCCGGCAGATGGATGTTGCCCGCTCGGTGATCACCCGCCAGATCGCCGCGCTCGAAGCACAGCTCGGCGTCAAGCTGATCGCCCGCAGCACCCGCCGCCTGAGCCTCACCTCGGCCGGCAGCGCCTATCTCGAGCGCTGTCGCGAAATCCTCAAGCTGGTCGAAGCGGCCGAGACCGACCTCACCGGCGAACGCCAGGACCCGCGCGGCCTGATCCGCCTCAGCGTACCGCTCAGTTTCGGGCTGCGCCACCTGCTGCCGCTGCTGCTCGACTTCAACGTCACCTATCCCGAAGTCGGCACCGAGATCGACTTCACCGACCGGCGCGTCAACCTGGTCGAGGAAGGACTGGACCTGTCGATCCGGATCAGCGCGCGCCTCGACCCGCTCGACGTCGCCCGCCGGATCGGCACCAGCGGCTTGCTGGCCACCGCCTCACCCGACTACCTGCGTCGCCACGGCGAACCCGCCCACCCGCGCGAACTGCTCGAGCACGAGTGTCTGCTCTACCTGCCGGTCCATCAGCAGGGCTGGCCGTTCCTGGTCGACGGCGTGATGGAGAATTTCCCGGTGCGTGGCCGCCTGCGCGCGAACAACGGCGACGCGCTGCTCGAAGCGACGATTCGCGGACTCGGCATTTCCGTGCAGCCGACGTTCATCACCGCCGCGGCAATCGAGGCCGGATCGGTGCGACCGATCCTGCGCGCTTACCCGATGCCCGAACTCGGCATCTACGCCCTGCTCCCGGGCAATCGCTACGTCCCGCAGCGGGTGCGGATGCTGGTCGACTATCTCGCCGGGCGCATCGGCGACCGCCCGTACTGGGAAGCCGCGCAAACCACCGGCCGGCCCGCACCCGGCAAGCGGTCAGGCGGCCACCTGCCGGGTGGCGCCAGCAACGCCTAGCGCGGTCAGGATCGACAGGCTCCACAAGGCGGCGATCCCGACCAGCACCGCGGCCAAGTGCCCGCCGTCCATCAAGCCGCCGAAGACCAGCGGCGCCAGCGCCAGCCCGGTGTCGAGGCCGGAGTAGACGAAGCCGTAGACCCGACCGTAGGCCGCCTGCCCGAAACGCGAGGTCGCCGCCCGGCGCACCAGCAGGTCGCGCGACGGACCGGCGATGCCTGTGCAGTAGCCAATGCCGACCATCAGCGGCAGCACGCTCCATTGCGGCAGCGGCAGCAGCGCCAGCGCGACGGTGAGCAGCGCTGCAGCGCCGAGCGCGCCGGCGATCAATCGTTCCTGGTCACCCTTCTGCGCCAGGAAGCCGCCGGTAAGGATGCCGCCGGCGCCGCCGACCAGGTACGCCGACAGCGCGCTCGCCCCGGCCGACAGCGACAGGCCGTGCAGGTTCTGCAGGATCGGCGTCGCGAAGTTCTGGATGCCGCCGAACGCCGTAGTGACCAGCAGGAAGAACAGAAAGCACATCCACACCGCCGGCGTGCGCAGGAAAGCGAACGGCGGGATCGCGCTCACAGCGGGCGCGCCAGCCGGGCCGGCGGCCGTCAGGCTGCCCGGCGGGTCGGCAAGCGTGCGCCGGCGCCAGACCACCAGCACCAACGCCAGTGCGGCAATTCCGGCGGCGGCCAAAGCAGCGACCCGCCAGCCGGCGGTGGCCGCAATCCCGGTCATGAACACCGGCGCCAGCGCCCAGCCGAGGTTGCCTGACAAACCATGAATCGAAAAGGCGTGCCCCAGCCGGGGCTGCGAAACGTGGCGGTTGAGCACCGTGAAATCGGCCGGGTGGAAAACGCTGTTGCCCAGCCCGGCCAGCCCGGCAACCAGTGTCAGCCCGAGAGGGCCATCGACCACCGAGAGCAGCAGCGCGGCGACCAGGAAGCAGGCGATGCCGCCGCCGAGCACCCGTGCCGCACCGAAACGATCGACCAGGAAACCGGCCAGCGCCTGGCCGATTGCCGAAACGACAAAGAAGAGGGTCATCGTCGCGCCGATGCCCGTAAAGCTCAGCCCGAAATCGTGCATCAGCCACGGAAACAGCGGCGGCAGCAGCAGGTGGAAGAAATGCGAAACGCCATGCGCGAAACCGACCAGCGAAATCACTTCCAGATCGTGGCTTTCTTCGGGCAGCGAGTCGACGGCGGTGGTCATGCGAACGCTCCGGAACGGGTGGGCCGAGTCTAGCCGCTTCCAGGGCAAGTGGCACGACTGGCGCGCAAGTAGCCGACAGAAATCGTCGGGATCCGAATGCGGAGGATGCAGGCGTTGATCATCCGACCAAGCCCCGGACAGCCGCACGCCCCCTCCGCCCGTTACTGCGAGGAGCGCAGCGGCATGGCGGTCCAGCCTTGGCAGTCAGATCAACACCTGCTTGCTCGGCAGCGCGCCGAAGATCTCCGCCGGCCAGACTTCCCACTGGCCGGTCTCCTGATCACGAACTCGCCAGCCGAGCCAGCGCCAGGCGTCGCCGTGAACTTCGATGATGCGGTTATGCTCCAGATCGAGCGACGCCCAGGCACCGGTGTTGAAGAAGCGAATTTGCAGGCCAAGCGGTGCGCCTGTCGCCGCCTCCCACAGCCGCAGCGTCCCGTCCGACGACGCCGACGCCAGACGACTTCCGTCGGGCGACCAGGCGCACTCCGCCACCCACTCTTCATGGCCGTGCAGCACCAGCAGCGACTCGCCGCTCGCCACATCCCACAGCCGCAGCGTCCCGTCCCACGACGCCGACGCCAGGCGACTCCCGTCGGGCGACCACGCGCACGCCGTCACCCCCCCATTATGGCCGCGCAGCACCTGCAGCGACTCGCCGCTCGCCACGTCCCACAGCCGCAGCGTCCCGTCCCACGACGTCGACGCCAGGCGACTTCCGTCGGGCGACCACGCGCAGGCCATCACCCCCTCTTCATGGCCGCGCAGCACCAGCAGCGATTCGCCGCTCGCCGCGTCCCACAGCCGCAGCGTCCCGTCCGACGACGCCGACGCCAGGCGACTCCCTTCGGGCGACCAGGCGCACGCCGTCACCCCCCCATTACGGCCGCGCAACACCTGCAGCGATTCGCCGCTCGCCGCGTCCCACAGCCGCAGCGTCCCGTCCCACGACGACGACGCCAGACGACTTCCGTCGGGCGACCACGCGCACGCCGCCACCCACTCTTCATGGCCGTGCAGCACCAGCAGCGACTCGCCGCTCGCCGCGTCCCACAGCCGCAGCGTCCCGTCTGACGACGCCGACGCCAGGCGACTCCCGTCGGGCGACCAGGCGCACGCCGTCACCCCCCCATTATGGCCGCGCAACACCTGCAGCGATTCGCCGCTCGCCACGTCCCACAGCCGCAGCGTCCCGTCCCACGACACCGACGCCAGGCGACTTCCGTCGGGCGACCACGCGCAGGCCATCACCCCCCCATTATGGCCGCGCAGCACCTGCAGCGACTCGCCGCTCGCCGCGTCCCACAGCCGCAGCGTCCCGTCTCTCGACGCCGACGCCAGGCGGCTCCCGTCGGGCGACCACGCGCACGCCGTCATGTCCCCTTCATGGCCGCGCAGCACCTGCAGCGATTCGCCGCTCGCCACGTCCCACAGCCGCAGCGTCCCGTCCGACGACGCCGACGCCAGGCGACTCCCGTCGGGCGACCAGGCGCACGCCGTCACCCCCCCATTACGGCCGCGCAACACCTGCAGCGATTCGCCGCTCGCCACGTCCCACAGCCGCAGCGTCCGGTCCCACGAAGCCGACGCCAGGCGACTTCCGTCGGGCGACCACGCGCAGGCCATCACCCCCTCTTCATGGCCGCGCAGCACCTGCAGCGATTCGCCGCTCGCCGCGTCCCACAGCCGCAGCGTCCCGTCCCACGACGCCGACGCCAGGCGGCTCCCGTCGGGCGACCAGGCGCACGCCGTCACCCCCCCTTTATGCCCGCGCAGCACCTGCAGCGATTCGCCGCTCGCCACGTCCCACAGCCGCAGCGTCCCGTCTCTCGACGCCGACGCCAGGCGGCTCCCGTCGGGCGACCACGCGCACGCCGTCACCCACTCCTCATGGCCGCGCAGCACCAGCAGCGATTCGCCGCTCGCCACGTCCCACAGCCGCAGCGTCCCGTCCCACGACGCCGACGCCAGGCGACTCCCGTCGGGCGACCACGCGCACGCCGCCACCCCCCCTTGATGGCCGCGCAGCACCAGCAGCGATTCGCCGCTCGCCACGTCCCACAGCCGCAGCGTCCCGTCCCACGACGCCGACGCCAGGCGACTCCCGTCGGGCGACCACGCGCAGGCGCTTGCGCTTTGCGGGTGACCATCGAGGGTCGCCAGCACGCTGTCAGCGCGATCCGGAGCAAGGCCAGGGTCGGCCGGTTCACATGTCACATGGAATGCCGCCGGAGGCTCGGCGGTCAATCCCATTGCCGCGCGCAGATGACAGAAAAGAAACTTCGTGCGGTGCAAGCGGCTAGCGGTGAAATCGGCCTGCGTTAGATTGCACTCGCGGAAAACTGCGCCAGCCAGTTGCGTCCCGGCGAGGCTCACTCCGGGAGCCCTGATCGAAAGCCAAACCGCCCTGGAGAGGTCGGCCCCACTGAAATCGGCACCTTCCAGATCGAGGCAGGACAACACCGCGCCGGACAGCCGTGCACCGCGCAGGCACGCGCCGCGCAGATTCACCCGCGGCTCGCTTTCGCGCCCGCCAATCTCCCAGTCCCGCAAATCAGCCCCGTCAAGACGAAAACCGACGGTGGACGGCGCTGGATAGCCCTTGCGCAGTGCGAGCAGCGCGTACGAGAACGCCAGCTCACTGGCTTGCGGCCGCCGCGTATCGCGCAGTTCGCGCAGGGTCGCCAATGCCTTGTCGGCCACCGACGCATCCTCGACCAGCAACTGGCCGAGGAAATCGAGAGTTTCCGGGCTGGGCATCGGCAAAGCCCAGGATTCCGGTGTGCCTTGAAGCAAGGCTTCCAGCAGGTAACCGGCGAGGAAAAATTCCTGCAGCGACGTATGCGCAAAGCGAAAGCTGTCTTCACCCTCACGCACCAGGAAGGTCGCGGTGCGCAGATCCTCCTTGAGCAGTTCCCGGTCCTTGCCTTCGTAGTGCGCTGCGATGTCGGGACGACGAGCCAGGAAGTCGATCAGCCACTGTTCGAGTTCACCCACCGACCACACCCGCCGCCCGGCCCGCCATAGTTCAGCCGCCAGGTACTCCATCAGGCGGCGCTTGTGATCTGGCAGGATTTGATGTTTGCCGTCGTCGCGCTCCAGCCACGACAGCATCATATGCCGATAGAGCATGACGCCGGTAACGCGGCGGCCTTCGAGTTTCCAGCGCTCGATCTGGGGGATATGGCGAGAGATCAGGCTCAAGGTGTACGGCCGCTCTGCCATCTCGGAAAGGTTGTGTACCGCACGAATCAGATCCAGAACCCGTCCGGGGTCCTGATCCGGCAACGTCTGGGCGAGGTAGCTGCGGATCTGTTCCTCGCTGAACGGCAGGAGGACGAAAGCCCGGTAGTCCTCGGCGCGGACGCCGTCCCGGTCCTCGGCCGTGAAGAAATTCTTCTGCTCGCGCAGCGTGCGGAAGAAGTGCGTACGGCACGCCATCAGCAGCCGGCCCGGCCTGACCGCCGGATTTGCGCCCCCCTGAGCCTTCCCGGCCCGCGTAACAGGCGGCAGCAGCCTGAAGACCTCGCGGACGAAACGCTGCCCGCCGGCAGCCGACAGGTGCACCAGCACCTCGTCGAGGCCGTCGAAGATCGCCACCGCGCCTTCGCTCTGCACCAGCCGGATCGCCTCGTCAGCCGTCAGGTCTGGCTCGCCGTGGCCGCCTCGCCAGCTCTTGACGAGCACGCTTTCGAGGATTTGCTTGAGCTCCGGCTCGCCTTTGGCGCGATCGCCAAGGTGGCGCAGGTCAAGGTAGATCGGCAGTGGCGCCGCCGGGTCGTGCTTGCGCCGCTCGAGCAGCGAGCGGGCGAAAGCCATGCAGGTGGTGGTCTTGCCCATGCCCAGTTCGCCGAGCAGCGCGCAGTACGGCTGCGCCTGCGGATTGCCGACCCAGTCGTCGAGGAAAGCCAGGGCATCGGCGCGCTGTACTTCGGCGGCGGGTTTTTCCGGCTCGCTTTCCAGCTTGTGCATGGCGCTGGCGAATCCCTGCGTCGGCACATGGCAACTCCAGTCGACGGCCTCGTCGATGTAGCGCCGCTGCGCGCTCTCCGCGCGCTCGCGGGGTGACAGGGAGCGTGCAGCCGTGGGGGTCGGCGGTAGCGTAAAGCGACCGGCCACCACGGCCAGGATCTTCTCAAAGAGCTCGCGGGCGAAATCATCGCGCGTCTTGCCTGTGGTCCGCTCGGAAAAGGCCCGGCCGCCGTTGTCGTGGAAAATCTGGCGTCGCTCGAGACCCTTGAGGTCCATCTTGCCATCGAGCAGAACGCGTTTCAACGCCACCGGGATCGCTCGCTTGCCTGGGTCAGGGGTGCCCGGCTCTCCAGCAACAAATGACGGCAGCTCGTGCGCTGTGATGTGCTTTCTGCCGAGAAAAGCAGTCGAGACCAGTAGCAGGCCGAACTGACAACGAGCAATGGCGCCCTGGATCTCCTCGTGCCACCCCTCCCCCGGAAGGATGTTGCGATCGGTCCAGGCCTCGAAGGCATAGTCCTTGGCAATGTCGAGCTGGTTCTGTAATTGCCGCAGAAGCTTTTCCGACTCGGACTTGTCCTGGTGCGCGTAGGAAACGAAATAGCGGATCAGCGGCTTGCCGTCGCGCGTCTCGGTCAACTCGATCGCCGACAGGCCGCTCCGCTCGACATTGCCCGTTTCCTCCATCGCCAGCCGGGTCGCCGTCTCGACCGCGCCGTCGTCGCCCTCGAACCAGCACCAGCGCTCCTCGGGCGCTGCCCGGGTCTGGCTGTCCGCCTCCAGCGAAAACCTGACGCCGAGTTCCGCCACGATCTCCCGGAGTCGGCTCCTGAACTGGCGGAAAGCGGTCAGCGCGGCTTCCCTCGCCTGATCCGGAAACAAGGCCTGCAGCGCGTCGGCAAGTGAGATCCGGCCATCGTCGGCGAGCAAGCCGAGCAGATCCTCCAGCCGTCTACGATCGGTTCGACCCAGGTCATCGACCAGCTTGGCAGCGGCTCGCTTGGCAGCCCTGGGAGAAAGGGGCCTGGCAACCATGAAAATCCTCTACGAAATAACCACGCGGTTGGTCCGGGTCGGCAAGCGAAGGAAGACAAGCGTCTTTTCTACGCTATTGCCACGCACATGCGCTTGAAATCGGCAGAACTGTTCCGCACGCTCGTCACAGGGGGCTGGCACCCCCGCTGTAGACGTCTTGCGGATCAGGTTCGATACTGTCGCCCTCGCCTGAAGGAAACTCATGTGGACCCATCCGCGCCTCTCCGCCTGCCTTTGCCACCGTGCGCTGCCGATCCTGCCGCTGCCGACCGGATCTGGCCGGGTTTTCGCGACGACTCGAGGCAGGCACCAGAGCGCGTCGAGCCGGCACGCCGTCGGGAGTCTGCTTCGATGATCCTCCGGCAGGTGTTCCTCGCGCTGATCGTGATCGCCTTCTCACCGCTCGCTGACGCGCAGCTACCCAAACAGTTATCCGAAGCGCTCAAGCCGCCGGCCACCAAGGTCGCCGCCAGCGGAGAAGCCACGGACCCGCGCGCCCAGGCGGAAGCGCTGCTCGCCGAAGCACGCCGCCAACAGGACGAAGAACGGCTCAAGAGCGCGGGCAGGGATCCGGAAGACCTGCAAACGACAGCGCGCCAGCGGCTGCTCGAACGTCTGGTGATGCTCTACGGCGAGCGTCTGAAACTGCTTGATGAACTGGCAATGCTGCAAGACACCGACCTCGAAACGGCAAACCAGAAGGTGCTGATGACCGAGTTGGCCGGCCCGCCGCCGTACTCTGCCTTGCGTGCAGATGCGCTGCGCGACGAGAACGATTCCCTGAAGGCGCAACTGAAAAGCCTGGCCGCGGCGGAACGGGCGCTGGTCGACCAGCAGGCCGGGCTGGTCGCTTCGCGACGGCTGGCCGACGAGGCCGTCCGCCTGGCCGAAGACCGCCTGGCGCGAGCCGGCGGGCGCGACGAGATCGACAAGAACCGCCGCAGCCGCGAACTCGCCGAGCTGCGCCGGCAACAGACCGAGGCGGAACTGAGCACGATCGTCCTCGGGCTCGACATCGTCCATCTGAAACAAAAGAAGCTGCAGCCACTCAGCGCCGAAATGGACGATCTGCTGGCCCGGGCGCTGCCCGCGCAACGACTCAGCAAGGACGACTTCGAGCAGCAGCAGGCCAGGTTGCGCGGCACGCTGGCCAAAGTGAGCGGCGAAATCGATCGGATGGTCGCCGACAACAGCCGACGCGCCGCAGAGCGCGCACGACTGGCAGCACTCCCGCAGGACGCTGACCCGAACGGCGCCAGGGCACAGCGCCTGCGGCTGCTTGACGAACAAATGGAAACGGATCGCCTGACGCTGATGACGCTGACCTGGCTGCAAGGAATGATCCAGGTTGCCGGCGACTCGTGGGGGCAGCGCTTCGTGGCTTTCAGCTCCGACGACACAGCGACCCGGCAGGCGGTGATTACGGCGCTTCGCCAGACCAGGCGCGACATCTCCAGCCGCAAGGACCTGTTCCGTGAACTGCAGGAAGCGGCGCGCCTCGATGTCCGGCAACAGGAGCAGCGGCTGGACGAGGCCGTGCTCGATGCCGACAGCAAGGCTCGGGAGTCGGCGATTCTGGAGACTCTCAAGAAGCGCGTGCAGGCTTACCAGCGCGTGGAATTCGCCGGCAGCCGGCTGGATAGTCAGCTCAAGCGCTGGCTAACCGATTTCGGATTCGACCCGGAGACCGGCAGGGTAGACAACTGGAAACTCGGCGCGCTGCAGGTGGCGCAAGCGCTCAAGCGGCTCTGGGACTTCGAGATCTTTGCCGTCGAGGATTCGACGGTGGTCGACGGCAAGACGGTGACCATTACCTACGGGGTTACCGTCGGCAAGAGCATTGGCGCGATATTCCTGTTCGTTTTCGGCTACTGGCTGTTCTCGGTGCTCTCGGCGCGACTGCAGCGGCTGATGGTCGAACGCTTCGGGGTCGAAGAGCAGATCGCCAGCGTCATTCGTCGCTGGGCGATGATTGCCCTGGCGGTGGTGCTGGTCGTCTTCATTCTCAATCTGGCGCGAATCCCGCTGACCGTTTTCGCCTTCATGGGCGGCGCCCTGGCGATCGGCGTCGGCTTCGGCACCCAGACGATCATCAAGAACGTGATCAGCGGCATCATCGTCCTCTTCGAGCGCAAAATCCGGGTTGGCGACATCATCGCCCTGAACGGCGTCACCGGCTACGTCACGCAGGTCGACCTGCGCGCGTCGACGGTGCGCGGCTTCGATGGCGTCGAGGCGCTGATTCCCAACTCCAGCTTCCTCGAAAACCAGGTCGTCAACTGGACCTATTCGAACGCTCGCATCCGCCGCGAGATCAGGATCGGCATTGCCTACGGGTCGCCGGTGCACGCGGCGGCCGAGATCATCACCGGCTGTGCCGACGATCACGGGCAGGTCTTGAAAGACCCCCAGCCGGAGGTCTTTTTCGAGGACTTCGGTGACAATGCGCTGCTGCTGGTGCTGGTCTTCTGGGTCGAGCTGGGACCCAACCTGATGGGACGCCGGGTCGACAGCGACCTGCGCTACGCGATGGAAAAACGTCTGGCCGCCGCCGGGATCACCATTCCGTTCCCGCAACGCGACGTACACCTCGATGTATCACAGCCGCTGGCGGTACGCGTAAGCCACGCAGATGGAGGCGAGCCAGGTCCACAGGCCTGAGGCTGGCCAAGGCCAGCCGGGCGGCCATCGCCCACGCGCTCAGTGACGCGCCCCGCCTTCAGCGAGCAACTGCTCCAGCACATAGGGCAGGATGCCACCCGACCAGTAGTAGTGAATCTCGATCGGCGTGTCGATGCGGCACAGCACTGGACGTTCGACGCGTTCGCCATTGGCTCGCTCGATCACCAGGGTCAGGTTGTGCATCGGCGCCAGGTCGGGGCCGAGGCCGCGGATCTCGAAGATTTCGTCTCCGCGCAAATCCAGCGAAGTCGCCGAGTCGTCGGCCATGAACTGCAACGGCAGCACACCCATGCCGACCAGGTTGGCACGGTGGATGCGTTCGTAGCTGCGCGCGATCACCGCCCGCACGCCGAGCAGGCGTGTGCCCTTGGCCGCCCAGTCGCGCGACGAACCCGTGCCGTATT
The DNA here is from genome assembly GCF_029255145.1 of Accumulibacter sp. Taxonomy (GTDB): domain Bacteria; phylum Pseudomonadota; class Gammaproteobacteria; order Burkholderiales; family Rhodocyclaceae; genus Accumulibacter. Next base: position 60,610 of record NZ_JAPUVQ010000112.1, read on the forward strand.
CCTCGCCGGCGACGACGATGGTCGGCGTGCCGCGTTCGAGATAGGTCATCGCCGCGGCGTAAACGGTCGTCTGCTGGCCATCGAGCAGCGTGTAGCCACCCTCGGGTCGGCGCCCCTGCGCATCGGCCGGCAACATCAGGTTGCGGATCCGGACGTTGGCGAAAGTGCCGCGTACCATCACCTCGTGATGACCGCGGCGGGCGCCGTAGGAGTTGAAGTCGGCACGTCGTACGCCCTGCTCCCTGAGCCAACTGCCCGCCGGCGTCGTCTCGGCGAACGAACCCGCCGGCGAGATGTGGTCGGTGGTCACCGAGTCGCCGAGCAGCAGCAGTGCGCGCGCTCCGGTGATGTCGCCCGCAGGCTGCGCCGGCAGATCGAAAAACGGCGGGCGCGCGATATAGGTCGACGGCGGCCAGTCGTAGAGCACGCCGGTGCGCGCCTGAATGGCGTTCCACAGGTCCTGGTCGGCGGTGACATCGGCGTAGCGGCGGCGAAACGTTTCCGGGTCGAGCGCGAACGGCAGCGCGGCGTCGATTTCGTCCGAGCTTGGCCAGACTTCGCGCAGGTAGACCGGCTGGCCGTCGCTGCCCAGGCCCAGTGGCTCGCTGTTGAGATCGATGTTTGCCCGGCCGGCGATGGCGAAGGCGACCACCAGCGGCGGCGACGCCAGGTAGTTCGCGCGCAGATTGGGATGGATGCGCGCTTCGAAATTGCGGTTGCCCGACAACACCGCGGCGGCGACCAGCTGATTCTCGGTAATCGCCTTGTTGAACGCCGGGTCGAGGTCGCCGGCATTGCCGATGCAGGTCGTGCAGCCGTAGCCCGCGAGCGCGAAGCCAAGCTCGGCGAGCGGCGCCAGCAAGCCGGCTTTCTCCAGGTAATCGGTCACCACCCGCGACCCGGGAGCCAGCGAGGTCTTGATATGCGGCTGCACGCGCAGCCCTCTGGCGACCGCTTTCCTGGCCAGCAAGCCGGCGGCGATCATCACCGCCGGGTTGCTGGTGTTGGTGCACGAGGTGATCGCGGCGATCAACACATCACCGTGACCAAGATCGACGCCGGCTTGCTCGGTCGGGTAGCGCCGGGTCAGCGTGTCAGCCGGTCGGGCGAAGCCGTCGTCAGCCTCGGCAGCGCTGAACAGTTGATTGAACTTGCTGGCCATCTCGGGCAGCGCGATGCGGTCCTGCGGCCGCTTCGGACCGGCCAGCGAGGGAACGATGCTGCTCAGGTCGAGACGGACGGTACGCGAGTAGTCGATCTGGCCGGCACGGGGAATACCGAACAGTCCCTGCGCTCGGAAGTAGGCCTCGAACAGCTCGCAGTCGGCTTCACTGTGGCCGGTGGTGCGCAGGTAACTGACGGTTTTCTGGTCGACCGGGAAGAAGCCCATCGTCGCCCCGTACTCGGGCGCCATGTTGGCCAGCGTCGCACGGTCGGTCACCGTCAGGGTGCTCGCACCCTCGCCGAAATACTCGACAAAGGCGCCAACCACCTTCTGCCGGCGCAACAACTCGGTCACTGTCAGCACCAGGTCGGTGGCCGTGACGCCCTCGCGCAGGCGCCCGACGAGCTCGACGCCAACCACGTCCGGAGTCAGGAAATAGACCGGCTGACCGAGCATCGCCGCCTCGGCCTCGATGCCGCCGACGCCCCAGCCAACGACGCCAACGGCGTTGATCATCGTCGTATGCGAGTCGGTGCCGACCAGCGTATCGGGAAAGCACAACCGCCCGCCGTCCGTCTCGCGCTGACGGACGCCGCCAAACAGGTGTTCGAGGTTGACCTGGTGGACGATGCCGACGCCCGGCGGCACGACGCGGAAGGTGTCGAAAGCCTGCATGCCCCATTTCATGAACTGGTAGCGCTCGCCGTTGCGCTCGAACTCCTTGCGCATGTTCTGCTGCAGCGCCTGTGGCGTGCCGTAGTAGTCGACCTGCACCGAATGATCGACGACCAGGTCCACCGGCACCAGCGGTTCGATGCTGCTCGCCTCGCGCCCGCGCGCCTGCGCCGCGTGGCGCATCGCCGCAAGATCGCAAAGCAGCGGCACGCCGGTGAAATCCTGCAGGACAACGCGCGCGACGACGAAGGGGATCTCCTCGCTGCGCGGCGCGCGTGGCTGCCACTGCGCCAGTTCGAGGATGTGCCGTTCGCTGACGCGGTGGCCATCACAATGACGCAGCAGCGCTTCGAGGACGATGCGCAGCGACACCGGCAGGCGGGCGATATTGCCGACCTCGGCGGCGGCCAGCGCCGGCAGCGAATAGAACAGAGCCTCCGCCTTACCAGGAGGATCGAAGCGGGACAAGGTATTGAACGGCGAATGCGGCATGGAAGACCTCCGGACAGATGGGCGAAACGCGCAACAGTTAACGAGACATCGGGCAGCGAGGCTCGTTCCCCCGCTGGCCGACGAAGCGCGCCTGACGACCCTGTTACTATAGACGCTAATCGGCCGACTCCGCCGCTTGCTGGCCAGCCGGCGCCAAGGCCGTTGCCTGCTCGACCGTGCGTTTCCCTGCCCGGACGACTGGCGCAGCTCCGCTCTCACCACCACGCCAAGGAGACCGACATGGCCGCAAAGACGATTCTGATGATCACCGGTGACTTCACCGAGGACTACGAAACAATGGTGCCCTTCCAGGCGCTGCAAATGGTCGGCCACACCGTGCACGCGGTCTGCCCGGGAAAGCATGGCGGCGAGCAGGTGCGGACCGCCGTGCACGATTTCGAGGGCGACCAGACCTACAGCGAAAAGCCCGGCCACAATTTCACGCTGAATGCCGATTTCGCCGAAGTTCGCGCCGAAGACTACGACGCGCTGGTCATCCCCGGCGGCCGTGCGCCGGAGTACCTGCGGCTCAACCCGGAGGTGATCGCCATCGTTCAGCACTTCGCCAGCACTGGCAAGCCGATTGCCGCGATCTGTCACGGAGCACAACTGCTGGCCGCTGCCGGGGTCCTTTCGGGATGCTCGTGCAGCGCCTATCCGGCGTGCGGACCGGAGGTCCGGGCGGCCGGCGGCACGTTTGCCGACATCCCGGTCGACCAGGCGCACGTCGATGGCAACCTGGTCACCGCGCCCGCCTGGCCCGCCCACCCGGACTGGCTGGCGAAGTTCCTGCAGGTTCTCGGAACGCGCATCGAGCCCTGAGCGTGGTTGCTGGCGGCCGCCGGATCATCGCTGCCGCAGCGGCTCCAGGAGCGACGACAGGCCGTTGTGATCGAGCTCGTGCATCAGCGCCAGAAGCTTCCCCAGCTTGCCTGGCGGGAACCCCTGGCGCGCGAACCAGTTCAGGTAATTCCCGGGCAAATCGGCGATCAGGCGGCCTTTGTACTTGCCGTAGGGCATGCCGCTGGTGACCAGCAGCTGCAGATCGTCGGCGTTCATCCTGGCACCGCTTTCAGCGCTTTCACCCCGTTCACCCTGAAATCGGTCGATCGCTCGCCGCCAGCGCCGACGGCGATGGTGGCGAGAATTGCCGTCAGCAGACGCCAGGCATGCCCCACCGAGTCGATCTCGACGCGCTCGCCAGGCGCGTGCGCGCCGCGTATCGTCGGTCCGAACGACAGCATCTCGAGACCAGGGTGACTGGCCGCAATGAGGCCGCATTCGAGGCCGGCATGGATCACCTGCACCCGGGAGTCCTCGCCAAACTCCCGCTGGTAAGCCGACTGGCAGAGCGCCAGCAACGGCGAAACAGGATTCGGCGCCCAGCCCGGATACTCGCCACTTTTCTCGGCGACCGTCCCCGACAGCGCGAAGAGGCTGACGATCTCGTCGGCCAGCTCACGGCGGCCACTCTCGGTCAGCGAGCGGACCATGAAGTTGCAGCTGCCGCCGTCCGGCGTCAGCGCGACCATGCCCACCTTGTTCGACGTATCGACGACGCCGGGGACGCTCCTGCTCCAGCGCCGAACGCCGTGCGGCGCGGCGTGCATCGGCGCTCGAGGTCGCGCAGGACGCGCACCAGCAGCTTGATGGCGTTGCCGCGCTGAAGGTGGATGTCGACGCCGGAATGGCCGCCACGCAAGCCGCGCAGAGCGATCCGCCAGACCGTGAGGGCGGCTGGCAGACGTTCCGGCGCGCTGTCCCGGCGCACATCGACATCGAGTCCGCCTGCGCAACCCACGAAAAACTCGCCCCATTCCTCGGTATCCAGATTGAGCAACAGGCGGCCGTGCAGCAGCCCGGGCTGCAGTCCGCGCGCGCCACCCATGCCGGCTTCCTCGTCTACCGTCAGCAAGGCTTCGATCGGGCCATGGATCAGCGACCCATCCTCGAGAACGGCCAGGATCAGGGCGACGCCGACGCCGTTGTCGGCACCAAGCGTCGTCTCGTCGGCGACCAGCCAGCCATCACGACGAAGCGGCCGAATCGGGTCGCGGGAAGAATCGTGCGCTGTTCCCCGGTCGTTCTGCCAATCCTGCTGGCAAACCATATCGAGGTGAGCCTGTAGAACGACTCCGGGCGTGTCCTGCATGCCGGCGCTGGCCGCCTTGCGGATCAGCAGGTTGCCCACCGCATCGACCGTCGCCGACAGTCGCCTGGCCAGCGCCCACTGCCGCAGATGGTCGCGCCGCGGCCCCTCCGCTTCGACTGGCGTGGAATACGGCAGCGCGTCGCGAAGTGCTCCCACACGGCTGCCGGCTGCAGGTCGGAGAAGACCGGGTCGATACGGGCTTGCGCCATGTTGTTCATGTCAGTTGGACGGATGGTCGGGAGGTCGAGGCGAGCAGCATACGCAAATCGGCCCCGCGCTTCCAGAATCACATTGGGCTACGCCAGGCCGATGCCCCCACGCCAACCCACCGACCACCGGCAGGCACGGCGCACGCCGCGCAGATCTAGGACGCCAGGGGCACAACCGTTACCATGATCGCTGCGCCCGATCGCGCAAGCTGACCACCGGGAGACGGCAACGATGCTGGCGTGGCTGAAGCACTACCGACGCGAATTGCTGGCCGGCGATATCGGCGCCGGGATCATCGTCGCCATGATGTTGATTCCGCAGGGCATGGCCTACGCCATGGTTGCCGGCCTGCCACCGGTGACCGGCTTGTACGCCAGCATCCTGCCGCCGATCGCCTATGCGCTGTTCGGCAGCAGCATGGTGCAATCGGTCGGGCCGATGGCCATCACCTCGCTGATGATCGGCACCGCGCTGGCGCCCCTGGCGCCCTCCGGGTCGGCGCTAAGTGTGCTGCTGGCCGGCCAGATGGCGCTGATCGCCGGCGCGATGCTGTTCCTGAGCGGCTTGCTCCGGCTCGGCTTCGTCGCCAGCCTGCTCAGCCAACCGGTGATGAGCGGCTTTACCACCGGCGCCGCCTTGTTGATCGCCAGCGGCCAGATCGAGGCGCTGCTCGGTGGCGGGCTGGCCTCTATCCATCGCCCCAGCGCCGTCATCGGTCTGAGTTCGCTGCTGGCCCTGTGGCTGGCGAAGCGTTATCTGGTGCGCGGGCTGGCGGCTCTGGGAATGGCCGGGCGACTGGCGGACACGCTGTCCAGACTGGCACCGGTGGCGGTGCTGGTCGTCGCCACGGCCACGGTCGCGGCGTTCGGCCTGGCGCCGGCCGGAGTGAAAGTGGTCGGCGAGATTCCTGCCGGCATGCCGGCCATTGCCCTGGCCGTGTCAGCCGAGCATTGGCGGCCCTTGCTCTTCCCATCGCTGCTGATTGCCTTCATGATCTTTCTGTCGAGTCAGGCTGCGGCGCAGTCACTGGCGCACCGGCGCGGCGAGCGGATCATCACCAATCATGAGCTGCTCGGACTCGGCGCGGCCAATGTCGCCGCCGCGCTGTCCGGCGGTTTCGCGGTTACCGGCAGCATCTCGCGGTCGGCAGTGAATTTCAGCGCCGGCGCCAACACGCCCCTGGCCAGCGTCATTTCGGCCGGATTGATCGTTCTGGCGCTGTCGGTGCCGACCACTTGGCTGTCGCTCCTGCCGCTGCCGGCACTGGCGGCGACGATCATTCTGGCGGTGCTCGGGATGATCGACTTTACTACCCTGAAGGACGCCTGGCGCTACGACCGCAGCGATGCCGGCGCCTTGCTGGCGACCACCGCCGGCGTGCTGCTGCTCGGCATCGAGCAAGGCGTGATCCTCGGCGTCGTGCTGTCGCTGGCGACGGTCATCTGGCGCGCCAGTCGGCCGCACATCGCTGTCATCGGCCGGATTCCCGGCAGCGAACACTTTCGCAATATCGAACGACACCAGGTGGAAACGCTGCCCGAGGTGCTGATCGTGCGCGTCGACGCCGACCTGTTTTTTGGCAACGTCGACGCGGTGGTCAACCACCTCAACCAGTTGCTCAAGGTACGCGCGGCCAACGGCCTGCCGACGCGCCACGTGGTGCTGGTCATGTCGGCGGTCAGCCTGGTCGACACCACCGGCCTCTACGCGCTCGGCGAGATCAACCGCAGCCTCGGGAAGGACCAGATCAAGCTGCATCTGGCCGAGGTCAAGGGGCCCGTCATGGATCGCCTGCTGCGCAGTGATCTGGTCAACCGGCAACTCAGCGGGCGGGTGTTTCTCAGCACGGCCGACGCCTTTCGCTGCCTGGACGACGAGCATTCGCCGACGACCTGATTCGTCGCGGACTTGGCCGGTGTTTAAGATACCAAACCGGCAAGCCGGCTTGGGCGAGCACGCGGGCGACGCTGTCGCGATGCACATGCAGTTGGCTGGCGATGGTGCCAACACGCCAGCGTTCGGCGTGGGTGTGATGGCCGCGTGAGCTATCTTGATAGCGGCGACCCGAGGCACGGATGGACTGTCGGCGTGCCTCGTCGGCGCAGCGCGTGGTGCAGTAGCGCTGGCCACGATCGCAGTGGCTGCAAATGAGGCTATGCGGCAACCGGCGCAGTGGTAGCGTCTTCCAGGGAGATCCATTGGCCGTCCCGGCCAATGGGAATCTGACCGCGAGCTGCGCTTCGTGAAATACCAAGCAGGCAACGTCGCCGCTGTGGGGGCTACGGGGCGCGACATCGGCTCTGGCTTGGCCGTTGGTACCGGTGTCGCGCCTGCGTTTCCACCGGCCGCTCGGCTTTCTACCGCATCGGCCCCGCGAACGCCACTGCTGCGCCGGTCATGCCGGACCCCAGATCCGATCCCGTTCAAACCCCGTGCGTCAATACCCGGCGGCGCTCACCGATCCCTCGCCGCCCATCCCTGCCGCGCTTCGCTTGCCAGACGACGATTTGCTGCGCAAACCGTCCGCCGGGAGCCCTGCTGGCGGCAGACCGGAAAAACGGCCTATTGATGCTTGGTTGAAATTCAAGACCCAAAGCAAACCGACCGGTCTTCCCACCGCGTCAGGTCGTCGACGCCAGATTTCTACGGAAGGGCGCCGCCGCTAACAACTTCAGATTTCCTGATCTCGGAGGAAACCCGGTTGGCACTTTAGACGAGGGCGAAGGTCATTCTTGCCCCGGTTTCCGGATGCGGGAAATCTTGCAGGGTGAGTTCCTCGAGGAGCG
>NZ_JAPUVQ010000113.1:0-80866 GCF_029255145.1 Accumulibacter sp.
TCCTTAAAGAACCCTCTATACCGGAGGCTTCAGCCGCTTCGTTACCTCCACGACTGCTCCAGTTGCTACCGGCCGGAGCGAAAGTTGCCGGGCGGGATTCGCACCCGCTGGAAAACAGCGCCTTAGCACGGCGCACAGGAAAATAGGTTTAAAGGAAAGCGGCACCACGCTGATTCAAGGAAACGAAATCATTCACTGCGCCGTCGGTCTGATGTCCGACTCGCCGATGTACGCGATCAATCGCATTCCGGTGATCGACAATCGTATTGCACACAATTTCACCGGCGTCAGCTTCTATGGCGAGAAAGGCGGTCATCTCGTCCTGGGCAACCGCTTCGAGCACGATCTCTGGCAAGCACTGGTTGGCGAAGCGGCCAACTGGACCACAACGAATGGCGTGGCAACTACTGGGACGACTATGAAGGATTCGACCGCGACGCTAACCACGTGGGCGACACACCGTACGAACTCTGGACCTACGCCGACCGGATCTGGATCGAAACGCCGATGGCGACGTTTTTCCGCAGTTCGCTGCCTCGCCGACTCTGATCCTGCGCGACCCGGAACAACGAGCGCACGATAGCGACCCCGCCGGATCGGGGGCCCGGCCCGGCCCAGGGGGAGCGGCCCCATAGGAGGTAGATGGGAGCCCTTGCCGCGCGGCCCCAAGGTGGCACGTCGGCCCGTGGGTCAAATTCACCGCGAGCAGCATCCGGAATCCGTCGAAGGAGCTGATTCAGCTGTCGCTGGGGGCCTCCGGTGGGCGCCTGGGCCGCCGACCATGTCGCTTGGGAATCGCCCTGGAATCCGGGCCGCGCACGTCAGCCGACCCTTCAGAGCCGGGGTCGGGTCTGACCGCCGGCGGTCGCTGGTCCGGACGTGGTCCAACCGGCCTGGGCCCGGTCTTGCGCGGCTCCGGCCGACGCCCCGGAGTCGTGGCAGCCTGGCGCCGATCCTGCTGCCCGGGCTGCCGGTCCGAAGGCCGCTCGGACTCGCGGTTCCCCGGAGCCAAGGTGATCTCGAGCTCGATGATTTCATCCCATTGCGGATCAGTGCGATCGCGCTCGGGGACGGAGAGAAGTTCGCGGAGCCGACGGCGCGGATCCTGGGGAGGGGACTCGTTCATGGCGACATTATGACTCACCGTGAAGTCGTCGTCCAACAAGAGTGAAGGAGTCCACGCACCACGTCGATCAAGCGTGAAACAAGGACCACTCTGACACACCTCGTTGGCGCCGACTCTGCCGGCGCTGGACCCTGAACGAGGCCCGCGTCAAGGCGGTCATCTGGGTTCCCCGATACCCCGGAGTCACCCAGGGATCGGCGGTCGCGGAGATGCTGGTCGTCTCCGCTTGTAGGCGCAGCCAGCGATCAGTGATCAGCCCGCAGGCTGGCGGCGAAGGTGGTTTCCAGATTTTCAGGGATCTGGAAACGGGCGAAGGCGCGGTGGATATCCGCGTTGTTTACACTACATCCGGCGTCCTGGAAGCGAATCCCCAACTGTCGACCGTTGGCGGCCAGGGTGGCGAAAGCGAAACGCCAGCGCTGGGCCTCGGCCAGACGCTCACGCAGCTCGCGCTCATTGCTGATCTCGACACCAGCCTGCTTTAGTGAATCAAGGAACTGCTCATACGACTCTGTGCTCAGGCTTCCCATTTCTTTTCTCCTGTCGAAGGTTCTTGTTTGCTTCCTACCCATGGTGCGCATAACGCTCGCTGGCGGCAGCGGTTGACAGGAATCCGGAACAAAAATGGTCAGCGCCCCCGCGGTGAAGAAAGGACGCGCGTGCTCGTCAGCAATATCCCGCGGTGACGAAGGCGACCGAAAGACATGGCCTGTGCCGGCGCCGGAAGACCCAGCAACGGGTGTCGTCCCTACTCAGTAATGCGGCGGAATGTCGTCGCGCGGGTTGCTCTTGTCGACGGTTGTCGGCGCCTCCTGCAGGTGCCGGTAGAGATGGCGCAGTTGCTGCTGCAACAAGTCGATCTGCTGCTGTTGTCGATAGACAGTCAGATTGAGCTCTTCCACCAGATCCTCGGCAAGAGTGATCCTGACTTCAAGCTCGGAAACGCGGTCTTCCAAAATTCACTCCTCCGAAGCATGAAGTCGCCAAGGCCAGGGTGGCGGCCAGAGCGCGGCTGACTTCAGCGTTCGCTTGCGGCCGTGACCCGCCGACAAAACGCTCTACCCGCCAATCCGCCATTTCCGGGTGGGTGACGCCGCCGACTCCTGGCCGCCCCCGCCGGCGGCCTCGCGGGGAAGTTCCGTGGTGGCTATCTGAGCCTGCGGCTCGGCTTCCAGCGCGTTGAGAATCGGCGTCAATTCGTCCACCGGATAGGTCAGCGGCAGCATCGTCTCGCCAAGGCGAGTAAACACACCGACCAGCTGGGGATTGGCGCTGAACAGGACGTGGTGGTTGTCGATGCCATCGACGTTCTGCCACAGGGTATTCTCCCGGTCGATCGGCGTGTGGCCGACGATGAAGGGGGTCTCCGGGTCAAGGTTGAGACGCTTGCGAAAGTGCCGGACATCGCCCCGGCTGTAGCCCTGAGGCCGGTTGGCGCGTTGCAGGCGATTGCTGATCAATTGCGGGATCAGCTCAGGGTGCTGATGGATGTTTATCAGCATCTTCTTGCTGACCTTGGTCTTTGGTGCTGCGGCATGGCACGCGAGGAAGTCCGGGGAAATGACGACGTAGGGTAGCAATCCGTAGAACTCGCGCATTGCCTTCTGATAGACCGCGCCGCGGATTTCGCTCAACTCCCTGGCCCATAGCAGGCCCTGCGGAACGCCTTCCTTGGCGATGTCCTCGGAAAACGAGTCATGGTTGCCACGAACATAGAATATCTGCTCGGGAAAGCGCAGCTTGAGCCGGAAGATGAGATCCATCAGCAACATCGAGCTTTCCATCGCCCTGAGCTGGCCGTCCGCCTCACAATGCACGGCGTCACCGAGGATTATCAGGGCGGCGCTACCGTCCTCCAACGCTTCGAGGAAGGCGTTCTGGGTCAACACGGTCAGCAGATTGTCAATCTGCGCATGCAGGTCGGCGAGCACGATCGGCGTCAAGGACCGCGGCAGCACCAACAGTCCGCCGGGCAAGCCTCGATCGTCCCTGGGGCGATAGATCTCGGTGAGCATCAGGCGATTGATCTGCTCGATAAGTTCCAGGGCTTCTTCCTTTGGCGGCAGCTCGACCGGCCCACCGAAAATCGCCCGCAGCCGCCGCAAGCGACTGATCCGAAGCGCCGTGCTGTCGTCGAGCGGCGGGCTGACGGCGACGCCCGAGTCTCGTGACTGACCAAGCGTGCGCAACCGCCGCAAGCGGTTCAAGCGGACCACCTTGGCCTCTTCAACGACTGGCGCAATGGTCGTACCCGCGTCGCTCAGGTTGCGAAACACCAGGCCGTCGCGGCCGTAGATCAAGGCTAGGTGATGGCCATCGACGGCCGGCGGATAATGGAATATCGCTTGCTGTACCGGGTCGTCAGAACCCAGGACCAGCCAGCTCTTCGGGGTCAGTCGCAGAAAACCCCCGAGCTGGCGAAGGTGGGTATCGGGATCAATGACGACGAAACTGCCCAGCTTGACCGCTTTGCCGTTGCGGTCCATTCGTGTCTCGGGATAAAGCCGCAGCCGTTTGTCGCCCAGACCGAGGGTAATCTCGATTGGCCGCCCTTCGAGCGTGACCCGCACTTTGGTGTCGCCGAGACGATACGCGTCGCGCAACCTGAGGTGACGGCCGACGCCAAAGCCCAGGCGCGCCGAAATCGCTTTCAGCCGCGCCAGAACACTCAAAAAGGTGATCCGGCGGCGACGACGGGTGGTGGTCACCGCTATTCCGGAACGATCGACAAAGCGCCGCGGAGGGTTTTCGATCCCCTCGCGGACATACACGTAAAAGCCCTTCTCGTGCAGATACTCTGCCACCTGACGGAATACCGCCGTCTGCGCTGTACAGATCGCCAGGCTCAGCTGTGCATCCACCGGGTGTGTGCTGTGCCGCGCGCGCTCCCTGCGCCGCTCGAAGACCAACTCCGGAGGTGGCACGAGAAACTCGAAAACGTAGCGTCGATACCAGTCGACAGAAAGGAAGAAAAGCTGCTGGGGCGGCAAAGCGATACGCGCAAAATCGACCTGCGGCAAGGGGTCATGGTCGAGAAACTGCGGATCGAAGACCGCCATCGCGTTGGTCAGACCAACGAATGGAAGGCCCAGATGAATCTCGCGCGGCCTCATCGAGAGCATTTCGGCTCGCCACCAATGCTTCCGGCTAATATCCAGGTAGCCCTCCTCGGACCAGCCGCCGAGGCGCCTGATCAGGGTGCTCTTGCCGGCGCCCGGGGGGCCGGTAACCAGGATCTGGCGGAACCGGATGTCGCCTGGAAATGCGACTCCCTTGAAGCGCTGCAAGGCGTCTACGACTTGGGTAGGCAGATCCGGCATGGCTCAAAAGGCTCACTTGCTCAGAAACGGAAAAAGCGGCACCCCGCGAGGAGGCGCCGCCTGGTGGGGCGATTTTCCGTTAGCCTAAATGAAAATCGCTCGCAGGATATAGAAGATTATTGCCGCCAGAATCGCCCCGACCGGCACGGTGATGAACCATGAGAGAATGATTCCGCCGATCACCCGCAGATCGAGCGCACCGATACCGCGCGCCAGGCCGACGCCCATCACCGCACCGACCGCGATATGAGTGGTCGATACCGGCAATCCCAGCCCGGAAGCGAGCACCACCACGAACGACGCGGCGATGGTCGCGCAATAACCACGGGTCGGCGTCAGCTCGGTGATCTTGTTGCCGATGGTCGCCATCACCTTGTAGCCATAGGTCGCCAGACCGACGACGATACCGATGCCGCCAACGAACAACATGAACGGCGTCACCGCCGATTTCGCCGACACCGCCTTGGTCTCGATCAGCTGAACCACCGCGGCCATCGGGCCAATGCCGTTGGCGACGTCGTTCGAACCGTGCGCGAAGGCCATTGCCGCACCGGTAAACACCATCAGCGGAATGAACAGCTTCTCGACGCTGGCGTAATGGAAGTCCTTGTCCGCGCGTTCATCGGTCTTGATGCGGTTCATCATCATCTTGGCAACGATTGCCAGCCCGACGCCGATCACCACCGCCAGGACCTGGCCCTCGGTGGCACCGAGATGGATCTTGATGTGCTTGAGACCCTTGGTGATGGTCACCAGCGACACCAGCCAGCCAACCAGGAAAGCGTACATCGGCCCCCACTTGCGCGCCTGGCTGATCGGGTCTTCGGTATTGAGGATCAGCTTGCGGATACTCAAGGTCAGCAGCAGGGCGAAGAAGCCGCCGAGCACTGGCGACACGAACCAGCTGGCGACGATTTCACCCATTTTGTCCCACTGCACCGCTTCCATGCCGACCGCCGCGACACCGACGCCGACGACGGCGCCGATGATCGAGTGCGTCGTTGACACCGGCCAGCCGCGCATGGTGGCGACCATCAGCCAGAGTCCAGCGGCCAGCAACGCGGCCAACATGCCGAGCATCAGCAGCTCCGGTACCGGCTCGAACACCTTGCCATCGATAATGCCCTTCGAGATCGTCGAGGCGACGCCGCCGCCAGCCAGATAGGCGCCGGCGAACTCCATGATGCCGGCCAGGACGATGGCCTGCTTGACGGTAAGCGCCCCCGAACCGACCGAAGTACCCATGGCGTTGGCGACGTCGTTGGCGCCAATTCCCCAGGTCATGTACAGGCCAAAGGTATAGGCCAGGATTAAGAAGATCGTTTGATGCTGCTCAATAATTTCCATCTTGCACCCTATAAAGATAGTTTCTTGGTGACACACGAAGCGCACGCCCAGGATCGGGAACACCGGGCTGCCAAAGGGGTTTGCCCACCCTCTTGGCTTCTGCTGCTCAGCGGGCGATCAGCAGACGCAACCGGTCACCGACCTTCTCCGCGTTATCGGCCAGATTGCCCACCCACTGGATCAATTGGTACCAGAACATCACCGACACCGGCTTGATGCTGTCTTCCTGGGCGAAAAGGATGCCGCTGAGGGCGATGCCCATCAGATCGGTATCACTTTCCATCTGGCCCAGTTCCAGAACCATCGCGTTGACCCGGTCGACGTCACGACCGCGGAAACCCGTCTCAAGCAGTTCGTCGAGTTCCTCAATGATCTTGTGCGCCTGTTCGCAGGTCTCGACGCAACGGGCCACGAATCGCATCAGCGGCTCGGCCATCCCCGGCGGCACTTCCATCTTACGTTCGACCAGCAGGCCGGCGATGTCCTGCGCGGTGTCGGCGATCGCGTCCTGCATCGCCAGAAGCTCCAACAGGTCCCGCCGGTCAACCGCCAGCAGCATGCTCCTCGGCAAATGGTCGCGCAGGTCGTTCTTGAGCGCGTCGGCTTCGCCTTCCTTGACAAAAATCTTGTCCTTCTGCGCTTCGACTTGCGCCCAGTCTTGCTCGATGACGGCGCTGAACAGTCCCGGCACCTCCGCGACGCACTCGGTGACGATGCGCATGTGTTGTTGCATCGGCTTGAACGGCGATTTGCCAAACAGAGCCGCAATCGGATTGGTGGATAACATTTGTCCTCCGCTATGGGTGGTGAGAGAAACTGAAAACAACTGAACGAAAACTGAAAAGACTCGCTTTAGAAACACAAGAAAGGCCCGCACGACCTCCTCACGTCACCACATGCCGAGCCCTGAAGGCTTTGCAAATTGTAGTCCAAAAGAAATCGCGAGGGGCGCCGCCGGGCACGATTTTGTGGCGCAAGTACCAGAAAATGCGAATTTTTTCTGGCGTGACGTGAAATTACGCCGACCAGCCCGGTGCTGGACCCTACTTCGCTGAAGGCCCGCGCCGAGCACGCCAATGCGGCGAAATGTCAACACCGATCTGAATTTCATGCAAGCCTAATGTAAGCGCTCAGCACTACTCTCGGTTGGTTTGCGCGCCCCCACGCCAGGTCGTTTTACGATAGGTACGGAAGCCACGCGCTGCCGACAGCGCGGTCAGCATGTCGTGATCAGGGCGCGCCCAGCTCCGTAGCGCTGCCCTCGGCGGCGCCAGCCACGCCGCCTCAGCGGGCGATGATCGCACGCCAATCCGCCGGTCGCTGATTGCTGCGCCGCCGGCCATTGAGCGTCACGAGATCAGCTTCCCGGGGAGAGCCGTCTGCAGGGTCTCCGCCAGGCGCGGTAGATCCTGATAACCCTCGAGGCGAATGCCGCGATTGTTGCTCAGCAACAACTGGACATGCCGCAGCTTGCCCCAGCGAGTAAACAGGCGTATCGCCGTCACCTGCTCAAGCTCCAGTTCGGTCCATTTCCCGGCCGAAAAGAATCTCAGCTTGCCAGGCTCCGCCGCTTCGCCCCGCACCTTCGGTTTGGCCGGCAACACCTCCAGGCAGTGGTCGCCAATCAAGCGCAGATAGCGCAGAAAGAATACCAGATTGGCAAGATTCGCCACCGCCAGGATCGACGCCACCGACCACAGCAGGACGCTTCCGTAGCGCTCCGGGTCCTGCTGGTGCTCGAGACCGACGGCGACCACGATCGCGCCGCTGAACAACAGGCCCCAGCCGACATTGATCCAGCGCCGCCGTCTTTCTTCCCGGCCGATTACGAAACGTTCCATGATCAATCATCCCGCCAATGAATCATCAGTAGCAAAACTTGTGGATGCCGGGCTGTGCTGGCCCAAGCGCCGATCCCAGCTCACCCCGCGCCGCCGCCGCGCCTAGCCGGCCGCCCGGGGAGCCCAGCCAACGATCAACAACAGCGCAAAGAAGCCAGCGAGGTAGGCGATCGGGATGTGCCAGCCGTACAGCAGCCACCGGCCGACCGACTTCGCTTCCGGGAACAGATTGGCCAACGCCACCCCCGCCGAGGAGCCGAACCACAGCATCGAGCCACCGTAACCCACCGCAAAGGCGAGAAAATCCCAGTCATAACCGCCCTGTTTGAGAGCCAGAGCGGTGAGTGGGATGTTGTCGAAAACCGCCGAAACGAAGCCAAGGCCAAGCGTCGTCTGCCAGGAAGCGAGCGGCAGCTTCTCGACCGGCATCATCGACGCGCAAGCGACCAAAGACAGCAGAAAAACGGAACCCTTGACGGCATCCGGGAGCAAGCTCCACTCGGGCTTGCGAACCGGCAAGGCGAGCAGCAGGGCAACCCACACCGCGACGCCAAAAAACGGGAAATCGTCGGCGTAGGCCGCGAAGGTGAGATTAACCGTGACGTTGGTGGCGACGGCGGCGACCAGCATGAAAGCGACGACGCCGAGCCGAGCCCAGTCGATGCGATGGGCCGTGTGCAGGTCGCGAATGATCGGCTGGTAACGATGCTGCTGCAGAGACGCCGGTATGGCGAACACCACCAGCGCCACGGCAGACGCGATATAGGCAGGCATGACCTGCAGCGGACTGATGCCGGCGATCCAGATCATGGTCGTGGTCGTGTCGCCAACCACACTGCCGGCGCCACCGGCATTCGAAGCGGCCACAATGGCGGCCAGATAGCCGGCGTGCAGTCGGCGTTTGAAGACGCCGGCGGCGATGGTGCCGCCGATCAATGCCGCCGCGATATTGTCCAGAAAGCCCGAGAGGACCCAGATGATCAGCAGCAGCACGAAGGGACCGAGCCAGCCTTGCGGCAGCAGCCTCGGCAGGACTTCAGGAGCACCGCTGTCCTCGAAATGACGCGCCAGCAGAGCGAAGCCGACCAGCAGGCAGAGCAGATTGACCAGCAGTACCCATTCGTGTCCCATGTGGGCTGCGAACCCGCCGAACCCGTCGCCGGTCTTGAAGCCGGTGAACGCGATCTTGTACGCGGAGATCACCACCAGTCCGGTCAGCGCGACCTGCAGGACGTAATGATGGAACAGGGCAACGGCCAGCAACGTGGCTCCGAACAGGATGAAATCCACCGGAATGCCAAACACTTCCGGGCCGTCCGCGGCCAGCGCCGGCGACGCGAAGAAGAGCAGCGCACCGAGCGCCAACAGGCGGCTGACCGGAGGACCGCGGACTATGCTGTACATCAGAAAACTCCCCTAGTGATAACGGCACTATGGTAACCTTGCCGGTTAGTTTGTGCCCAGTCAAGCAGGTCATTTCGGGGATAGTCTGGCGTCGCTGGCGTCATCCGAACTGGTTTCATCGCGTACTACTTCGCCGGAGAAATTCGCCATGCGCAAGGCTCTTGTCCCCGTAGATGGTTCCGCTGCCGCCCACCGCGCCGTTCGCCACATCGCGGCGCTGGCCCGCCTGTACCCGTCGATGGAAGCCGTCCTGCTGAACGTCCAGCCCGAAGTCGAGGATTGGAAGGTTCGCCGTGTGCTAAGAAAAGAGGAGGTCGAGGCGATCGAGGAAAGTCGAGGCGGCGATGTCCTGCAGCACGACCGGGAGGTGCTGAAGGCCGCTGGCGTGCGCTTCACGCCGCAGGTGGAGATCGGGCCGGCCGCGGAAACCATCGCCAGGGTCGCCCGGGAACACGGTTGCGACGGCATCGTCATGGGCACCCGTGGCCTGGGCGCGGTATCAAGCATGATGCTCGGGTCGGTAAGCAGCCGCGTCCTGCACCTCAGCGACCTGCCCGTTACTCTGGTCAAGTGAGGGGTACGAAGGCGGACGGCGGCAAGTTCGTACGCCTTCGTACGCTAGGCCCTGCCAGGCGCGTCGCGGCCGCCGTCAACGCCACAGGCTTGCGAACAGCCGAACAGCGCCGATTGCGCAGCCCGCAGCCGCGGTCGCGCAGCGATACCGATACCAGCCGCCCGTGACGTCGAATTGCACAACCGGCCCGAACAGCGTCGACATCAACCACCAGCGCTGCTGTTCGGGCCTTCCGCACGCGGTTACCTCTCACGCATTCTGGAGCAGGATCTCTTCGACGGTCTGGGCCGATTTCTTGCTGGCCCGCAGTACCTTCTCCTGCAGGGCGTAGAACTGCCGCATCCGCATCGCCCGCAGCGCCGCCGCCTCGTCCCCTTCGGTCGCGAACAAGCTCTTGATCGCCCTGTAAATGACCGCGACCGCTTTCTCTTCGATGCGCTCGATTTCGACACAGAGGTTCACAGTCTCCTGGCTGCGCTCCCGTTCCTTCAGCGAAACGATCGCGCGAGTCAGGCGCATGCAGGCGTCGACCGTCATCGATGCCAGCTCGTGCGACTCGGTATTCGACTCGCTTATGTTATAGATGCTGACCGCCTGGGCGACATCCTGTACCGCATCCATCACGTTGTCGATGTCCATGGTCAGCGCGTAGACCTGGTCACGGTTGAGCGGCGTGACGAAGGACTTGTGCAGCATCGTCAGCAGCGCGGCCTTGATCTGCTCCGCACTCGCCTCGTTCATGTTGATTTCCTCGATCAGTGCGGCAACATCCTGCTTGCTGACCCCCAGACTGGTAACCAGGCGCAGCATGGCGTTGGCACCGGCCAGAACACGCTCGCTGTGTGCCGCGAGAAGCTCAAAAAATTCGGTCCGCTTCGGTAACATAAAAACTCCCTCAATATCCGGTTGAAGCACTTGTAACGAGTGGTGACTGGTTGAAGCGGACGCCCCTACGCGGTGGGGCGTCCGTTGCTGCGAACGGCGAGATCCGGGCCTACAGGAACTTGGTCCCGATGTACCAGAAGATCGCCGCAATCAGTCCCGAAGCGGGAATCGTCAGCACCCACGCGACCAGCAGGTTGGCAGTGATCGCCCAACGCACGGCCTTGACGTCGGTCGCCGCACCGACACCGATGATCGCGCCGGTGATGGTATGCGTCGTCGACACCGGAATGCCGCCGAGGGTGGCCAGTCCCAGGGTGATCGCGCCACCCATCGAAGCACACGAACCGCTGACCGCATTGAGCTTGGTGATCTTGGTCCCCATCGTCTTGACGATTCGCCAGCCACCCAGATACGTTCCCCAGGCAATCGCGAAATAGCACGAGTAGATCACCCAGGTCGGCAGCGTTGCCACATCCTTGGTCGCCACCCCGGCGGTGATCATCAGCAGCCAGATGATGCCGATCGTCTTCTGCGCGTCGTTACCGCCGTGGCCCAGACTGTAGGCCGCAGCGGCGAACAGCTGCCCGCCCTTGAAGAACTTCCCGGCCTGATACGGCGAGGTACCGCGAAAGATCCAGGCAACCAGCACCATCAGCAGCCCACCGATGATCACCCCCACCACTGGCGAAATGATGATGAAAGCGAGGATCTTGCCGAAACCCTCCCAGACGATTGGCGCCCCCGAACCCGCCTTGGCCACCGTCGCTCCGACCAGACCACCGACCAGCGCGTGCGACGACGACGACGGAATGCCGTAATACCAGGTGATGATGTTCCAGATCAATGCCCCCATCAAGGCCCCGAAGATCACGTAGTAGTCGACGAAGCTCGGGTCGACCGTGCCCTTGCCGATTGTCGCCGCGACCTTGAGCTGAAACACCCACAGCGCGGCAAAGTTGAAGAAAGCGGCGAACAACACCGCCTGTTTCGGGGTCAGGGCACCGGTCGCAACGATCGTCGAGATCGAGTTGGCGCCATCGTGAAACCCGTTCATGAAGTCGAACGCCAAAGCCACTGCTATCAGCAGCCCCAGCGTCCAGATGCTCATATTTAGGCCTTCCATTTTGGGCTACCTCTCAGGAGTTTTCGATCAGGATCTCTTCGATCATCTTGGCCGCTTCCTGGCAAGAGTCGAGAACGGTTTCCTGAAGCGAGTAGAACTCCTTCATCTTCATCGTCTGCCAGATGTTGGCGCCATCCTGGAACAAGGCGGTGATCGCCCGGTGCTGCACCTTGTCGGCCTTCGATTCGATGTCCTCGATCTCCTTGCACAAACTGAGCATTTCCGCTCCGCGCGCCTTGTCACCGAGCGCGGCGACGGCGCGGTCCAGGCGCATGCAGGCGTCGGCGCTCAAGGAGGCCATTTCGCGCGCTTCAACCGTAGACTGCGTGATGCTGTACATGCCTACCGCATTGGCAACGCTCTGCAGGACATTCAGCGTGGTGTCGAGATCGGTGATCAGCGCGTGGATCTGGTCGCGGTTGATCGGCGTCGTGAACGACTGGTGCAGCCTCCCGATCACCTTGGCCTTGATCTCGTCGCCCTGTTGCTCGTGCTGATTGACTTCCGCCACCAGCGCAGATAGGTCGACCCCGGCGTCCCCCAAACCATTGATCAGACGCAAGGTCGCGTTTGCCCCCGCCACCACCTGTTCCGAGTGCGCAGCAAGAAGTTCAAAAAATTCCCTGCGCTGCGGCATTAGACTACTAAACATAAAACCCCCCCATGCGATTGCGCTCTCGCGAGCGACTGCCCGTTAGACCTTCAACGCCGAGCAACCCCGGCACCCTTGCTACACCCACAAAAAAACGGACAATGAATAGTCCATGGCCGACTCCCTCGGCCGGGAGTCCTCCGCCATGACGGCGAGAACTCCAGGGTATTCATTGCCCGTGATGGCTGATCGGCTTCGATCAGCCCTTCTTTTTTCCTTTCCTGCCCTTCTTGCCTTTGGTTCCCGGCGTGCCACCCTTGCTCTTCGCGGTCGTCGCCAGCGAACCAAGCAAGTCCTGCATCTGCTCCAGCTTCTGCTCGGCAAAGACGCGAATGCCAGCGCGCACGATATCGGACTTGCTCGCTACCCAGCCCGCAGCCCTGGCCAACTCGTCGCGCAAGGCATCGATTGCCGCTTCCTCGCTCTTCAACAGATCGACCGAGTAGCGAACCAGTTTGTCACGCTTCTGCTTGACCACCTTCTCCAGCTTCTCCAGCTGTTCCAGCGGCCCCTCCTCGGCTGGGGCAGCTGCTTTGCCGCGCACCGGTCGGGCACTGGCCGCTGGCGTCGGCTGATCGGCCTTCGCCGCGGCAACCGGCCTGGCGGTGGACCTCGCCGCGACCTTGCGCGCCGGCGTCGTCACCTGGGCGCTTTCGGCGGCGGCAACATCGGGAGCTTCGGTCTCGGGTGTGGCGACAAGCGGTGCGTCGGCAGCCACCAGCCGATCGGCCAGCGAGTCGTCCTCCTTCTTCAGGCTGGCCCGCAGGGCGGTCTTGTTACTGCTGGTAGTCGTGGGTGTGGTCATCAATCTTCTCCCAATTGTTTAAGAACGGCTGCGACCAGCTTACGAACCTCTTTCTGTGCGGCTTCAGCGCCGGAACCCAGCTGAAAAACGGATCCTCCGATGACCGCACTCTGTGCATAAGCGTTGCGCTGGCAGAGCATAGCATCGAGAATTGGCAAGGTAAATTCATGTAGCAGTTCAAGCACATCCGTAGCCAGAGCCGTGTTCTGTACGCGGTTGGGAAGAATGCAGCCATGCAGGCGATGGCTGTGCTCCATGCGATTCAGGATCAGCCGCTCGACAGCAAGCGTCGACCACAGATCGGTCGGGCTGGGCACCGCCGGGATCAGCGCCAGATGCGCCACCGCCAGCGCCGCCAGCGTCGATGGATGGTAGATCGACGGCGGAGTATCGAGAACGACGTAATCAGCTTCCCGTTGCAACTCGCCGACGTGCTTGATCAGCTCGAGCCCAGACATCTTGCGAACGTCCAACTGCAAGTCCGAATCGAGCAGCGGCGCCGATTCGGCCCAGCGAAAGGCGCTTTCCTGGGGGTCGAGGTCGACCAGCAAGACCGACGCGCCGCGGGCATGGAAGCCGCCGCCGAGTTGCATGGCGACCGTGGTCTTGCCGGCACCGCCTTTTTGCGAAACAACGGCGACCACCCGGCCCAGTGGCACGGACGTCGAAGCAGCCTCCGAAAACGGGTTCTTGAGGTAAGTTTGCATAGGCGGCAATTATGCCACTACAAAAAAGCAGGACCAGCCAAAAGAAGTGCTGCGAAGGGCCATAAAACGGGCCATTTTTTACATCTCTGGCGATTTCCTGACGCAGGTCAATGAAAGCCCGCGGCCGAGCGGCAAAGCGCCAGAAAAAGACCTCCCGCGACGCACCCCACGGCGCGGGAAATGCCCGCCAGAAAAGGGGATCGCGATACTCCACCACCATTCAGACAACCAGCCCACCGACCACGGATCAGCCGTCGGAAAGAACCTTGAGGGTGCGGGCCCTGGTCACCGCTTCGCCGCGACTCGAGGCGCGCAGCTTGCGGTAGATGTTCTGCGTATGCCGCTTGACGGTTGCGCGCGAGATGCACAGTTCCTGCGAAATCTCGACGTTGCTCAAGCGACCCGCGAGCAGCTTGAGGATCTTCAGTTCGCGCCGCGTGAGATCCGCTCCCACCTGCTGCCGACCAGCAGTCACCAACCATTCGTCGCTCAGCGCCGCGAGGATCTGGCCGACGTAGCGCGCATTCGCCGGATCGGCAAGCAGGCGCTTCAGGGGCTTTGCAAGTTCGCTCCCGAGGTCGACGAACAGCCTGATGAACCCGGCGGGCCGGGCCAGCGCTACAGCACGACCGAGCACATCGCCGGCAACCGCGTCGTGACCTTGAGCCACCTGCAGCAAGGCCTGCAGGGCGAGCACCTCGATCAGGAAGCGAAGGTTGTGCCTGGATTGCATCTCGGCTTCCAGCAGCTGCAGCAGACGAGCCGCCTGCTCGCGGCTCTCGGCACTGCCCTCGGCGATCCAGGTCCGAACCAGCGTCAGGTGCGGCGCGCTGAAAAAGCGATAAACGAAGCGCACCGGGCCCGGATCGAAATTGCGTGCCCACTCCATGGCCTCGCTGACGCGCCCCTGGCGCAGCGCGATCTCGGCCCGGAAGGCCAGGGCGCGAAACAAAGCCGGCGAATCGCCTTTGCGCGACAGATGCTCGCATACCGTCTCGACGATGGCGCACGCCCGGTCCGCCTGCCCCAGCGCCTGATAGACCGCGGCCAGGGCGAACGAGATCTCGGTCCGATAGCCAAGGGGCGGCGCCGCGCGTGCGGCAAGCGCGGGCGCCAGCGTCGCCTCGGCCGGCAGCAGTTCGTTGCGCTGATACTGAACCAGACCAAGGAAGTAAGAGCCAAGCGCCGAGTTTCCTGCGCAGTCGGCGCTGCCGTCGCCCTGCTGGTAATTCTGCCTGGCCGTCCACTGCAGCGCCGACAGGTCTGCGGCCACCCAGTCGATGAAGCACAGGGTCGCCACCAACGGCGCCTGGCAGCGATCGATCGGCCCTGCGGCGCGTGTCAGGGCCTGCTGAATGCCCTGCCGCGCCGCTTCCAGTTGACCGTTCATTTGCCGACTCAGCGCGAGCACCGTCAGGGCGTTGACCCGCGCGTGCGTGGCCTCCTCGGAGAGCTGCTGCAGAGCCTGCTCGGCAGCCGCTCCGGCGACTTCGGCGCGGCCGTGCAAGTAGTCCTGGACGCTGCGCAGCGACAGGATGCCACCACGCAAATCCTCGAGACGCTGCGCCGCCGGCTGGGGGGGATCGGTTCCAAGCAGCGCCTCGATCCGGTCGAGAACCGCGGGCGTCTCGATATGACGACCCTGGTGGTGCATCAACCAGGCCTTCAGCAGCAGCACTTCGGGATCGTTCTCAACGCTGTCTGGCGGCAACAGCCGCAAGCAATGCGCAAGCCGCCGCCGCTGCTGGCGGTCGAGCAGCCACTGCTGCTGGCGTACCAGCAACTGCCCGGCAGCGGCCGCCCCGGCGGCGGCCAGCAGGTGGGGAATCGCGTCTTCGGGCACGGCCTGGGTCTCGAACCAGGCGGCCGCTCGTCGATGCAGCTCGGCGATCTCGTCGGCGGTACGCTCGATGCCGAGTTGCCGCTGCAGGAACTGCCGGAAAAGGCGCTGGTAGCGATACCACTGGTGTCGCTCGTCGATCGCGCTACAGAGCGCGGCACCGGTGGTCGCGAACTGGACGAAGGCCTCCCCGGGACACGCCTCGGCGGCGGCCGCACTGGAACCGAAAAGCGCGGCGCACAAGGGGGCACAGAAACGGTCGAGAATTGCCGTCCTGAGCAGCCCGTCACGCATCGCATCGGACTGCTGCGAGAGCACTTCCTCGATGAAATACTGCCGCACTTGCGGTGTGGCACCGCTGAAAGCGCTGGCTGCCAGAGCGACGTCGTCGCCGTGGCCGGACGTCAAGGCCAGCGCTGCCAGGCGAATGCCGGCCGGCCAGCCCTCGGTGCTGCTGGCCAGTTGCGCCAGCGCCGCCGGCGGCACCGCGCGACCGACGCAGCG
Source organism: Accumulibacter sp. (assembly GCF_029255145.1). Classification (GTDB taxonomy): domain Bacteria; phylum Pseudomonadota; class Gammaproteobacteria; order Burkholderiales; family Rhodocyclaceae; genus Accumulibacter. Next base: position 16,129 of record NZ_JAPUVQ010000113.1, read on the forward strand.
CTCGATCAGTGTCGCGCTGTCCTGGTCGGAGAATTGCAGCTGCGGCGCCCGGATCTCGATCATTGCCTGGCGAACGCGCGAGGCGGCAAGCGCCAGGGCCGGTTCGTGGCGACTGACGATCACCAGGTGCAGATGGCTGGCCGGACGCGCCAGCAGGCGGTCGATAAGCGCGTGCGTCGCCGGCGAGTCGATGCGCTGGTAGTCGTCGAGGACCAGCACCAGCGGTGTCGGCAGAGCGTCTAGATCGTTGCTCAGGCTGCCGGCCAGGAACTCCAGCGACGGCGGCGGCGCCTCCTCCAGGGCATCCAGCGTCTCGCGGCAGGCGTCGGCCATCGCGGTCCGCACCGCGGCCACGAAGTAGCGCAAGAAAACCAGCGGATCGCTGTCGGTCGGGTCAAGCGACAGCCAGGCGCACCGGTGGCCCTGGCCCGCGTAGCCATCGAGCCAGTGCGCGACCAGCGACGTCTTGCCGTAACCTGGCGGCGCCGACAGCAGGGTCAGTGGCAGCTGGCTGCCCACTTCGAGCAGACGCAGCAGCTCGCCGCGGTCGACGAAATCGCCGACGACGGGGGGACGGTGAAGCTTGCTATGGACGATCTGAAGCGCTGGCATCGCTGGCCGCATCCTCTGCCGTCGGGGTGAACCGACAGCCTGAGATCAAAGATGGCGATGATACGTCGAGACCACCGAAGCTGCGCAGCGGCGGCCGATCGGGGGCAGAGCCGTTCACCGCCGCCGACTGGCCAGCAGGCTGTCGATCTGCTTGTCCTTGTCGTGCCAGATCTGCTGCAGCCATTGCTGGAACGCTTCGCGAACGGCCGGATCACTGGCGTAGTCGCCGCTCGCCAGATGCCTGGGCACCGGCAGGCTGCGCACGCGAACCTGGACCAGAGTCATCCTGCCGCAGAGAAACTGCCAGAAATCGGGCGCGCCGCCGGGATAGACGATGGTCACATCGAGGATCGCCCGGAACTTGTCGCCCAGCACGCTCAAGGCCATCGCAATACCACCTGCTTTTGGTCGCAACAGGTGCCGATAGGGCGACTGCTGTCGCTGCTGCTTGGCTGGCGTGAAGCGCGTCCCCTCGCTGAAGTTCACGACGCTGGTCGGGATCAGCGCAAACTTCTCGCAGGCCCTGCGCGTCGCCTCCTGGTCCCGGCTGCGTAACTCCGGGTGCTTCTTGAGCACTTCCTCGCCATGCCGGCGCATGAACGGAAAGTCGAGCGCCCACCAGGCCAGCCCGATCACCGGCACCCAGACCAGCTGCTGTTTGAGAAAGAACTTGAGCAAGGGAATGCGCTGGTTCAGCAGGTGCTGCAAGACCAGGATGTCAACCCACGACTGGTGGTTGCCATTGACCAGATACCAGCCACGCGGATCGAGCCCGTCGATCCCCTCGACGTCCCAGTGACATTTCTGGGTGAGCCGCATCCAGCCGCTGTTGCACGCGATCCAGGCCTCGGCAACACGAACCAGCGCCGGGTCGAGCCGCCGGCGCAGCGCCCTGACCGGCAGGAGCAGCTTGACGATCGCCAGCAGCAGCAGGATCGGCACCCACCACAGCGTGTTGACCGCCAGCAATGCGGCGGCAATCAGTCCAATCAGTGGCGCGGGCAAGAAACCGAACATCAGGAATGGGTGCGACGAGGTAAGGAGGTGCTGGCCATGCGGGGCGACCGACCAACCATCAGCGGGGAGTGCGCCGGCCAGCGCCGATTAGCAACGGTTGGCGAGCGGCGGCGAGGTGTCGGGCGCCAAGGCGCCAGGCACCGCTGCCGCTTGCTCGTCGCTGCCCGTGCCAGCCGGTGCGGGCGCGTCGGCGCCTCCTTCCGGCCGATCCGGCGGCAGCTGCTTCGCCGCCTCGCTGGCCAGCATGACGGCGCGCGTGTCCGGCGTCTCCAGGCTGATCCGGCCGAGGACGCCGTCCCGGTAATCCTGCAGCAGGACCTTCGCCGCTTTCTCCAGGTCGGCGTCGCCGCCGCGCCGGCGCAGGCCGCGACGCCTGGCGATCCGGTCGATGACGCCCACCGCGTCGAGAGCCGCCAGTTCATCGGCCGGAACGCCATAACGACTGGCGAGCAGCGCCGGGTAGCGCAACAGCAGCAGCCCGGCGAGAAAAGTCGCCACCTCTTCGTCGATCATCGCGTTGCGCCCGACGGCGTTGCTGGCAGCGAGCATCATGCCGTCGCTCGGATAGGCGATCTTCGGCCACAGCAGCCCCGGGGTGTCGGTGATCGAATGCCGGATATCGAGCTGCGAGGTCTGCTGCGAGCGGGTCACCGCGGGCTCGTCGCCGACCTTGGCAATCTTGCGCTTGAGCAGGACATTCATCAGCGTCGACTTGCCGACGTTCGGAATGCCCATGATCAGCATCCGCAAGGGCTTGACGTTATCATTGCGATGCGGCGCCAGGATCTGGCACAAGGTCGGCAGGCGCGTCACGTCGCCAGGCCTGCGGCACGACAGGGCGACGGCGCGGACGCCATCCTGCCGGTTGTAGTGGTCGATCCACGCCCGGGTCACCTGCGGATCGGCCAGATCGGCCTTGTTGAGCACCTTCAGGCATGGCCGCTGCCGCTGCAGGCGGAGGTCGCGGACCATTGGATTGGTGCTGGCCTCGGGCAGGCGCGCATCGAGCAGCTCGATGACCACGTCGATCGACGCCATCGTCTCGGCGACTTTCAAGCGCGCCGAGTTCATGTGACCGGGATACCACTGGATGGCCATGCAAAGTCCGACAAAGGGTAAGATCGCGCATTATCCCACTGCTTGACACTCTCTGCCCCATGGCAGCGTCTCATGCAGGAGCCAAGACGGCCGCAGCAAGGCCTGAAGCGCTAGAATGCTGGTCCAGTCGCCATCAACTTCAGGACAAATTTGCCGCCGATCCCCGAAATCAGGCCCGGACAGTCGCTCGAACTGCTCCAGGCACTGCACATCCTGACCCGCGACGGCAAGCTCAACCAGGACAGCCGGCGCAAGCTGAAGCAGGTCAATCACCTGTTCCATTTCATCGAGCCGCTGCTCGCCGAGCTGGTCGCCACCAACGGCACGCTGACCCTGGCCGACCATGGCGCGGGCAAGTCCTACCTCGGCTTCATCCTCTACGACCTGTTCTTCAAGAGCCGGGACGACGGGCACATCTACGGCATCGAGACGCGCCCGGAGCTGGTAGACAACGCGCGCGATCTGGCCAGCCGGCTGGGCTTCGCCCGCATGTCCTTCCTCAATCTGTGCGTCGAGAACGCCATTGATTCGCCGGCGCTGCCCGCGCAGATCGACCTGGTCACCGCATTGCACGCCTGCGACACCGCCACCGACGACGCGATCCGCTTCGCCTTCCACAAGCAGGCGAGGTTCATCGTTCTGGTCCCCTGCTGCCAGGCCGAGGTTGCCGCACAGCTGCGCAGCAAGAAGAACGAGTCCTTCGCCAGGACGCCGCTGTCCGAGATCTGGCGGCATCCGCTGCACACCCGCGAATTCGGCAGCCAGCTGACCAACGCGTTACGCTGCCTGCAACTCGAAGCGCGCGGCTATCAGCTGCAGGTCACCGAACTGGTCGGCTGGGAGCACTCGCTGAAGAACGAACTGATCGTCGCCAGGCACACCGGTCAGCCGCGCCGCAACGCCACTGCCCGACTCGAACAGATCCTGCACCAGCTGAATCTCGACGGGCTGCGCGACCGCTTCATCTATTGACCGAGGTACCGGGTCGCCGAGCGCGCACCGATCAGCACCCACCCGTAATCAACCCAGCAGGCAGGCGAGGACTGGCAATGGAGAACTGGATCACCCGCGGCGTCGCCGCAATCTGTGCCTGCGGCAGCATCGCACTGTTCTGGACCTTCGGCGTCTTCCTCGCCGTCCCCTGGCGCGAGAACCGCATGGGGTCACTGAGCGGTGTCGAGTGGCAGGTGCTCGGCGTTCCGCTGCTGATTGGCCTGGCGGTCACCTGGGGCGCCCTGCACATTCTGGCCATCGCCGACCGCGCCGGCCGCCCCCGGCTATACCGGGTGATCTGCGTCGCGCTGGCGATCGCTTCGGTGCTGGCGGTGCTCAGCGGCATGGCATGGACCGGCGAGCGCATCGCCCTGGCCAGGCCGTGATCGGCTTCGGCGCTCAGCGATGCACCGGCCGACGCCCGACCAGCAGCCGATACAGCTTCGGCAGCAGCCAGACCAGAGTGGCAACGAACAGCGACAGGAAGGCGAGCAGCAGCCAGGGGTGCGCAAACATCAACCACAGCCCCAGCAGCACCAGTGAATCCTCGCCCAGCGACGCGACCAGATTGCTGAACGGCTCGGGCGACAGATTGATCGCCAGCCGCGTTCCCGCCTTGGCCAGATGCGCGCCGGCCGCCAGGCTGCCGCCGACGATGGCCATCGCCGTCTGCCACTCGACGCCCTGCCCGCCAAAAGCCATCGCCGCCAGCGCCGCGCCAGCCGGGATGCGGATCAAGCTGTGCACGCTGTCCCAGGCCGAATCGACGATCGGCAGCTTGTCGGCCAGGAACTCGACCAGCACCATCAGGCCTGCCGCCGCCAGGACCCACGGGTGTTCGAGCACCCGCAGGCCATCCGGCAGCGTCACCCAGTGCAGGCGGCCGGCCAGGCCAACGACAAACAGCGTGGCGTACAGGCGGATTCCCGACGCCCAGCCGACGCCTGCGGCAACCGCCAGCAAACCCGCCAGGTCGAGGGGCAGCGACTCGATCGGCGCCATCGTGCTCATCGGCTCAATCACCTCCATCACCTTCATCAGCTGGCGCCAGGCTGTGCTGCTCGCCGCCCGGCGGCCGGCAGGGTAGCGCACGGCCCATTATCCGTGATTCGCGGCCTGGACACCCCCAGGGCGTCCCGCGCGCTACAATACCCGGTGCTCGGCCATGACGCCGGAAGGGCCCGGCCGGCCGTTGCGCCGCACTAAGCTCCCCCGAAGGCTGGCGGTCCCACGCAAACTGGACTGGATGATGACTGGAACTGGATGATGACTGGAAAGAGATCCGACGCACCGATTCAGAAGGCGGTCTTCCCGGTCGCCGGTCTCGGAACGCGCTTCCTGCCGGCGACCAAGGCCAGCCCCAAGGAAATGCTGGCGGTGGTAGACAAGCCGCTGATTCAATACGCGGTTGAAGAAGCCTACGCCGCCGGAATTCGCGAGATGATCTTTGTCACCGGCCGCAACAAGCGGGCCATCGAAGACCATTTCGATACTGCCTGCGAGCTGGAAGCCGAACTCGTCGCGGGCGGCAAGGCCGAGCTGATGGCGCTGGTCCAGTCGATCAAACCAGAGGACATGGATTGCGTGTATATCCGCCAGCCCCGCGCGCTCGGCCTCGGCCACGCGGTACTGTGTGCCGAACGACTGGTGCGCGGCGAGCCCTTTGCCGTCCTGCTGGCCGACGATCTGATGATCGGCGAGCCGCCGATCATGCAGCAGATGACCGAAATTTTCGCCGAACGCCAGTGCAGCATCCTGGCCATCCAGGAAGTGCCGAAGAACCAAACGCATCGCTACGGGATCGTCAAGGGCGACCCGCTGACCGCCGATCTGCTGGCCATCAATGGCCTGGTCGAAAAGCCCCGGCCAGAAGTCGCACCGTCCAACCTGGCGGTCGCCGGCCGCTACATCCTTACGCCGGCGATCTTCGACCTGATCCGGGTGCAACCGCGCGGGGCCGGCGGCGAGATCCAGCTGACCGACGGCATCGCCGCGCTGCTCAACACCGAACAGGTGCTGGCCTATCGCTACCACGGCACCCGCTACGACTGTGGCAGCAAACTGGGGCTGATGCAGGCCTGCGTCGTCCTCGGGCAAACCCACCCCGAACTCGGTCGCGATTTCACCGCCTGGCTGCAGAGCCGACAAGCGATCGTGGCGGCGACCGCCGGCTGAAGGAGCTTGCCCGCACAGCCGGCCCTGGCCAGCTAGGCGTCAGGCACGATCGGGGCGACCTGCGGCTGCGGGTCGCCGGCCCAGGTCAGGCGATACGCCGCTCCGCGGCGCAGATGGCCGACCAGCGCCGGTCTGAAGCACGCCAGGTTGGTGCCGCCGTGGCGGCGTACGCTGGGGTAGACGATCCCCATCGACCCGGCGTCGAGCAACTCTGACGCCAGCTCCTGCGAAGCCAGATAGCTGTCCGGATCGAGACAGCCGACGAACGCCGGCGCACGGCGCAGGTCGTGAAACTGGCCGCTGAAGTCGGCGAGCAGTGCCTGATAGGCGACGCTGTCGTCGAAACGGTTGATCTCCTGATACTCGACGGTCTTGTGGAAGATGATTTCGGCCATCGCCGTCGGCAATTCGAACGCGCAATACCAGGCACCGCGGCTGCTGTCGTTGAAGCGACTGCCTTCCGGGCGCGGGTAGGTGAACGCGGCATTGATGATCCGGAAGTTCGGCACGCCAAACACCAGCTCATCGACGCCGATCCCCGGCAGGCCGCCGCTCTCGCCGAGCAGGCGCTCGTTGGTGGCGTTGTCGAGATCGAACAGGTCCCGCAAGTGGTCGACGTCCTCGGCCAGCGCGCCGAGCACCGACTCCTCGCGGTCGGCGAAGCGCGAGGGAATCAAGCGGATGGTGTCAAACCGGCGAACGCGGGACAGCGGCGGCGGGCGCTGCATCACACCCCGCCACGCCGCGCTTCGAGCAGTTTGCGAACCGTCTGCATGGCCAGCAGACCGCCGCCGAGCATGTAAGCCAGGGGCGTACGCCCGGCGAAGATCCGGTTGCGGTTGGGCAAACCCGCCCATTGATCGGCAAGCGCGTCGCCGTACAGGATGTGCAAGGCCTTGTAGATGCCGATCAGGTACGAGATGCGCGTGATGCGATCGACCTCGAGCACCCGTGCCGGGTTTTTCTTCCACTCGTAGAAGGCGCTGCTCGACAGCCCGCCGAGCAGCTCGCGGGCATCCTCGTCGCGCAACTTCCAGGCCTCCGCCAACTTGAAGAAGCCCTGTAGCGCCGATTTCGACAGCCGCTCGCGCTCGGACCGGGCGCTCAGATCAACCAGAATCGCCGGTTCGAAGCGGCTGGCGGGGTAAGCATACGCAAGATTCATGACGCGTCTCCTTTTCCGGAAAGTTTACACTCCAGATAAGGAATTGCAAGGCAAACGAGTGTCGCCGCGTGCCGGCTTGCGGCGAGGGACGAAGCCCACCGGTCAAACCCGGCGCGCGTCAAACCCCGTAGTACTCGCGATACCAGGCGACGAAGCGATTGACGCCTTCCTCAAGGGGAGTCGCCGGCGCGAAGCCCAGCCAGTCGTCGAGCAGGGCGGTGTCGGCGTAGGTCGCCGGCACGTCGCCGTCCTGCATCGGCAACAGGCGCTTTTCGGCGGTTTTGCCGAGGGCTCTTTCGATCGCTCCGATGAACTCGAGCAGCGGCACCGGCTGGTGGTTGCCGATGTTGAAGACACGGTAGGGCACGTTGCTGGTCGCCGGGTCGGCTTCGTCCGGCAAGTAGTCGGCGTTGGCGGTAGCGGTTCGGTCGAGGATCCGCACGACGCCTTCGACGATATCGTCGACGTAGGTGAAATCGCGCTGCATCAGGCCGTGGTTGAAGACGTCAATCGGCCGCCCTTCGAGAATCGCCTGGGTGAACAGGAAGAGCGCCATGTCCGGCCTGCCCCACGGCCCGTAGACGGTGAAGAAGCGCAGACCGGTGGTCGGCAGGCCATAGAGGTGGCTGTAGGTGTGCGCCATCAGCTCGTTGGCCTTCTTGGTCGCCGCGTAGAGGCTGACCGGGTGGTCCACGCTATCGTGTTCGGAAAACGGCATGCGGGTGTTGCCGCCGTAGACGCTGGAACTGGAAGCATAGACCAGGTGCTGCACCTGCTGGTGACGGCAGCCTTCGAGAATGTTCAGAAAGCCGACCAGGTTGCTGTCCACGTAGGCGTGCGGGTTCTGCAAGGAATAGCGCACGCCGGCCTGCGCCGCGAGGTGGATCACCCGGTCGAAGCGCTCGTCGGCGAACAGCTTCTCGATCCCCGCGCGGTCGGCGATGTCGAGTTTGACGAAGCTGAAACCGGCCAGCGGCTTGAGTCGCTGCAGCCGGCTTTCCTTGAGCGAGACCGCGTAGTAGTCATTCAGATTGTCGAGTCCGACGACCTGGTCGCCGCGCGCCAGAAGCCGCAGCGCAGTGCTAGCGCCGATAAACCCGGCGGCGCCGGTCACAAGAACTTTCATCGGGTCACCCCTGTTAGGCAGGACCGCGATTCTACCCCAGCGCCATGGCGAAATGCCGCGTCACGGCCGCCGCCGGAATTTCGCCGCAGTCGCTACAAGCGCCCGACCGCGAAATATTCGAGCCCCGCCTTGCGCGGAATGGCCGGGTCGTAGAGATTGCGGCCGTCGAAAATCACCGGCGTCTTGAGCAGCGACCTGATCGCCGCGAAGTCCGGGGCGCGAAACTCCTTCCACTCGGTGACGATCGCCAGCACGTCGGCGCCGCGCAGCGCATCCATCGGCTGGCTGCAGAATTCGATCCCCGCCTGGCCCGCAAAGATGCGCCGTGCCTCGTGCGTGGCGACCGGGTCGTAGGCGCGAATCGTCGCCCCGCGCGCCAGCAGGTCGGCGATCAGCACCCGGCTGGGCGCTTCGCGCATGTCGTCGGTATTGGGCTTGAACGCCAGCCCCCACAGGGCGACGGTCTTGCCCGACAGGTCGTCGCCCAGGCGCTTGACGATCTTTTTCGTGAGCACACCCTTTTGGGCGTCGTTGGCGTCTTCGACGGCCTGCAGCACCTTGAAGTCGTAGCCGCTTGCGTGCGCGGTACGAATCAGCGCCTGCACGTCTTTCGGAAAACACGAACCGCCGTAACCGACACCGGGGTAGAGGAAGTCGAATCCGATCCTTGGGTCCGACCCAATACCCTTGCGCACCAGTTCGACATCGGCCCCGAGCAGCTCGCTGAGATTGGCCAGCTCGTTCATGAAGCTGATCCGCGTCGCCAGCATCGCGTTGGCCGCGTACTTGGTCAGCTCGGCGCTGCGCACGTCCATCACCAGCAGCCGCTCGTGGTTGCGCTGGAAGGGCGCGTAGAGCTCGCGCATGATGTCTATGGCGCGCTGATCGCTCGCGCCAACGACGATCCGGTCGGGCTTGGTGAAGTCCTCCAGAGCCGCCCCCTCCTTCAGGAATTCGGGGTTGGAGACGACGCTGTAGTCGATCCGCTGCTGGCGGCGCGCGAGTTCTTCGGCTATCGCCGCCTGTACCTTGTCGGCGGTGCCCACCGGCACCGTCGACTTGTCAACCACCACCTTGTACTCGCGCATGTATCTGCCGACGCTGCGCGCAGCGGCCAGGACGTACTGCAGGTCAGCCGATCCATCCTCATCCGGTGGCGTGCCGACAGCGATGAACTGCAGCACGCCGTGCGCAACGGCTTCCTCGATGTCGGTGGTAAAGCGCAGGCGGCCGGCATCGGCATTACGTCTGACCATCGCCTCGAGGCCAGGCTCGAAGATCGGGATGCCACCGGCGTGCAGAATGCGGATCTTCTCGGCGTCGAGGTCGAGACAGAGCACGTCGTTGCCGACGTCGGCCAGACAGGTTCCGGAAACAAGACCGACGTAGCCGGTGCCGATGACAGTAATTTTCATTTGCAACGATCTCCAGAAGCACGGCAGGAAAAGGCCAGAGGCGGGCCCGGAAGTATCGCCGGCCCTCCATACCACAGTCAATCGAAAAACCCTTCTGGGCGATGGAGCCGGATCGGAAACCGCACGGGGCAAGCGTCTTCCGATGGCGGCTGCCGCCGCCAGCACCATTTTGTCGCACGCCGCACCAGATTTCGCACCTGTGATCCGGGAGATGCCCCGAAATTGTGCGCCGCATCATTTCAACCACCATTCACGCCGCAAAAAGACATTGCAAATCATAGCCAATGGATTCTGGCACGCCGATTGCTTCAGTGCCTCCATCAAAATGCATTGAATGGAGTCGCGAAGATGAGCAAGAAGAAACTGGTGATGGTCGGCAACGGCATGGCGGGCGTCCGTACGCTAGAGGAATTGCTGAAGATCGCCCCCGATCAGTACCAGATCACCGTTTTCGGGGCCGAACCGCACCCGAACTACAACCGCATCCTGCTCTCGCCGGTGCTCGCCGGCGAGATGACGATCCAGGACATCATCCTCAACGACCACCAGTGGTACGCCGACCACGGGATCACGCTGCACCTCGGCAAGAAGGTCAACCGGATCGACCGCGTGCAGCGGCGGGTGATCGCCGAGGACGGCACCGAAGAGGCGTATGACCGCCTGCTGCTGGCGACCGGCTCGAACCCCTTCATGCTGCCGGTCCCCGGCAACGATCTGCCGGGGGTGATCTCGTACCGTGACATTGCCGATACCGACACCATGATCGACGCCGCCCGCCGCTACCGGCACGCGGTGGTGATCGGCGGCGGCCTGCTCGGTCTCGAAGCGGCCAACGGCCTGAAGCTGCGCGGCATGGACGTGACCGTCGTGCATCTCGCCGACTGGCTGCTCGAACGCCAGCTCGACCAGACCGCCGGCCGGATGCTGCAGAAATCACTCGAAGAGCGCGGCCTCAAGTTCCTGCTCGGCAAACAGACCGAGATGCTGGTCGCCGGCGAGAGCGGCCGGGTCGCCGCCGTCCGCCTGAAGGACGGCCTGCAGTTGCCGGCCGACCTGGTGGTGATGGCGATCGGCATCCGCCCCAACATCGCCCTCGCCGAGTCGGCGGGGATCTACTGCAACCGCGGCATCGTGGTCAACGACACCATGCAGACCTACGATCCGAAGGTCTATGCCGTCGGCGAGTGCGTCGCCCACCGCGGCATCGCCTACGGTCTGGTCGCGCCGCTGTTCGAGCAGGGCAAGGTCGCCGCCAACCATCTCGGCAACTACGGCATCGGCCGCTATACCGGTTCGGTGACCTCGACCAAGCTCAAGGTCACCGGCATCGACCTGTTCTCGGCCGGCGACTTTTTCGGCGGCAGGGATACCGAGGAGATCATCCTCAACGATGCCGCCGGCGGCGTGTACAAGAAGCTGGTGATCCAGGACAACAAGCTGGTCGGCGGCGTGCTCTACGGCGACACCGCCGATGGCCCCTGGTATTACCAGCTGCTGCGCGACGGTCAGGACATCCACGAGATTCGCGATCACCTGCTGTTCGGTCAGTCGCACGTCGGCGACGTCGGTCACCAGGGCCACAGCAAGGCGGCGGCGATGGCCGACAGCGCCGAAGTCTGCGGCTGCAACGGCGTCAGCAAGGGCACCATCGTCAAGGCGATCAAGGAAAACGGCCTGTTCACACTCGACGACATCAAGAAGCACACCAAGGCGTCGTCGTCCTGCGGCTCTTGTGCCGGCCTCTGCGAACAGATTCTTTCGGCGACCATCGGCGGCGCTTACACACCGGCGGCGTCGAATCGCAAGCCGGTCTGCGGCTGCACCGATTTCTCGCACCAGGAAGTGCGCGACGCGATTCGCCAGCAGCCGCTGCTGAGCATCGGCGAAACGATGCGCTTCCTTGAGTGGACGACGCCGGATGGCTGCGACAAGTGCCGTCCGGCGCTCAATTACTATCTGATCTCGACCTGGCCGAAACAGGCGAAGGACGACCCGCGCTCGCGGCTGATCAACGAGCGCGCGCACGCCAACATCCAGAAGGACGGCACCTACTCGGTGGTGCCGCGGATGTGGGGCGGACTGACCACCGCGTCCGAGCTGCGACGGATCGCCGACGTCGCCGAAAAGTACCAGGTGCCGACGATCAAGGTGACCGGCGGCCAGCGCATCGACCTGCTCGGGATCAGAAAGGAAGACCTGATCGGCGTCTGGAAGGACCTCGACATGCCCTCTGGCCACGCCTACGGCAAGTCGATCCGCACCGTCAAGACCTGTGTCGGCCGCGAACACTGCCGCTTCGGTACGCAGTTGGCGATGGACATGGGCGTCAAGCTCGAAAAGATGCTCTTCGACATGTACTCGCCGCACAAGGTCAAGCTGGCCGTTTCGGGTTGCCCGCGCAACTGCGCCGAGGCCGGCATCAAGGATGTCGGTGTGATCGGTGTCGATTCGGGCTACGAGCTGTACGTCGGTGGCAACGGTGGCATCAAGACCGAGGTCGCGCAGTTCTTCGTCAAGGTCGGCAGCGACGAAGAGGTGATGGAGTACGCCGGCGCTTTCCTGCAGCTTTACCGCGAGGAAGGCTTCTACCTCGAGCGCACCTGCCACTACCTCGAACGCGTCGGCCTCGAACACGCCAAGAACCGCGTCGTCGAGGACGCCGACAACCGCAAGGCGCTGCACGGACGTCTGCTGGCCGAGTTGCAGGACGCCAGGGATCCCTGGGCCGAGCGCATCGCCGGCGTCGAGAAGAACGAATACGAAGTGCTTTCGGTATAGCGGACTGGAGAACAGAAATGGCTGAATGGAAATCGATCTGCAGGATCGACGACATCCCGAAACTGGGAAGTCGCGTGGTCAGGTCAACGAGTGGCGACATCGCGGTCTTCCGTACCTCGAGCAACGAGGTCTTTGCCCTGCGCGACCGCTGCCCGCACAAGGGCGGTCCGCTGTCGCAGGGAATGGTCCATGGCAACCAGGTGACCTGCCCTCTGCACGGCTGGAAGCTGCACCTGGACTCCGGCGAGGCAGTCGCCCCCGACCAGGGCTGCTCGCGCCGCTACCCGATCCGCGTCGAAAGTGGCACGGTTTTTCTTGAAATCTGAGCTCTCAATCTAACCAACGGACCACGACAATGGACAACTCGTTCTGGAAGGCCGGCCACCGGCCGACACTCATCGCTTCGTTTCTCTACTTCGACCTGGCGTTCATGGTCTGGGTGATGCTCGGCCCGCTCGGCGTCCAGATCGCCAGCGATCTCGGCCTGACGCACGCCCAGAAGGGAATGATGGTCGCCACGCCGGTGCTTGCCGGGGCGCTGCTGCGAATCGTCATGGGACTGATGGTCGACCACCTGAAGCCGAAAATGACCGGCGCCATCGGCCAGGTGGTGGTGATGGTCTCGCTGTTCTTCGCCTGGTACCTGGGCGTGCACAGCTACCAGCAGACGCTGATTCTGGGCGTCTTTCTCGGCGTTGCCGGCGCCTCCTTCGCGGTCGCGCTGCCACTCGCCTCGCGCTGGTATCCACCCGAACACCAGGGAACGGCGCTGGGCATCGCCGGCGCCGGCAACTCGGGCACCGCGCTGGCGGCGCTGATCGCGCCGAGCCTGGCGATCGCCTACGGCTGGACCAACGTCTTCGGGCTGGCGCTGCTGCCGCTGCTGCTGGTCTTCATCTACTACATGATCGCCGCCAAGGACTCGCCCGAATGCCCGCCGCCGAAGTCGCTCGCCGAGTACCTGAAAGTGCTCAAGGACGCCGACGCGTGGTGGTTCATGTTCTTCTACTCGGTGACCTTCGGCGGTTTCGTCGGCCTGGCCTCGTCGCTGACCATCTACTTCAACATCCAGTACGGGCTCGACGCCAAAACCGCCGGTTTCTTTACCGCCGCCTGCGTCTTCGCCGGTTCGCTGGTACGGCCGATCGGCGGCAACGTCGCCGACCGCATCGGCGGCATCAAGAGCCTGTCGGTGATGTACGTCTTCGCCGCGATCTTCCTGGGCATCGTCAGCGTCGGCCTGCCCGAGGCGTGGATGGCACTGCTCGCCTTTGTCGGTGCGATGCTGGCGCTGGGCATGGGTAACGGCGCGGTGTTCCAGTTGGTGCCGCAGCGCTTCCGCAAGGAAATCGGCGTCATGACCGGACTGGTCGGCATGGCTGGCGGCGTCGGCGGCTTCTACCTGGCGTCGTCGCTGGGCTACGCCAAGCAGCTCACCGGCAGCTACCAGGTCGGCTTCCTGATCTTCGCCGCGCTGGCATTGCTGGCGCTGGCCGGACTGAGCGCGGTCAAGAACCGCTGGCGCACCACCTGGGGTGCGGCGCACCTCACCGCCGCCAAGATCTGATCCGGCGAATCCTTTCAACAGCCGGGGGCGGCAGGGTACATTGCGTACCTTCCGCCCCCTTCTCGTTTACGGAGCAGCGTCTGCATGCCGCTAAAGGTTGACATCGGCCATTCCTCGCTGACCGGTCCGCGCCAGCGCAACGAGGATTTCTGCGGCATGGTCACCCCACACGGGGCCGAACTCGAAAACAAGGGGCTGATCGCCGCCCTTGCCGACGGCGTCGGCGGCCATCAGGGCGGGCGCGAAGCGGCCGAATACACCGTCCGCGGCCTGCTCTCCGACTACTACGCGACACCCGATACCTGGAGCGTGCCACACGCGCTGGAAAAGGTCGTCGTGCCGCTCAACCGCTGGGTGATGGCCGAAGCCGGCCGGCAACCGGAGCTCACCGGCATGGCCACAACGCTGACCATGCTGGTCCTGCGTGGCCGCCGCTACGTCAGCGGCCACGTCGGCGATTCGCGGCTCTACCTGTTGCGCGATGGCGGCTGCACGCAACTGACCGTCGACCACCTCTGGGAACACCCGGAGCTGAAGAACGTGCTGTCGCGCGCGGTCGGCCTCGACCGTCATTTCCGGATCGACTTCGCCGACGGCGAACTGAAAGAGGGCGACTGTTTCCTGCTCTGTTCCGACGGCGTTTGGGGCGTCCTCGGCGATGCGCGCATCCGCGCGACGTTGCTTGCCCATCCCGACGCGCAGCAGGCCGCTGCGTCGCTGACCAGCCTGGCGCTCGCCGCCGGCGGCCAGGACAACGCCAGCGCCGTCGTCGCGCGAATCGACGAGCTGCCCCCCGAGAACCTTCGCGACTCGCTCGAGGGCACCGCGCGCCTGCCGCTGCCGCCGCTGTTCAAACCGGGCCAGGAAATTGACGGGCTACTGATCGACGAAGTGCTGCACGACTCACGCGCGACGCTGCTCTACCGCGTCACCGACCAGGCGTCTGGCCAGCAGCTGGTGCTCAAGACGCTGCGCCCGGAGTTGGCCGACGACCCCGACGAGATCCGCGCGCTGATCATGGAGGAGTGGCGAGGACGACGCATCTCCTCGCCATTCTTCGCGCAACTGCTGCCAGCCGATCGACGCAGCTGCCTGTACTACCTGCAGACCTGGCACGAGGGCGCAACGCTGCAGCGGATGCTCGACGCCGACCTCCATTTCACCGTCGCCGATGCCGTTCAGCACGGCATCCGGCTGATCAAGGGGCTGTCGGCGCTGCACCGGCTCGACGTCGCGCACCGCGATATCAAACCCGACAACATCCACATCGGCCGCGACGGCCGCCTGCGCATTCTCGACCTCGGCGTCGCGATCAGCCTGTCGGAAGACGACCCCGCCGCCGGCAGCCCGGGCACCCCCAGCTACATGGCACCGGAGCTGTTCGCCGGCGAGCAGGCCGGCCCGCCGCACGACCTTTATGCCGCCGGCGTCACGCTGTACCACCTGCTGACGCGCAAATACCCCTACGGCGAGATCGAGCCCTTCCAGCACCCCAGATTTGGCGAACCGATCGCGCCGACGCGTTACCGGCCAGACATCCCCGGCTGGCTGGAGAATGCACTGCTCAAGGCGGTCGCCAAAGACCCGGCGCAGCGCTTCGAAACCGCCGAGGAATTTCTGCTGGCACTGGAACGTGGCGCCAACCGCCCGGTCGGCCGACCACCGGTCACGCCACTGGCGATGCGCAACCCGCTGCTCACCTGGCGGGTCATCGCCGGCGTTTCGCTGCTGTTGAATCTGGTGCTGCTGATGCTCTTGAACCGCTGAGTCGGCGGATATTTCCGAAACCGTACCCCGGCACCGCCGCAAAAGTCACCGGGATTCGACCGGCCACCCCTCCACGCTGCACATGAAAGAGTGTTGGCCGATTACGTCCGTGTTATTTCAGGCTGGCCTTTACCCAATCATCCAATTTCTTCTGGTGGCTTTGTTGGAGATTGGTGGCCATCAAATTGAGCATTTCCGTGTAGGCGCCACTGAAGAGGCTGGTCCAGAGTCCGGGCCGCCGTGGCCGTCTGACCCATGTGCGTCACCTCCTGCTGCACAGCCTATCGGGACGACCGTCACCAGGCGATCGAGTCCTCTCTTTGCAAGCCGCGGCAGGAGCCTCAGGGCGAGGCACAAGCGGCTGGAAGAACGGTGATTTCGACCATCCACGCGTTTTTCTTTGCAAACGACACGTCCGCCACCGGCGACAAACGGTAAGTGCCGGAACGCAGGGGGATTTCCGCCTTTGACGCGTCCATCTTTGCAACGCCGGCCGGGGCGGGCGCGCGTTCCCGCTGCCGAGCCCGATTGCGTGCGACGTACTCCGGATGCTGCTCTCGATACGTGCGCCAGTAGTCGGGGTGACGCTCCGCCCAGGCCTTCTGCGCACGCTTCTGGTCCTCGCGGTAGTCGGGATCGCTGTGGCGCTTGGCCGCCTGCCAACGCCGTCGCCGTTCGCGCTGGCAGGCGGCGGCACAAAAACATTGGTCGGGGTTCTGCGGACGCGGCCGGAACGGCTGGTGACACGCCTCGCACTGTCGGAATTCCATGACGGTTTCTCCCCACACGACGTCGTGCGGGAAGAATGGGCCCGTGCCGGGCTTCCTGTCGCGGAGCCGGAGATCTGACGAGGCCTGAGCGCAACCTGGCGGCGGGCGAACTGGGCGGACGCGGCGAGCTTGGCGAAGGGGCTTGACCGCGCAATCAGAAGGTCGGGCAGCCGGACCTACGCGCGCGGCCGCGTTGCCAACAGGCATGACCTACAACCGACCGAGCTTGGGGAGTTACGAAGTTCGGCTCCGGGGAGCCGCTACGGACCTCAACCAGGGCTCACTGGGTCACGCTTGATGGGTCAGCTTCGGTGAGCAAAGGCGGGTCAGTTCCGGGGAGCGTCAACGACTGCCTCACCACCCGTGAGTCGAAACCGGGCAAGAGAGCCCAATCCTTCAACCAATGCGTGAATCTTGGTACTCAACCGGCCGCGGGATCGCCCAAGCGCTTGGTCACCGTTTTTTTTGTGCACCCGCTGCGTGCTGGTGGGCGCGTACGATGGTGCTGTCGATAATTGCTTCCTCGAAATCGGCGTCGTCAGCCAGCTGAGCGAAGACCTGATGCCAAACGCTTCGACGCGACCATCGGCCAAAGCGTTGATAGACGCTATTCCATGGCCCGAATTCCGATGGCCGGTCTCGCCATGGACTGCCGGTCCGTGCAATCCACACGACGGCTTCAACAAGCAGACGATTGTCCGCCGCTGTTACGGCCCGGGTCGCCCTTCTTACCAGGCAACAGCGCTTCGATCCGCGAAAGCTGATCGTCTCTGAACCACATTAGTGCCATCCTGACTCTGCCCAAAAGTCAGGATATGACCAATAATCAACCGCTGTGGACAGCCAGTTTGTAAGTGCTTGATAGTGAGAAGCCGTTTAATCCATTTGTTGACAATGGCATTTGAGGGGCATGCGGAAAGTCAACACGCTCTAGGCGCCCGCGGTTTTTTGCAGCGCAGCACGAACGGTCCCGTCCGTGCTAGAATAACGGCCCTTCCTGAGAGGCTTGACCCTAAATGTCCCGCGCCATCCGTAACATCGCCATCATTGCCCACGTCGACCACGGCAAGACGACCCTGGTTGACAAGCTGCTGGTGCAGGCGGGCAGCTTCTCCGCGCACCAGCACATTACCGAACGGATGATGGATTCGAATGACCTCGAGAAAGAGCGCGGCATCACCATCCTGGCCAAGAACCTGGCCGTCGACTATGCCGGAGTGCACATCAATATCGTCGATACCCCGGGACACGCCGACTTCGGCGGCGAAGTCGAGCGGGTGCTGTCGATGGTCGATGGCGTCCTGCTGCTGGTCGATGCCGTTGAAGGCCCGATGCCGCAAACCCGCTTCGTCACCAGGAAGGCACTCGCTCTCGGTTTGAAGCCGATCGTCGTGGTCAACAAGATCGACCGCGATGGCGCGCGTCCGGACTGGGTGGTCGACCACACCTTCGACCTCTTCGATAAACTCGGCGCCAACGACGAGCAACTCGATTTCCCGGTAATCTATGCTTCGGCCATCAACGGCTACGCAACGCTTGATCTGGCCAGGCCTTCGCCCGACATGCGGCCGATGTTCGAGACGATTCTCAAGCACGTTCCCCCACCGCACGCCGACGAGATCGATGGTCCGCTGCAACTGCAGATTTCAGCGCTCGATTACTCGAGTTACGTTGGCCGGATCGGCATCGGCCGTCTGCAGCGGGGCCGCCTGCAACCGGCGCAACAGGTGCTGGTGATGTACGGGCAGGCGAGGGTCGACGGAACGTTCGAGCACGGCGCGCCCAAGACCGCCAAGGTCAACCAGGTGTTCGGTTTCCGCGGCATGGAACGGGTGCCGCTCAGCGAAGCGGTGGCCGGCGACATCGTTCTGGTGACCGGTATCGACGATCTGTCGATCGGCTGCACGGTCACCTCCATCGAGCAGCCCGAGGCGCTGCCGATGCTGCGCATCGATGAACCCACTCTGAACATGACCTTTATGGTCAACAACTCGCCCTACGCCGGCACCGAGGGCAAGTTCGTCACCAGTCGGCAAATCGGTGAGCGTCTGCGCAAGGAGCTGCTGACCAATATGGCCTTGCGCGTCGAGGAGACGTCGGAGACCGACAGCTTTCTGGTTTCCGGGCGCGGCGAACTGCACCTGACGATCCTGCTCGAGACCATGCGCCGCGAAGGCTACGAACTGGCCGTCGGCCGCCCGCGGGTGATCGTCAAGGAAATCGACGGCGAGCAGTGCGAGCCGTATGAGGCGCTCACTCTCGACGTCGAGGAATCACATCAGGGCGGAGTCATGGAAGCCCTCGGCTATCGTCGCGGTGACCTGCAGGACATGTCTTCGGACGGGCGCGGTCGCGTCCGTCTCGAATACCGGATTCCGGCGCGCGGCCTGATCGGCTTTCAGGGGGAGTTCCTCAACCTGACGCGCGGCACCGGGCTGATCAGCCATGTTTTCGACGAGTACGCGCCACTCAAGGGCGAAATTCCGGGCCGCCGCAACGGCGTCCTGATCTCCGCCGAGCGGGGCGAAGCGGTCGCCTATGCACTGTGGAAGCTGCAGGACCGTGGGCGGATGTTCAGTAGTCCGGGCGACAGACTCTACGAGGGCATGGTGATCGGTATCCACAGCCGCGAGAATGACCTGGTGGTCAATCCGATCAAGGGCAAGCAGCTGACCAACATCCGCTCCTCGGGTACCGACGAGGCCGTGCGTCTGGTACCGCCGGTCGCGCTGACGCTCGAGTCGGCGGTCGAATTCATCGCCGACGACGAACTGGTCGAAATCACCCCGAAGAGCATCCGCATCCGCAAGCGCCTGCTCACCGACAACGAGCGCCGACGGGCGTCGCGCGAAGGCTAGCTGCTGCGGCGAGGTCGGCCGGCACGCCCGGCTCGGCTTGGCCCCATGGCGCGCACAGCGCAGGTCAGGTCAGCAATGACGCTTGCTCCGGGGCCACCGTTGCGCCTCCCACAGCCTCCACGCTATCGCGGTCGCAAACTTTCCAGGTAATAGCCCAGCACCTGCTCAAGGTACTGCTCGGGTGCCGGTACAGCGAGCCCGGCGGCGGACAGCAATTCCTGCGTACGATGATTGGCGAAGGTCTGTTCGGTGGCCAGATAGTCGAGGAAGACCGGCAGCGTCCTGACCGCACGCCTGGCATCAGCCGGCATCAACAGGCTGGCTGCACTGATGATTGCGCTGAACACACCGGTTGGCAGCTTGATCAGCGGTGGCACGCGGCGCCCGGCCTCGGCAAAAGCGCGCCGAACACGTTCGCGCAGCGGGTCAAGCGCCAGCGCCAGCGCTGGTCCCGAACACGAATGGATGATCCGGCCAGTGCTGGCCGCTGCCGTGCTCGACCAGGCGATAGCCTTGGCGACGTAGTCCGCAGGGACAATATCGAGTCGCGCGACACCAAGATCCGGGGACATTCCGAACGTGCGCCTGCCAGACAAGAACTCGCACAAATGGTAAAAGACCTGAAAATGGATGATCCGGCCATCGCTCCCGTTGCCAACGACCATGCTCGGCCGATGCACGGTCAGCGGCAGACCTCGTTCGAGTTCGACGCGGACGACCTCCTCGGCTTCAGCCTTGGCCTGCTCATAGGTGTTGTGAAAGTTCCGGGGTGCGGTCAGCCATTCTTCCGGCACCTTCCCATGCGTGCGCCCACCGACGCCGACGGTGCTGACGAACTCGACTTTCTCGAGACGCGCACAACCGTGCGCCAGCGCGATGATGTGGCGAGCCGAATCGACCGAAGAGTGGCGAGCCTGCTCGATCGGCAGGTTCATCCGCACATTGCCCGCCGAGTGAATGATGTGCGTGCTAGTGGCGGCAAGCTGCCGATATTCGATGGCGTCCAGAGCAAAGGCCGGGCGCGTCACGTCGCCGCGCAGAACCCGTACCCGCTGGCGTGCGGCAGCCTCGGCGGGACCCATCTGCCAGAAGCCGTAGAGCGACTCCAGGCGCCCGGCCAGTTCGCCGAGCGACGCTGCCCGCAGCAGCAAGGTGACTTGCGTCTCGGGATCCAGCAGCAGTATCGGGACCAGGGAGCTGCCGATCGCTCCGGTGGCGCCGGTAATGAAGTAATTCTTCATGAACTGCAATAGCAAGTCAGTGCGTCCGCGCTCCAGGCTGTGAAGGCGGTGCCGTGAGCGGCATCGAGGTGGGCAAAGAGCTCGGCCAAGGCAACCTCGTGCTTGGCTGCGATGGCCTGCCGGCGCAGTTTCATGTTGGCCGTTATTTCGCCGCCGGAGACGGTCAGCGCCTGCGCCGTAATCAGCAATCCTGCCGGGCGCTGGTAGGCTGGAAGAGACCCGCTGGCGTCGGCAAGCTGCCGTCGCAGGCTCTGGAACGACTCCGCAACGCCCGCCTGCCACACCACCTCGCTGACCACCAGCAAGACCACGGGCTGCGGGCGACTAGCGCCGAAGGCCACCACGTGCTCCACTTGCGACACCTGCTGCAGCTGACTCTCGATGCCGGCGGGAGCAATGCGACGCCCGGTCGAGGTCTTGAAAATATCGCTCTTGCGACCAATCAGGGTAATGAAGCCGTCGGCATCGACAATCGCGAGGTCTCCAGTTGCCAGGTAGCCATCGGCATCCAGGGTGGCCGGACCGCAAGCACTCGGCTCGCCAAGATAGCTGGAGAACACTCCGGGGCCGCGCACCAGCAGTTCGCCGTCGTCGGCCAGACGCACCTCGCTGCCGGGAAGGGGCTTGCCGACGCTGCCGAAACGAAAGCTGTCGGGTCGATTGAGGCACACCGGGATGATGTTTTCGCTGATCCCGTAGGCTTCGAGGATCGGCAAGCCGATCGCGTGAAAGCGTTCGAGCAGCCACAGCGGCATCGGCGCCGAGCCGCTGACCATGAACTGCAGATCGCGGCCGAGCACCTTGCGCAGCTTGCCGAGGGCCAGCCAGTGGGCGGCCAGAAACTGCAGGCGGGAAGCGATTCCGAGCCGGTGCCCGGCTCGCGTTGCCGCGGCTCGCCGGTCACCGACCCGCCACGCCCAGTGCACCACTTTCTGTTGCCAGGCCGGCTGCTGCGCGACGACCTGCTCGATACCCACGTACAGCTTCTCGAAAAACCGCGGAACACCGATGAACAGAGCCGGTTCGATACGCCTGACGTAGTTCATCACCTCGCGCGGGTCAGCCACGTAATAGGTTTGCGCGCCACGACCGATCGCGCTCAGATTGATCATTCGCTGGAAGAGATTCGATAGCGGCAGCCAGCACGCCAGACGACTGCCCTCGCCGACCTGCGCGTAAGCGGAGAGAATCGCCGCGGCGGCGAGACACATCTGCCGATGGCTATACGCGATACCCTTGGGTTCACCGGTCGTTCCGGAGGTAAAGATGATCGTTGCCGGAGCGTCGGCCTGCGCCTGATTCCAGTCTCCGCCGGAGTTCGTTTCAGCGAGAAGCTCTTCGAGTGGCACAACGCCCTCTACCCCGGCGGCATCGAAGCAGACGACGAAATCGAGCCCTCGCCGAAACGCATCGCCAAGCCGATCAAGCTGAGAAGGGTGCGCCAGCACCAGACCCGCGAAGTTGCAGCGGCGAGCTATCTCGCCAATGTGCGCGTCAACTGCATAGGGGTCGAGGCCGACGGCAACACCGCCCGCGGCCAGGATCCCGAGTTGGGCGAAGTCCCACTCGCGGCAACTCGGCGCCATGATGCCAACCCTTGCGCCAGCGGACACGCCGAGCTTCCGGAAACCATTGCTGAGGGTGGCCACCGCCTGGCGGTAGCCACTCCAGGTGGTGCCCAGCCACTCCCCGCCGGCTGACGAAACCTGGAACAGAGCAGGGTCGTCTGGAGTCAGCAGACTGCGGGCAAGCAGCATCCCGGGTACCGTCCAACCGCTGCTTTCCATCGACACGTCACCGGCCGGCACGCGGCTCACGCCAATCTTGCCGCCCGTTGGTCGCTCTGACGGTTGCACAGCAGCCGCCTATCGCTGCTCGACGACCGGATCGTAGGCGCCTCGGCACCGGTTGATGCACAGATCGTCGGCAGTCAGGCCAAGCCAGGCCATGCTCCGGGTTACTTCCTTTCCCGGACCGAGCCGCTTGCGGATCAAGAAGTCGACCACCGGGCCCATGACCCGCCAGTAATTGCGGTTGGCCTTGCCGTGCCGGATCAAACTGGAAAACTCCGGAGCGTACGGGTTGTAGCCAAAGGTGCGCAGATCGGAATACATCAGCAACCAGTTGATCGGGTAGTTGCTGTGAATCGGGTTGGCATGCCTGCTCGATGCCACCAGGCCAAGATCGACCACTTTGCGCATGATTTCCTCCTGATTGTACGGCCAGGCGTGGAATGGAGCGAGGTAGCGCGGCACCTGCGTTCCCGCAGGGTGGCTCCTGGGGTTGTAGAAGCGGGCAAGATCCTCGGCGCTAAACTCGCCGCAGCTTGCCAGTTCCGGCGGCGTCCAGTCGGTCTCGCAGAGCAGCTGCCGCGAAAACTCGTAGAGCATGCGCTCCGGCTCCGGTTGGCCGGGGGAGTATCCTGCCAGCACCAGCGGGATGCCTTTGGCGATCGCCAGCTTGATCGCGTCGCCCTCGAAGAGAGGCGCATAAACGTACGACAGCGTGTAAACCGCACCGCGTTCCTCCTGGTTGCGCAGCAGATAGCGGAAAATCTTCTTGTAGAACTCGGGTGCGGGCGAATAGCTGACGTGGTCGATATTCAACTTGCCCAGGGCACGCCTGATGTTATCCCAGGCCAGCGCCGGAATGTTGATGTCGACCGTGAACGCCAGTACCTTGAGCTTGAGCTCGACGGCCAACCGGTAGAGGAGGAAGACGCTGTCCTTGCCGCCGCTGAGCGGCACCAGGCAATCGTACTCACCCTGCCCTCGACACTCGGCCAGGGCCTTCTCGAAATCAGCCTCGTAGGCTCGTCGGGCGTCTTCCGCCCTGGCGGCCTCCGCGGCCAGCGACACGTCGTCGCGGCATAGGTTGCAGATGCCGTCTGCTGACAGCGACACGCCTGGAACGCGATCGGGCACCAGACACTTGGTGCATCTTTGCATTTCACCATCTCCACGCACCGGGTGAACGCTGAACGGGAGCGCATGCCGTGTTTGGCCCACCCCTTTCCCACAGCAAGAGGTCTTGGTTGGCTGCAGCTTCCAGATTGGCCCAGCCAGTTCGAAAAACGCTTGCGACCCACTGCCATCAACGTCAATCGTTCACGACCGCGCAAGAGGCCGCGGAGTCTGGTGGCCACCCAGGCACCGGGCAAACGCCTTTTCTTGCCACACCCCGGGCGCCGATACGACCAATGCCAGCAGCAACGTCTGTTCAGTAGCGAGCCGGCAATTACCATCCCCGGCCATTCAGTTCCGGATTACAGGATAGCCCCGCGCAGCCTCGGCTCAAGATGCCGCCAGAGGATGCGGAGGCAGCCTGGCCGGCGGTTGAAGCGGTTGAGTCCGGCGCTGGCCGAGCCTGCCAGCGTAGGAGTGCCGAATAATCGGGGAAGACGGCGGAATTGTCCATACCATCGTCGACTTCGCCATCGATCGAGGAAGCCGGCGAGACGAAGCGGGGCTACGCCGCGCAATGGCCCGATCGCCCGGGCTCGTGCGTCCCGTCTCAGCTGCCGCCCTCGATTTCTCGCCGGAACTGCTCGGAAAAAGCGACCGCTGCTGGAAAGAAATCGAGGAAATCGCGCTCGAAATGCGGATAAGCGCTGCTCAGTTCGCTGCCGGCGCCCGCCAGGCTGTTGCGGCGGCTGATGCGGTGCGCTGCGATCTGGTCGAGGGCACGGCCTGCCGCCGCCAGCTCCCGATAGCCGGCGAGCCAGTCCTCCTGGCGCATTCGCGGCAGCATCTGCGCCAGGCGATCGGGCAACGGCGATCGCTGCGCGAGCAGCGCGTACACGCCAGCCGTAAAGGATTCGAGCGGCTGCTCGGAAAAACGAGCCCAGTGCACGGCAAGAAAGTGGTCGTAGAAGACGTCGATGATGACGCCGCTGTAGCGGCGGCGCTCGACGCTGATTCGCTGCCGGCTCCGGCAGAAGACAGCGTGGGCGTCGGCAAAGCTGTCGATCCGCCGGTGCAGGGCAAGGCCGCGCTGCAGTGCTGCGCTGAGCCCAGGCGGCGCTGGCCGCAGCGGCCCCTTGACGAAATCGCCGAGCAGGGCACCCAGGCGGTAGTCGTCATCGGGGCCGGCGAGCAGCGCGTGCGCCAGGTAGTTCACGACGGCAGACGCGGAAACTGCCGACGCTCCGGCTCACACTCGCTCGCGACCAGGCGCAACGCAGACCCGGGCACACGCGGCAAGTGCAACAGCAGCAACTCGCTGCCCAGCAGCGTGATCTGGCCGTTGCGCCGATTGTCGCCGGTGTCGCTGTACTCGAAACGATAGACGCGACGCAGCCGCAAGCGGCCCTCGTCGTCGCGGGCAGGACGCAGCGACGCCAGCGCCACGGTGTCGTCGAGCAGTTGCAGCTGGTCGGCATCACACGCCGCGCGTACCGCGCGAATGCCCGCCTCTCGTGCCCTGAAACTATCCAGCCAGAGCCAGCCGGCGGCCAGCATGCCGAGCAGGCTGAGGGTTTCCATCCACGGCATCGCGAGCGTTACCGCCTGGGCCGCGCGCGCAGGCCCGACAGCGCACGCTGGCAAGAGCTCGCGAAATCGATCTTCTTCCGGGCCACTGCGAATACTCCCGAGTAGGTGAGTCGCTGATCGGCGCGATCGCCACCAGCTTGGCTATACTAGCGAAAAATGCCCGACACCACATCCCGACCGGATTCGCCGCTGCACCGCGCTGCCCGACTCTCGCTATTACTTGCGGCGCTGTTTGCCGCCATCCCGGGCAAGCTGTCGGCCCTTGAAACCATGGCGAGCAGTGATCCGTTCGACACCCGCGCGATCACCCCGCCGCGCCCGGCGCTCACGCTCTCCGGCCCGGACAGCGCCGACCTGCCGTGTCGGGCGCTGCCCGCCGACGCCGCCTACGGGGTGCTCGAAGTCATCGACCTGGCGCTGTGCAAGAACCCGACCACCCGTGAGGTATGGTCGATCGCGCGCGTCCAGGCGGCGCAGGTCGGCGTGGCGCAGTCGGAATTCCTGCCGACGCTCGACGGTCGGCTGGCCGCCAGTCGGGTGACCATCGATTCGCGAAGCGCCAACCAGCGCAGTGCCGCGCTGACCCTGTCGTGGCTGCTGGTGGACTTCGGCGCCCGGTCGGCGAACCTCGAAGTTGCACGGCAATTGCTCAGCGCAGCCTCGGCGACGCTCGACTCGACCGTACAAAGTGTTTTTCTCGGCGCGCTCCAATCCTATTACAACACCCAGGCCGCGCGGGCAGCGGTCACCGCCGCGGGGGAGTCCGAGCGAGCGAGCCGCGAGAGCCTGTCGGCGGCCGAGGTCCGCTACCGGGTCGGCACCGGCACCCCGGCTGACCGCCTGCAGGCGCAAACCGCGTGGTCGCAGGCGACGCTCACCCGCATCCGGGCTGAAGGCGTGCTGCGCAACGCCTACGGCCGGCTGGCCAAGGTCATGGGACTCGACGCCAATCAGGCGCTGCGACTTGACGAGATTCCGGCAGCCGTGCCCGACGCCAGCTTCGACCGGGACGTTGCCGAGCTGATCGTCGAAGCGCGCCGGCAACGACCGGAGATGAAGGCCGCCGAAGCCGAATTGCTGGCGGCGCAGGCCGGCGTCGACTACGCGCGTGCCAGCGGACTGCCAACTATCTCGCTCAGCGCCGGACCGCAATGGCAAGACCTCGGCGGACTATCCACCAACGGCAATTCGGTCGGGCTGACACTCAGCCTGCCGCTCTTTTCCGGATTCAACACCACCTACAACGTCCGCGCCGCGCAGGCGAGAAGCGACGTCCAGGCGGCGCGCCTTGACAGCACCAGCCAACAGGTGGCACTGGACGTCTGGGAGGCGTATCAGAGTCTGACCACCGCCACCCAGACGATCAGGACTACCGCCGACCTGCTGGCCAGCGCCGAGCAGTCCGAGCGCGTCGCGCTGGGACGCTACAAGGCCGGCGTCGGCAACATTCTCGACGTCCTCAACGCCCAGAGCGCACTCGCTTCCGCACGCCTGCAGCGGATCCAGGCGATGCTCGACTGGCGGGTCTCGCGCGCAGCGCTGGCCAGGGCGGTCGGCGTTCTCGACGGCAGCCTGCTGCTGTCGGTCGACGCTACCTGGAAAGCCGGAAAACCATGAACATCACCTTCGGAAAATCGGCTATCGCCGTGCTGCTCGTCGCCGTGGCTGCCGCCGGTGTGTACTGGCAACGTCAGAACGCCGCCCAATCGCCCGAACAGCGCTACAAGCTGCAGATGGTAGATAAAGGCGACGTCACCCAGACCGTGTCGGCCAACGGCACACTCAACCCGGTGGTGCTGGTCAATGTCGGCACCCAGGTGTCGGGAACGGTGACCAGGCTGTACGTCGATTTCAATGACAAGGTCGAAAAGGGACAGGCCCTGCTCGAACTCGACCACTCGCTGCTCGCCGCGCAGGCGCGGCAGACGGCCGCCAACGTGCTCAACGTGGCGGCCGCGCTCGATCTGGCTCGGGCCAATGAAGCGCGCATGCGAGAGTTGTTTGCCGAGGAGTACGTCTCGCGCCAGGAACTCGAACAGGCCATCCAGGCACGCCGCTCGAACGAGGCGCAACTGGCGCAGGCCAGGGCCGCCGCCGACAAGGACCAGGTCAATCTCCGCTACACGACGATCCGATCACCGGTTTCGGGTGTCGTCGTCGACCGCGTCGTCGACCTCGGGCAAACGGTCGCCGCCAGCCTGCAGACGCCGACGCTGATCAAGATCGCCCAGGACCTCTCCGAAATGCGCATCGACTCGAACTTCGCTGAAGCCGACATCGGCAAGATCAGGCCGGGGCAGAAGGTCCGGTTCACCGTCGACGCCTTTCCGGAGCGCAGCTTCGAGGGCGAAGTCCAGCAGATCCGCCTCAACCCGACTACCCAGCAGAACGTCGTCACCTACAACGTCCGCGTTTCGCTCTCCAACCCCGAACAAATCCTGCTGCCCGGGATGACCGCCTACGTCAGTATCGCCGTCGCCAGTCGCCGGAACGTGCTGCTGGTGGCCAACGCTGCGCTGCGTTTCAAGCCACCCGAGGGCGCCGGCAGCAACGGTGAGCAGGCGACCGCGGCAAAGACGCCAGCCGCCGAGCGTACCGGCGAGGGCAAGGGCAAGAAGCGCGACGCTAAGGGAGCCAACAGCGGCACCGTGCACATCATCGACAACGGCCGGCTGAAAGCGCTGAGCGTGCAGTTGGGGATCACCGACAGCCGCAATACCGAAGTGCTCGGCGGCGACCTGAAGGAAGGCGACCGGGTGGTGATCGGCGAAAATCTGGCCAATTCGGGCACCAAGCCGAGCAGCGTCGGCATGCGTTTGTTCTGATGTCGCAACCGCTCATTCGGGTCGCCGGGCTGGGCAAGTCGTACCGCACCGCCGCCGGTCCGTTCCCGGCGCTCAGGGGCGTCGCCCTGAGCATCGAAGCCGGCGAATTCGTGGCCATCATGGGCCAGTCGGGATCGGGCAAGTCGACCTTCATGAACCTGCTCGGCTGCCTGGACACGCCGAGCAGTGGCGACTACTTCCTGGTCGGCCACGACGTCGCCCGTCTGACCCGGGACCAGTTGGCGAAGCTGCGCAACCAGACCATCGGCTTCGTCTTCCAGGGCTTCAACCTGCTGCCGCGGATGAGCCTCGAAGACAACGTCGCCCTGCCGCTGGTCTACGCCGGAGTCGAGCGCCAGCCGCGGCGCCAGCGGGCGCGCCAGGAACTCGCCCGCGTCGGTCTTGCCGCCTACGCCGAATCGCTCCCCGGCCGCATCTCCGGCGGTCAGCAGCAGCGCGTGGCGATCGCCCGCGCGCTGGTCAACTCGCCGCAGCTGATCCTCGCCGACGAACCGACCGGCAACCTCGACAGCCATACCAGCGCGGAAATCATGGCCCTCTTTGCGCAGCTGAATGGCGAGGGCATCACCATCGTTCTGGTCACCCACGAGGCGGACATCGCCGCCTGCGCGCGGCGGCAGGTACGCTTTCTCGATGGCCTGATCGTCAGCGATCTCGCCACCCCGGCGCGAGCGGTCGGCTGATGTTCAAGGCGATGCTCGGCGAGGCCTGGTACGCGATGGGCGCCAACCGCTTGCGCACCGCGCTGACGATGCTCGGGATGGTCATCGGCGTCGGCTCGGTGGTGCTGATGATGGCCATCGGCCAGGGTGCCCAGTACGCGGTGGCACAGACCATCAGCACCATGGGCAGCAACCTGTACATTCTGATCTCCGGCTCGACCAGCGCCGGCGGCCTGCGCAGCGGCGGCGGCGGCGGCCCGTCGCTGACCGTCGCCGATGCCGAAGCAATTGCCGAACTCGACGGCGTCAGCAACGTCGCGCCGGTGCACCAGGGCACCCAGCAACTGGTCCATGGCCCGAACAACTGGAGCGCGACGGTGGTCGGCACAACGCCCGCCTACCTCGATGCGCGCGCCTGGACGATCGCCAGCGGTCACGCCTTCAGCGACTCGGACGTCCGCTCGGCGACCCGCGTGGCGCTGATTGGCCAGACCGCCGCCGATAACCTGTTTGGCGTCGACGATCCGCTTGGCAAGACCATCCGCATCCGCCAGAGTCCGTTCGTGATTATCGGCGTCCTCGGCAAGAAGGGACAGAACCTCGACGGACGCGACCAGGACGACACCGTCATCGTGCCGCTGACCACTGCCCAGCGCAAGGTTTTCGGCACCCCCTTTCCGGGGTCGGTACGGCTGGTCATGGTCCAGGCCGGTTCCGCCGAAGCGATGCCGGCGGTCGAAGCGGGCATGATCGCGCTGCTCCGCCAGCGCCACCGCCTGCGCGAAGGGCAGGACAACGACTTCTACGTGCGCAACCTGGCCGCCGCCGCCGACTCGGCGGCGGAAACGACGCGCGTGATGTCGGTCCTGCTCGGCGCCATCGCCTCGGTCTCGCTGCTCGTCGGCGGCATCGGGATCATGAACATCATGCTCGTGTCGGTGACCGAACGAACGCGCGAGATCGGCATCCGCATGGCGATCGGCGCCCGCCAGAAGGACATCCTCGCCCAGTTCCTGCTCGAAGCGCTGATGATCTCGATCGCCGGCTGCCTGATCGGCCTCGTTCTCGGCATCGCCAGCGCGCTGTTGATCAACGCCATCAACGACATGGTGATCGTCATCTCCGGTGCATCGGTGCTGGTTGCCTTCGGCGTCGCCGCCGGCATCGGCGTATTCTTCGGTTTCTATCCGGCACGCCGGGCGGCGGCGCTCGACCCGATCGAGGCGCTACGCCATCAGTAGCCTTGCAGGCGCTACAATCTGCGATCCACAACGACAGCGAGACCTACATCATGCCCATCTTCGCCATCGGCAGCCGCCGCCCGCAGCTCGACCCGCACAGTTGGGTCGCCCCGACGGCGATCGTCATCGGCGACGTTCGGCTGGCCAGAAACGCCTCGATCTGGTGGAATGCCACGCTGCGCGGCGACAACGACCCGATCAGCATCGGCGAGAACAGCAACATCCAGGACAACTCGGTGCTGCACACCGACGAAGGCGTGCCAATGACCATCGGCCGCGACGTCACCGTCGGCCACCTGGTGATGCTGCACGGCTGCACCATCGGCGATGGCTCGCTGATCGGCATCGGTTCAGTGCTGCTCAACCGCTGCGTGATCGGCAAGGGCTGCATCGTCGGCGCCAACACCCTGATCCCGGAAGGCAAGGTCTTCCCCGACCACTCGCTGATCGTCGGTTCGCCGGGCAAGGCGATTCGCCAGCTCGGCCCTGAAGAAGTCGAGCGCCTGCGGCACAGCGCCGACCACTACGTCGCCAACTGGCAGCGCTACGCGCGCGAACTAGAAGCCTTGTAGCCGCGGCGTGTGAGCCGAGCGGACCAAGACCGGTCTGCGCGACGAGGTCACTCGCAGGCCGGCCACGTCGTCAATCCCGAGCGCGTCGGCGTTTGCGATGGTGGGCCCGGATCCTGCTCGACACCCACCGAAGGGAACACACGCCACCGCCTGACCGACCGGGCGGCGAGCCCGGGAATCGACCATCCTCAAACGCCCGATCTGGGCGCAGTATCGGCCCCCTCGGCCAGCAATGACTGGATGACTGTCTTGAAACGGTCAACCGACGAGTAAGCCTGGAACGAAGCCGCCACCTCCTGCGCCCGTTGCGTGAAGGAGCGCTCACCCAACATCGCGCTGATCAGGTCCCCAGCCCTTCGCTGCGACACTCGATCGGCGCGCAGTTGCGCACCCGCACCCGAGGCAGTCACGAACTGCATGTTCAGCAACTGATCGAGGTTGCTGGGAATGCCCAGCACCGGCTTGCCCGCTCGAAGTGCCTGGTGTGTACTCGGGCTGCCGCCGTTGCAGACGACCAGGCTGGCCAGCGCCGACACCTCGTTTCCCGGCAGGAAACGGGCGGTCACGAGTCGTGGCGAAGCCGGCAGGTCTACGCCACTTGTTGCCACCGCGACCCGGCACCCGGTCGACAACGCGCCTTCAACGAGGTCCGCCAACACCCTCGGATCGCCGGAGCTTCCCATGGCGATGTAAACCAGATCCTTTGGCTCGTTCAAGTGGAGCAATTCGGCTGGAAGCGGAGCCAGCGGCGACCAGATGATCGGCCCGATGTAGACGTACCTGGCCGATTCCCCATGCTCGGCGAACGGAACAAGCTCAGGCACGTCGGCAAGCAAGGTGACGTCGCCTTCGCTGAAAATCCGCCGCAGATCGAAGCCCAGCGAAGGCAGCCCGTAGCGCTTGCGAAGCCGGTGCATGGGGAGCGCATGGAAGGCAAGAATGGCGGGACAGAGCAAGCGAAAGAGCGGATTCACGGTTGCCGGACCCAGTAAGCGGGTCACTGGATGGACTGGCACATCGAATGCGACGCGAACATGAGGACTCCAGTAGGCATTGGAGATGGCGACGTAGGGAACACCAGCGAGCCGCGCGCTCACTGCCAACGACAGCCGAAAGTCTCCGACCACAAGGTCCGGGGCGAATCGTTCAATCTCCCGCAGGTCGTCTTGGACGTATCTTTCGAGAACATCAAGCGGGAACACCGGCCTGCCGCTCGCCACCGCTCGCAGATAGGCGGCACTGCCAATGCACTCGACCTCCCTGACAATCAGACCCACTTCCGCCGGGATGCTGGCATAATCGGCGCCAGTGACGAAAGTCACGGCGTAGACTTCGGGATCAAGCGAGCTGGCCAGAACGCTGGGACGGGCAACATGAGCCAGCGTTGCCGGCTCGCCGAAAAAGAGAATTCGCCTTCGCGTCCTGGCCGGTTCACGCCGCCCGTTTGCGTGCGCCATGGAATTCGTTTCGTCCCGCTGATCTGCATCTGGAATCAAGACATTGACCTCTCAGTTCACGGCCACCACGAAGGGTCGGCGCGATGGACGCCTGCGACAGGGCGTTCAGCCAGCCCCACCCAGGCGAGCACCCGATGAGCACGCGTTCACCGGCCCCGGATCGGAAGCAGCGCAGACCAGTAGAATCGCGAACGGGAAGCGAGAGATCTTACCGCACGCTGTTGACAGCTTGACGCAGGCAGTGCATTGAACATTGCCTCAGACTGAGCGCATGCCTGCCTCCACACAGCAACCCCCGTTGCATGCAACAGACCGCCGGAGTGTCGGATTTTTTTACAGTGGAACCGGAACCGAGCGGCACCCAAACAAGAAGTAAGATATATAACGTTGTTTTTGAACGGATTTTAATATGTGGCACGCGGATTGCTTACTAGACGTGTGCCGCAACAATAAACCAAAGTTCTCGTGATAAACCTAGTTTTGCAGCAAGGAGTCTGGTCATGAAAAAGAAAATTCTTCGTCCCCTGGTAGCCACTATGGCGATCGGGCTGTGCTCCTCAGCATTCGCGAGCACAATCACCAACCTGGACCTCGTAGCCGCAACCCCGTTCAACGGGTTCGACTGGTCGGGTAACGGAACGGTCGTCTCGACGCCTGGTCCGGCATACAAGAACGGCGACGCGGTAACAAGCTACTACTTTGCCGACGCCAAGACCCTCGACAAGGTCGGCGGCGGCAGCTTCGTCACGCCGAACATGATCCTTGGCGCGCCTGGCGGCGGAGCTTTTGCCGCCGGCAAGTACGAATACACCGTCGTTGCCACGCTGTCCGAAATCATTTCCTGCGGCGTCGGGCCGATTGGTACGCCTTGCGGCGCTTTGCCGGGCTTCTTCACCGCCCTTGGGGGAACGTGGGACGTCTACTATGACTACGCTGGAAACGCGTTCGGCGACACCATCGCCAACCAGATCACGGGAACGGGGTTCACCGACGGCACCAAGGTGCTGAGTGGTCTCGTCGATCCCGGGTTTGCGGGAGTGTTTGTTCCCACCTCGGCAACCAGCGGTACGGGTTCATTCTCCTTCGAGGGACCGGTAACCTATACCAACCCCACCTACATTTCGCCAGACCAGTGGAGAACCAACGCAACCTCAACGCTCCAGCGTGGAACATTTACGACCAACTGGACAGCCCCGACGGGAACTCCGTTTGGCGCTCTGCCGCCGAGCAACATCACCTTCCAGGCTGATGCCCAGCAAGCACTGCAGGTGGTGCCGGAGCCGACCTCGGTTGCGCTCTTCGGAATCGCTCTGCTTGGTGTGTTCGCACGGAGCACTCGGCGCAAGCAACTGAGCTAGGCGAAGTTGCCTCACTAGAAAAGGCCGGCGTCAAACGCCGGCTTTTTTTCGTTCCGTGCAGATGGCCGACGCCCATTCTCGTCCTGGATCGCAATGCAAAGATCGGCCGGCCATATCCTTCGGATAGGTCACCTCCGCCCCATGCTGCTCCCTGCATGTGCGTAACCTTGATCGCCTGTCCCCGGATGGCTGCGCGACTGGCGCTTTGCGGCCCAAGGCCGCTCTCACCCACAGGCCCCTCTTCCACCGGCACACCGCAGCTTACCCAAGGGGCGTTCTTCGACGATCTTGGCGCCGCACGGATTGCGTGATCACTTAGCGTCCGGTAGCATAGATTCCGTCAGCGTTGTAACTCTGCCCTGGTCAGTGAATCGCACGAGAAGCGTGCGGCAAGGCGTGCCCCTTTCACCAGCCGCAGCAACAAGATCAGCCGTTCAACCGAGACACTCCCATCAGGCTCATGCTTGCTCTCCTTGCGCGACGCCTTGGTGACCACCGTGAATGATGAGCCGACGGCAAGGACTTTCATTCTTGCTCCGCTGGCGTCGGGCCGGTTTGCCCCTTTCTCCTGCCAGTCCCTGTTGCCTACGCCAAGACCGCGATGAGTTCGTTCAATAGAGACTTGTTGGCCGCCTGGCGCAACGTTGAACGTCAACGCCGACGAAGTTCCGTTGCCGTGACCGCGGTAGCCTTTGGGGTGGTCGCACTGGTTCTCGCTGGCGGATTCATCGACTGGCTGCTCATGGCTCTGCGCGAGTCGACGATCAATGCACAGATCGGGCACGTCCAGGTGATGCGCCCTGGCTATCGAGACAAGGGACTGGGAGATCCGTTCAACTATCTCCTTCCAGAAGACTCATCCGAACAAGCGGCGATAGCCGCAATGCCGGAAGTCAAGGCCATGGGCGCCCGGCTGTCGTTCAGCGGCTTGATCAGCCAGGGGGAAGCGACGGTGGCGTTCATTGGCGACGGCGTCGAGCCCGACAAGGAACGCCTCCTCTCCAGCGCCCTGCACATCACCAGCGGCGAGGCACTTTCATCGGCAGATACTCGCAGCGTCATCCTGGGAAAGGGACTGGCCGCCAACCTCGGGGTACAGGTGGGAAGCACTGTCGTCCTGATGGCGACAACTGCTTCGGGCGGGATCAATGCGGTGGAATGCCGGGTACGAGGTCTCTTCGTTACCGCCTCAAAGGCGTACGACGACGCCGCCCTGCGGGTGCCCATCGCGACCGCGCGCAAATTGCTCAAGGTTGCCGGGTCGCATGTCTGGGTCATACTTCTGGACCATACCGAACAGACCTCGGAGGTGCTGGAGAAGCTGCGCGCGCAGCACGGCGCGGCGGCGCTGGAATTTGTCCCGTGGAATGAGCTGACCGACTACTACAACAAGACCGCCAGCCTGTTCAAGCGGCAGGTAGGAATCATCCGGCTGATCATCGGTCTGCTCATCGTGCTGTCCATTTCCAATACGCTGATCATGAACGTCATGGAGCGTCGAGGCGAGATTGGAACCGCGATGGCCCTGGGCTTGCGACGATCGAACATCCAACGACAGTTTCTCATCGAGGGGGCCGTGCTTGGCCTGCTCGGAGGCGCGATCGGGGCGATCGTCGGCGTGCTGCTTTCCACGCTGATCAGCTGGATTGGCATTCCGATGCCACCGGCACCGGGAATGGAAAGCGGATACACCGCCGAAATCCTCAATTCCTGGAGTCTGACTGCGGGCGCTTTCGTCCTGGCGGTCGCGACCAGCGTCATCGCTGGCCTGTATCCTTCGTTCAAGGCGTCACGCATGATCATCGTCGACGCACTGCGGGCCAATCGATAGTGTCTCTTACGCCCGCACGCCTGATGTTCTCGCTCGCTTTTCGAAACATCTTTCGCCAAAAAGTGCGAACGGCGATGACGCTAGCGGCGATCGTCTTCGGTGTTCTCGGGCTGATTCTGGGCGGCGGGTTTATCCAGGATATGCTGACTCAACTCGCCGAAACGATCATCCATTCGCAGTCCGGCCACATTCAGATCAACCGCAAGGGCTTCTTCGAAAGCGGGTCACGCTCACCAGAGAAGTTCCTGATCGATCGTCCAGACGAAGTGCGTACGACAAGCGCTTCATTGCCCGGTATCGACGACCAGATGGCGCGCATCAGCTTTTCCGGGCTACTCAACAA
Organism: Accumulibacter sp.; assembly: GCF_029255145.1. Classification (GTDB taxonomy): domain Bacteria; phylum Pseudomonadota; class Gammaproteobacteria; order Burkholderiales; family Rhodocyclaceae; genus Accumulibacter. The sequence continues at coordinate 51,514 of NZ_JAPUVQ010000113.1, forward strand.
CGGCAAGACCGATAAGTCAGTCCTGGGTGAGGGCATAGAGCCCGACCGCGAAACCAGGCTCGGAAGCCTTCTACGAATTATCGCTGGGAGACAACTGACCAATGATGACCGTTACGGAGCGCTGGTCGGCGAAGGTATAGCCACCAGCCTGAAACTTGAGCCGGGCAGCCGCGTAACGCTGGTCGCCAATTCGACCGAAGGCGCCTTGAACACCGTGGAACTGGAAGTGGTCGGCGTGTTCCAGAGCTTCTCGAAGGAGTTCGACGCCAGCGCCGTGCGGATTCCCCTGGCTGCGGCGCAGGAACTGCTGGCCAGTGCTGGCGTGAACACGATCGTTGTCTCGCTGCAGCGGACTTCCGACACGGACCGCACCGTAAACTCGCTTCGGCAGTTGCTTGACCCCGACGACTACGAAGTCAGGGCGTGGTACCAGATCAACGACTTCTACGAGAAGGCCGTCGCGCTCTACGAGCGGCAGTTCAGCGTGCTGATCCTGATCATTCTGGTCACGGTGCTGCTGAGTGTGGCCAACAGTGTCAACATGAGCGTCTCCGAGCGTGTGGGGGAATTCGGCACGATGATGGCCGTCGGCAACAGGCCCGGACAGATATTTCGCCTGATTGTCGTGGAGAATGTCCTCTTGGGAGCGTCTGGCGCAGCGATCGGCGCAGCTCTCGGCGTGCTGATGGCTCTGGCAATTTCTGCCGTCGGCGTTCCGATGCCGCCGCCACCCAACGCCAACCTCGGCTACACGGCTCACGTGGCGATCGTACCGTCACAAATCGCACTGGCCTTCGCGGTTGGATTCCTGGCTACAGTCCTGGCTTCCTTGTTCCCGGCGTTCCGCGTTGCCCGGATCCCCGTGGTCGAAGCCCTCCGACAGAACGTGTGAGCCGTGCAGCCCCCCGCATGCAACGATCCGTCGCCCGCATCTGTGACGCCACCGCGATTGCGCGCCGCAAAGCGCTTCAAGGTCGGTCATAGCGACTTCCAGAGTCTAAATCCTCGCCGCCAACTCAGACCCCGGATAGCCGAACCCGGCGCCCGACTGCAAGAAAGCGGCAGCAACCATTCCTCACGTCCGCGAGTCAGAATCCGGCGTCATCGGCGCGCCGCCGTCGGCGGACCGCGAGCACGACGCTGGCCAGGGTGGTCAGCGCGACGAGTGGCAGGGCAAGGATACTGAGCGTGGTCCAGCCGCCGTCGGTGACCAGCAGACCGGCGGCAAACGAAGTTGCGCCCTGGATGCCGAGAACGATGAAGTCGTTGCTGCCCTGAATTTTGGCTTTTTCCTCGGGGCGGCAGGCCTCGGTCAGCAGCGTGGTGCCGCCGACGAAAAGGAAGTTCCAGCCAACTCCCAGCAGGACCAGCGCCCACCAGAAGTGCATCAGGCTGACGCCGGACAGGGCGATGCCGATGCAGACCAACAGCAGCGCAGCGCCGACCAGCAGGACGGTCAGCACACCGTAGCGTTTGATCAGGTCGCCGGTGAAGAACGATGGGGCGAACATGCCGATCACGTGCCACTGCAGAATGAAGGCCGTGTCAGCGAATGGCAAACCGCAGATCTCCATCGCCAACGGCGTCGCGGTCATCAGCAGGTTCATCGTCGCGTAGCCGCAGGCAGCGGCAAGAACAGCGACGATCAGCTCCGGCTGGCGCGCGATCTCCCGGAAGGGCCGGCCAGCCCCCTGCTGTCCGCTGGCCGGCAACGCCGGGATTTCGAGCCGGCTGGCCAGCAGCATCGCCAGCGCCGCAAAGCCGATCAGCGCAAGATAGCTCGCCAGGTAGGTCGGTTGCAGCAGATTGCGCGTCAGCGTACCGACCTGTGGTCCGATCACGCCGCCGACGATGCCCCCGGCCAGGGTCAGCGAAATTGCCTTGCCTCGCCAGTCGGCAGGCGCCGCATCGACCGCTGCAAAGCGGTACTGCTGGCCGAACGCGTTATAGACGCCGGCCAGAATCGTTCCCAGACAGAGCAGCCAGAAACTGCTTGCATACACCGCAATCGCCGACAACAGCGCACCACCGACCCCGAACGCCGCCCCGAGCATGAAGCCGATGCGGCGACCATGATGCTTCATGAACAGCGCTGCGGGAACCGCGGCCAGCGCCGCACCGATGACGTAGGTGGTAATCGGCAAGGTCGCCAGCCGCTTGTCGGCGGCGAGTTGCAAGCCGAGCAGGCCATTGATCGCCACCAGGGTCACGCCGTTGGTCAGCAGCAGGGCCTGCGCAGCAGCCAGCAGGGCGATGTTTTGCCGATACGGCAGCGCGCTCGTCGGCGCGCTCATCGCTGTCCTGCCTTGTCCGCCAGTTGCCCGCCAGCTACGCCATGAGCAGCGCTTGCCGGGCTCACGCGATAACGCCGCCACCCAGGCAGACGCGGCTTTCGTAGACCACCACCGACTGCCCAGGGGTCACAGCCCACTGTGGCTCGGCAAAGCGGACCACACACGAGTCGGCGTCGACGCGTTCGAGCTCGCACGCCGCGTCGGCCTGCCGATAGCGTGTCTTGGCGGTGTACACCCAGTGCGTGTGCGGCCGCTCGCCGGCGACCCACGACAGATCGGAGGCATTCAGCTCTTCGGCCAGCAGGGCGGGATGCGCGTGCCCCTGGACGACATACAGGACGTTGCTGGCAAGGTCCTTGCCGGCAACGAACCAGGCGTCGTGGTCGCCGCTGTCGGCGCTCTTGCCCCCCTTCACCCCGCCGATGTGCAAGCCCTTGCGCTGGCCGATGGTGTGGTAGGCGACGCCATCGTGCTCGCCGAGCAGGCGGTTGTCTTCAAGGCCGCGAATTTCGCCTTTCTGCCGCGGCAGATAGCGCATCAGGAAGTCCTTGAACGGTCGCTCGCCGATGAAGCAGATGCCGGTCGAATCCTTCTTCAGAGCGACGTGCAGGCCGGCCGCGTCGGCGATCTTGCGGACCTCGCGCTTGTACAGTCCGGCCAGCGGAAACAGCGCTTTCGACAACTGCTGCTGGTTGAGGCGATGGAGAAAATAGCTCTGATCCTTGGTCCCATCTTCGGCCTTGAGCAACTGGAAAGCACCGGCAAATTCGCGTACCCCGGCATAGTGGCCGGTCGCGATGCAGTCCGCGCCGATGCGCAGCGCGTGCTCTAGAAAAGCGCTGAACTTGATCTCCGAGTTGCACAGCACGTCCGGGTTTGGCGTTCGCCCGGCCTGATATTCCTTCAGGAAGTGTGCAAAGACACGCTCCTTGTATTCGGCGGCGAAGTTTACTACCTCGACGTCGATGCCGATGACGTCGGCAACGCTGATGACGTCGACCAGATCCTGTCGTGCCGAGCAGTACTCGTCGCTGTCGTCGTCCTCCCAGTTCTTCATGAACAGCCCGAGCACACGCCAGCCCTGTTGCTTGAGCAGCAGTGCCGCCACTGCCGAATCGACGCCGCCAGACAAGCCGACGACCACCGTCTTTGCCTCATTCATTTTCTTGCCCTTGCTCGCGATCACCATCCCGGTCGTGCGCCGGGGCTGCCCGCGGCAGCCTCCGCGCGCCTGTTGTTCTCGTCACCCGCCGGTTGGCTTTCACCGGCTTCCTGGCTTTCACCGGCTTCTTGGTCTGCACTCGTTTCGTCGCCGCCTGCCAACCACCTCGGCAGCGCAATAACCACCGCCGGCTGGCCATTGTCGCGAAACCAGCTGTCGACGACGTAGTAACGTGTCGACGCGGCCGCCTGCCCTCCCCGACCAATTTCCTCGATTTGCGCCGAATGGTGCACCGACAGGTGGTGCACACGGTACTCCGGGTCAAGGACGCGGTGAAACCGAAGCCAGCCACGGCTTTCCAGCAAGCGCAACAGACGGGTGGTAGTGGTCGAATGGTCGATACAGTCCATCCGCCCATCGACGCCAGCATCCTCCGTATTGCCGCCGCGGTCGGCCGCAATCGGCGTCTGCTGGCCGGCCCAGCCGAGCAGCCAGCCAATCACCAGCGACAAACGCTGGCGCTCGTCTGCCGCGGCCCGTGCGGCGCCCAGGAAAGCCCGGACTTGCTGCAGCTGGCGATCGCTATAGATGACCTCGGCGCTGGTCAGACACCCATAGTTGTAACAGACGCTGACCGCCTCGGCGCCGCGCACCGGCGCCGCGCCGACCAACAGCAGCGCCAGCAGCCACCCTACTGGCAATGGGTCAATAGATCCAGCGGATAGCGCCGGCCGGCCTGCCAGTCGTCGACGCAGCGCATCACCAGCGGGCTTCGATGGTGCTCCCGCAGTGCCCGAATCTCTTCAATCGTCAGCCAGTGCGCCGCCATAATGCCTCTGTCAAGCGCCCGCCCGGGATCGTGCGCACGGATCTCGCCACCGAAGGCAAAGCGCAGGTAGGTCACGTCCCGGGCCTCGTTGCGGCAGTTGTAGATGCCGATCAGGTACTGCGGCTCCAGGATATGGGCCGTTTCTTCGAGCGTTTCCCGAATCACCGCTTCGATCAATGACTCGCGGCATTCGAGATGGCCGGCCGGCTGGTTGTAGCAGATACCGTAATCGGTTTGCTCTTCAACGAGCAGAAAGCGGCCATCGCGCTCGAGCACGGCCGCGACAGTGACATTCGGTTTCCAGACCATTCGAGGAGCCTTGTGACCAGGGCAAAGGCGCCATTTTACCGCCAACCGGCGGCCGAAATCGGCTAGAATTTCCGCTTCAGGATTTCCCGCAAAGAGAGAGCAGACAATGTCCATGGCGGATCGCGACGGATTCATCTGGTACGACGGTCAACTGGTGCCGTGGCGCCAGGCGACCACGCACGTACTGACTCATACCCTGCACTATGGAATGGGTGTATTCGAGGGCATCCGCGCCTACAAAGCCCAACAGGGAACCGCCATTTTCCGTCTGGAGGACCACACCGACCGGCTCTTCAACTCGGCGTACATCTTCCAGATGAAGATGCCTTACGACAAGGAAACGCTGCTCGACGCGCAGAAGGAAGTGGTTCGCGCCAACCAGCTCGAATCCTGCTACATCCGGCCGATCGTTTTCTACGGTTCGGAAGCGATGGGTATCGCCGCCACCGGGGTCAGTACGCATGTGGCCATCGCCGCTTGGCCGTGGGGCGCCTATCTGGGCGCCGAGGGGATGGAGAAAGGGATCCGGGTCAAGACCTCGTCGTTCACCCGTCATCACGTAAACATCAACATGTGCCGCTCGAAATCGGTCGGTACGTACACCAACTCGATCCTCGCCCACCAGGAAGTCGCCCACGACGGCTATGACGAAGCATTGCTGCTCGACGTCGACGGCTACGTCGCCGAGGGTGCCGGCGAAAACGTCTTCATCGTCAAGCACGGCAAGCTGTACACCCCCGATCTGACGTCGTGCCTGGAGGGCATCACCCGCGCCTCGGTCCTGCAGCTGGCCGACGAACTGGGCATCCAGGTGATCGAAAAGCGGATCACACGCGACGAAATCTATTGTGCCGACGAGGCCTTCTTTACCGGCACCGCCGCCGAGGTCACGCCGATTCGCGAACTCGACAACCGTCAGGTTGGCGCCGGCCACCGTGGCCCGATCACCAGCCAACTGCAGAGCCTGTTCTTCGACTGCGTGAACGGCCGGGTGCCGGCGTATGCCCATTGGCTCGCGTACGTCTAAGCGCGTCGCCTGCGCCCCCCAGCTTGCAAGGTTGCCACCATGTCACAGACCACTCCGCAGCAGCCCATCGAGATTACCGCCAAGGACCTGCCCCTGCATTGCCCGACCGGCGACGCACCGCTGTGGGCAAGGCACCCGCGCGTATTTCTCGAGATCGCGCGCACCGGCGAGGCGATCTGCCCGTACTGCAGTGCCCACTACGTCCTCAAGGGTGAACTCCCGAAGGGACACCACTGAGGGGCGGCGGCTACCCGCCTCGGGTAGACCAGCCTAGCCAGATCACCAAGCGCTGATGAAGGCTCTGATCGTCGCCCCGTCGTGGATCGGCGACACAGTTCTGGCGCAACCACTGTTCATGCGCCTGCACCAGCGCACACCCGGCCTGCGGCTCGACGCCCTCGCGCCACGCTGGGTGGCGCCCGTACTGGAACGGATGCCGGAAATCGCGCAGGTCGTCGACAGCCCCTTCGCGCACGGCGAGCTGTCGCTGAAGACGCGTCACCGTCTTGCTCGCCAACTGGCTGAGGGCGGCTACCAGCGCGCTTACGTGCTGCCCAATTCGCTCAAGTCGGCACTGGTCCCCTTCTTTGCCGACATTCCGGAACGGATCGGCTTCGTCGGCGAGAAGCGCTATGGTCTGATCAACCGTCGGCATACGCTGGACAAGGCGCGGCTGCCGCAGATGGCCGAACGCTTCGCCCAACTCGCCGAGTCCGCCGGCGATCCACTGCCGCGACCCCTGCCGCTGCCCTCGCTGAACTCGAGCAGCGCACAACGCAGCGCGACGCTGGCGTCGCTCGGCGTCGATCTCCCGGGGAAACTGGCCATTTTTTGCCCGGGCGCCGAGTACGGTCCAGCCAAGCGCTGGCCGGCGCGCCATTTTGCGACCCTGGCCGATGCGCTGGCCGAGCGCGGTTACGCCGTCTGGCTGCTGGGATCGGCCAAGGACCGGCCGATCGCCGAGCAGATCGCCGGCCAGACCCGCCAGACCCGGCCGCGCAACCTCTGCGGCAGCACCTCGCTGGCGCAGGCGATCGACGTGCTGGCCGCCGCGACCTTCGTGGTCTGCAATGACTCCGGGCTGATGCACGTCGCCGCGGCGCTCGGCAGACCGCTGGTCGCCGTTTATGGCTCGTCGTCGCCTGCCTTTACTCCGCCGCTGTCGGAACACGCGCAGGTCCTCAGCCTCAAGCTCGAGTGCAGCCCGTGCTTCAAGCGCGAATGTCCGCTGGGTCATCTCGACTGTCTGAACAAGCTCGATCCGCAACGGGTACTGAATGCCTGCCTGGCCGGCAGCAGCGCATGAGCCGCTCATGAACCCGATCTTCGCCAGCCCGCAGGAAGTCGAAGCGGCTTTCTACGAGGCCATCGCGCGCGCCGATCTGGTCGCGCTGATGAGCGTCTGGGCCGACGACGAAGAAATCGTCTGCATTCATCCGACCGGCCAGCGCCTGAGCGGTCCGGCAGCGATTCGCGACAGCTGGCGCGGCATTTTCGCCAATAATCCGCGCCTCAAGGTCCGCCTGTCACGCGTCACGCGCTGGAACAGCATGCTGCTGGCAGTGCACAACGTCGTCGAGACGCTGTACATCGGCGACGAGGAAAAAGCGCACGGCCCGATGCTGGCCACCAACGTCTTTCAGCGGGGCGCCAGCGGCTGGCGACTGCTCGCGCACCATTCCTCGACGGCGGCCGACCGCGACTTGGCCGAAAAGCGGGTCGCCGGCGAGCGCGAAGGCACGGTGCCGCGGACCCTGCATTGACCCCCTACCGTGCACCGGACTGGCTGCCCGGTGGCCACGCCCAGACCATCTACCCACTGCTGATCAAACCTGCGCCGCGGTTCTACCGTCGGCAACGGTGGGAAACTCCGGATGGCGACTTCATTGATGTCGACTGGGCCGATCCGCCAACAGCATCGGTCAGCGCCGACTCGATGCCACTGCTGGTTCTTTTCCACGGGCTTGAAGGCAGTTCCCGCAGCCATTACGCGATCACGCTGATGAGCGCCTGCACGGCCATCGGCTGGACCGGCGCGGTGGTCCATTTCCGCGGCTGTTCGGGCGAAATCAATCGCCTGCCGCGCGCCTACCATTCCGGCGACAGTACCGAGATCGACTGGATCCTGAGGCGCCTGCAGCAACTTTTCCCGGCGCGTCCGCGTTACGCGGTCGGCGTTTCGCTGGGTGGCAATGCCCTGCTCAAATGGTTGGGCGAACGACAAGGCAACGCCGCCGATTGCCTGCGGGCAGCGGCAGCGATCAGTGCTCCGTTCGATCTGGGCGCCTCCGGCCACCAACTAGCCTGTGGCTTCAACCGGATCTATACGCATCACTTCCTGCAGACGCTCAAGCGCAAGGCGGCGGAAAAACTGCGCCGCCATCCCGGCCTGTTCGACGCGCAGCGCATGCGCGCAGCCAGCTGTTTACACGAATTCGACGATGTCGTCACCGCCCCACTGCATGGCTTCGCCAGCGCCGACGATTACTGGCGGCGGGCCTCAAGCAAACCGTGGATGACCGCCATCCGCCTGCCGACGCTGTTGCTCAATGCGCGCAACGATCCCTTTCTGCCGGCGCAGGCGCTGCCCGCCGCCAGCCAGACAGCCGCCAGCGTGCAAGCCGAATTCCCGCAACAGGGCGGCCACGTCGGCTTCGTCAGCGGCCGCCTGCCGGGGCGGCTGGACTGGCTGCCACAACGCATTCTTCATTTTTTTCGGAACGAGGTACGAGATGTCTGAATTGAACGCCGCCCTCCCCAGCGAGATTTTCAAGGCCTACGATATTCGCGGCATCGTCGGCAAGACGCTGACCGCCGCGATCGTCCGCCGTATCGGCCACGGCCTCGGTTCGCTGGCGGCCGAGCGTGGGCAGCGCGCGGTCGCCGTCGGTCGCGACGGACGCCTGTCGGGACCGGAACTGGCGTCCGCGCTGATGGAAGGTATCCGCCTGGCGGGAATCGACACCATCGACGTCGGCCGCGTGCCGACACCGGTGGTCTACTTCGCCGCGCACCACCTCGGCTGCGACAGTTGTGTGGCGGTCACCGGCAGCCACAACCCGCCCGACTACAACGGCCTGAAGATGGTCGTCGGCGGCGAAACGCTTGCCGGCGAGACGATCCAGGGCATCCGCCAGCGCGTCGAAGCAGGCGACTTGTGCCGCGGCGCCGGCCAGGCCAGCGGTGCCGACGTCGGGCCAGCCTATCTGGCGCGGATCGTCGGCGACGTGCGCCTGGCGCGGCCGATGAAGATCGTCATCGACTGCGGCAACGGCGTCGCCGGCGGCATCGCTCCCGAGTTGTTCCGCACCCTTGGCTGCGACCTGGTCGAGCTGTTCTGCGAGGTTGACGGCAACTTCCCAAACCACCACCCCGATCCATCAAGACCCGAAAACCTGCAGGACCTGATCCGCGCACTGCGCGACACCGACGCCGAGATCGGGCTCGCTTTCGACGGTGACGGCGATCGTCTCGGGGTGGTCACCAGGGATGGTCAGATCATTTACCCGGACCGCCAATTGATGCTCTTTGCCGCCGACGTTTTGCGCCGCTGCCCCGGCCAGCAGATCATCTACGACGTCAAATGCACGCGCCTGCTGGCACCCTGGATCCGCGAGCACGGTGGTGAACCGCTAATGTGGAAGACCGGCCACGCGCTGGTCAAGGCCAAGCTGAAGGAGACCGGCGCGCCGCTGGCTGGCGAAATGAGCGGCCACATGTTCTTCAAGGAACGCTGGTTCGGCTTCGACGACGGCCTCTACGCCGGTGTCCGGTTGCTCGAAATCCTCTCACGCGCAAGCGACGCCAACGCGGTGCTCGAAGCACTGCCCGACAGCAGTTCGACGCCGGAGCTGAATATCGCCATGCACGAAGGCGAGCCCTTCACGCTGCTCGACGAGTTGCGGCGTGACGCCCACTTCGAGGGCGCGCGCGAGATCATCACCATCGATGGATTGCGCGTCGAGTACGCCGATGGCTTCGGCCTGGCACGTCCGTCGAACACCACGCCGGTGGTGGTGCTGAGATTCGAGGCCGACAACCGTGCTGCACTCGACCGCATCCAGGCCGACTTTCGACGCGTCCTCAACGGCGCGCGACCGGGGCTGATCCTGCCCTTCTGAGACCTGCCGACGGATCCCTGCTTTTCAGCGGGGGCCGCTGGCCGACACGACTTCGATGGGCGGCCACAGGCGCGGATGCTTTCAGAAACGGCGTTCGACGCCGCTCTGGCGACGGTGGGCAGGAAAACGGCCCGCAGCGCAGCTACGGGAGCATTCTCGGCACAGCTGGGCCGGGGCCGGCCAGCTCGCGCCGCCCTGGCGGTCAGGTCGTGCTATCGTGGTGCCTCAGCCGAGCTGGATCAGCCGCGCCAGAAGCGTCATCGGCCAGCCTTTTCTGAAGGCTTTCAATCAGCCCGTTGGCGGCATCTTCGACCATGTCGAGCACGAGATCGAAGCCGTGCCCCAGGCCGTAGTAGGGATCCGGGACCTCGTCATCGTCGAAGTTCTTGGAATAACTCATGAACAGTGCCAGCCGCTCGTGCTTTTCCGGCGGACAGATGCGTTGCAGGACCGACAGGTTGTTGTGATCCATGGCCAGGATCATGTCAAAGTAGTCGAGATCCTGGCCCGCCACCTTGCGCGCCCGCATCTCGGACAGATCGTAGCGACGACTGGCAGCAGCCCGCTGCGTACGCTGATCCGGCGCTTCGCCAACGTGATAGCCGTGCGTCCCGGCCGAATCGACCTCGACCTTGTCCTCCAGACCCTTCTCGCGAAGCATCTGGCGAACGACGCCCTCCGCCGTCGGAGAGCGGCAGATATTCCCCATACAGACAAATAGGACCTTGATCACCTTCCATCTTCCAGGTACGTTTCGTCCTCGGCCCGATTCAAGCTACCGAAGTCCGGCAAGCAACTGACGCCAAGCACGCCTCCATCATCCTTCGAAAAGCAGGTCAGTGCAACCGGGGAGCCAGGATTGTACAGAGGTGGCGACAAAAAGTCGCAGCCACCCTGAGCGCGATGGACGCGGCCAACGTTTCCCGGCCAACAACAGCTTGCCGCGCGGAGCGTACCGTTCAGCTCGGCCGGCTGCTTCGAGCGCCCGGTGTGGCCGCCGATCAGCGCGCCCTGGACGGCCTAAGGGGCCTGGCTGCGACCTTCTCCTTGCGCGCTGACCCGGGCCTGGCCGTGGCGCCGACAGCTGCTTTCGGCTGGTCGGCGGCCTTGCGGTCGCGGCGCTTCACCTCGGGCGCTTTCTTGTCGGCATACGGGTTGCTGGAAACGTTGAACTGAATCCGCAATGGCGTTCCCTGCAATTTGAACACCTCCCGGAACAGACGCTCGAGGTAACGGCGATACGACTCCGGGATCTTATCGAGGCCGTTGCCATGAATCACGATCAGCGGAGGATTGCGGCCGCCCTGGTGCGCGTAGCGCAACCTGGGCCGGAACAGGCCGTTGCGGGGCGGCGCTTGCCTGGCCACCGCGTCGATCAGCGTGCGCGTCAGTTGCGGTGTCGGAAGATTGGCAGTGGCCGCCTTGTAGGCCTCATCGACCGAGCGGAAGAGCGCCTCGAGGCCCTGCTCCCTGAGCGCCGAGACGTAGTGAAAGCGGGCGAAATCGATGAACGCCAGCTGACCTTCGAGCGCCACCTTGATCTGCTCGCGAACGTACGCGTCAAGACTGTCCCACTTGTTCACCGCAACCACCAGCGCGCGCCCCGATTCGAGGATGAAGGCGGCGATGTGGGCGTCCTGGTCGGAGATGTCCTGGCGCGCGTCGACTACCAGAAGCACGACATTGGCCTCCTCGATCGCTTGCAACGTTTTGATTACCGAGAACTTCTCGATGGTCTCGAAAACCTTGCCGCGGCGGCGAAGACCAGCCGTATCGATCAGCGTGTACTTCCTGCCAGCACGGTCGAAATCGACATGGATGGCATCGCGGGTCGTTCCCGGCTGATCGAAAGCGATCACTCGCTCTTCGCCGAGCAGTGCGTTGATCATCGTGCTCTTGCCGACATTCGGCCGACCGACGATGGCCACCCTGACGGTGTCGCTCTCGGCCTCGTTATCCCCGGGCTCTGGAAAGCCCTCCAGCGCATCATCGATCAGCGCGCGCACGCCCTCGCCGTGTGCTGCCGAGATCGGCCGCGGCTGACCCAGCCCGAGTTCGTGGAAATCGGCGGCGACAAGACCGTGACTCATTCCTTCCGATTTGTTGACCGCCACCAGAACCGGGCGGCCGGACTGGCGTAGACGATTGGCAATTTCCTTGTCCAGCGCGGTGATCCCGGCGCGACCATCGACGACCAGCACGACAACGTCGGCTTCGTCGATCGCCTGTTCGGCCTGGCGTGCCATCAGCTGCATGATGCCGTCTTTGGCCAGCGGCTCGAAACCGCCGGTGTCAATCACCAGATAGGGTTTGCTGCCCAACCTGCCATGACCGTAGTGGCGGTCGCGGGTTAGACCCGGGACGTCGGCAACCAGCGCGTCGCGGCTCCTGGTCAGTCGGTTGAACAGTGTTGACTTGCCAACATTCGGCCGTCCAACCAGGACGATGCTCGGCTTCATTCTGGACAGCGCTCGCACAGCGCGGCGCGCTGCCGTTTCCGGAGCAGTCGCGACCACGAAGGTGCCCGCGACGGAGGCGGCGAACCGCGGCGCGGACCTCCCGCAGACCTGCGCTGAAGAACGGCCCGGGCAGGTGCCATTGACTGGATCATTGCGCCTCGATCGCGTACAAACCACCGCCGCTGGTCTGCACCAGCAGGTTCTTGCCGATCCGCTGCAGCGGCGCCACGACCGGCTTGCCGTCGGTGCTCAGCCGAGCCGCAAAAGAGCCGTCGTCGCGACTCAGCAGGTGCACGACGCCCTGCACATCAGCCACCGCAACGAGCCCGCCGCTGGCCAGGGGCGCCGTGAGGCGGCGCAGAAAGAGCTTGTCCTGCTTCCAGATGCTGGCCCCGCTGGCCTTGTCGAGGGCATGCACGGCGCCCTGATCGTCGGCGACGTAAACGTAGCGGCTGTCAATCGACAAACCCGCCGCGCTCGAAATGTCACGGGCCCAGATCAGGTTCCCCGCGCCCAGATCGAAACAGGAAACGCGCCCCTGGAAGGCGACCGCGCAGATCATTCGCGCATCGATGACCGGAACGCTGCTGACATCGGCGATGCGGTCGAGCTCGGTGGCGCCTTTCGGCAAGGCGACGGTCCCTTCCCACAGCGGCGCGCCGTTGTCGGCATTCACCGCGATCAGTTTGCCGCCCGGAAAACCGGCAAAGACATACTTCTCGACCACCACCGGCCCTGCGGTCACGCGCACCGACAGGGCCGGGGTCGGGCGTTGATAGATCCACTTGCGAGTCCCGTCGGCAGCATCGTAGGCCGCAAGGCGATGGTCGCCACTGCGCACGATCACCCGTCCGCCGGCGACCGCCGGCGGCGCCAGAACCTCGCTGCTGGCCTTGGCCTCCCACAGCAGCTTGCCGTCCGCGGCGGCAAAAGCAAGAATGTCGCCCTTGGCGGTGCCGACAGCAAGCAGGCGCTCATCGGCCCCGACGCCCCCCGACAGCGGTTGCTCGGTCTTGATTCGCCAGACCGGACGACCATCGTCGAAGCGGGCGATGGTGCCGTCCCTGCCGGCCGCGTACACCGACGAGCCAACCACCGCAGGAACGAAGGCGTACGGTTCGCCCTTGCCGACGCTTTCCTGCCAGACCACGCGCGCCTGTGCGCTGGCCTGAATCGGCTGCAGTTCGGCCATCTTCGGACCGCTGCTCGAAAACGGATTCAGGGAGTCGAGCATCGAACAACCAGCCAACACCAACGGCAGCAGCAACGCCAGCACGGGGCGCCTCATCAACTGCTCTCCCCGAGGGCGTCAAGCTTCTGTTGCAGCAATTCACGGTAGGCCGCATTGGCTTGCGCGGCCTGCTGGGTGTTCTGTCCCTTGCCGGGCTGGTCTGCCTTCTCGATCCTGGCCAGAGCCTCCTGGTAGGCGCTGCGCGCCTCTGCCTTCTTGCCCTGGAGACTGAATACGTCGCCACGACTGTCGAGAAAGCGAACCGCAAAGCCGGCACCGACATTGCCATCAAGCTGCTTCAGTGCTTCATCGTAAGCCTGCTCGTCAAGCAGTAGGGCCACCAGCCGCAAACGCGCCAGATCGCGCAATTCGTTCTGGCCATGATCAATCACCCACCGTAGCTGCAAGCTGGCAGTTTTCGCGTCACCGGCGTCAACCATCACTCTGGCGGCTGACAAGGCGGCCAGTGGCGCATACGCCGTGCCGCCGAACTTCTCGATCAGTTCGCCGCTGGCGGCCTTGAGCCGCTGCGAATCATTCTCGGCCACCGCTTTCTGCAGGCTGCCGTAGACCATCGCGGCCTTGGCCGTCTGACTGCGTTGATAGTAGTTCCAGCCTTGCCACGCAAGAACGCCGATCGCGGCGGCGGTAAGGACGCCAGTCACCAGATTGCCATGCTGTTTCCACCACGCCTTGATCTCGGCGATCTGTTCCTGTTCCTCGAGGTCGTAGGTAGCCATTACGATTCTTCCCAATCCAAAATAGAACTCATGATTTCGTCAGCGACGCGATCGACGCTGACGCGCTTCTGCTGGTTCTGCTGCTCGCCGATCGAGCGCAGTGGTTTGAGCGTCACCTCGCCGGCCTCGGCCTCGTCATCACCGATGATCACCGCAAAGCCGGCCCCGGAAGCGTCTGCCTTCTTCATCTGGGTCTTGAAGCTGCCGCCGCCGCAGTGGAACAGCGCATCGATACCCTGGTCGCGCAGGCCTTCGGCAACCCGCGCGGCCAGACGCGAAGCGGCCGTTCCCTGATGAACAACGTAGACGTCGACCGCTGGCGCAGTGGTTTCCCCGCCCGCCTCGCGAATCAGCGCCAGCAGCCGCTCGACGCCCATCGCAAAACCACAGGCCGGCGCCGGCTTGCCGCCGAGTTGCTGCACCAGACCATCGTAGCGGCCACCGGCGCAGACCGTCCCCTGTGCGCCAAGGCGGTCCGTGACCCACTCGAACACGGTCAGATTGTAGTAGTCGAGGCCGCGCACCAGGCGCGGATTGATCTCGAAGGGCTGGCCGGCGTCGCGCAGAACTTGCTGCACGCCCTCGAAGTGCGCCATCGACTCGCGGCCCAGATGATCGATCAGTCTCGGCGCCCCGAGAAGCAATTCCTGCAACGCCGGACTCTTGCTGTCGAGAATGCGCAGGGGGTTGCTGTGCAGACGCCGCCTGGCGTCCTCGTCGAGTACTTCGCGGTGCTGCTCGAAATAGCGGATCAATTCTGCGCGATGGCTGGCCCGCTCGGCCGACTGCCCCAGGGTATTGAGCTGCAGGGTAATGCCGGCCAGCCCCAGGTCGCCCCACAGGCGGGCACCCATCAGGATCTGTTCGGCATCGATATCCGGGCCGGCAAAGCCCAGTGACTCGACGCCCACCTGATGGAACTGGCGATAACGCCCTTTCTGTGGCCGCTCGTGGCGAAACATCTGCCCCATGTAGTACAGCCGCTGGGGCTGGTGGGCAATCAGATTGTGCTGGATGACAGCGCGCACGCAGCCAGCGGTACCCTCGGGACGCAGCGTCAGCGGCTCACCGTTGAGGCTGTCGACAAACGAATACATCTCCTTCTCGACGATATCGGTGACCTCGCCGATAGCCCGCTTGAACAGCGGTGTCGGCTCGACGATCGGCAGGCGCAAGGGGCGGTAGCCGTAGCTCTTGAGCCACGAACGGATGGCCTCCTCGAACAGATCCCAGAACTCGGCCTCGTCCGGCAGAATATCGTTCATCCCGCGAACGGACTGGATCTTCGGAGCGATCATCTACTCTTTCTCTGGTAGCTGCGCGCCACGTAGGCATCGACGATGGCGGTGAATTCCGCTGCGATATGGTCGCCGCGCAGGGTAACGGTCTTGGCTCCGTCCTCGAACACCGGCGCCACCGGCGTCTCGCCGGTACCCGGCAGGCTGATGCCGATGTTCGCATGCTTGCTCTCGCCGGGGCCATTGACGACGCAGCCCATCACGGCCAGGGTCATGTTCTCGACCCCATCGTACTCGCCGCGCCATTGCGGCATCCGCTCGCGGACGTGCTCCTGGATCGACTGCGCCAATTCCTGAAAGAAGGTGCTGGTGGTCCGGCCGCAACCGGGACAGGCAACGACCATCGGTGTAAAGGCGCGCAGACCCATGGTCTGCAGCATCTCCTGGGCGACCATCACCTCCTGCGTCCGCTTGCCACCCGGTTCCGGGGTCAGCGAAACGCGGATCGTATCGCCGATGCCTTCCTGCAACAGGACCGCCATCGCCGCCGTCGAGGCGACGATTCCCTTGGAGCCCATTCCCGCCTCGGTCAGGCCGAGATGCAAGGGATAATCACAACGCCGTGACAGCTCGCGATAGATGGCGATCAGGTCCTGGACGCCCGAAACCTTGCACGAAAGGATGATGCGGTCAGCCGGCAGGCCAATCTCCTCGGCCCGCGCGGCCGATTCGAGCGCCGAAGCGACCATTGCCTCGCGCATCACCTCGACCGCATCCAATGGCTCTGCGCGGCGCGCATTCTGGTCCATGATCCGGGCCAGCAGATCCTGATCGAGACTTCCCCAGTTCACACCGATGCGCACCGGCTTCTCATAGCGGCAGGCCATCTCGATCATCTGCACGAACTGCTCGTCGCGTTTCCGGCCATGGCCGACATTGCCCGGATTGATCCGGTACTTGGCCAGCACGGCGGCGCATTCCGGATGCTCGGCGAGCAGGCGGTGACCGTTGTAATGAAAATCGCCGATCAGCGGCACGTCGACGCCCATCCGGTCGAGTTGCGCACGAATCGCCGCCACGGCGGCCGCCGCGGCCGGCGTATTGACAGTGATGCGCACCAGTTCAGACCCTGCACCCGCGAGCTCGGCGCACTGGATCGCCGTCCGGACGATGTCGACGGTATCGGTATTAGTCATCGACTGGACCACCACCGGTGACCCTCCACCGACGGTCACCTGGCCGATCCGGACTGCGCGCGTCGGCCGACGCCGCCGAGCAGGCAGCAAATTGCTCACAGCTTGTTGTCCACCAGTGGCGAGATCCTCATTTGACGGTAAGCCGCGCCACGCCCTTGCTGGTGTGCGACTCAAGATCGATGGTCTTGCCCTTGTACTCGACCGTCACATGGCGGGCGTTTCCCAGCACCAGCGAGAACGGCGGTTGCCCGGTGATATCCTGTTGGCTGCCTGCCGGCTTGAAACCCGTCGACAGCACCTCGCCGCGGCCATCGAGAACCTCTATCCAGGCGGCCTCCGCGAAGCGGAGCCTGAGCGTGTCGCCGACAGCTGCAGGCGGCGTGTCGATCGTCGCCGCGCCTTGCGACTGGCCGCCGGGACTCTGAACGACAGCCCCCGCCGGGTTCGCTGGCGCGGCTGCCGCCGACGGGCCAGGCGGCGCAAGCACCGGCTGCGTCTCGATCGGGGCCGCCGGCGGTGCCGCGACTACCGGCGGCGCGGCAGGCGCTGGCAAGTTGCTGCTGCCGGTCAACGCCGCCAGCTTCTCGTCCCAGAAGCCCGGTGGCACAAACAGATACGCCAGCACGGCCAGCAGCAGCAACAGCAGCCCGCCAAATATCGCGAGGTAGTCGCGCCGCTCTGCCCGCCTTCCGGCTTGCGGCAAGCTGGCGCTGGTTCCGGCGGATACCTCGAGCTGCAGAGTCCGCTGCATCTGTTCCGCGTCGAGACCGCGCATCAGGGCATCGCCGTCCAGATTGAGCAGGCGCGCGTAGTTGCGAACGAAGCCGCGAATCATGGTGTTGCCGGGCAGCGACGACCAGTCCTCGCTCTCCAGCGCGGCTACCTGCCTGGGGCCAAGCTTCAGCGACTGCGCGGCGTCGGCGACGCTGATGCCTCTGGCCTCGCGAGCGGCGCGCAGCTGCTGCCCGACGGTTGCGAGCGGCGCCTCGTGTGTAGCATTTCCGCCTGGCAAGCCCTGCTCTGCGGCGATCGAGAATACAGACTGTTCACTCATTCGAAGTTGCCTTTCAGCAGTTCATGAGCCTCCGGTGAGAGCGGAAAGTTTCGCTTCAACTGGGCAGCATAGCGGGCTTCGGCCAGACGATCGCCGAGTTTCCGTTCGACCCGCACCATTAACCACAGCGCCTCGGCATTCGGCTTGGCCTTGCGGATCAGGTCTGCAAGCTGCCGACTGGCAAGGTCCAGATTACCGCGCTGGTAGTTGATGTCTGCCAGTTGCAGCAGCGCCTGCGGGTTGTCTGGCACGATCCGCAGACTGTGCTCGATCAGCCCCTGGGCATTATCCAGATCACCGAGCTTGATGTAGCAGGCGCCGGCATTCAGGTAAGCCCTCTCGGGGGTTTCGTACAAACGGTTCTTCATTGCTCGCTGCAAAATCGGAATGGCCTCTTTCTCCCTGCCAATCTGGCAAAGATACCAGCCATAGTTGTTCTGGAGTTCGGGATCGTTGGGGTCAAGGCTCAAGGCTCGTTGAAAATCCCGGTCGGCGAGTTGCATCTCGCCGATGTGGTAGAGCACCAGCCCGCGGGTACCATGCGCCTTCGCGTAATCCGGGTCGACGACGATGGCCATCGTCAGCTCCTCAAGCGCCACCGAGTAATTCTTGTTCTGCAGGTACAGCGAACCCAGATCGGTATGCAGCTTGGCGCGCGTGCGGTTGTCGCGGGGCGGCGTCGGCCGCCGCGAATCGACGTCCTCCTCGGCGGGCTTCTGCGCGCTGCCCGAAGAGAAGAGTCCAGACGAACAGCCACTGGCGCTCAGCAACGCGACCAACACCCATGCAAGCTTCCTCATCTGGCGACCTCGTGACGCGCCATTTGGAGCGCAAAGGTTCGCCCTGTACCACGTTTTGTCCGGTCTAGAATCTGCCCCGCCAGCTGCCCGCAAGCGGCATCGATGTCGTCGCCTCGCGTCTTGCGGGTCGTCGTTACCACCCCGGCGGCCATCAGAATCTCGGCAAAACGTCGGATGCGTGGTGCCGGAGAGCGGCGATACGACGAGCCCGGGAACGGATTGAAGGGGATCAGGTTGAACTTGCACGGCACGTCGCGGGTCAGCGCCAGCAACTCCTCCGCCTGCCCATCCGAGTCATTGACGCCGTCGAGCATGACGTACTCGAAAGTCACGAAATCGCGAGGCGCCTTCTCCAGATACCGTCTGCAGGCCGCCAGCAGCAGCGGCAAGGGGTACTTGCGGTTGATCGGCACCAGTTCATCACGCAGACGGTCATTCGGCGCGTGCAGGGAAACAGCCAGAGCCACCGGGCACTCGTCGCGCAAGCGGTCCATCGCCGGTACCAGACCCGAGGTGGAGACCGTGACCCGGCGGCGGGAAAGACCATAGGCGTCGTCGTCAAGCATCAGACGCAGCGCCAGGACCGTATGGTCGAGGTTGGCCAGCGGCTCGCCCATGCCCATCAGCACGACATTGCTGATCACCCGCTCACCTTGCGTTTCGCCGTGCCGGTAAGCGCCGAGCGCGTGCCTGGCCTGCCACAACTGGCCAATGATCTCGGCAACCGTCAGATTGCGGTTGAAACCCTGCTTGCCGGTCGAGCAGAATGAGCAGTCCAGCGCACAGCCGGCCTGAGTCGAGATGCACAGCGTGCCGCGATCGTCCTCCGGAATGAACACCGACTCGACGGCATTGCCGGCGCCGACGTCGAACAGGAACTTGCGCGTCCCGTCGCCGGCGAGGCTGTCAGCAACGATGGCGGGCGGCAGCACCACCGCCATGTCCTTCAGTTTCTCGCGCAGACTCCGGGCCAGGTCGGTCATCGCATCGAAATCACCCTGCCCGAAGCGATGCACCCAGCGCAACACCTGCCTGGCGCGAAAAGGCTTCTCGCCGTGTCCGGCGAAAAACGCCGACAGGCTGGCGGCATCGAGATCGAGCAGGTTGACCGTCATGAAAACCGATGCTTCGGCCTAGCGGCCGGAATAGACGGCCATCGCCGGAAAGAAGAAGGCAATCTCGGTCTTCGCCGTTTCCTCGCCGTCCGAGCCATGCACGGCGTTGGCGTCGATCGACTCGGCGAAGTCCGCACGGATCGTTCCCGCGGCGGCCTTCTTCGGATCGGTGGCGCCCATCAGCTCGCGGTTCTTGGCAATCGCATCCTCGCCCTCGAGTACCTGCACCATCACCGGACCGGAAATCATGAACGACACCAGATCATTGAAAAACGGACGCTCCTTATGCACGGCGTAGAAACCGCCAGCTTCCTGTGGTGACAGCCAGGCCATCCTGGCGGCGATCACCTTCAGCCCGTTGGTCTCGAAACGGGAGTAGATCTTGCCAATCACGTTCTTGGCGACGGCATCGGGCTTGATGATGGAAAGAGTACGTTCGACGGCCATGAATCATTCTCCAAACAGTAGGTAGTCAAGAAAAACGACGACAAATCATATCGCTAGAAACACAACCTCATATTATACCAAGACTCCGGCACAGATCTGCTATCGCCGGGCGACGAAAAGCAAGGCGCGCGTACGGGTCTCCCCGCACGCGCGCCTCTATCGCGCCAGTTCTGGCGTGGCGTCTACATCATGCCCAGCCTGGTCGGCAGCCAGGTCGAAATGATCGGAACATAAGTGATGAGGACCAGGTAGGCGAGCATCGACAGCAACCACGGCCAGACGGCGATGGTCAGATCGGTAATCCCCATCTTGGTAATCCCCGAGGCCACATAGAGGTTGAGGCCGACCGGCGGATGGCACATCCCCACTTCCATGTTCACCACCATCAGGATGCCGAAGTGCACCGGATCAATCCCCAGGGTCATCGCTACCGGGAAGAGAATCGGCGCAAAGATCAGCACGATCGACGACGGCTCCATGAAGTTGCCGGCAAGCAGCAGGATCACGTTCACCGCCAGCAGGAAGGCGATCATGCCAAGTCCGTGGCCCAGCATCCAGTCGGCCAACGTCTGCGGGATGTTCTCGTTGGTCATGATGAACGAGAAGAGCACGGCGTTGGTGATGATGTAGAGCAGCATCGCCGACATGTTCGCCGAGTTGAGCAGCACCCGCGGCACGTCGCTCAGCGACAGGTCCTTGTAAACAAAGACGGCGACGACGAAGGCGTAGACCGCGCTCATCGCCGCGGCCTCGGTCGGCGTGAACATGCCGCTGTAGATCCCGCCCATGACGATGACGATCAGCAGCAACCCCCAGGCCGATTCACGGAAAGCCTTGAAGCGCTCGGCGAACGACGATTTGGCCATGCGCGGATAGTTGTTGGTCCGCGCCCGATACCAGGTCACGCCACCAAGGACCATCGCCAGACCGATACCGGGGATCACGCCGGCCATGAACAGCGCGCCGACCGAGGTATTGGTGGCGACCGAATACATGACCATCACGATCGACGGCGGGATCAGGATGCCGAGCGCCCCGGAAGTGGTGATCACCCCGGCGCCGAAGCGCTTCGGAAAACCGGCCTTGACCATCGCCGGCATCAGGATCGAGCCGATCGCCACGACGGTCGCTGGCGAAGAACCCGAAACGGCCGCAAACAGCGCACAGGCGAGAACGCCGGCGAGACCCAAGCCGCCGTACCAGTGGCCGACCATGCTCGTCGCGAACCTGATCATCCGTCGCGCCACGCCACCGTGAGTCAGGAAGTTGCCGGCCAGGATGAAGAACGGAATGGCCATGATCTCGAACTTCTCGATGCCGGTGAACAACTTGAGAGCGACCGCCTCGAGCGGCACTTCGGTGAACATGAACAGGAAGCTGAGGACCGTCAGGCCGAGCGAGATCGAGATCGGCATGCCCGTCAGCATCAGACACAACAGGATGGTGAAGATGATGATGGCGTTCATTGTTTCTGGCCTCCGTTGCCCGAGCGATCTTCCGGATGTCGCTTCTCGTACGTCCGGTCATGGGGATGCAGGTTGTCCTCCATCTCGTAGACCGTCACCTCGTCCGGAATCTCTTCCGTTTCGAGTCCATCGACATGGCCGTGATCGTGGTGCGGCAACTCGCCGGTCTTCAGGAAACTCACGGTGACCTGCAGAAAGCGGAAACACATCAACGACGAACCCAGCGGGATGGCGCTATAGACCACCCAGGTCGGCCACTCGAGGTCGGGTGTCGTCGGCCCAGAGAACATGTCGTTGGTATTCATCCCGAGAAACTGGAAGATCGCGTAGTGGGCACCGTTGTCCCACACGAAAAACGCGCCCAAGGTACCGACGACGCCGGTAAACAAGGCGCCGGCGAGCATGCCAAAAACGACGAACTTGGCGCGCCAGCGATCGCTCAGGCGGTTGATCATCACGTCGACCCCGACGTGGATGCCGGTGCGAACGCCGTAGGCCGCTCCGAACTTCGCCATCCAGACGAACATGATGATGCACAATTCCTGCGCCCATCCGACGTTGAGCGACAGCAACCAGTCCTGCAAGACCGGAATTTCATATCCGGCCGCGTAGCGATGGGCGACGGAGATAAAGATGATCGTCGTCGCCGCCCCCATGAGGAAGGTGATCAGCCATTCCTCCAGGTGATCAAGTATTTTCATTCATGAGTCCCCCAGAAAGTCCCCGCCTGCCTGAAAAAAACCCGCTGGGCGTGGTGTCCCAACGGGCTGCTTTCGTGCTCTCTAGCTCCCTAGAGCTTGCTTGGATCGAACCCGGTCTCCTTGTACACCGACTGCAGTAGATCCTTGCCGATCCGCGATTCCATCTCCTTATGCACCGGCACCAGCGCCTTCTTGAAGGCCAGGCGCTGTTCGGGCGTCGGCACGTGGACGGCCGTCTTGCCGGTCTTCTTGACCGATTCGAGGTCCTTGTCGTTCTGCTCCTTGGCGATCTTGTTGGCGTACTCGGTCGACTCCTTCATCGCCGCTTCGAGCTGGCCGCGGACGTCTGCCGGCAAGCCGTCCCAGAACTTCTTGTTGACGATCACGGCGTAACCGAGGTACCCATGGTCGGTCAGCGCCAGATGCTTCTGCACTTCGAAGAACTTCTGGGTGTAAAGGTTGGAGATCGGGTTCTCGGTCCCGTCGACAACACCGGTCTGCAGCGCCTGATAAACCTCTGAGAAGGCCATCACCTGCGGAATCGCCTTGAGCGCGCGCATCTGCGCTTCGAGCACCTTGGACGACTGAATGCGCAGCTTCTTGCCCTTGAGATCCTCCGGCATCATGATCGGCGTGTTCGCCGAAAACGACTTGAAGCCGTTGTCCCAGTAGGCCAGGCCGGTCACCCCCTTGGGCTCCAGCTTCTTCAACAGGCTCTTGCCAAGCGGACCCTGGGTCACTTTGTGCAGGTCGACGTAGTTGTCGAAGATGTACGGCAGGTCGAAGACTTCAAACTCCTTCACGCCGAGCGGGCCGAACTTGGCCAGCGACGGCGCGAGCATCTGCACGGCACCGAGTTGCAGCGCCTCGAGTTCCTCCTTGTCCTTGTACAGCGTCGAGTTGCCGTAGACTTCGACCTTGACCTTGCCCTTGGTCAGTTCGCCGGCGCGCTTGGCGAAGAAATCCGCACCCAGACCCTTCGGCGTATCGTTGGCTACCACGTGGCTGAACTTGATCACGATCGGATCGTCGGCGAGAGCTGTGAGCGGCCCGGCGGACACCGCGCAGACCACCAAGCCAAACAGCAGTTTCGAAATTTTCATGTTGTCTCCTCCATTCGAGAGTTGGTTGTGAAATCACGCCATGACTGTGTTGCAGCAGCGAATATCACAAAAAAACGCGCTGGCGAGTATTGTGGAAATCCGCAATGCAATGCATCGACCAAGCGCCGGACCGCGGTTTGACATCGTCCATGGCGCTCTCGGCAGTCAGAACTTGGGTAAGATGGCAGCCCATGAAAGACGCCCCCCTCGTATACCAGCGCGACCTCCGGCGGCCCATTCCCCAGAATTGGTCGCACTGGTACCTCTCGATCCTCAAGGTGGCCGTCGGCCTGCTGCTGATCCTGCTGATCGCGCTGCTCTGGCTGTTGCGCCAGAACGCGATCGATGAACAACGCTCGACCTTGATCGCCGACGTCCTTTGGCTGGAGCAAAGCGTTCGCTTTCACCTCGAGGGCAACTCCGAGCAACTGCGGCAACTCGCCCTCGACCTCACCCGGGCAGGCGATCAGGAGGCTCTATTCGCTCTGCGCGCGCGCCACATACTCAAGAACAACCCGGAACTGCAGCAGGTCCTGTGGCTGGACGCAACGGCCACCGCGGTGCACGGGATGCCGACCCGAAAGCTGCCGCGACACGAGTCGGAAGCATCCGACGACAGCCCCGTCGGCCGCGCGATCGAACTCGCCCGCCTCGGCGAGCCGGTCTACAGCGACGCCTATCAGACGGCTGAGGCAAGCCAGTTCGAACTCTACGTGCCGATCTTCGATGACGGCCGCTATCGCGGCACGCTGCTCGGCGTCTATTCGCTCAATGGCCTGCTCAAACAACAGGTTCCCTGGTGGTTCGCCGAAAAATATCAGGTCCGCGTTCTGGACGGCAACGGCAGCGTACTGGCCAGCAAATCGAAGATTGACGCCGCGGCGACCACCCTCAGCTACCCGGTCATCCTCGACCCGCCAGGCTATGGCGTCGTGCTGCAGGTCACCGCCTACCGCGGAGCGGACAATCTGGCGCAGACCCTGATTGCGGCGCTGATCATTGTCCTGGCGGCGGCTGTCTTCTGGAGTCTGTGGGCGGTCCGTGGTCTGATCCAGAGGCGGCTCTACGCCGAGCAGGCACTGCGCTCGGAGTACGCATTCCGCAAGGCGATGGAGGACTCGCTGATGGTCGGCATGCGGGCGCGCGACCTCGACGGCCGGGTCAGCTACGTTAACCCGGCGTTCCTGCATATGGTCGGCTTCAGCGCCGAAGAGCTGATCGGCAGCGAGCCGCCGATGCCCTACTGGGCGCCGGAAGAAATGGAGAGAACCCTGCAGCTGCACAACGAGGTACTCCAGGGCAAGGCGCCACCAGAGGGCTTCGAGATCCGCCTGATGCGCAAGGACGGCAGCCGCTTCGATGCTCTGGTCTATGAGGCGCCGCTGATCGACGCCGATGGTCAGCAAACCGGCTGGATGGCGTCGATCATCGACGTCACCGTCCGCAAGCACGCCGAGGAACTCGCCCAGCAGCAGCAGGAAAAACTTCAGGTCACCGCACGCCTGGTGACCATGGGCGAGATGGCGTCAACGCTGGCCCACGAGCTGAACCAGCCACTGGCGGCAATCACCAGTTACAACGCCGGCTGCCTGAACAAGCTCGAGTCGGGCAATTTCACGACCGAGCAGCTGCAGGAAGCGCTCGGAAAACTGGCCGTCCAGGCCCAGCGTGCAGGCCACATCATCCGCCGGGTGCACGACTTCGTGCGCAAGAGCGAACCCAAGCGCGCGCCATGCGACCTCGCCGAAGTGATCGACGACAGTGTCGGCTTCATCGACGGGGCGGCGAAGGCCCGCGGCGTCCGTATCGTCCGCGAGATCCAGGGCATGCGTCCCGAACTGATGGCCGATCCGGTGATGCTCGAACAGGTGCTGCTCAACCTGATGCGCAACGGCATCGAGGCGATGCGGCACACCCCCTCCGAGCAGCGGCGGCTGACCGTCAAGCTCAGCCAACTCGACAATCATCAAATGGAGATCCGGGTGATTGATCGTGGCCCGGGGATCCCGCCCGAGGTGAAAGACAAGCTGTTTACCCCGTTGTTCTCGACCAAGGCCGAGGGCATGGGCATGGGACTCAACATCTGCCGTTCGATTATCGAGGTTCACCACGGCCGGCTCTGGGTTGAGCCCAACCCGGAAGGCGGCTCGATCTTTTTCATCACCCTCCCGATTGCCATGCAATGAGCCCGCACGCCTACCTGGTCGACGACGACGAAGCGATCCGCGACTCACTCGGCTGGCTACTCGAATCGCGCGGTGTCGCCTGCCTGAGCTACCCCTCTGCCGAAGACTTCCTGGCTGCCTGGAACCCCTCGCTTACCGGCTGCATCGTGCTCGACATCCGCATGGACGGCATGAGCGGACCCGAGCTTTTCGCGACCTTGTGCGAGCACGGCAGCAAGCTGCCGGTGATCTTTCTGACCGGCCACGGTGACGTGCCGATGGCCGTCGCGGCACTGAAGCAGGGTGCTTTCGATTTTGTCGAGAAACCCTGCAACGACAACGAACTGGTCAATCGCGTGATCGAAGCGCTGAAGCTCGATGAAACCCAGCGGCTGGCGGCGTCGGGCGCCGATACGGTAAACGCCCTGACCGACCGCCTCACCACCCGCGAGCGGCAGGTCATGGACCTGATCCTGGCCGGAAAGCTGAACAAGGTGATCGCCGACGAACTGCAGATCAGCATGCGCACGGTCGAAGTGCACCGCGCCAACCTCTTCGAAAAAATGGGCGTCAGAACAGCAGTTGAACTGGCGCAACTGCTGGCCGGCAAACGCTGACCACGGTTGCGGATCCCGTTCCCGGCGAACGCCGCCAGGGCCTCAAGCGGGCGCCATCTGGAAAGCCGCAGGTGGCGGGCCGTCGCCAGCCTCCCAGAGCGGCACCAAACCCTCCTCACCCGGCGCACAGGCGAAGGCCGCATCGACACCGACCCCGCCAACCCACGCCAGCCGCTCGCCGCACCACAGCAGTGGCAGGCGCGCTCGTTCCCAGGGTGGCATCGCCGCTTCCTGCAACACGTTGCGCAGGCTTCTTGCCGGCCGCCGCGGATCGGGCCGCAGACGCTCACCGCCCTGCCTGGACCGGAGGCAAACACTGGCGCCGACGAGCAAGCGATGACTGATCCCGCTGCCTACGGTGCGTACGAAGGACACCCGATCGCCGCCCCACGGCAAGGCCAGCTCACCGTTCCAGGGAACGGCAACTTGCGGAATCGGCTCGCGCCGCACGACGACGTGCAATTCGCCACGATAGGCGCGCAACTCGCCATCCCGCGTCGCGACGCAGGTTTGCGAACTGGCGCCGACCCGCGACAACTGCCGCAGGGCCTCGTCAAGCCAGCGTTCATCGGGAGCGCGAAAACCGGCAGTACGAAGCTCCCAGCGCAACAGGTTGCGCGCTCGCGGCGCGCTCAGGGCATTGAAACGCGCCAGATCGATGCGCCCCTGCGCACCGGCAGCGGCGCCCCGGTCGGCGCTCGCCAGCTCTTCGAGCTGCGCTGCTGCCTCTGAAAAGTGCCGCGCGGCGCGCGCCAGCGCCTGCGCCGCTCCGGGGAAGATCTCCTTGATTCGCGGCATGACTTGCTGTCGCAGGTAATTGCGGCGGTAGCGGCAGTCGGCGTTGCTTTCGTCTTCGATCCACGCCAGCGAATGCTCTTCGGCATAGCGCGCAATCTCCGACCGCGCAACGTCGAGCAAGGGACGGATCAGCCGGGGCCCGGCAGCCTGCGAGCGTTCGGCAGGCATCCCGGCGGCGCCGCCGACGCCAGCGCCGCGCAGCAACCTGAACAGGACGGTCTCGGCCTGATCGTCGCGGTGATGCGCCAGCGCCAGCCAGTCTGCGGAGCAGTTGGCAAACACCGCGTGCCGCACGCCGCGTGCCGCTGCTTCCAGTCCCTCACCGCGAGCATCCGGCACTTGTGCTCGAACGACCGCCAGCGGTACGCCGCGGCTTCGGCAGAAGTCCGAACAGAACATCGCCCACGCGTCAGCGTTGGCGCTCAGGCCATGGTGCACGTGCACCGCCGACAGCTCCACAGCGACGCCCGTTCGCCGTAGGCGATCGAGCGCGTGCACCAGTACGACCGAATCAAGACCGCCGGAAAGGCCGACGCACAAGCGGGCGCCCAACAACAAGCGGGGCTTGAGAAACGCCGCCAGCGTCTGCGCGATCAGACCGGCGGATCCTGGCTGACCGAACTCAGTGCCGTGCCTGTTCTTTGACCCGGCCATAGGCCAGCAAACGTTCCAGGCGCCGCTTCAGCAAGTCGCGAGTCGGCACCGGGGCGAGCTGCTGCAAGGCTTCCTGCAGCGCCTGCTTGAGGTTCTTGGCCATTGCCGGATGGTCGCGATGGGCGCCGCCGGTCGGTTCGTTGACGATCCTGTCGATCAAACCCAGGGATTTCAGGCGCGGAGCGGTAATGCCCATGATCTCTGCCGCCTCGCTCGCCTTTTCGGCGCTCTTCCAGAGGATCGTCGCGCAGCCCTCGGGAGAAATCACCGAATACGTCGCGTATTGCAGCATCTGCACCTGGTCGCCAACGCCGATCGCCAGGGCACCGCCCGAGCCTCCCTCACCAATGACGGTGACGATGATCGGCACCTTCAGCTCCGCCATGACGTAGAGGTTGCGGCCGATGGCCTCTGATTGGCCGCGTTCTTCGGCGTCGATGCCGGGATACGCCCCGGGCGTGTCGATGAAGGTCAGTACCGGAATGGCGAACTTCTCGGCCAGTCGCATCAGACGCAAGGCCTTGCGATAACCCTCTGGCCTCGGCATGCCGAAGTTGCGGAAGATCTTGTCCTTGGTGTCACGCCCCTTCTGGTGGCCGATCACCATCACCGCCTGACCGCTGAAGCGGGCCAGCCCACCAACGATCGCATGATCGTCGGCAAAGCTGCGATCGCCGTGCAACTCCTCGAAGTCGGTGAAGATCAGCGACAGGTAGTCGAGGGTATATGGCCGTTGTGGATGGCGCGCCACCTGCGAGACCTGCCAGGCCGTCAGCCGAGCGTAGGTCTCCTTCGTGAGGCTCTGACCTTTCTGCTCAAGGCGACTGATCTCTTCCGAGATATCGACGGCCGACTCGTCCTGCGCGAAGCGCAGGGCTTCGATCTTGCCTTCGAGATCAGCGATCGGCTGTTCGAAATCGAGGAAACTGGTTTTCATCAGGCCCAACCGTGTTTGAAAGCATGCCGATTCTTCAAAACCTGTCATTCTAACCCGAAAGGACAAGCCACTGATCTGCCGAAACCAGCCGCGTCAATATTCCACGGGTAGCGGGTCGAGGCTTCGCCAGAGATACCAGGTCGCAACCGAACGCCACGGGCGCCAGCGTTCGCCATGCGCAGCAAGCGTCCGCCGCGGCGGACGCTCTCCCTGAAAGAAGTGTCTGGCCACCGCCTTCTGCAGGCCGATGTCGTCAAGGGGGAAGACATCGGGGCGCAACTGACTGAAGATCAGAAACATTTCGGCCGTCCACACGCCGATCCCGCGCACCGCAGTCAACTCGTCAATGACCTCCGCGTCGCTCATCGCCGACCAGTGACCGACGTGGATCTGACCGTTGTCGAAGTGCCGTGCCAGGTCGACGACATACTCGACCTTGCGCACCGAAAGTCCGCAGGCACGCAAGCTTGCCGGGTCACGCGACAGGATTTCGGTCGGGTTAATCGCCGGCAAAGCGGCTGCGAAGCGCTGCCAGACACTGTCCGCCGCTTTCACCGAAATTTGCTGGCCGACAATCGAGCGCACCAGGGTCACGAAGGGCTCTCCGCGCGAAACCAGCGCCGTGCCGGAAAAACGCTCAACAAGCCCAGCGAGTACCGGGTCGCCCCGTGCCAAGTCTGCTGAAGCCTGCTGCCAATAGCGAGGTGTCATCTGGCAATTGTACCGGCAACTGCCGGCCAGCTGGCGACGAGAGCAGTGCCCCAAACTCCGCGATTGGAATTCTTGCCGACCTGATGCCAGGGCTCTGCCCTACGCTGGAGCACCTCAAGGCGCGAGTTAGCCTGCGCCAGAGCGTGCTGAAGGTCGCTGAGCAGTCAACAGCGGGACGA
>NZ_JAPUVQ010000114.1:0-39189 GCF_029255145.1 Accumulibacter sp.
ATTCACATTACGGCCTGCGTGGTCGCCAAGTCCCTTACAGGACCTTCTACACCAGAGGCTTCAGCCGCTTCGTTACCTCCACGACTGCTCCAGTTGCTACCGGCCGGAGCGAAAGTTGCCGGGCGCGATTTGCACCCGCTGGAAAACAGCGCCTTGGCACGGCGCACTCCGACAGACTGCTAGTCGAGTCTGGCCAGCGTCGACTTGGCCAACGGCGGATTCTGCGCCAGGTACTTCTTGATCCCCGACAGAATCGCTTCGGCCATCTTGTCCTGATACGCGTCGTCGTTCAAACGCTTTTCCTCTTCGGGATTCGAGATGAAAGCAGTCTCGATCAGGATCGACGGAATGTCGGGCGCTTTGAGCACAGCGAAACCCGCCTGCTCGACGCTGGCCTTGTGCAGCCGGTTGATGCCGCCGATCGCGCCCAGCACGGCTTTGCCCAACTTGAGGCTGTCGCTGATCGTCGCGGTCTGCGAGAGGTCCAGCAGGGTGCGCGCCAGAACGGGATCCTTGACGTCGATATTGACGCCGCCGATCAGGTCGGAAGCGTTCTCTTTCTGCGCCAGGTAGCGCGCAGCGGAACTCGAGGCGCCACTCTCCGACAACACAAAGACCGAAGAGCCGTTCGCGTCGGGCCTAACGAAGGCGTCGGCATGGATCGAGACGAACAGGTCGGACTGGATTCGCCTCGCCTTCTGTACCCGAGCCCCCAAGGGAACGAAGAAGTCCGAGTCGCGGGTCAGCGCGACGCGCATATTCGGCTCGGCCTCGATCTTTGCCCGCAAGCGTTTGGCGACCGCCAAGGTCACGTGCTTTTCGAAGCTGCCACCGTGGCCGACCGCTCCTGGATCCTCGCCGCCGTGCCCCGGATCGAGAGTGATGGTCACCAGACGATCGATCACCGCTTTGCCCTGGCGCTTTTGGGTAGCTGGCTTCTGTTCGGCGAGCTTCTCGACCTTGCGTTCGGGCTTGACGTCGAGGCCCGTGTTCGGCTGGATATCAGCCGTGACCGAGGATCTGCTGTCGACCGGCGCCGGGCGCCAGTCCTTGCTGTCCAGCAGCGAGAGCAGTGGGTCTGGCGGGGTCAGTGGGTAGACGTCAAGGACCAGGCGGTGCCCGTAGTTTCCGACTGGCGCCAACTCGAAAACCTGCGGCTCGACTTCATTCTTCAGCTCCATCACCAGACGCACAACGCCCGGCTTGTAACGTCCAGCGCGCAGCAGCTTGATGTTGGGATCGTCCGGCGCCACTTTCTTGCCGAGGCTTTCGAGGACGCTGGTCAACTCGACGCCCTCGAGGTCGACCACCAGGCGCTCCGGATCCTTCACCGTGAAATGGGTGTATTTCAGTGGCGCGCTGTGCTCGATCGTCACCCGCGTGTAGTCAGGTGCAGGCCAGACACGAACCGCGAGGATGCTCGGATGTCGATTGGTCGCAGCTTGCGAAAGCGGGCTCACCGTCAGAAACAGCGAGGCACCGGCAAACTTGATCAGTCTCCGACGTCCCGCCAGTCGCTCTTCAGCGCGTTCAGACATTTTCGTCCCTCCTCGCTAGCCGCGACGATGTCCAGCGTCCGCCCCTCCCCGACAATGTCGAAGAGAACGACCAGATCGGCCGCAGGCACCTGACCTGCGGCCTTTTCGGGCCACTCGACCATGCAAACGGCATCGTCACGGAAGTACTCGCCAAGCCCTGCATCCAAGAACTCTTCTGGAAAGTTGAATCGATAGAAATCAAAGTGATACCAGTATATCCTCGAAATCACGTAAATTTCAACCAATGTATAGGTAGGGCTTTTCACGGGACCGAGGTGACCAAGCGCACGCAACATGGCACGTACCAGGGTGGTTTTCCCCGATCCCAGGTCGCCATCGAGCCAGATCACCATGCCCGGCGTCAGCAATGGCGCCAGGTGCCGGCCAAGCCTGGCGGTGGCCGATTCGTCCGGCAGATGCAGAATCAGCGCCGACTGTTTATGATCCCGGCTATGCAAGAAAGAAACTCCCAAACAGGCGCCCGCTGCGGCCCGGCCAATGGCCGCGGCGACTATGCCAAAGTGGTGAGAAGGATCAAGGAGTGGGGCCAGGAACTGGGCTTTGCCTCAATCGGCATCGCCAGCGCCGACGTTTCAGCGGCGGCGCCGTGGCTGCTGCGCTGGCTGGCGCTGGGCCGGCACGGCGAAATGAATTATATGGCCAAACACGCGTCGCTGCGCGCTGCACCACAAGAGCTGCTGCCCGGCACGCTGTCGGTCATCTCGGCCCGCCTGCCCTACTGGCCCGACGCTGCCGACGCCGAGCAGGTCCTTGCCGACAGCGAGCTGGCCTACGTCTCGCGCTATGCGCTCGGCCGCGACTACCACAAGACCGTCCGCCAGCGGCTGCAGAAGCTCGCCGAACGCATTCGCCTGGAAGTCAAGACACTGGCGCCGACCGATGGCGGCATTGCCTGCCGCGTGTTTTCCGATTCGGCGCCGGTGATGGAAACCGACTTCGCATGCCGGTCGGGAATCGCATGGCGTGGCAAGCATACGCTATCGCTGGTCCGCAGCGGCTCCTGGCATTTTCTCGGCGAGATCTACACCACCCTGCCGCTGCCCCCCGACGTGCCGATCGCCGACCACTGCGGTGACTGCCGTCGCTGCCTCGACGCCTGCCCGACCGGGGCGATCGTCGCGCCATACGAAGTGGATGCCCGGCTGTGCATTTCGTACTTGACGATCGAACTGCACGGCGCCATCCCGCAGGCGCTGCGGCCGCTGATCGGCAACCGCATCTACGGCTGCGACGACTGCCAGCTGTGCTGCCCGTGGAACCGCTTTACGCAGCTTGGCGACCCTGACTTTGCGGTCCGTCATGGCCTCGACGCGACGCCGCTGGCGGTGCTGTTTGCGTGGACCGAAGAGCAGTTCAATACGCGCCTGGTTGGCAGCCCGATCCGGCGGATCGGGCACCAGCGCTGGCTGCGCAATATCGCCGTCGCGCTGGGTAACGCGGACAGCTCGCCGGCGGTCGTCGCGGCGCTGGCCGCACGGCTCGATGACGCCTCGGCATTGGTTCGCGAACACGTCGCCTGGGCACTGGCCCGGCATGCCGGCAAGAGCGCGTGACCGTCGACTGCCAGATCACATATTCGGATAGTTCGGCCCACCACCGCCCTCGGGTGCGACCCAGCGAATATTCTGCGTCGGATCCTTGATGTCGCAGGTCTTGCAGTGGACACAGTTGGAGGCGTTGATCTGCAGACGCGGACCCGCCGCCTCTTCGACGATCTCGTACACGCCCGCCGGGCAGTAGCGTTGCTCGGGCGAGGCGTACTCCTTGAAGTTGACCGCGATCGCTTTGGCGCTGTCCAGCAATTGCAGATGAACGGGTTGCTCTTCCTCGTGCGCCGTATTCGAAATAAATACTGACGACAGCCGATCGAAGCGCAGCACACCGTCGGGTCGCGCATACTCGATCGGCTGGCAGGCAGCTGCCGGCCGCAGTTGCTGGTGGTCGCTGGTCTTGTCCTTGAGCGTGAAGAACATCCGACCGGCAAACAGATTCTGCTGAATCCAGTTGAAGGCGCCGCCCAGGAAGGTGCCGAACTTGTGCAGCGCCGGTCCGAAATTGCGTGCCTGGTGGAGCTCCGCGTACAGCCACGAAGCCTTGAAGGCGGCGTCATGGGTCGACAGGTCGCTACCCCCCTCGTCGCCTGCCTGCAAGGCGGTGCTGACGGTCTCGGCGGCGAGCATCCCCGACTTCATCGCCGTGTGGATACCCTTGATCTTGGCAAAGTTCAGCGTACCGGCATCACAGCCGATCAGCAGCCCGCCGGGAAAACTCTGCTTCGGCAGACTGTTGAGACCCCCCTTGGTAATCGCCCGCGCCCCGTAGCACAAGCGTTTGCCACCTTCCAGATACTTTCTGATCTCGATCTGCGACTTGAAACGCTGGAACTCTTCGAACGGCGACAGATAGGGATTGGCGTAGTTGAGATCGGCGATCAGACCGACCGCGACCTGATTGTCGTCCATGTGGTAGAGGAAGGAACCACCGGTAGCGCCATGCTCGCTGAGTGGCCAGCCGGCGCCATGGGCGACCAGACCCGGCCGGTGTTTCGCCGGATCGATCTGCCACAACTCCTTGATCCCAAGGCCGTAGTGCTGGGCGGTGGCAGCACTGTCCAGATCGTAGCGGGCGATCAGTTCCTTGCCAAGTTGCCCGCGTGCGCCTTCGGCGAACAGCGTGTACTTGGCGTGCAACTCGATGCCGGGCTGAAAGCTGTCCTTCGGCTGGCCTTTCCTGTCACGTCCCAGGTCGCCGGTAGCCACTCCCTTTACCGAAGAATCGTCGTTGTACAGCAGTTCGGCGGCCGCGAACCCCGGGAAGATCTCGACGCCGAGCGCTTCGGCCTGTTCCGCCAGCCAGCGACAAAGGCTGCCCAGGCTGATGACGTAGTTGCCCGCGTTGTGCATCGGCGCGGGTACGGCAAAACCCGGCAGTTTGACCGCGGCGGTCTCGCTGCGATAAAGGTAGACGTGATCTTCGCTGACTGGCGTCCGCACTGGCGCGCCTCTGGCCTGCCAATCGGGAAGCAGTTCATCGAGCGCCCGCGCCTCGAACAGGGCGCCCGACAGAATATGCGCGCCGACCTCCGAACCTTTCTCCAGCACCATCACCGCCAGCTCGGAATTCAGCTGCTTGAGGCGAATCGCCGCGCTCAAACCGGCCGGACCCGCTCCGACGATCACCACGTCGTAGGCCATCACTTCACGTTCCATCTTCGCTCCTCAAGTTTTCTCGATCGATGCGAAACCGGGCACCGGTTCACCAATCGAGACAACGGCCGCCGGATCGCCGCTCGCGCCGGCCAGCCGCAACGCATTCAGCGATATACCGCAGCCGGGGAGCACGGTCAAGGTGGTGACGGGAATTGGCGGAAATTGGCCGCTGCCCGCGGCCTGGCCCGAAACAACGGTAGCGTCCCGACTGCAGGCGGCGGGCGCGCCGGAAGCGGCCCGGCGGATGGGCAAACCCGGGAATTCGGTCAAGTCAGAAGCGACGAAGTTATTCGCCTGACGATCTACGCCGACGTCGGCAGGCGATACTGACTGAACATCTCGCGGAGCTTCAGCTTGTGGAGTTTGCCGGTCGCCGTGTGCGGCAGTTCTTCGACAAAAACGACATCGTCCGGAAGCCACCAGTTGGCGACCCGGCCCCCAAGGAACTGCAGCATCGACTCGCGGCTCAGCTCGTGACCCGCCTTCCTGACCACGATCAGCAGCGGCCGCTCCTGCCACTTGGCATGCGGCGTGCCGATGACCGCGGCCTCGGCTACCGCCGGGTGGCCGATCGCCGCGTTCTCGATGGCGATCGATGAAATCCATTCGCCCCCTGACTTGACCACGTCTTTCGAGCGATCGGTGATCTGCATATAGGCGTCGGCGTCGATGGTCGCCACGTCGCCGGTGTCGAAGAAGCCATCGGCGTCAAGAATCTCGCCGCCTTCGCCGCGGTAGTAGCCGCTGGTGATCCACGGCCCGCGCACCAGCAGATGGCCAGCCGCCTTGCCATCCCGAGGCAGGCTGACACCATCGTCGTCGACGATCTTCATGTCGACGCCATATACCGCACGCCCCTGCTTCTCATGCACGGCAAGGCGCTGCTGCAGCGGCAGCCCGTCGTGCTTGGGCAACAGATTGCAGACTGTCCCCAGCGGCGACATTTCGGTCATTCCCCAGGCGTGCACGACAAAGGCGCCGAAGCCGTTCGCGAAGCGCTCGCTCATCGCCCGCGGCGCCGACGAACCGCCGATCACCACACGACGAAGGCACAATTCTTCCCTGGGCAGCACTCCAGCCGTGTCGACATACTGCAGGAGCATCAGCCAGACCGTCGGCACCCCGAGGGCCAGCGTCACCCGCTCGTCGCGCATCAATTGATAGACGCTCTGGCCGTCGAGCGCCGGACCCGGCAGCACCAGCTTGGCGCCACACATCGCCCCGGCGTAAGGCATTCCCCAGGCATTGACGTGAAACATCGGAACGACCAGCAGTGCCGTCTCGCCTGCCCCGACAGCCAGACCGTCGACCGCGCAGGCGGCCCACGAATGCAGCACCGACGAACGATGCGAGTACAGCACCCCCTTGGGATTGCCGGTGGTCCCCGAGGTATAGCACAGCGACGAGGCGGTCCGCTCGTCGAACTGCGGCCACTGGTAATCGCTGTCGTGGGCGCCGAGCAGGTCCTCGTAACAGAGCAAACCGGGAATGGCGGAGTCGGGCATGTGCGCCCGGTCGGTCATCACGACCACCCCGTGCACGGTCGGCAGGGTGTCCACCAGTTTTTCGACCAGCGGCACAAAGCTCAGGTCGACAAACAGGAAGCGGTCCGCAGCATGGTTGACGATGTACGCGATCTGCTCCGGGAACAGGCGCGGGTTGATCGTATGCAGAACGGCGCCCATTCCCGACACGCCGTAGTACAGCTCCAGGTGCCGGTAACCGTTCCAGGCCAGCGTCCCGACGCGCTCACCGGGCTGAATGCCAAGCGCGGTCAGCGCCTTGGCCAGTTGCTTTGCGCGGCGATGAATGTCGCCGTAGGTGCAGCGGTGAATGGGCCCCTCGCTGGTCCGCGAGACGATCTCGCCTTGTGGATGGCAGCTGACCGCGTGTTCGATCAGCGACGAAATCAATAACGGGCGGTCCTGCATCAATCCTGTAAGCATTTGCCCTCCTCCTCTGGTGTGGGTCAGAGCGTCTTGAGCGTCGTGAGCAACGCGTCGGTATAGGCGCGGAAGCGATGCAGGTCGGCGTGCCCCGCGCCGGGCAGGCGCAGCAGCATGGCCTGCGGCGCTACCGCCAGCAGCTGTTCGCTGTGCTCGATCGGGATCAGCGCATCGGCCTCGCCATGCACCAGCAGCAGGGGGCTGCGCAGCTGACTGGCGTCCAGGCAGGTCGCCAGCGGGTAACGGAGCAGCGCCGTCGGCAGCAAGGGATACTGCTCGTGCATCAGCTGCGCCATGCTGCAATAGGGCGAGACGAGGATCGTCAGGTCGGGCTGCACCTCTGCCGCCAGTCCGGCAGCCAGCGCCGTGCCGAGCGAGCGCCCGTAGATCACCCGCCGCTTGCCAGCATACTGTGGCGCGACGCCCCGCCAGGCAGCGAGGACGTCCGCGCGCAGTTGCGCCTCGCTCTCGATCCGACCGCTGCTCTTGCCGTAGCTGCGATAGTCGATCATGAACAGATCATAATTGGCTGCCCGGTACAACTCGGTGTCGGTGAGCCACGTCGCCAGATTGCCGCTATTGCCGTGCAGGAAGAAGACCACGCCTCGTGGATCAGGCAGCTGTAGGTGCAGCGCCGAGAGCGTCGCGCCGCCGACATCGATGCGGCGCTCGTGGACGTCGGCAAGAACGAAGCGATAGCTCGCCGGCAAGGGCTCCGGACGGAAGATCAGGCGCTCCTGAAAGACGTAGATTCCAGCCAGCACCGCCAGATAGACCACCCCGGCAAGCGCTGCCAGGAGCGCCGCGAGGCGCCGCCAGGAAAGCCGCCGCCAGGCGGCGTACCGCCTGCGGTCGATGGCCCTGCCCGTCGCTGCCATGGACTGCATGGACTACCCTCGCCTGTCTCGCGAGCCGCCTGGACGGCATCGCCAACATGAAGCCATTGTCATGCGAGCTGGCTGAAACGATGGATCGCAGGCGGCTGCGCCAGCAGCTCGCTGGCCAACTCGATGGCCAGGGCCACGTGCGGCGTCGCCATGTGCGCGTCGACGCCTGCCTGATCAGCCCATTGCTCGACGGTCACGAACTCCAGCGGTTCGTCCTGATTGTGGAACACTTCGTAGCTCAGGCATGCCACCTCGCCTCGGCTCGGAGCACACAAATCGCGCAGAATCGACGCCAGCGCTGCTTCACTGCCAACCCTTGCCGTCAGCCGGGCCATCACCTTGACCGTCATCTTCTTCTCCTTTCCTGTCCGTCGTCCCGAGCGCAGCGCGCCAAGTTCGCGCCACACGCCTGATTACGCATCCCTGCCGCTTTCGGATGCGCTGCCGCCACCAGAAAACGGGCAGCGCAGCGCCGGCCCCAGCGACTCGATGCGGTAGCCATCGGGATAATCGGCTCGCGGCAGCTGCGTGCGCAGCTTCGGCCGGCGGCGCTGCGGCAGCCAGCGCAGCACCCGGGCGCGGGCGCGCAGAGCGCTTTCGGCGAGCCATGCCAGCCAGCGCGGCGCCGGCCGCAAATCGAAGGCGGCGAGCAGCGGCGGATCGAGCAAGGCGTGGATGCCGCGGCGAACCAGCGGCCGCAAGGGTGCCGGAAACCAGCCGGCAAACATCTCGCGCGTCGCCAGGGCGACGCACCGGCTGGCTGGCGTGCAGCGAAAGTTGTCCGCCTCGTACCGGCGACTGTCGCGCTCGAATTGCCCATAGTCCTCGGGGATGTCGCGGATCAGCATGCGTTCGCCGACGCCCCTCCAGAACCAGAACCAGGCGAGTCTCTCGAGGTCGCTCATGCGCCGCCAGCCAAAGCGCACGTTCCAGCGGATCGGCTCGAAGACGAAGCTTGACAGCACGTACAGAAAATCATCGTTGGCGATCCGGAAGCGGGCATGCAGCGCATTGATTCGGGCGATGGCCCGGGAACCGCGCGGGCTATCGAAACCATGCTCGATGATTTCACTCACCAGAAGGTCGGTATCATCGTAGCGCTTCTGGGTACGCGCCTCGAATTCGCCGCTGCCGTGCAACAGGCCGCCGATGCGCGGCGCCGCGAAAGTCCGGAACAAGGCGAGCTCGAGCGCCCGCGTGGTATCCCACGGAAAGGCGACAGTCGCCAGATGCCGCGCTATCGCCTGGCAGTCCTGTCTCGGGTCGGGTGCGGAAGTGGGGGCCATGGGCTTCGCCGCTGGGCTTCGACGACCTGCTTTACGCAGCGATCGAATGACTGGATGCAGCGCATGGCCCGATGCTCGCGATGGCGAGCAGGCGCAGGCAGTCCCCGCGACACGGAAATCACGGCGAGCGTCATTGACCCCCGTGATGTCAGCTTGTAGAATGCGCGCTTTCTCGGGGCGTAGCGCAGCCTGGTAGCGCATCTGCTTTGGGAGCAGAGGGTCGTGAGTTCGAATCCCACCGCCCCGACCAACGGCAACAGTTTCAACCAACGGTACCGCGGGAACCCCCCTGCTCAGGAAATCTCGCACTTGCGCCCGTAGCTCAACCGGATAGAGCACCGGCCTTCTAAGCCGGGGGTCGTGAGTTCGAGTCTCGCCGGGCGCGCCAGATCAATGGCGGTGTTAGCTCAGTTGGTAGAGCCCTGGATTGTGATTCCAGTGGTCACGGGTTCGAGTCCCGTACATCGCCCCAATAAACACGCCACCAACCGAAACCTGAAAGGATTTGTCCATTGTCTTCAGCTTTCGTCGCGATCGGTGGCAGCACATCGGCACTGCGGCCGGCTGCACCGAGTTCGGGCCTTTTGTTCGCGGCCGGCGGGCGAACGTGAACCGCCGCTCGGCGAACCAGCACGATGATTCCCATCTGAGCGCACAGCGAATGCTGCCCCACCGGGCGATCGGGCGCCTTTGCCAGCGAGCCTGCCGTGGCGCAGGTCCTTACCCCTTGCCAGCCAGCCGACAGCCAGCGCCTCCCCGGTGTGACCAGGCGATCGCTGTCTAGACACGGGCAACCACTCGACGCGCTCGCCACCAACCCCTCGAAACCAACGGAGATACCATCCAGCATGACAGGGCGCGTCGCCATCGTCGGCTATTCCTTCAGAATGCCCGGAACCAGCACCAGCCGGTACTGGCAAGACCTGCTGAACGGTCGAGATCTGGTGACCGAGGTCGATCCACAGCGCTGGGCGCAGGAGGCTTTCCTCCATCCGCGGCGAAACCACCCCGGCACCAGCTACACCTTCGCCGCCGGATCGATCGGCGATGTCGCCACCTTCGACGCCGGCTTCTTTGGTATCTCGCCGCGCGAAGCGGCTTTGATGGACCCGCAGCAGCGCCTGCTGCTCGAAATGAGCTGGGAAGCACTCGAAAACGCCGGCATCAGGCCGTCGACCTTGCGCGGCAGTCGCTGCGGCGTCTACGTCGGGATCGCCAGCGCCGACTATTCGTATCGCCTGGCCGACGACCTGGCGGTGATCGACTCGACGACCGCTACCGGCAACACGGCGAGCATTGCCGCCAACCGCATTTCGTACGTCCTCGACCTGCGCGGCCCGAGCATGGCCATCGACACCGCGTGTTCGTCGTCGCTGGTCGCCTTTCACCAGGCGTGCCGCTCGATCGTCTCGGGCGAAAACACCCATGCCCTTGCCGGCGGCGTCAGCCTGCATCTTCATCCCTACGGATTCCTGGTTTTCGCCAAGGCGTCGATGCTCTCGCGGCGTGGCCGCTGCAGCGTTTTTGACGCCTCCGGCGACGGCTATGTCCGCTCCGAGGGCGGTGGCATTTTCGTCCTCAAGGATTACCAACAGGCGCTGGCCGATGGCGACCCCATCGTTGCCGTCGTCGCCGCCTCGGCGGTCAATACCGACGGCCGAAAATCGGGCCTGACGGTACCGAGCCCGCTGGCGCAAGCGGCTCTGCTCGAACAGACCTATGCGCGGGCCGGCATCGATCCGGCGTCGATCGACTACCTCGAAGCACACGGCACCGGCACGGCGATCGGCGACCCGATCGAAACGCTGGCTATCGGCGAGGCGCTGGGCAGTCGCCGGCCGCGCCACCTGCCGCTGCCGATCGGCTCGGTGAAGAGCAACCTGGGCCATCTCGAAACGGCTTCCGGCGTCGCCGGCCTGGTCAAGGCGCTGCACTGCCTCAAGCACCGGGTCGTTCCGGCGACTATCGGCGTAGTCAAGCCCAACCCCCATATCAAGCTCGCCGAGTGGAACCTCAAGGTCGTTACCGAGCAGTTGCACCTGAAGGCTGAGGGAAAGCTGATCGTCGGGGTCAACTCTTTCGGCTTCGGCGGATCGAACGCGCACGCGATTCTCGAGAGCCATCAGCAAGCCGAACCCGCGCCGCCGCCAGCACCCGTCGCCAGCCTGCTGCCGATCATCGTCTCGGCGCGCGACAGCGCCGCGCTGGCAGCCGCGGCGCGCGAATTCGCCGGCTTCCTGTGCAGCCAGCCGGCAAGCGCCCTGTACGACATCGCCCATGCCGCCGCCTTTCGTCGCGACCGGCACGAGCAGCGGGCGATTGTCTTCGGGCAGGACAGCGAAGCGATCGCCAAGGCGCTGCTCGACTTTGCCGACGGCACGGGCGACGCCAGCCCGGTGGACACCGGCAAGGCCCTGGAGAAGCCACGCGGACCGGCCTTCATCTATACCGGGAACGGCTCACAGTGGGCCGGCATGGGTCGCCGCCTGCTGGCCGGCGAGCCGGTATTCAGCGCGGCGGTCCGGGAGGTCGACGCGCTGTTTCAGCGTCATGCCGACTACTCGATTGAAGACGAGCTCGCCGGCAGCCAGGACGAAGCACCGTACGAGCGTACCGAGATCGCCCAGCCGGCCTTGTTCGCCGTGCAGGTGGGAATCACCCGCCTGCTTGCGCAGCGCGGCATCAAGCCGCAGGCGGTCGCCGGCCACAGCGTTGGCGAAGTCGCGGCGGCGTGGGCGTCCGGCGCGCTGACCCTGCCCCAGGCCGTCGAAGTGATCTATCATCGCAGCCGGCTGCAGGGAATGACCAGGGGCCAGGGTCAGATGACCGCGATCGCCCTCGATCACCAGGCTGCTCGCCAGCTGATCGAGGACCTCGGTCTCGAAACCGTGCTCGAAATCGCCGGGGTCAACAGCTCGCGCGGGGTCACCGTCGCCGGTGACGCCGAGCAACTCGGCATTCTCGAGTCGGCTCTCGCCCGCGCGGATTTCTTCCACAAGCGCCTGGCGCTCGACTACGCTTTCCACAGCCCGGCCATGGACGGCATCGAAGGCCCTCTGAAAACGGCTCTCGCCGAACTGCAAGCGGGCGCAGCCGTGCACCCCTTCTACTCCACGGTCACCGGCGAAACCGTGGACGGACGGCAACTGAACGCCGAATACTGGTGGCAGAACATCCGCCAGCCGGTGCTGTTCGAGGCGGCGGTCAAGGCGATGGTGGACGACGGCATCAACGTCTTCGTCGAAATCGGCCCCAGTCCGATCCTGCGCAGCTACCTCAACGACTGCCTGAAGGACCGGGCGACCGACGGTCGCGTCGTCGCCACCCTCTTGCGTGACGACGATTCGCCCGAACGGATCTGGAGTGCCGCCTGCCAGACGGTAATCGCCGGCGCCACCCATGATTGGCAGATCTTCTTCCCGCGACCGGCCCGCTTCGTCCAATTGCCCAACTACCCGTGGCAGCGCGAGCGCCACTGGCACCCGGTCACCAGCGAATCGGCCGGCCTGCTCTATCGGCACAAACGGCACCCCTTGCTGGGCTACGCACTGGCGCAGCACGAGCTGACCTGGGAAAACCAGCTCGATACCCAGCACGATCCGATCCTGGCCGATCACGTCGTCGGCGAGGCGACGGTTTTCCCCGGCGCCGGCTTCGCCGAACTGGCGCTGGCCGCCGCGCTGGCGTGGCAAGCCGACGGTGTGGCGGCGATCGACGACCTCGAAATTCGTTCGCCGCTGCTGATCGAAGACGAGCGCTCGACAGTCATCCGCTCGACGATCGCCGCGCAGGACGGCAGCCTGACGATCAGCAGCCGTGAGCAGCTCGGCAGCGAGCCCTGGACCCTGCACACCACCGCCCGCGTCCGCTGCGAAGCTGACGGTGCGCTGCTGCGCGAGGACGCGTCCGCCCTCCCCGACCGCGAGCCCGACTTCGACGCCAGCAGCCACGCGGCCCTGACCCGGTCAGTGGGAATCAAGTATGGCCCGGCTTTCCAGTGCATCGAGCACGGCTGGGTACAGGGAAACTCGGTGCTGGCGATCTATCGAATCCCGGACAGTATCGACCGCCAGATCGAGCACGCGTACGTCCACCCGGCCTTGCTCGACGGCGCCTTCCAGCTCGTTTTCCAGTTGCTGAAGGACGCCATCGACGGCAACCAGGGCATCGCCTTCGTACCGGTACGGATGGGACGTATCGTCTTCCGCAACGGCCTGGCGAGACCCGCCTACGCGCGCGCAACGCTGCTCAGACAGGGTTCGCGCTCGCTGCGCGCCGAGTTCGCGCTATTCACCGCTGACGGCAGCGCCATCGCCGTCGTCAACGATGTCCTCTTCCGCAGCGTCCGTCTGAGCAGAAACGCCGCTGACCAGCTGCGCTGTCTGGCCTACCACGCCACACCGCTGCCGCATGCGCTGATGCCTGCCGGCGAGCCGGGCATCGCTTTCGACAGGGTCCGCTGGGCGCTTGCCGATCTGACCAGGCGCGCCGCGTTGAAAGGGACGCATCGCCGCTACTCGGAAGAAGTCGATCCACTGCTGGATACCTTGTGCAGCCGGTTCACCCGGCTGGCCTTGCTGGAGCTGTCAGCGGACGGGCGAAGTCTGCCGTCCCGCGCGATCATCGCCTGCCAGACCGCCTGCCCGGCAACCGAGGCTTTCCTGGCCAGTCTGCTGTCACTGGCCGAAGACGATCAGTCGCTGGCGGTCACCGCCGACGGCTGGGAAATCGTCCCGGACTCGCGCGACCAGTCGTCGGCGCAGGATATCTGGAACAGCCTGGTGGCCGACGATCCCGATTACTTCCAGATCGTCCATTCGGTCGGGCGTATCGGGAT
The DNA here is from genome assembly GCF_029255145.1 of Accumulibacter sp. GTDB lineage: Bacteria > Pseudomonadota > Gammaproteobacteria > Burkholderiales > Rhodocyclaceae > Accumulibacter. The sequence goes on from NZ_JAPUVQ010000114.1 coordinate 13,725, forward strand.
GCATCTCGGCAGGCTGCTGGCCGGCGGCGCCACGTTGTCCGAAATCTGCCCGCAGGAGTCATCACTGGCCACTCTGCTGCGGCAGGTCCTCGGCAGCAGCGGCAAACAGAAAATCGGCCAGGCGGTGCGCGAACTGATCGGCCGCGGACTGCGCGATCTTCCCGAGGGCAGACGGCTGCGGATCGTCGAGATCAGCGCCGGCGCACCCCTGTTCGCGATGGACGTCTGTAGCGCCATGGACTTCAATCGCGGCGACTACTGCTTCGCCAGCACGTCGGCAAGCGTGCTGGACGAGGTGCTCGGCCACCTCAAGGAGTGCTCGCCGGAGGTCGATACGCAACTAATTGGCGAACCGCCGTGGCAGGGATCTGCGGGCTCCGCAAGCAGCACTGGCGGCGCGCTGGCGATCGTCGTGCTCGATTTCGGCACCCTCGAAACGACCCTCCAGGCCCTCGACCATGCGCGCAGCTGCCTGGCCGTGGGCGGCTCGCTGGTGGTCATCGGCCAGCATCCTTCGCGCTGGATCGACTTCGTTTTCGGCGCCCGCCAGGAAGGCTGGTCGCGGCAGGAAGGCGGCAGCTGGCTGTCCGGTCAACGACCCAGCTTTTTCTGGCAGCAGCAGCTGAAAGAATCCGGCTTCGCGTCCTGCGAGCTTTTCGAGTTCTCGCCAGACACGCTGTCCGGTCCCTACCTGCTGCTCGGCAAGCTCAACGAAACGGACTCCGCGCCCGCCGCGGCGCCGCGATCGACCCTGCGCAGCTGGGTCCTGCTTGCCGATCAGGCCGGTTTTTCGGCACAGCTCTCGGATCATTTGACGAAGAAACTGCAGGCGCGCGGGGATCTGGTGATTCAGTCCAGCGCCAGCAGCAGCGTACAGATCGCTTCACTGCTCGGCGAGATGAGCCGCAGCTACGGCGAGCTCGACGGCATCGTGCATCTCGCCGGCCTTATCGCGGAACCAGGCGGCGCAACGGCGGACGACATTCTCGATCGCCAGGTCGGGCGCTGCGCGACGGCCGCGAGCATTTTCCGGGCCTGCGCAGAAACGCGGACGACAAGCACCTGCTGGCTGATCACGGCCAACGCCGTCAGCCACCTGCTCCCCGGTCGCGCAGCTGCCGCAACGGCCGAGATGGCCAGCATTGCTGCGGACACCGCCCTGTGGGGATTTGGCCGGACGATGCTCAACGAGGCCGACAACTGCGCGATCCGCCTCATTGACCTGGAAACGCCACTGGCCATTGAAACAGCAGCCGCGGCGCTGGACAGGGAGTTCGAACAGGCCGATGCCGAGCAGGAAGTGATGCTCACCGCCAGCGGCGAGCGTTACGCCTTGCGCCTGCGCATCGAGGAACGCCCGAACACGCAACAGCAGGCGCCGATCCAGACGCCCACCGTGGCGCTGGGATTCCAGTTCCCGGGGCAACTGCGCAACCTGCGCTGGGAGGCACAGCCACGTCGGGACCTGGCAGCCGACCAGATCGAGGTCGATGTGCAGGCCACGGGTCTGAACTTCCGCGATGTCATGTACGCTCTGGGGCTGCTGGCCGACGAAGCGATCGAAAACGGCTTCGCGGGCCCGACGCTGGGCTTCGAGTTTGCCGGCACCGTCAGCCGCAGCGGCCGCGAAGGCAGTGGTTTCAGCCCCGGCGATCAGGTCGTCGGTTTCGGCCCGTCAAGCTTCGGCAACCGGGTGGTGACCCAGACCACGGCCATCGCCCAGATCCCGCCCGGAATCTCGTTCGAAGCGGCGGCAACGATTCCAAGCACTTTCTTTACCGTCTATTACGCCATGCACCATCTGGCGCGGCTGCAACCGGGAGAAAAGGTGCTGATTCATGGCGCGGCGGGTGGCGTCGGAATTGCCGCGGTCCAGGTCGCCAAGTGGATCGGCGCCGAGATTTACGCCTCCGCCGGAAGCGATGAAAAACGCGACTTCCTGCGCCTCCTCGGCGTCGATCACATCTTTGATTCACGGTCGCTGGCCTTTGCCGACCAGATCATGGCGCAGACCGACGGGCAAGGCGTCGACGTCGTTCTGAATTCGCTCGCCGGCGAAGCGATCAACCGCAATTTCCAGGTGCTGAAGCCCTTCGGCCGCTTCCTGGAACTCGGCAAACGCGACTTCTACGAGAACACCAAGATTGGCCTGCGGCCCTTCCGCAACAACATCAGTTACTTCGGCATCGACGCCGACCAGTTGATGCTGGTGCGCCCGGAGCTGACCCGCAGCCTGTTCGGCGAGATCATGGACTTGTTCGCCGACGGCGTTTTCCACCCCCTGCCGTATCGCAGCTTCGAGGCCGACGATATCGTCGACGCCTTCCGCTTCATGCAGCAGGCGCGCCAGATCGGCAAGATCGTCATCACGTATCGTCACGGCATCAATCGCGTCCATTCGCCGGAGCCGCCGAAGCGCCGGCCATTGCTGCTGGCAGCCGACGCCTCGTACCTGATCACCGGCGGCCTGCAGGGTTTCGGGCTGCGGACTGCCCAGTGGCTGGCGAGCAAGGGCGCCCGTCAGCTGATCCTGATCAGCCGTAGCGGTCCGGCGTCCGACGAAGCGCTTCAGGCGATCGCCGGTCTCGAAGAACAGGGCGTTCAGGTGTACGCCGCGGCCTGCGACGTCACCAACCGCGAGGCACTGGCCGCGCTGCTCGCCGAGACCGCGCGGACGCTGCCGCCGCTGAAGGGGATCGTCCATGCGGCGACGGTGATCGACGACGGTCTGGTCCGCAACCTCGATGCCGATCAGATTCGCCGCGTGCTGGCCCCGAAGGTCGTCGGTGCCCGCCACCTGCACGAGCTTACAGGCGACCGGGAGCTCGATCTGTTCATCCTCTTTTCTTCGGCGACCACCGTCTTTGGCAATCCCGGACAGGCCAGCTACGTCGCCGCCAACGCCTGCCTGGAGGCGCTGGCCGAGTATCGCCGGTCGATCGGGCTGTGTGCCACCTGTGTCGGCTGGGGTCCGATCGACGATGTCGGCTTCCTGGCGCGCAACACACCGATCAAGGAGGCGCTGGTCAGCCGCATGGGCGGCGCGGCGCTCCAGTCGGCGATTGCTCTCGATGCCCTGGAGGAGATGCTGCTGGCCAATCGTTCGGGCCTGGCGGTGCTCGACTTCGACTGGAACGCCCTCAGCCGCCTGCTGCCCAGTGCGGCCAGTCCGAAGTTCCGGGAACTGGCGTGGCACGCTGATGACGGCGACGACCAGGACAACCACTCGGAAGACATTCAGCGGCTGCTGACCGAACTCGCCGACGAAGATCTGCTGGCGGCCTTCATCGACATCCTGCGCGGCGAGATCAGCGAGATTTTGCGCGTCGCTCCGGACAAGATCGACGCCAATCGTTCGCTCTACGACATGGGCCTGGACTCGCTGATGGGTGTCGAACTGATGGTCGCCCTCGAAGGGCGTTTCGGCATCCGGCTGCCGGTGATGGCCCTGAGTCAGAGCCCGACGATCGCCAGGCTGGCGGCGAAGGTCATCCAGCAACTGCGCGGGACCGACGAGGGCAGCGAGTCCGACGAGCGGCATGCGACCATCGCGCAACAGGTCGCGCAGATCGCCGAGCAGCAAGGCGCCGTCTCGCGCGACCTGATCGACAAGGTGACCGAGGACCTGCAATCGAGAAGCGCGGCGACGACGCCGCAGGAGGTCGACTAGGATGGTGCGCAAGGGATTGCCCGGGCTCACCGCCCAGATCAAGGACAAGCTCATCCAGCAGGCGCTCGAGCGCCGCCTCCGGCAAGCCGAGCAAGGCAAGGTCTTCGACGCCCCGGTTCGTGCCTCGAGCAATGCCACCGACACGCCGGAGCAGCACTGCCGCTTTGACCGGCATCAAGGCTACCAGCAGGTGCGAATCATCAGCGAAGGCGCCAGCCGCCTCGGCATAGCCAGTCCGTTCTTCAAGGTGCACGAAGGCATCGCCGGCGCCAGTACGCGAATCGACGGCCGGGATTTCATCAACTACGCTAGTTACAACTATCTCGCGCTTTCCGGCCATCCCGAAGTCTCGGCGGCAGCCAAGCTGGCGATCGATCGCTACGGCACCTCGGTGTCTGCCAGCCGTCTGGTCTCTGGCGAACGCCTGGTGCACCGCGAACTGGAGCAAGCGCTCGCCGCTGCTTACGAGGTCGACGACGCGATCACCTTCGTCAGCGGTCACGCCGCCAACGTCACCACTATCGGTTATCTGTTCGGCGACCAGGATCTGATCGTTCACGACGAACTGATTCATAACAGCGTCCTGCAGGGAATAGCCCTCTCGGGAGCCCGGCGCCTGTCCTTCCCGCACAATGACGCGGCGACCCTGGACACCATCCTGACGCAGCAACGCCACCACTTCCAGAAGGTCCTGGTGGTACTCGAAGGCATCTACAGCATGGACGGCGATTACCCCGACCTGCCGCGCTTCGTCGCCGTCAAGAAGCGGCATCGCGCCTTCCTGATGGTGGACGAGGCGCACTCCTTCGGCGTGATGGGCGCGACCGGACGAGGGATCAGGGAACACTTCGGGCTACAGGGTTCAGATGTCGACATCTGGATGGGTACCCTGAGCAAGGCACTGGCCGGCTGTGGCGGCTACATCGTCGGCGAAACGGCGCTGATCGAACACCTCAAGTTCCTGGCGCCGGGCTTTCTCTACAGCGTCGGCATGTCGCCACCTCTCGCCGCAGCCTCCCTGGCGGCCCTGCACGTGATGCAGCGCGAGCCAGAGCGCGTCGTCACCCTGCAGGAGCGGGGGCGCTCCTTCCTGGCGCAAGCCAGAGCTGCCGGCGTCGACACCGGCACCTGTGCGGGCTTTGCGGTGATCCCGGCGATTACCGGCAGCTCGATCAAGGCGGCGCGATTGTCGGCGGCGCTGTTCGAGCGCGGCATCAACGTCCAGCCGATCCTCTACCCGGCGGTTCCCGAGAAGTCCGCCCGGCTGCGCTTCTTCATCTCCTGCGAGCACGGCGAGCCGGAGATCAGGCAAACCGTCGCCGCCCTGGCTGACGAGCTCGGCAGGCTGTAATCAGTTTCGTGCGCCGGCGCGGACACCCACACGCCGTCACTGCAGGGAGCGCAGCAACCTGGCCGCCGTCGCCGGCTGGGCGAACACCCCGGCGTGATCCCCGGTCGTGTCCGGGTTCATTGCTCACCCCGGACTACGACGCGCCGAACGTTCCGGGGCGCCTCGCAGGCACCTCCGGCGCGATGGCCGGCGCGCCGAACAGGCCCATTTCGTGGAGAAACAGGCGACCAAGGTGTTCGACCCTGAGATCACGGCGTGTCCCTCTCGTCTGCTGACCCGCGCCACCCCGCTGACCGCCTTTCCGCCAGATGAAGTAGTCGGTCTGCCCGCCCGGAGCCCCCAGCGCGCGGTAGACCTCTGGCATGATCGGCACGTGATCACCGTACCAGCACAGGCCGCCTGGACCCGGCAGGGCCTCGAGCGCGGCGCGCAACACGCCGGCCATCCGATCGGCGTTGCCGAGATGGCGCAGGTAAATGGTCAGATCGTCGCAACCGTCCGGGGGGGCCAGCGAATAGAGCCGTTCGACGTCGCCGGGCAGCACCTTTTCCAGATGCAGGGGCCCATGGTTCTCCATGCTGATCACAAAGACGAACAGCGGCTGCTCGGCAGCGTTGTGCAGCAGCTCGCAGACCTTCTCGGCAAGCGCCAGATCACCGATGTAAGGCCCGCTCCTGGCCGCCCCGGCAAAGCGGTGGATATCGACGAACTCGTCGAACCCGAGCCGTGGGAAGACCTTGTTGCGGGCGTAGAAAGCGGCTGAAAAGGGGTGCACGCAGACCGTCCGGTAGCCACATCGCCGCAGGTGGCTGGCCAGCGTGGCGACGCCCTGGCGGGCCAGCCGGCGATACGGATTGAAGCGATGCACGCCCAGCGACTCGCCGGCCAGCCCGGACAGAAAGGCGAACTCCGTACGCACGGTATTGGCGCCCCAGGCAGCCACTTCGACCTGCCCCTGGCATAGCGCATCCGCCTGCAAGGCATCGAACTCGTGCAGGACATCGCTGCTGATCCCGGCGAATAGCCGCCGCGGATCAAAGAAGGACTCGCTCTGTACCACCACCAGATGGCCTCGAACCCCGGCAGCGCGCCGTACGGGAGTGGCGCCGTCGTACGGCGAACGGACGTCGCAAGGAACGTGCTCCTCCTCGCCGTAGCGCCACATCGCGGCCAGCAGACCCAGTTGTCGCAGGTCGCTGGCGGCGTCGAAAGTCACCCCCGGTCGCCGCCGCATCCCCAGCGCCAGAAGCACCAGGCCGACCGTCGCCACGATCGCCGCGCCAGTCAGGAAATCGTCGGCCGGCAGCGACGCCAGCAAGGATTCCTCGAACGCCAGACCCGCCCAGACCGCCGCCGCGAAGGCCAGCAAGGCCAGCACCGCCCGCCAGGCGCCGAGGAAGGGCAGGTATAGCCGAGGGTGCTTCAAGGCGTCGCTGAAGTACTCGAAGTCCTGGAAAATGAAGGGTTCGCGCAGCGCCTGATACTTGGCGTTGCTGACCAGCACCACGAACAGCATGCCAGCCAGCAGCGCACTGGCAGCAAAAACGGGCCGGCGGACAAGCAGCAGGAGAAAGCACCAGGCCAGCAGCCAGAATCCGAAGTGAATTGCCAGTGCCGCCAGCGGGCGCTTCCAGAAAGGCAGCGTCGCCGGGCGCAGCAAGCGCTCGAGCAACAAGGAAAGACCGGCGCTGACGACAACCGACGGCGCCACCGCCCACCAGAACGCTTCAGCCACCGTAGTCGAGCAGGCGCAGAATGCGCTGGGAAACCGCCGACGGCAGGACCGCCAGCCACCAGGTACCGAAATTGAGCGGGAAAGGAAAGCTGATCCGCGCCTGGTTGCGCGCCAGACCACGCCGGATGTACAGGGCCGCTCGCTCGGGCGACCACAGGAAAGGCTTGGGTCCTGGCATCTCGCGGCACATCTTCGATTCGACGTAGCCCGGCATGACCACGCTGACCTGCACGCCCTCGCCTGCCAACCAGCCGCGGATCGCTTCACCGTAGGCCTTGATCGCAGCCTTGCTGGCACAGTAGCTGGGCGTCACCGGCAGCCCGTAGTACGCGGCCAGCGAACTGAGCAGGGCAATCTGGCCCTGACCACGAGCGCGCATCGCCGGCAGCACCGCATCGACCGTCGCCATCGCCGCCAGGACGTTCACCGCGATCAGTTCCTCGACGTCGTGCCAGCGCTCGCCCGCGCCGTCCGGCCCGATATTGGTGTTCACGCCGGCATTGACGATCACCAGATCCAGGCGCTCGTGCTCGCCAAGCACCGCCAGCCAGTTCGCCAGCGCCTGCCGGTCGTACAGATCGAGCAACTGCGTCAGCACCCGCGCGCCGCGCGCCTCGCACAATGCCGCCAGCTCGGCCAGCCGAGCGGCGTTGCGTCCCTGCAGGATCAAGGTCGTGCCGACCTCGGCATAGACCGCGGCCAGCGCACCGCCAATGCCACCGGTGGCGCCGGTGATCAGCACCGTCCGCGGGTGGTCAGCCGCGCTCACAGCAACTCGTCGAGCGGCGAACGCTCTGGTTCGAGGAAGCGACGGCAGTTGTGCACCGCCATCCTGATTCCGGTCGCGCAATAGAAGCCGCCGTTGACCTGCGCGGCGTGAATCAGGGTATTGCGAAAATGACGATAGAGTTCGGCGTCGGGCTTGCCGGGATGCTTCCAGAAGTCGTCGAATGGCCCCTGGAAAGTCAGCCCGGGCAGGTTGTAGATCGGATCACTGAGGGTCACGGTCGGACATCCGGCGCCGACGGAGACGATGCCGACGGTGCTGTTCACCGTCACCACGCCCTGTGCGTGTCGCAGCAATTTGGCCAGATCGCCGCTCTCCAGGTAATCGATACGTCCCGACAAGCCGAAGCGCTTCTCCAGGTCGGCAATGACGCGGCGATAGTTGACCAGGCCGGCATCGAGCGGATGGTTCTTAATCACCAGCCGTGCGGCGTTCGGCGCATGCACGGCAAATGACTCCATCACCAATTCCATCACCCCGTTCATGTCGTCGAATCGGCAGTGGTCGCGAATCTGGGCGTCGCTGTTCAGTTGCAGCGGCAGCAGGTAGAACGGCACACCACTGTTGGCCAGGTGGTCGATCAAAGCGGCGTCCTGCGGCTCGCGGAAGCGAAGCATCGAAAACCGCACGGCGTAACCAGCGTATTCGACGGCGGCATTGAGTGGCGCGTGCCGTCGGTAATGCGGGAAGAGAATGGGGTTGGTGCATCCGGCCAGGTGGTAAGCGACGTCGTGCGCGGCACGCAAGCTGAACGGCGACTTGAATGACGCACCATTGCCGTAATCCGGCAGCTTCGCGCCGACGCGGCGAAACCAGTCGGGGTCACGCGGCAACAAGGAGTGGCCGTTTACGCCCTCGCGTTCGAGGGTTACCCAGCAAGGGCGCAGATAGCCCTCCTCGAAGACATGCGTGCGGATTCCCAGCGCTGAAGCACGATCAACGGCCGGCCGATGAACTGGGCGACGGTCGCCAAACAGCACCTGGTCGGTGATCTCGAACCTGCGGTACTTGTCGTCGAGAAAGTCACGCAGACCCGGCAACTCGCCGCGATAGTTCCAGGCTCTCCGGATACCCCAGTAGGCCAGGTCCCCGGCATTGAAATTGATCTTGAAGACCCAATGCCCGTCTGCGGTCAGCTGATCGGCCAGCTTGGCAAAAAAAGGCGAACAAACGCCCTGCAGGAACAGAAAAGAACGCCGTGAAGCCAAATTAATTCTACTTTGTCAGATTCGATTTCAGTTTGATGCAGAAGGCATTTCTGCTGGTCGTCGACCGGCCGAATCCATGGCCCGGCGGCGCCGTGTGTGCCTGTCGGCGATGGATACGGCCAAGTCTTGGTCGGTGACGATTTTCTGGGGCAGCTTGTGGCGCATGATCGCCACCAAGTCGCGACAGGAGAGCCGATTGGCGGTGTCGCGATGGGCCAGGCGCATATCCTTACACACAATTTTCCACCTCGACTTCTCGCAGGAACTTGACGCCGATGGCGAAATCCATGACGCGCTGCAGAGCGATCCAGATGGTCTTGACCCGGGCTCGCGGTCGCCTTTGCGTGCAAGAAAGCCGCCGAGCTTGGCAATCAGCCGAATGACTTCGTTCAGTCGAGGCGCGGTGGCTGGTGGCTTGTTATTGTTGAGGAGGTATGCCGCTTGCCACTCGTCTCGGTCAAACATCAGTTCCGCATCCAACTCCGGACAGGTGCGGCCCAGGCGCATCAGTCGTGCCACTCTACAGGAGGTGATCATGTACAGCGCCAGGGTTCGTTGCAAACCTTCAAACGCGCCCAGTTGCAGCGCCTCGACTTGGCACCCGTTCTTGAGGACGTGGAAGAACAGTTCGATCTCCCAGCGTGCTCGATACCAGCCGATCAACTCGGCGACGGCTTCCGGTGTCTCGGCTTGCCGGTTGGTCAGCAGCCGCCAGACGACGGGGTCCGTACCGGCGGGCGGGTTCGTTTCCTTGGCCACGATACACGTGGCTCGAATGGTGCCGGAGTGACCATGAGGCAGGTCTACCGTCCTTGCCCACAGTTGCCGGCAAACCTCTCGCGCCTTCTGGCCCCGGGAAGGCATGATGAAACGCATCTCGCACAGCGGCTTGCCGCTCATCACGGTGGACCACAGCTTGTCGCCGTCAGGCAGGTTGCGAGCAACGATGTGAAATGAATCTGGCAAAGTAGAATTAATCCCCTGGTGAACCCGCGACGGCCGGCATCACCGAACCCCCACGATCTGCCGCAGGATAAAACGCTTCAGCCGGCGAACCCAGGAAATCGTGTCGGGTCCCTTGTCGCGCCACTCAAGTAACTCATCGAGCGCGCGCTCGGGCGTCGTGAAACGGCCGGTGCTGCGGCTCACATAAGTCGGGTAGAGAATAAGCGTCCCGGCAACGAGTTCATCAAGCGTCAACCGACGAGACCTGCGTAGAACCGGCACTCTGTCGACTGTCAGCCCCCACCCCGCGTAGAACGGTTGCCCGTAGCACACGACCTTCTTGCCCCGCAAGAGGGCCTCAAATCCGGCCAGAGACGTCAACACATGAACCTCGTCCACGGCGGCCAGCAATTGCCCCATCAGGGCATCCCCCAACACCTCGTCACACCAGCGCAGCGCCTCTTCCTCGTCCGTCCCTGACTTGCGCAGTCCGGCCAGTACATCAGGATGAGGCTTGTATACCACCCACGCATCAGGATTCGCCTCGCGCACCGCCTGCAGCAAGCCCATATTGGTTCTGACCACCGGTGCTCCATACTGAATCGACGCATCGCTCTCCACCTGCCCCGGCACTAGGACGACACGTGCCGCCTGCTGCGGTCTGGTCCAAGCCTCGCCGCCAACATTGTACTTGGTCAAACCGGAAGCAACGATCCGCGCACGCAATACCGCCGCACGCGTCAGCAATGTGCCGTCAGGACCGATATTCTGCAGGTGAGCTTCGAGGTCCGAAACCTGCGTGGCGTCATAGTAGATGCCCTGACGGTCGATCACCCAGGATAGCGGACGAACCAGATCAGCACCCAGGCCCACCGAACGGAGGAAGCCATCTTCCAGACGAACCAGCGATACATCCGGCGGCAGATCCCAAGGTACTGGCTTTCGCCCCCAAACGACCACGCATGCCCCGGGTGGAATTCTTGCGGCGCGGCTGGTGAAAAACACTTGGGAACCCCAGAAGAAACTGCGGACGATAGGCTTTTTCCACCTCGAGAAACCCACGGCATAGACCTGACTCGGAAAACGGTTGCGCATTTTCCTTTGCAGAGCCAGGTGTCGGAGCACTTCCTCAACCTCGCAACGCTGACCGGTTTCTGGATTCACATAACGCGGATACGCGACCAGTGCGGCATGGACCAATTGCTCCAGCGTCGCCGACGCACGCCGAGACGGGCTTGGCAACTCATCGTCGGTCAAGCCCCATCCCGCATAGAAAGGCATGCCAAACGTTCGCACCGGCTTGCCCCAGAGTAGCCCCTCAAACCCCATTTGCGAGGTCACCACGTATACCGCTTGGGCGTGTTCGAGAAGCGGCACCGGGTGCACATCGATCCCGAGAACCCGCACCCGGGGATTACCCGCAACCGCTGCCAGATCAAAATGCCCCCGCTTGCGCCCTGCCATTACCTCCGGATGCACCTTGAGCAGCACAAGGCAAGCTGGATTCTCCATCAGCGCAGCGGACAGCATTCGCTGAAAGCTGGAGACATCCGCCAGGCCATAGCGGATCGAAGCATCGCCCAAGGTCTGGTCTACCACCAGCACATACCGCTGCGCTTGCTGCATGACCACAGCGGCAGGGAAGAGCGACAGTTCCGGCGCGTGGTTATATTTTGACACCCGCGCAGTCTGCCACCGGGACATCAATTCCTGCGTCCGGAGCTTCTCCAAGTCCGTAAGTGGAGCGGCCACCAAAGACTCAAACCGGGATGGCGACGTAGCGTCGTAATACACACCCAAGTCGTCCACCACAATCGACAATGGCGGATCATCGATGCCCAAACCAAACGACCGGAGAAAGCCATCTTCCAGCTGAATGATCGGACGCCCACTTCGACTGGCAGCTCGCCGCGCGCGCTCCGCGGTCTCCTTGCGCCCCCAGCATACGATACCACTAACGTCGACCACTGCCCTTCGGCCAGGACGATAAGCTATCTCGGCATCCAGCAGTGCGCGGAGGTACGGGTTCCTCAGCACGCCCTTCGACCACACCGCCAACCGCATAGGCATGCTCATCACTCGGCGCAGGAAGAAAACCGACCTGCGCGCAGGTCGCCGCGAGCGAGAACGCCAATGCGACGAGCATTGAAAGGCTGCTGGACCAACCTTGGCAGCAGCCCCCCCGAGAGTCCTCCTGCCACAACCGCAAGGCGATGACGGGCACCTTGCCGGGTAGGTGTCACGCCGCCCGGATTACGAGCCATCTCGCTGCCACGCGCATCGCGCTCTCCTGCCACCTGCGCCGTGCGAACGCGCTGCGCTACCGCAGTCCATAGGAAGCGCAGCGCGCTGACAACGGAGCATGAAGAGTGAAACAAACGGATTGCCACGGCTATAAACCAAGAAGGCCACCACCCGGTCGGGAGCAGCTCCTCTCAGCGCTACCGACGCCCGACGGCCACCTGCTGCGTACCCTCGACCTCCAGTCGTTCGCCAACGACAACCACTGCTCCTGTCGTCGTCTCCGACGACGAAAGGAGCCCACCACACGACTTCCAAAGCGCCCTTCCCCCTTTTTGCAACCGGCCACTGCCACTCGCGGACACCGTCTTGGAGAACCGCGTACACGGTGTGCTCGACACTAACCCTGACGAATTGAAGTCGGAGTCCGGTGTCGCCAATCTGCCCGATCATGGGCGGCCGATACCTGAAGATACTCCGGTCGTCCGACTGCGTCGACTGACCAGCCATTGGCGGTACTCCACCCAGCTCGCAACCAGACACCGCTGCTCCTGCCCTGCTTCGCCAGTACTCGGCCTTACCGACGATGGTCATCCCGCCTCTCCTGGCGTAACCCGGCCAGAAATCCCATTATATTTCGCCAACCTGATCTGCCGGTCCGATCTACGCCCATACGGAAGATCGACACTCCTGCGCACAGGTCAACTCAACCGGAAAGACCGATTTCAGACAGGATAGACAAGGCGAATACGAACCTAGTTAGCAATACTCCACCTTGCTTGACGTAGAACAGCAAGCCGCGAGGCCTTCAATCGCTCATACCAGACCGTCAAGAACGTTTTCTCATCAAGTTGCACCGTGCTTGGATAACCCAGATCGCTAGATGTGCCATCCGCTGTAATCACCAACTCATCACTCCATGTTTTCCCTTCATCGTTACTAATCCTGGCACGTACACCCGTAGGCTTGATCCGGGAGCCATAGGTCATCAACAACCGATTGTCCCCCAAGCGACTCAAGTACGACGGAAAGCCAAACACCCCGATTGGCGCAGGCACGCTCCATGTACGCCCGCCGTCCCTGGACTCGCTTTGCAGAATCTCCTCGGGCTCTCCTTCCTTGATGTAACGTATATGAACAACGATCTTTCCACTGGATGCCTCAACTGCGTGCAGCTCATGATAGTTCGGGTAACCATGTCCATTCGCGAATGGTATATCTGCCAACCACCGCCAAGTACTGCCGTCGTCCGTAGATTCAACCACCCCGACGCGCTTGCGACTTCCAGACACCTCTCTGCCGGCATACAAAATCCTTCCGTCAGCGAGTTGCAGAGGGCCATGTGGGCTGTTAACGATCGTGGCATATCTGGTTGACCAAGTCCGACCTCCATCGGTCGAGCGGATCATCCATTGCCCCAATTCGGTTTTGATCTCGTCCGCCTTGAGTCGATTATGCACAGACATCCACCGATCTTTCGCCACCTCATCCAATACCGCTTGCCCTTTGGCCCCACTGAACTGCAGCGCGTACGTCATGGAAGTGAAAGTGGTGACAAGCAATGTTCCAGTCCTGGTCTCAATTACTCCTGCATCGCGTTCGTCAAGGTCACCGTCAAGTATTGTCCGGGGCCAACTCCAGGTCTCCCCTTGATCATGCGACACAATCAGATCGACGCGCCCAAACGGGTCGATATGCCCTTCGCGGCCACCCGAGAAGACGACCAGCAAGTCGCCATTTTTCCTGCGAGTGAGAGTTGGCCACGCGTGATAGACTCTGTCATCCCTGCTTATTGTTTTCAGTTCGATGACTTTTATTTTCGGGAGAGCGAAGCACTCTCCATCCGGAGAGATAACTAAGCCCAGCGCCCCCAACAAGGCGAGACGCAAGAACTGGCGACGTGAGAAAGCAGCGAACTGCAGCGTACTACGCATAGTGAGTCCTTTCGTATTGACGACGGCGTTGGTGCATAAATAGCGACACCCCACTTCTCCTGCGATTTGAAGCGGAATTTGAACATTGGCTACCACCAAAGGTGGTCAGAATGTCACCTCTGGAAAGAAGCTCCCCATATTCTGATTTAAAAATTGGATTTATGCACCAACGCCATTGACGACTGAACGTGGAATACAAGTATCCGGAGCGATACGCTGCCGGATCGTGACCATGAGACGGATTTGTGTCGTTTCCTGTGGAACCGGCCCCGAAGAGACGGAAGCCTCTGTTCAGCCCTTCGGGCGCCCCCGCCCCTTGCCCGCCCCAGAGGGCGGGGAAGTCCTTGCCGCCGGACGGGCTCGGGAGCTGGCCGTGAAAAACCGCACCCAGCCCCAAGCCTTTGAGCGTATTAGCGTTTCGTACCCTATCACGGTGCGCTTCGCCGGGCTTCGCCCGCCCTTGACAGTGCCCTCGACGCTCGCAGCACCACTGCTCGGGGCTGGCCCGCGCGCAGGCTTGGCGGCCGGTTCCACACCAAACGACATAGAGCCACCTCTTCTCTGTCAACCGAAACGTCAGCACCCTGAAGAAACCGCCACCATCGATCAGAATTCAAGGAACGGAACCAGCCTTGCATGGCCCGCACTCTTGCCTCATACCATCGAGTCACGGACTACAGAAAGAAGTCAAAACTCAACGGAGTCCCTTTCTTGATCTCTATCCTTGCCGTTCTCCCCAGTATTTCTTCATAATATTTTGGCGGTATGCCGACTCCGGGCCGGACAGACCTTATTGCCTCAGGAGTCAGCCGCTCTCCGGGGAGAATGTCACGGATCGCAAACAATGATCTTCGGCGATTGCAGTCCGCCGCCGAGACCTCATAAGATGCTGTGCCGATGGCCTGCTCAACCGAACGTATTTGATCGACCATCTGCTTGAATTCAGCCGGCTCCATGGAGAAATATGAATCAACTCCACCCAGGGATCGATCCACAATAAAATGCTTTTCAACGATTGTCGCTCCTAATGCCACCGCAACCACCGGAACCAGTGAACCCATGGTATGGTCCGAAACACCAACGTTAACACCGAAGCGGTTCTTCAAATCAGGGATTGTCGCGAGATTTGCAGCTGAAATTTGCGCGGGGTATTCCGAAGTGCACTTCAACAACGAGACATCCTTGTTGCCCACACCGTAGCATACCTCAAGCGCCAACCTGATGTCTGCCTGCTCTGCCACCCCGGTGGAGATGATCATGGGCTTTCCCGTGGCAGCCACT
This sequence comes from Accumulibacter sp., assembly GCF_029255145.1. Lineage (GTDB taxonomy): Bacteria > Pseudomonadota > Gammaproteobacteria > Burkholderiales > Rhodocyclaceae > Accumulibacter. The sequence goes on from NZ_JAPUVQ010000114.1 coordinate 28,877, forward strand.
TTGCGAATAAGTGGTATATCATTTATTTCAAACGACGCGATTTTATACAGCTCGACACCCATATCTTCTAAAAAATCCACCGCCTCCAGGTCAAATGGACTCGAAAAAAACACCAGCCCGGCATTTTCGGCGACCTTTTTCAGTTCGGGCTGCCACCCGTATGGCATTGCGGCCACTTTGTATAAGTCCCAAGGCCTCATTCCCTTCCAGAGTCCCGTGGTCTTTGGCCCGAAATACTCATTATCAACATCAATTGCAAGGGACTCTGGCCTGTACGTCTGAACCTTTACCGCGTCCGCCCCGGATTTGGCAATTTCGCCAATTGTCCTCACAGCCAAATCATAGTCATTGTTATGATTAGCTGAGATTTCGGCAATAATAAAAACCTTCTCTCTTGGAAAAAACATCAGCGGTCTCCCTTTGCCGGATACAAGAACGGCAAGCGCACAAGTCCATAGCGCATTGACATGGCTCCATTCTTCGCGGTCCCTGCCAACCAACCCACAAATTCAACGACAGGCAAGCAGCTAGGCCGCTCCGCGCGACAGAAAAAGACATTCTGCCGACCAGCCATCCCGAGAATGTGCTGGTGTTTCAATCAGAATAGGAACTTCCTTCTTCCACGCAAACACAAATGGACTGCTCGCTTACCACTGGAGTTACTCATCGATAGCGACCAGATCCAAAAACCGCGCCCTTCTCTGCAGTATTCTCTTCGAATTCTGGTGTGACGTTGGTGCATAAATAGCGACCCCCCACTTCCCCTGCGATTTGAAGCGGAAATGAACAGTGGCTACCACCAATGGTCATCAGAATGTCATTTCTGGAAAGAAGTTCCCCACATTCCGATCTATAAGTGTTATGCATCAACGCCAATTCTGGCTCTACCGATGTCGTCGCGCTCTCACCCCACGGCCCCGGCGAACGGTCGATCAAACTCCCTGCACTGCTCCGCGCCGAAGAATGATGAGCTCGCCCGCGCCCCGAAGCAACGGACTGCCGTATCGCCCCACGAGTTCATAGCCCAGTTTTGAGAAAATTTCAGCGATTCGAGTCGAGGTTACCGGATCTAGCACACCGCGCGAGCCGGCTTCGGTAGCTCTTTTCTTGCCATCACGTGAGTTGAGTGACACCACATACGTGACTTCCTTGGCGGCAACAGCAGCTGCATAGTGTTCGACCACATTTGGCTCCATTTCCTGGAAGGAGAAAGAATTGACGAAGACGTCAAACTTGCCAAGCAAGTCATCCACCCGCCAATTGGGCAGCACCGCTGATTGATCGCACGCAAAAGATCCCGGCGTCTGAAACTGCGGCGCGTTGAAGGAGCCAATTCTATCCTTGCCAAACAGCTCCGTCAGATAGTAGGTGGCCACAGTCAGTAGCGGTGGGATGTCGAGATCGACGTACACCGCTTCCGGGTCGCGGGACATCACGATTTCCCCGAGTACGCCGAACCCCCCCCCGATCTCGAGAAAGCGACTGGGCGGGGCGCTCACGTGTCGGGACAGCCCGGCAAGACACAGCAGGTAGTTGAGGTAAGCGCGGCCCCATGCCATCCCGTCTTCGTTCGTTAGCCGGTACCGTTGAGGAGGCTTGCCGACCAGCGATTCCCCGAACTGCTCGAGATCAAAGGGCCAGAGCTCTTGATCCCAGGCCAGTCTGACGGCATCGAAGTCCCGGCGTGCCTCCCACCCACCGCTGAGGTGACCCGCCACATAGGATGCGTTTGCCTTCGGGTTAAGCTCGACCGCGAGCGCAGCAATCTCCTTAATCGTCTTGTTGGTGAACCCGTTGCCATAAAGCGGATAGAACCAGGAGCTTGCCTGGGGCCAACTCTTGAACGAACCCAAGCCCTTCGTGTTCATTTCCAAAAGTAGCTTAGTTACGCCAGGTTCCCAAAAGTTTGTCGGGCAAAAAATTTCTGCGCAGCCGCGGAGCCCTTCAACGCTCATCTGCGTGAGCTTGCCCCAATCATCCAGGGCAGCCACATCCGCCGCTGAACCTTGCTCAATAGACGTCATACGATCTCTCCTATTCTGACTTTCAATTACCATGGCGAGGTTTCGCCACGCCTAACAAGCATCAACCAGTCTCTCACGAATCGACCGGAGCAAAGACCAGTCGGGAGTCCACCCGACGGCTTGCTTCGCGCGACTGCTATCCAGAGTAAACGTTGAGCAGTCTTCGTTGTCGGTCGAAACCATGCCGATTTGCGAAGGGTCCAGCCCCCCCTCCCCGGCCACCACCTCAGCCAGTTCCCGAACGGAGTAACCGCGCTCACCACCAATATTCATCACTTGCGATCTCAAAGGCACCTCTGCCACCAGTTCAAAAGCTCTAGCAACGTCCCGCACGTCTACGAAATCCCGCACCGCCCTGCCTTGGCCGTGAACTGTTGGGAGTACGCCTGCACGCGCAGACTCGATGAACCGTGGCAAAACCCCTCTACCACCATCGCCTGGACCAATTACCTGGCTTAAACGAAGCGAAACTCCGACCAGCCGCTCATCGTCCGAATACATCCGCACAAGATCCTCGGCAATGCTCTTGCTGAGACCATACGCGCTATCCGGCCGATGATTCATTTCCTCCGTACGTGCCTCGGCAATCCACGACGGGTATACCATTCTCGACGACGCAAAGACGAATCGCCTTGTTCGTGAAGCCACCGCCGCCCTCAACAGACGTTCGGTCAAGACAACGTTGGAATCGAGATAGTCAGTTAAGCTCGATGTTCCCTGACTGCCCATTCTTGGATTCACTGAGCGATCCAGGCTCGAGCGCCCGGCCAGGTGCATGATCACGTCAACGCCGGCAACGAGTTCCTCGAGAGGACAATGAACTTGGCTGCACCCCCTCCCAGTGTCGCCGTCAAACGCCTGCAATTCCTTGCTACCGGGTGCTCGTCCAAGAGCTACAACCTCATGTCCTGACGCCTTGAGATGCCGCAGAAGGTGTGACCCAATAAACCCCCGGGCGCCTGTAATCGCAACTCTCACGAAACCTCCTCGACGAAGTAGCCAACCCGGGTTACCGGGCTGCCTCCATCACGTATCATATCGCCCTCGGCCAGCTGATATTCGAGATAGCAAATCCTTCCGGTAGTTAACGGAGGAAAGTCCGCGGAATGAAATGCACTATTGGGCTCTGCCAGAAAGAAGTTCAACACATGGGTTGTACAATCCTCCTTCATCACGGGCTCTTCCCATATCCCATCGACAAGATATCTGAATGTCGCAAGCAGCAAATTGAACCCGGTTCGCTCATCGATAAGACGCCAGAGATGGCAACCATCAAGCCTCGGAGCCACTTCGACAATTTTTGGGCCGGACGACGTCAATATCAATTGAAAATACAATGGCCCGTTGAGAATATTCAAACCTTCAACAAAATCCTCAACCAGTTGGCGAATGACCACTACCGTATGATCGTCCAGCCATCTTGACGGCAGTCCGTGCGCTCTAGGCAGCCCAATGGACTCGCCCTGCCAGGTGAACCGATCTGAAGGAAGAAAAAACCGGATCTGCCCCTCAACCACAAACACGTGTACCGAAACCTCTCGCCCTTCCAGCCACTCCTCTATAATCGCAGTGCCGGTCGACGACGCCTTCAAGGCAAGCGGCAATGCGGCCTCTGCCTCGGCACGGCAATTTACCCTGGTTATGCCGCGCTGCCCCTGGCTATCTGCTGGCTTGACAATGGCCGGAAAATCAGAAAACCGCTCCAGATCAAGCGTTTCCTTTAAAGTAGCGTACTTGACGCGACTCAAACCATGCGCCTCAAGAAAAGCACGAAGACGGACCTTCCGATGCAATATGTCCGTAAGCTCCGAACTGTGAAACAACGGCAAATTCAACTTCTCGCTTACGGCCGCCACGGTTGGCATTGCAATATCAGAGCCGACACAGTATACGCAATCGACTTCCAGCCTTTTCGCAAGGGCTGTCACGCCGTCGATATCAAGAATGTCCACCAGAAAAAACTCATCAGCGGCATCAACCCCTGGGCCCTCTCGCTTGAAGCCACAAGAATACACTGTCCACCCAATGCTCTTGCAGGCCTCCATCGCCTCCGCCTGTCCGTGCAGGGTACCCAAGATCAAAATTTTCTTAGTCATGACTCATCCCAATAATCAAGCAGCCAACACCAAACAAACCCCGAACTTCTCTTTCAGCGGCCCTGTCTTTAGCCAACCCGTTCTCCCAACCCCACCACGTGCTTGGCCACACGGATCGCCCCGCGTCCATCAACCAGCTGGCGCCCGGCGAGCGACATCTCCTCGCGAAGCCGAGGATTGCTGATGAGAAAGTTCAGTGTCTCGCCTAACTGTGCCCCACTGACTTCGCCGAACCTGCCTAGATACAAGGCCGCACCCGACTCCGCCCATGCCACTGACTGCTTGATCTGGTTATCGACCGTGGGCAGCAACAGCATGGGAATACCACACGAGGCCACCTCATAGATCGAAGTGCCTCCCGACATGATTGCGATATCCGCGGATGAATATACCGCCGATAACAGCGGGGGGTTTATAAGCAACGACACCCTATTTCCGCCCCGCTCCCTGACCCATTCATCCAAAATAAAATTTTGGGGATTATGCTCGCCAGAGACTACCACAAACTCTAAATCCTGTGCTGCTCGTGCGACAAGTTCGCGTAGTACGAAAGCACTAGCCCCGAAATCATCACCCGCGCCAAAGGTAAGAAGGACGCGAATCGCCGGTGTTTCTCTGGGAACTCGAACCACGTCCGAAAACTCTGGCCGCAGAACTGCAAATCGCGGCCCAAAAAGAAAAACGGTATCCGACCTGGCCATCACGCGCTGATGATCATCGGACCGCGCGCCGGGGCTCGGATTGACGAGAATATTCGGAAATCGTGGCCCATCAATTGAAGTGTCGAACTGAAGCCACGGAAACCGCGAACGGTGCAGGATCTCTTGGTAGGCGTTGTTGGCGCGGTAGTCATCGAGAACGGCCGAGTTGGCGCCAACGCGTCCGGCGATACTCAGCAGCCTCTTGGCCTCCTCTTCATCTGATGTCCAGTGATCAATGGGAATCCATTCATCAAAAAGAGCGTGATCGGAATCGCGAGAGTACGTCGAACCCGGTCCCAACAGGACGCAACGCTCCCCCAGATGCGATAACGCCGTCGCGAGCGCGCGAGTGCGCATCAAGTGACCAAAGCCCGCCTGCGCGCCGGCGTTACAGGCCAATATTATCAAACGATCGCTCCGGGTGCTGCCTCGCGCGTCAGCACATCAAACATCAACTCCGCCCTCTGCCAGTCTTCGATGGTGTCAATATCCTGCACACGCCATCGCGGCAGAACGAAAGGAAGCCCTGTTCCCCCAAACATCGAAGCATTTGACAAGAAGGCGGACGGTCGTCCCCAGTAAAACTGCCCGGCATCGTGATAGGCCTCCTCAAGATCCTGCGATCTCGAACCCATAAACTCGGGATAAAAAGGCACGACAGCACCGCTGGCAGAGATTCTTAGCGCGCGCTGGATGGGGGAAGCGAAAGTAGTGACCGAAAAAACAAAATCAACATTTTGCGCTCTCAACGTAATCAAGGAACCTATCAAATCCCCATACCGAAGAAACGGCGCAGTCGCGTAGATGCAGCAAACGAATTCCGGCAAGCCATATAGCATGGCTATTTCCGCGATCGCATGGTTAATAACGGCACGTGTTGGCGTGTGGTCATCCGACAATTCCAAAGGACGATCGAACGGGACATCAGCACCCCACTTTCTCGCCACGACTGCAATTTCCGGATCGTCAGTGGACACAACCACCTTCTCGAAACACCCGCTTTTCAGGGCCGCCTCGATGGAGTGCACCAGCATCGGCTTTCCGCCAAATAACTTCAAGTTTTTTCGTGGGATACGCTTGCTGCCACCGCGCGCAGGAATGATGGCAACGTTCATAGCCCAACTCCGCACAGAACATCCCTCAGAGCGGACACAACCACGCCCTGCTCGACGTCGGTCAAAGCGGCGAACATCGGGATGCTAATAGCCTCCTCATAGTATCTTTCAGCAACAGGATAATCACCATGCTTGAATCCGCGCTGTTGGAAGTAAGGCTGAAGATGAACAGGAATATAATGAACGTTCACGCCAATGCCGCGCTGCAAGAGCGCTTCGAAGACCTGTCGATGAGTGGCAGCAACTTCATCAAGACAAAGCCGGACTATGTATAGATGGTAAGCCGAGTAACTATTATTTGAGTTACATTGCACAGTTAGTGGAGCACCCTTCAGCAAATCTCTGTATTGCTCTGCTAACTGGTTGCGACGGGCCACGAAGGTATCAAGACGCTGCAGCTGGCTAATACCTAATGCGCCTTGCAACTCGGTCATTCGATAATTGAAGCCCAGCTCGATTTGCTGGTAGTACCAGGGACCATCCGGGGTATGGGTCATCAACCCGGGATCACGCGTGATGCCATGGCTACGCAGCAGAAGCATACGCTGCGCGAGTTCTGGGTTGTTGGTCACCGCCATCCCGCCCTCGGCAGTAGTTATTATTTTTACCGGGTGAAAACTGAACACGGTGATATCACTGTATCGCCCACTTCCTATCGGCTCGCCTAGATACTTTCCACCAATCGCATGCGACGCATCTTCAACAATTCTAAAGCCATAGCGCTGCGCCAGTGTGAATATCCCCTCCATGTCGCACGACTGGCCTGCCAAATGAACCGGAATGACAACCTTCGGCAAAGTGCCGTCCTCTTCCGCCTGTGCGAGTTTCTCGCTGAGCCGGTCGACAGACATGTTGTAAGTTACCGGGTCGATATCTACGAAATCAATTCCAGCTCCACAATAAAGGGCGCAGTTAGCACTGGCAACAAAGGTTATCGGGCTAGTCCACACCCAATCACCGTGCCCAACGCCGAGGGCAAGGCAAGCGATGTGAAGCGCCGACGTCGCGCTGTTAACCGCCACCGCGTACTCCGCTTCGCAATACCCAGACACCGCCTTTTCGAAGGCCGGCACCTCAGGACCTTGGGTGAGGAAATCAGAACGCAACACTCGCGCCACCGCATCCACGTCGCTTGGTGAAATATCCTGGCGGCCGTACGGAATTACTGTCATCAAATCACCCCGATCTTTTCTCTGTTGGCCAGAATCCACGTCTTCAATTCCTCTGAGGTCATCCACTGGGTATTGGTGTTGCTCGAGTAGTTAAAGCCTTCGGGAAGTTTCTGGCCGTTTTTGATACGTAGCGCACAGGCACTCCAGTCGTGAATGGCGGGAAGAATCTTGTAATGATCCTTGTACTCGTAAGTGTATAGCGAGTCTTCCGGGCCGATCATCGTCTCGTGGAGCTTCTCCCCTGGCCTGATCCCGACGACCTCGTGGGCTGCCTCAGGGGCCACACAGGTCGCGATATCCGTGATCAGCATCGATGGAATTTTCTTGACGTATATTTCCCCACCCTCCATGTCATCAAACGCATGCCAGACAAGGTCGACACCCTCTTCGAGAGTGATCATGAAGCGGGTCATGCGCAGATCCGTGATGGGCAGAACCCCCTGGTCGCGAATTGAGAGGAAAAACGGTATCACCGAACCGCGGGAGCCCATCACATTACCATAGCGCACCACCGCAAAGCGGGTTGTGTGTCCCCCAGCATACGAATTGCCGGCAATGAACAGCTTGTCGGAAGCCAGTTTTGTCGCGCCGTAGAGATTTGCCGGGCTGCAGGCTTTATCCGTTGACAGCGCAACCACGCGTTTGACGCCCTTATCGATACAGGCATCGATCAAGTTCATGGCACCAATGACGTTTGTCTTGACACACTCGAAAGGATTGTATTCCGCGGTAGGGACAATCTTGGTAGCCGCGGCATGAACGACGTAATCGACACCGTCCAATGCCCGGTACAACCGCTCGCGATCACGCACGTCGCCAATGAAAAACCGAACTCTGGGATCATTGGGAAATTTTTTCGCCATCTCCCATTGCTTCATCTCGTCGCGAGAGTAGACGATAATCTTCTTCGGATTGTACTTGGCGAGCGTCATCGGGACGAATGCGTTGCCAAATGATCCGGTACCACCAGTAATCAATATAACCTTGTTATCAAACATTCAAAAATCTCCAGAGGTTCAAGCAGAAGGTTGTTTGCGGCGGGCACGACTGGCATTCATCATGTAACCAAGCACTGCGCCGACGAGTGACTCTAAATAAATGACCGAACAACGGAATGACCAACCAACGACCCGAACCCTAGTTGTCGCCAGCAAGCGCGTGAAGCAAGCTATCAGTCAATACCCGGGGTAGTTCATTTTTGTCTTCAACGTTAACATGCCGCATGGACCGGTGCCATAAATCCCGACTACCACTGACCAGCTCCCGCCAGTTGTTTTGCGAGCTACTGGAAAACATCAAGGTCTTGCAGCCGAGTGATCCCGCGAGCTCCGCGACGGTTGTGGCCGGGGCAATGACAGCGTCCAGACAGCACATCAGCGCTGCCATTCCATCCAGGTCGTTGAACGTATCGAGATCTTGAAATGTAATCAGTCGATTTGGGTACCGTCTATTAATGTGATCGAGTTCCTCTGTATGCTCTCCATATTGCAGGTTGACATACACTACATCTGGCAAGGCAAACAGCGGTGCTAGTGCTTCGATCGGGAGATAGCCGGAGCTCCGTACAGGCGTGTTCAGACTGCTGCGCCAGCACAGGCCGACCAAGTACTTCTCCTCGAAACAGGACAGCTTGGTTTTCCATGCACTGACCTTCTCAGGATCAGGCTCAAGGTATGAAACACCACGAAATGTCTGGAAGCCTTCGACCACATCACCCAGCGCATCCAGTTGCAGGATAATGTTGTCGGCGGAACGTATCAGGTCCAAGCCAGCGTTATCCACATGCCTGAACAAGTCAGAGCCCGGCAAGCGGTCAAAATTACTATAGTCGTGCAGCCAGGTCAGGCTTCGGACACGCTGCACCGGGTGGAACTCTAGATCCGGAAAGCTTCGCTGAAAAATAGTATGCAGCCTGGGATCGCAGGTAAACTTTACCTTGCTCTCCCCACAAGCCGCCATCATTTCGGGGTAGAGGCTTGCGAAGCGAATCTCGTCACCAGGCCCAAAATAGGCAATAATAACGTTAGTGCTTGCAGCAGTCGTCCCAAGCAATGACAGGGATTGCACGTATTTGCCCCCAAAATACTTCCGGAGCAGGCCGCTACTCTTGATAAGTCTATGCGACAGGAATATTTTCTTGAGGTCTGTCACCCCCTTGCCAATTCTTCGGTGAAATATTTCACCTATATCCAAGCCCCTGGCGACGGCCTCAGCAAGAAGTTTCTCGCCCCATGCGTAGTCATGGCTATCGATAGCAGCCCGAAGCGCCTCGCTATAGACAACAGAAGTTGGCAGGATGGCGACAAGCCTTGAGACTTGCTGTCTTGCTTCGTCATATCTATCGAGAAGTCGGGAGGCTTGTACCCGTGTCAGAGTATATTTTTCCACTTCACTGCTGGTGGGCGCATAGGCCTTCAACAAGGACTCGGCTTCCGCAGGGAAATTCATCGCCACCAGTGCTTGAGCGCGTGATATCGGGGTTCCGGCCGAGGCCGCCATTATCGACGCCAACAATGCGTCGGTATACGGTAGGATTCCTAGGTAGTGCGGCACGTCGGCTATCGAGTCCCCGATAAACCGCCCAAGCAAGGCCGGATTGGACATGCCCGAGACAGCGAATCCTTCAACCGTGCCCAGAAAATCCCTGGCGAGAGCGGAATATTGCGTCTGAAGCATTACACCTTCGGCCAATTTCCACGGGTTACTGTAGGCCGCGCAGACCCTGGAGATCTCTGCCGCGGCAGCAAAGTCGAACCGGAATCTCGCGATCTCGCTCAGGCCCTTCGCAATGTTGCCATCGAAATACCCGTAGAGCAGCAAGGCGAGGTAAAGCTCTTCCGCCGCATCAAGATTTCGCTTGTCCAGTTCGTATTGAGCCAGCTTCAAGATGACCTGATAATTTCTTTTCGGAAACGCGAGGGCGCCTCGTACGTCATTCATGCCGACATCGCGGAACAACATCGCTGCGAGGGCGTCTTCAGCTAGAGACGATGCTTCATCTTTCTTCTGAAGGCACCATACCCACTCGTTGATCAAGTGGGTTGACGGTGCAATAGACAATAGCTTATCGATGAGTGTTGCGTAATGACTCAGTTTGATATTATTGCGGATGGCAGTCAGGATCTGGGTGAAGGTGGCGTTGGTCCGCAGATTTCCGACCAGGAAGTGGGCAAGGAATCGCTCGTAGTGGTCCCCATTGAAGGTC
>NZ_JAPUVQ010000115.1:0-45784 GCF_029255145.1 Accumulibacter sp.
CAAGAACCTCGTCCAGATTAAACCAAACCGGTCATCCCCCAGAAAATTCACGCAAAAGCCACATTTATCACATGCTTACAAGAACGGGGTATGACTTTGTTCTGATACGTTGAGAGCATTGGGTCAGCGTGCCCTTCCAGAACAACACCAACTTCAATGTTGGACCGCGCGACGGACCGCAGAACATCCTCAACATCCAGCCGATGATCCCGATCGAGGTCAACAGCGAATGGAACGTCATCACCCGGACGATCATGCCGGTGATCTCGCAGCCGGCCTTCGCGCCGGGTGGAGACCGGATCAACGGCATCGGCGACATCCAGCTGACGGCCTTCCTGTCGCCGGCAGTGCCCGGCGGTGCCATCTGGGGTGCCGGGGCGATCGTGCAAATGCCGACCAACAGCAACGACGCGCTCGGCAACGACCGCTGGGGGCTGGGACCGTCGTTCGTGCTGCTCAACCTCAAGAAGGGTGATCCGTGGGTGTATGGCTTCCTGGTGAACAACGTCTGGTCGGTCGGCGCGGGCAGTGACGCCAGCTACAACAACTTCCTGCTCCAGCCCTTCGTCAACTACAACTTCGAAGGCGGCTTCTATCTGACCTCGGCGCCAATCGTCACCGCCGACTGGAAAGCCGACAGCGGCCAGCGCTGGACGGTGCCCCTCGGCGGCGGCGTCGGCAAGATCTTCCACTTCGGCAAGCTGCCGGTGAATACCCAGCTCAGCGCCTACTACAACGTCGCCCATCCGGACAACGCCGCCAACTGGCAGCTACGCTTGCAGGTGCAGTTGATGTTTCCCAAGTAGTCGCCAGAGACCGCCCCTGTACGTACCTAGGAGCCCGCCTCGTGCCTGCCCTTGCTGGCTCCCTCGCGGCCAGCGAACCGCCCTTCCAGTTCCGCCACCAGCCGTTTCACGCTCTGGTCATCGGGCAGGATCTCGGCCGCTTTCCTGGCGTAGCGCAGGGCCGCGCGCTGGTCGCCTGCCTCGCGACTGATCGAGATCAGCGCACTGAGGATGTCGAGGTCGTTGGGGTGACGCTGGTTGGCGCTGCGCAGCAGCGCCAGGGCTGCACTGCGCCGCCCTGCGGAGTGCACCGCAATCGCTTCCACGTAGGCATAGCGCGCGTTGTCCGGCGCCAGCCGGGCGGCTTCGGTGAATTCCTTCAGTGCCGCGGCACCCTCTCCCTTGCGGGTCAGCAGCAGACCCAGCGCATGATGCAGATCGGCGTTGCGCGGCAGCACCGCAAGGCCCTGGTGCAAGGCCTTTTCAGCCTCGGGCTCACGCCCCTGCTGTCGCCAGGCGTCGGCGAGATTGACATAAGCGCCGACAAACTGCGGGTCGAGCATGATCGCCCGCCCGAACGCGGCGACCGCTTCGTCGGCGCGCCCCTGGCGCAAGCGCAGGTTGCCGAGGTTGACGTTGGCCGATGGCCAGTCGGCCTCCTGTTCCAGAGACGCGACGTATTCCTGCAAAGCCGCGTCGCGCGCTGTGCGACGACCCGGCGGGATCTGGCCGTCGGGTACGTCGGCGAGGACCCTGGCGGCTTCGATGCGTACCCCGCGAACAGGGTCGGAGAGCAGGGCCGAGGCACTCAGCACCCGGTTCAGCGGGTCGACCGGCGCGATCATCCCCAGCGCCGCGATGCGCACCGACGGGTCGGGGTCCTGCAACAGCGCCCGCGCGGCCGGCAGCGTGCCGGGGCTGGCGTAGGGCTGCGCCAGCGTCGCCGCGGTCGCCCTGACGATCGCCGGGACAGCCGGGCTGCTGGCCAGTTCGAGCAGGCCAGGCAGGGCGCGTATCCCCTGCGTTTCGCCGGCGTGCAGGGTCGTGCCGTATTGCGGTCGATCGCGCCACGCCTGGCCGTACCACTTGTCCATCGCTCTCGCCGCCCACTCGGGCTTCCTGTCGGCATGGCACTGCGTGCAGGCATTCGGGCTGCCCAGCGAAGTCGACAGGTCGGGACGCGGAATGCGCAGGCTGTGATCCTGGCGGGGGTGAATGACCATGTAATTCTGCGTCGGCATGTGGCAGGTCACGCACTGCGCGCCCTTGCCGCCGTCTTGGTGCCGGTGATGTTTGGCTGCATCGAATTCGGCGGCCGCATGGCAACGGGTGCACAGCGCATTGCCTTCGGCGCGCAGCTTCTGCGAGTGCGGTTCGTGACAATCCATGCAGGTCACGCCATGCTGATACATCCTGCTTTGCAGGAACGAGCCCCAGACATAGACCTCTTCGCGCTGCTGTCCATCGGCGTGGTAGTTCGGTGCGGTGAGCATTGCCAGGCGGTGGCTGTCTTCGAGCGGCGCGCCCGCCTTGCCGCCTTCGCTGAGCGTCGACCGACGCGCATGGCAGGCGGCGCAGCTGTTCATTCCGGCAGGGTCGGCGAGGTGGTCGCGCACGGCAAACCGGTCACCGTCGGCAGGAAACGTCCAGGCCTCGCGCCAGCGGCTGTTCAGCGACGGCAAGCCCTTGTCATCGCCTGCGGGATAGGGCGGCCGGGCCAGGCGGGCCCAGTCCACGTGCCTCGAAGCGGGGCCGTGGCACGATTCGCAGGCGACGTTGATCTCGCTGTAAGTGGTCCGGTAGCTGTCGCTGGCCGCGTCGTAACCCTTCCGCAGATTGGTCGAGTGACACTCGGCGCACTGCAGCGCCCAGTTCTGATAGATCCCGGTCCAGTGCAGCGGATCCTGGTGGTCGATCTTCTGTTCGGGATAGAGGTGGAACCAGCGCTGCCCGCCCTCTCCTTTCGGCCGCGCATCCCAGGCGATCGGCAGGACCTGGTAACGCCCACCAGGGAAAGCGATCAGATACTGCTGCAGCGGATAGACTCCGAAGGTGTAGCTGATCGGGTAGTCGACCAGCTTGCCGTCCGGGCCGTCGGTACGCACCATGAACTTGCCGTCGGCGCTCTTGAAGAACGATGACTCGACGCCATGGTAGCTGAACCTGGTGTCGGCGAAGTCGCCGAGGACCGTAGAGGCGGTCGCCTCCTGCATCGCCAACTGGTGATGCGAACCCGACCAGGCCTTGAATTCACTGTCGTGACAGGTCTTGCAGGCGCTGGCGCCGACGTAGCTGGCGGACACGCCGGGGGGCGCTGCCACGGCCGCCGCGCCGGTGGCCGGCGCTGGCGCCCTGGCCGACGTTACCCAGACGATCATCCCGGCAATCAGCAGCGCCAGCGCCAGGCCAGCGAACAACCAGGGATTGCGCCGCGGCGTCCGAGCGGCGGGCGCAGCGGCGGGCGCGGGGAGTGGCAGGGCGGCGACCGGCCGGCGGGCGCCCTTGCTGGAAGATCGTCTGGTCATCTGGTATTGCGAAGTGTCCGACTTGATAGCCCGGCGAATGAAGGTCCGAACTCCGAACTGTCCCTTTCCCGAGGGCAAGGGCTGGCGGGAACGGCAGCGCGGGTCCCCCCGGGGGACTACCGACTACCGCGGGCTGGCCATTGGCGGCGGCGGCGGAACGGCCGGCGGTGGTAATGCCCGCTGCGGCAGCAGGCCAAGCAGGCAGCGAACACCCGGTGAATCAGGTGTCGCCCCGTAGGCACCTTCGAGGCTGCCGAGATACGCTGTCTGACTGGTTTCGAGATTGAAGAAGCGCGAGGTCACGTCCAGGAAATAGGGGTCCTGCAACAAATCGGAGTTGATTTCCACTCGCCCGATACGCTGGTACTGGCACCGGTTCTGGAGCTGGTTGAGGTAGGCTTCGTAGGGTGCATCGGGGCGGAAGGCATCAGGAGCGCAGCCGCCGAGAACGACGACCAGGAGCGCAGGGGCAAGCGCCGAGCGACACAAGGAAGCAAACGCATGACCTGGTGCTTTGATCCGGAGGAGCGGCGAATCGGGCAGCTCTTCGCGGCTGTTCGGCGCGCTGTCCGTAAACAAGATACGCATCAAGATACGCATAGGGAACTTCTCGGGAGAGCAGGTATCGGGCTCGCATCGAGCCCGATACGCAAGGTGGGGAGCGCCTGGCGGCTAGCGGGCAACGACGCGTGCGTCCTCGCCGCTGCCTTCGATATACACGCGCTGCCCCTGGCGCAGGCCGGCGTCAAAGGGCTGCGTCACCGAAACGAGTACGCCGCTGCCAGTGCGAACGATGATCTGCTGGCCCGGAACCGGCTTTTCGTACTTCTTCTGGACTTCGTTGCCGGCAATTGCACCGCCGACGGTCCCCAGGACCATCGCCACGTCGCGGCCGGTCCCCGCACCAATCAGGCTGCCGATTCCGAGGCCGGCAAGGCCGCCGACCACGGCGCCCACACCACGGTGCTGATTGCTTGGCAACTCGACGGCGGTGATCTGTTCGATGACGCCGCTGCGGACCTCCATTTGCCCTGCCTGTTGTCCGGGTGTTGCGCAGGCAGCAAGCGCCAGAGCCAACACCAGGGCCGAAAGGTAAGCCGAAATTTTCTGGAACATGAAACACTCCTTGACAGGTCTTGCGTGACGGCCACCAGTCCTTCAACAGCCGCCACGGTGTTGGAAAAGCCAGAGCCATCGGCGGCCTGGCGACAGACAGAACGGCGCAGCGCTCGATCACGAATGACGCCGGCGTCGTCGGCAGGCCCAGCAGCAGGTCAGGTCCCCGAAGTGCTCGCCCTTGCCAACCGACCACCGGTCAACGCCAGCGCATCATTCTACTGCAGGTCCCTGCCCTTGGGCGCCAGATTGCGCGCCGCGCGCGCTGACCTGCGTCAGTCGGGCGATAGCGCTGGCGCAGCGGTAGTCTCTTCCGGCGACAGCGCGGCGTCTGGTTTGACAGCGCCAGGCGAGAGCACCGGCGGCCCCTGGTCCTCCTCCGGCGACAGCGCGCGGTCGGGCCGGATCGCGTACGGCGATAGCGCCGGTGGCGGGTGCATCTGTTCCGGCGACAGCGCCCGGTCGGGCTTGACGGCGTCAGGCGAAAGCACCGGGTCCGGCTTGATGCTGTCGTCCTGCGCGCCGGCACCGCCGCAGGCCAGGGCAACAGCGAGCAAGCCGTAGGGCGCGGTGCGCGCAGCAAACTGTCGGTACGTTTTCATTGGTGATGTTCCTCGTTCGATGGCTACGGAAGAAGAAAACGGCCAAGTGGCACCGGGTACTCTGCCTGGGCCACAGGTCCCCGCAAATCGGGCAGTGCTCACTTTCCGGCGTCGTCGGCCGGCTCGGCCACTGCCGGCGCCGCGTACCACTGGCCTCTTTCGACCAGCTTGGGATGTGACGGGTCGGCCTCGTAATTCGGCGTCATGATCTGGACGCCATACTCGTTGAAAACGTCCAGGATGTTGCGTTGCAGGCTCGCATTCAGGCGCGACATGGCTCTGGCATCGTCGCAATAGGCGTTGATCTCATAGACCACGCAGAAATCGCCGAGCCCCTGGTACAGCACGAATGGCGGCGGGTCGGCGAGCAGCCCCGGGGTGCGTGCGACGGCGATCAGCAACATCGCCTCCACCTGCCGCCAGGGTGTCTCGTAGCCTATTCCCACGGTGCTGTGCAGAATCAGCCCGTGCTCGGCGGCCAACGCGCTGTAGTTGACCACGTGCCCGTTGAGGATCTGCGAGTTGGCAATCGTCACCTCCTCGTTTTTCAAGGTGCGCAGATGCGTTACCTGGGCGTGCAGCTCGGTGACGTCGCCGGTGACGTCGCCGATCATCACCCGGTCGCCGATCTTGAAGGCACGCCGGTAGGTGATCATCAAACCGGCGATGAGGTTGGCAATCGCCGACGATGAGCCGAGCGAAACGACCACCCCGACCAGCAGTGAAATGCCCTTGAACGCCTCCGAGTCCGACCCCGGAATGTAGGGATAGGCAATGATCACCGCGAAGGTCAGCAGCACGAAGCGGACGATCTTGTACGTTGGCCAGGCCCAGTCGATTTCGAAGTTTTCCAGGGTTACCGAACCCCGCGCGACCGCATCGAAAAACAGCCGGATCAAACGCAGGACGAAGCGGACGACCAGCGCCAGGACGACCAGGAAAACCAGGTCGGGAAAGTAGGCGACCAGCGCGCCACCCATGCTTTTCAGCGGGCGGAGGACGACCCTGGTCAGTTCCCCGGCCAGCCCGCGCGTCCATGGAAACCCGTTGAGGACGAAATCCAGGCAGGCCAGGGCGGCCATCACGATCGCCAGAAAGCGTAGTGCCGACACAGCGGCACCGAGCGCATACCAGATCCGCTCGGCACGCAGAATCTCGAAGGACTGAATTCCCAGGCTGCCGATCCGATTGCGGAACCGCTCCTCGAGCACCGAGTTGAGCCGACGCGTCAGCCAGATCACTAGTGCTATCCAGAGCGCCAGCGCCACTGCGGCCCCGGCAGCCCAGACCGCATGCTTCTTCAGCACCTCGGGACTGCGCTCGCGCCGGAAGTCCTCGATCGCCACCCGGATCCGCTCGCTGTTGGCGTGCGCGAGGTCGGCTCTCTCGACGTCCTCAATGCGCGCGTCCGCGTCGAAGAGCATCATTACCCGTCGGTCCCCGACCATGATTGCCGAATGGCCATCGCCCTCGACCACCCGCACCGACCCGGCAGCGACGGTCGGGTCGCTCGCCAGCCGCTCAAGCCGGTCGGCGATGGCATCGGCGCGCGTTTGCGCCGGGAAGCTGGTCACGCCGCGGACGCGAAAGAGGATGCGGCCGTCGACTTCAACCGGCGCGGTGACGATTTCAGCATCGGGATGAAAGTCGCCAAACGGCGTTCCCGGGCCCTCCGCCGCAGCGACCGCAAGACCCGCTGTTGCCGTCAGCACCACCGACAGCAACAACCCTCGAAAGCGGCTGCCAAGCATTTCCACATTAACCTCCGGTCGCCGCTGTCGCCACCGGTCGATACGGTTCCAGAAACTCCACGGCGCCGTTGAAAATCAGACCCATCCCCATCGCCGCGACGAAGAATCCGACGATCCGGGTCGCGGCATCGATTCCCTGATGGCCGATCTTGGCCAGAATCGGCTTGGCGTAAATCAGCGACACATAGACGGTCAGCATGCACGCGACGATCGCCGCGCTGGCTGCGGCGAAATGCATCAGTTCCGCCGCCGACTGCTTGATCGTAGACGCCATGCTGATCAGGGTGGCGATGGCGCCAGGGCCAAACATGATCGGCATCGCCAGTGGCACGAAGGCGACGTTGGTGTCACCGGCCTCCGGGCGTGGAATCAGCCCGCCCGATGGCGGTGGCGCAAACAGCTCGAAACCGACGCGGGTGAGAATCACCCCGCCGACCACCCGTACCATGCTCAGCGGCACTTCGAAGACGCGCAGCAGCAAGGTCCCGAAAAGCAGGAAAAAGAAACACAGCAGCATCGCGTACAGGCAGGCCCGACGCGCCACCTCGCGCTGCCCGCTCTCCGGCTTGCTGCCTACCAGACCGAGATACACCGGTATGGCTTCGAGTGGATTGATGATTGCGACCAGCGTCGTGAACAGGCTGATGAACAGGGTGATCGTCGGCTCCATGCGCAGCTCCATGGTCGGGGAAGAAGTTGACTCGGCGGCGGCGTTGAACAACTTCGCCAAGCACGGCAAAGCAACAGCCGCCGCGAGGCTATCACGAATCATTCGCCTGTCAATAGAGGCAAGACGAGTTGCGCGGGCAGACAAGCGAAGCCTCCAGAGCGCATCGGATCGATCGCCAAGCCAGCCTCGGAAAATACCGCCCGTGCCGCGCTCGGAGACGCTCGACGCGATCCGCCACTGGCCAGCCAGCCCGAACTGGCGCTTGCAGCGGATCGTCCTTGACCCGGTCAATGGGCGCGTTACATACTTCGCCGCATGGTCTTCAGCTTTCTCACTCTCCTGCACCTGATGGTGCTGCTGGCGGTATCGCTGCGCATCTTTTCCCGCCGGACGGCGCACGGCACGGCGCTGGCGTGGCTGCTGCTGATCGTTCTCCTGCCGGCCGTCGGCGTCCTGATCTATCTGCTGATCGGCGAGCGGCGCCTGGGAAGGACCTGGATGAAGCGGGCGATCGCCCTGGAACCACAGGTCCGCGCCTGGGCGAGAAGGATCCCGGCGACGGCGGTGGTCGACCCCGGCACCTTGAACACCGGCGCGGAGAGCGTCAGCCGGCTGGCCACCGGATCGGTCGGCCTGCCGCTGCTGCGCGGCCATCGACTGCAACTGCTGGCCGACAGTGCTTCGAGCATGCGCGCGCTGATTGCCGATATTGACGCTGCCCGCAGTTCGGTCCATCTCGAGTTCTATATCTGGAGCGCTGGCGGCTTCGTCGACGACCTGGTCGCCGCGTTGGTCCGCGCGGCCAAACGCGGCGTCCCCTGCTGCGCGTTGATGGATTCACTGGGTAGCCGCCCGTTCTTCAAGAGTGAGTCCGTGCGCGAGCTGCGCGACGCCGGCGTGACCCTGGTCGAAATCCTCCCGGTCAATCCGCTGCGCGCGCTGTTTGTCCGCCTGGACCTGCGCGACCACCGCAAGATCGCCGTCATCGACCGCCGCATCGCCTATACCGGCAGCATGAACATCGCCGACCCGCGCTTCTTCAAGCAGGATGCGGGGGTCGGTGAATGGGTTGACGCGATGGTCCGCATCGAAGGTCCGGCCGCCTGGGTACTGGAAGCGGTGTCGCTGTCGATCACCGCGCTGCAGACCGGAGTCGACTTCGCGCCCCCGCCAGCGCCCGATCTGGCCGCCGCCGGCGACAGCGCGGTCCAGATCTTTCCCTCCGGGCCACAGTCCGCGATGCGGCACGTCGAACAGCTGCTGCTCGCCGCGATCTACGCCGCCAGGCGCGAGATTGTTCTGACCACGCCGTATTTCGTTCCCAGCGAGACGCTGCTGACCGCCTTGCGTTCGGCGGCGATCCGAGGTGTGCGGGTGATCCTGATCGTTCCGGAGAAGATCGACTCGCGGCTGGTCCGCTACGCCAGCAATTCCTACGTCGAAGACCTGCTCGCGGTCGGCATCACCATCCTGCATTTCGAAGCCGGCCTGCTGCACACCAAGAGCATGGTGGTCGACGAGGAAATTACCGTCTTTGGAACGGTCAACCTCGACCTGCGCAGCTTCGAACTCAACTTCGAAGTTTCGCTGATTACCTACGACCGGGCGTTTTCAGCCGCCGCCCGCGAGATGCAGCGGCGCTACCAGGGCAGCTCGCGAGCGCTGCTGCTCGACGAATGGCGCGCCCGGCCGAACTGGCGCCGCCTGCTGGAGAACGCGGTGCAGGTACTCAGCCCGTTGCTGTGAACGCCCGCCAGCCGGTGCCATGGGCAGCCCTGATTTCACCCTCGCTTTTACTGCCGTTAAGGACAACGATGAACATCAACGTTCCCACACCCCGCTTGCTGACCTGCCTGCTTGGCGTCGTGCTGGCCGGCCCGATCGGCTGCGCCAACCAGCAGACGGGGCCTTTTCCGGGCGATACCGCAGCGACCGCGGCCTTGCCGCTCGACCTCGACCCCGCCCTTGACGCGCCGCTGGCCACCACCGGTTCGTGGACCCAGGCGGCGGCATCAGAGCCGGACAGCGCGGTGCAACCGCCAGCAGCGCCGCAACCCCCCCGCGACCCGTGGCCACGGCAGGTCGACCTGGCCGGCGCGACGGCGCTGGTCTACCTGCCACAGGTCAATAGCTGGCAAGGCAACCACCTCAGCTTTCGCGCGGCCGTCGCGGTGAGGAAGACCGGCGCCCAGGACGCAAGCTTTGGCGTGATCTGGGGCAGCGCGCGCACCGGCGTCGATCGCCTGAGCCAACGCGTTGGTCTGGAGGACCTCAGCCTGAGCCGTGCCAGCTTCCCGACGCTGCCCGATCATGGACTCGAGCTGCTGCGGCAGTTGCGCACCCACTTGCCGCCGGCCATGAGCAGCATCTCGCTGGCTCTGCTCCAGGGCGAACTCGCCGCATCGGGGACGGTGAAAGCGCGCAGCGTCCAGGTTAACAACGACCCGCCACGGGTGATCGTAAGCTATTCGCCGGCGATCCTGGTGCCGATCGACGGCACGCCAGCGATCAGGCCGGTCCCGAACAGCGCCTTCGAACGGGTGATCAATACCCAGGCACTGATCGTCCGGAGCCGTGGCACGAGCGGCTGGTACATGCATGTTTTCGACGGCTGGCTGTCAGCGGCCTCGCTGGCCGGCCCATGGACCCGGGCGACTGGCGAGCCGGCCGGACTGAACGGCATCGCCCGGCAGCTGGCGACGGAGAACGCCGTCGACCTGCTTGACGGCGGTCCGCAAGCCAAGCCGAAGCCGACGCTGCAAGACGGCGTGCCGACGATCTACGTCAGCCAGGTGCCGGCCGAGCTGATCGTTTTCAAGGGCCAGCCCAATTTCGTGCCGATCACCGGCACCGGCTTGCTGTGGGCCGAGAATACGACCGCCGACGTGCTGGTGAATACCGCCAACAACGACTATTACACGCTGCTCTCCGGACGCTGGTACCGCGCGTCCTCGATCAGCGGACCGTGGGCCTACGCGCCGGCCAACGCCCTGCCCGCCGACTTCAGCCGCATTCCCCGGAACGTTCCGGCCGGCGTCGTCCTGGCGTCGGTGGCCGGGACGCCGCAGGCGCAGGAGGCGCTGATCGCCAACTCGATCCCACAGACCGCCACCGTGCCGCTCGCCAACGGCCCGAAGTTCACGCCGGTGTTCGACGGCGCGCCACAGTTCCGCCCGATCGACGGCACGCCACTGCGCTATGTCGCCAATGCCGAGGTCCCGATCATCCAGGTAACGCCGAGCAGCTATTACGCGCTCCAGGCCGGTGTCTGGTTCACCGCCGCGGGCCTCACCGGGCCCTGGTTGGTGGCGACCAGCGTACCGGCCGTGATCTATGACATTCCGGCCAGCTCGGCGCTGCATTACGTGACCTACGTGCAGGTGTACGGCGCCAGCAGCGAGGTCGCCTGGGTCGGCTATACGCCTGGCTACCTGGGCAACGTGGTGACCTCCGACGGGGTCGTCGTCTATGGCACCGGCTACAACTACGGCGCCTGGGTCGGATCGGTGTGGTATGCCTCGCCCTACACCTGGGGGCTGGCCGCCGCGCCGATCTACAACCCCTACGTCGGCTTTGCCTACGGCTTCGGCCTCGGTCTCGCGACCGCCGCCTGGGCTGCTCCGTATTGGGGGGGCGCCTGGTACCATCCGGGCTACTGGGGCTATCCCTGCTGCGGCTCGACCAGCGCCAACGTCTATGGGCATTGGGGCAACGCCGTCTATGCCGGCTCGCGCAGTTGGTACACCGATGCCGACGGCAAGGTCGGCACCAGGGCCAGCGGCAGCTATACCAACCTGCGCACCGGAACGACCGGCTCTTATGCCGCCGGTCGCAGCTACAACCCCGCTACCGGTCAGGCGCAACGCGGCTACGACCGGACCTTCGACACCGCCGGCGGGACCACCGGCAACGTCGCGCGCGGCACGTCCTACAATACCGAAACCGGGCAGCGGTCGTACGCTTCGAGTGTCTCGGCCACCGGCCCCGGCGGCAGCTCGATCTCCAAAACCGCCAGCGCGACAGCCGGGCCCGACGGCGTTGGCGCGCAGCACACGACCACCGCCTACGATGCCAGGACCGGCGAAACCAAGAGCTACACGTCGAGCGGCCTGTTCGGCGACCACTACGCAGGCGCTGACGGCAATGCCTACCGCAATTCCGATAACGGCTGGCAGCAGCACGGCGCAGACGGCTGGCAATCAGCCGGTGGCGACACCTCCTGGGCAGATCGCCAGCAGCAGGAGCGCGGCAACGCCGAAAGCCACGCCAGTGCCGGCGGCTTCGGGGGTGGAGGATGGGGGGGTGGCGGGGACCGCTTCGGCGGTGGAGGCTGGGGCGGCGGGGACCGCTTCGGCGGCGGCGGCAGCTTCGGCGGTCGTTTTGGCGGCGGCTTTGGCGGCCGTTTCGGTGGCGGCCGGCGCTAGTCAGCGATCGGCAGCCGAGGCCCGCGCGGCGCCGTCGGGCCGCGCGGGGAAGCAGTCTGCGGCAGGCCGTCGCGGCGACAGCCGCTTCAGGGCGTCGGGACCACCCGGTAGTAGACGCCATTGGCGCCGTACGCCGGCAGGAACCACGTGTTGCCGGACAGGTAGTAGGTCGTACCGTTTTTCGGAATCGCCGCCGCGCCCGCGGGCAAGGTCGCATAGCTGGTGCCGATCGCGTAGGTCGCCCCGGCGCCATAGGCCGCGGCAGTGGTGGCACTGCCAGCGGCGTAGCCTGATGAATAGGCGCTGGTGGTAGCGGCGGCCGAATTCGCCGAGGCCACGGCGGCGCCGGCGGCGACGCCGACCACCGCGCCGGCAGCCGCTGCACCGGCGCAGTTGTAGCAAGCAGCCGCGTAGTGCGGGACCACGACAGGTGGGTGGTAGGGCGCGTAAACCGGCGCCACCGGATACGGCGCGCGATAGGTGGTCGCGCCGTACGGCGTGGTGTGCACCGCCCCGGCGCCGTAGGCACCGTAGGTGGTACCGCCGGCGACGTTGGTGTGTTCCGTACCGCCGCCCCAGGCGTGTGCCGAACTGCCGCCGTACATGTTGGTATGTTCGGTACCAACGCCGTAGGCGTGCGAGGTGCTGCCGCCGTACGCGTTGGTGTGCTCGGTGGCACCGGGAACGTGCTCGGTGCTGCCGCCAAACCGGTTGGCGCTCGCCCAGGCGGCGGCCAGCCCGCTCGGCAGCGCCAGGGCCAGCGCCACGGCCATGCCGATCATTGTCGCTTTCGTCGATTTCATGTTTCGCCTCCTTATTGGGCTTTGGCGGCTTGCCGTTTGGCTGCCGGCCTGGCCTTCACCGGCGGCCGGAAGCCGCTCGCCGGCGACCCCCCCGGGTGGGCAAAGGCGATGGCCGCCGCCGCGGCGGTCTTCGACGATGCGAAGGCGTCCGCCGTCAGTTCAGGATCGAGCTTCCAGTTCGACAGCTCCAGCTGGTGACGCAGGCGCAGCGGATCGTCGCGAAACACCGCCCGCAACATCCGCGGCAGCTTGTCCTCAGTTCCAAGCCACAGCTGCACGAAGACCTTGTCGTTAACCAGCGCCAGCATCTCGGTGCTCGTTCCGCCGACGACCTTGGACTGGCCGATGTAGAAGGCCACCGTCAGTCCGTCGGCGAGCGCCCGGTATGGGTCGGCGACCAGCAAGTCGGTGAACGGGAAATAGATCGCGGCGCTGTCAAACGCCGCTTTCAGCGCGCCATCGATCGTCGGCGGCGCCGCGCTGACCGCGACCAGGTTCTCCGCCGGGGCGAAAGCGGTCATCGTCTTGCCGTCGTAGTAGAACTCCGACGCCGGCCCGTCGCCAAGAGTGATCACCCGCAGCTTGTCGGGCCGCTGCATGAGCACCTCCGAGAGCGTGGTGTAAGCCAGCGCCGGGCCGATCCGACTCGGGCTCTCGTAGGTCGCGATCGCCGTGAAGGACATCGATCGCGCCGCCGCCAGACGGTCGCTGGTCGCCTTGAGCAGGTCGATGGCCTTGGCCTCGAGCTCTGGCCTGGCAGCCGGCGCGATTGCCTTGCTCGACGCCCTGGCGGACTTCGAGGCCTTCGAGACAGTAGTCGGCGACTGCTGCGCGCTGGCGGCGCCAGCCAGGGCGATCGCCGAAGCGAGCAACACCGCACGCGCGGCAAACTTGTAATGGATCATCGGATTTCTCCTCCTCGTTCAGACCAGCGGTCGGTCATGGCCGCTGCCGATCACGGGATCATCCCGCATTCGAACATCTTGTTGGCCATCGGCGCCGCCACCCGGTTGATGAACTCGGTGCGCATCTCGGGATTGCTGCGCAGCATCTGGATCGCCTCCTGCTCGCGCGGCGACTTCGGCTGACCTTTCTTCACCCACAACTGCTCGCAGGTCGATTGCTGGTACTTCTGAACGACCTTGCCGGCGATCATGTCGACGACCGGAAATTGAGCAAAACTGACGCCGGCAAAGAACACCGCTGGAACTGCCGCAAACAGCCAGAAACGTTTGGTCATGACGTACTCCTCAACACAGAATGGTGGACAGGCAGGCAATCCCGGTCACCGGCAGCACGGCTCGACGGTCCGATCCTGCCGCTCGGGCGGTCAGGCAAGGGGTGGTCCGTGCCTGGACCGTCCGGCTTGGCGGG
Organism: Accumulibacter sp.; assembly: GCF_029255145.1. Taxonomy (GTDB): domain Bacteria; phylum Pseudomonadota; class Gammaproteobacteria; order Burkholderiales; family Rhodocyclaceae; genus Accumulibacter. The sequence continues at coordinate 14,051 of NZ_JAPUVQ010000115.1, forward strand.
CCTCCCTCGATCGCCCGGTTGGCGCCCCGGGTAGCCCGGATAATACGCCGTCCACGCAAGGCAGCAAGAGTTCTGGCAGATTGGTCTGGAGCATCGGCGACGGGCCGGCACATGCCGGCTGATCGGCTGCCGCCACGGCCTCAGCCAGCAGCACACCTTGCCAGCGCGAAAACGCCCGGTTGAAAGCGCTGCGGCCAGAAAAGCCCAGCAGAGTGGCGATCGCCTCGATACTGCCGGTCGTATCGCGCAACAACTGCCGCGCCGTTTCATGCCTGGCGCGATTGTGCAGTTGGCGAAAACTGGTGCCGGCATTCTTGAGGCGGCGGTTGAGGGTTCGCGGATGCCGCGCAAAGTGCCCGGCCAGGTCTTCCAGGGCGCAGCGGTTGGAGCCGATCAGCAGCAGCGCGCGATACGCCTGGTCGCGAAAATCTTCATGGGAATGGCGGCGCATTTCAGCGACATGTTGCTTCGATCCGAGATGAGATGGTTGCTGTCGCAAATGGTGAATTGGAAGTCGTCTTTGGTCAATGCGCCTGGCTTCTGACTCGCTGGAATCCTGCCAGGCTCCGGAGTACCCGGAACGGATTTTCCACACTGGCTCTCCCGTAGTCAGGGGGCGAGCAGCAAGCTGAAGTTGGCACCGCCCAGCGCCGGCTGCGGTTTCTGACCGAGAGGACTTGCGAGATCACGAGCAGCCAATCCCCGGCACCCGGCGCGTTCTCCATTTGCCAGGGTCTTGTGGCATCCTGACGATATCGGCGGCTGCGTTCAGCCAGCCGCCCGGCACCGCTGCAGATGCCCGCTTGCTTGCCAACACCAGCCCTCACTTATCAGCTGATCAGCGGTTGGCTAATCTTCGCATCGTGAAAGGAGCACCGAGCATGCAACGAGAACCGAGACCGGCACACTTCGTCAGCCTGTTCGCGGCACTGCTGGCCGCCGCCACGCACCGAGCAGCTCAGGTTCTACGACACATGGGGCTCCGCCGGGACCTACCCGCATATGGCGGTCGGCTGGGCCTGGGCCTTCGACACGCCGTTCAAGTGGACCAAACAGATCGCATCACATTTCGGTGGCACGCGGCAGGGCCTGGCGATCTCGTGGCCGGCGAAGATCAAGGACGCGGGCGGCATACGCACCCAGTTCCACCACATCATCGACATCGTGCCGACGATCCTGGAGGCGACGGGCATCAAGCCGCCGTTGCTGGTGAACGGGATCAAGCAGTCACCGATCCAGGGCGTGAGCATGGCCTATACCTTCGACAAGGCGAACGCCAACACGGCCTCGAAGCACACCACGCGGTACTTCGAGATCGGCTCCAACCGCGGCATCTACAAGGACGGCTGGTACGCCAACACCACCCCGCCGGTCGGGCCGTGGGTGCTGAACGCGCCGATGCCGGCGGTGGCCGAATACAAGTGAGAGCTGTGCAACCTGAACGACGACTATTCGCAGGCCAACGACCTGGCGACGAAGAACCCGGCCAAGCTGAAGGAAATGCAGGCGTTGTTCATGCAGGAAGCCATGAAGTACAACGTGCTGCCGCTGGACAACCGGGCATTCCAGCGCGCCATCACGCCGCGGCCGAGTGCGACCGCCGGCAAGACGGTGTTCACCTACCGCGGAGAGAACGCGGGCATTCCGGACGCCAACGCGCCGAGCATCCTGAACCGCTCGTTCACCATCACGGCAGACATCGAAGTACCAGCCGGCGGCGGCGACGGCATGATCGTCACCGAGGGCGGGCGCTGGGCGGGTTACGGGCTGTACCTGCTGAAGGGCAAGCCAGTGTTCAGCTACAACATGTTGATGCTGCTGACCGCCCGCTGGGAAGGCGACGAGCCGCCGCTGACACCTGGCAAGCACACCATCGTGTTCGACTTCAAGATCGCCGGCCCAGGCATTGCGCAGGGCGGCACGGGCGTGCTGAAGGTCGACGGCAAGGAGGTTCGCACGCTCACCCTGCCGACGACGATCCCGTTCATGCTGCCGCCCGGCGAGACCTTCGACGTCGGCGTCGACACACGCACCGGCGTCAACGACAAGGACTATCAGGTGCCGTTCCGCTTCAATGGCAAGATCGACAAGCTGACCTTCACGCTCCAGCCGACACAGTTGGCGCCGGTGGAACAGCAGAAGGCGCAGCAGGCAGTGCTGTCTGCCAGACAAGCGTCGCCGCGCTGTCAGCGGCGCCCGAACCACTCAAGAAATCGAGGAGAACCAGATGAAAGGATCAATCACTGTCGGACTGTCCGCTGCCGGACTGATCGTAGCTGGCGCAGTCGCTGCGCAGGGCATGCTGCTGGATTTTGCCGCCGAGCAGGTGATCAAGAAGTACGAGGCAGCAACCTGCGAGCAACTGTGGGCGCAGAAGAGCCAGCCGAAAACGATGAAGGAGCAGGAAGCGATCGAATTTCTGCGCAACGATGCGCAGGCGCGGGTGGCTTTCATCGACAAGATCGCCGCGCCCGTCGCCAACAAGATGTTCGAATGCGGGATGATTCCCTGAGTCGCGTAGCGCCGAGAGCAACAGCAGCGAGCACTGCCCACAACCATGCGTGCAAGCCTTGACAACGCTCGAAGGAAGGTTCTCGCCTTCGCTTCGGTGGTCGAAATCGCTACCGGCGTGGTGGTGGTCATCGATCCGGCGGTCGTCGTCGCCTTGCTGTTGGGTACCGGCATCGCCGGCGCGGGGATCCCGGTCGGCCGCTGTTTCGGCATCACCCTGCTGGCGCTCGGACTGGCGTGCTGGCCGACCGCACAGCGCGCCGAAAGCAGCGCGGCAGCTGCAGGAGGGATGTTGCTCTACAATGCACTGATCGCGTTGTACCTGATCTGGCTGGGCACGCTCGGGAACATGCGCGGCCTGCTGTTGTGGCCGGGCGTCGCCTTGCACGCGGTCGTGGCGCTGCTGCTGGTCTGGACCTCGCGCAACGCGCAAGGGCGCCGGTAATCAGGCCGGATCGGGGAGTGACTGGACCGTTGAACAACTCGATCACCGTGATCAGCCTGTCAGCCAGGATCCAGGCGGAATTCCATGCGCTGGTGCCACCGACAATGTCCGTCGCGGCAGCTTCGCTCAGCGGTGCTGATGCCGATGCACGGCAGGACACGCGAGCTGGGGCGCGTGAGCAGCAGGGGCAAGCTGCTGCGGACGTTCTCCGGAGCACTCCCGGGAGCCTTGTCAAATCTCGCCTGCCAGCGCTCATCGCGGCAGCGATCGTCATGGAGACTGCACCGTGAGCTCGATGAGCATTGCCCTGATCACCCTGGTCTGTATTCTTGGCGGCGCGCTACTCGGCTTGTTCCTGGGCATGCTGCTCCCGGAACATCACCTGAGCAACGACTCCAGAGACACCGTGAAGTTGGGGGCCGGCCTCGTCGCGACCATGGCTGCCCTCGTTCTCGGCCTGCTGGTCGGATCGGCCAAGAGTTCGTTTGACGCGATGGACAACGGCATCACCGAAATCGGCGCCAGGACCATCATGCTTGACCGCGCGCTGGCCGACTACGGCCCGGAGACGAAAGATCTCCGCGAAATGCTTCGCGGCACACTCAGCAGCGTCATGGAGGATATCTGGCCCGAGGAGCAGATCACTCCGGCGCGCCTCGAGATCGTTGAACAATCAGCCCAAATGGGGGGAATTCAGAGGGCAATCCGAGGACTCGCGCCGCTGAACGACACGCAGCGCCAACTGCAGTCGCAGGCGCTGCAGATCAGTGGCGATCTGGCACGAGTGCGCTGGCACATGTTCGAGCAGCGGACGAAATCGCTGCCGACCACCTTGCTGGTGGTGCTGGTCTTCTGGCTGGCGATGCTGTTCGCGAGCTTTGGCCTGTTCGCTCCCCGCAATGCGACGGTGGTCACCGTCCTGTCGATCGCCGCGCTGTCGGTTGCCGGTGCGCTGTTCATCATTCTGGAGATGAACAGCACGCTGGACGGAATAATCAAGGTTTCCAGTGCTCCCTTGCACAAGGCGCTCGACCTCCTTGGCAAATAGGCCGCACGTGCCACAGGAGCCGCGTCCGAATCAACGGCCGATGACTTCGGAAAGCTGCGACGCTCGTCCCAGCGACCCGATTTTCATATTTCTGGTCCTCCTGGTGGTCGTCCGTCGCTGCAGGCTCCACGATCTTTCCCGAGGCTAGCCGCCTCTATGCCGTCGACACCCGACGGTCCCCAATGTATGACCCGATTCGTCGCATGCTTCCTGACGTTCCTGGCGACGGATCACACCGGAGAAACACAATGAAAACCATGCTCAGGACCCTCAGTGCCGCCTTGTTGATGATGACCGCAGTGTCCAGTGCCAATGCCGTTGTCTGCGCCGATGGCGTCCGACGGGCCGAATGTGTCGGCCCAGAAGGCGCGGTGGTAGTCCGCAAGCCCGAGGCGGTGGTAGCGCCGAGGGAAGCGGTCGTGGTGCCCAGAACAGAGGAAGTGAGGGTGGCGCCAGAGAAGGAAGTCGTGGTGGCCCCCCGGCGCGAGGAATGCCGCATGGTCGAGGGGCGGCGGGTCTGCCGCTGATCCCTGCTGGCCACCAGGCGCGGAGATCACCATCCGGCAGCCTGCAGCGACCTTCGGTTGCCCGATCGCTGCGGCGGGCGCCAGCCCGCCGCAGCGCGATAGCGCTGCCGACGACCAGTGATGCACACCCCCACCGTTCGACGGGATTCGATCGCGTTCAATAAGCACTATGCACCAGCGAAAGGTGATGGAATGAAAAGATCCGCAGCGTCCCTGCTGCTCGGCCTGGCCCTGGCGCAGGTTTCGATCTGCGCGGCGACGGCCGCCGAGGCGGCGTCCACAGTCCGCGAGACACCAGTTCCCCCGGCCGAGGCGAGCGCCGACATCAGCGTACTGAAAGGTGCGTGGGTTCGGCCCGACGGCGGTTACACGATACTGATCAAGAGTATTGGCGCGACCGGCCAGATCGAGGCGATGTACTACAACCCGAGCCCGCTTCCCTTTGCGAAATCGGAAGCGTCACGCCAGGGCGCGATACTGCGCGCCTTCTTCGAGTTGCGTGCCGGCGGCTACGACGGTTCAACCTACGATCTCAGCTACGATCCGGCCAGCGACCGGCTCAGCGGGATCTACTATCAGGCGGTCGCCAAACAGAAGTTCGACGTCTACTTCGTGCGGCGGCGCTGACCGGCCGACGCCTCTGGCGCTATCCGATCGAAGGCCGATGGCGCACAATGGATGCCCTGCACCGCTGCCATTCTTGCCGCGGACCGATCCTTGCAAGGAGACAAGAGATGAAGAGTTTGATGATGTCCCTCAGTGCGGCCCTGGTGATGATGACCGCTGTTGCCGACGCCAGCGCCGTGACCTGTGCCGAGGGTGTGCGGCGCGCTGGCTGTGTCGGGCCGAACGGCGCGGTGGTAGCCCGCAAGCCGGTGGCTGCGGCACCGGCAACAGCGGTGGTGGTCGCCCCGGCGGCAAAGGCGGTGGTAATTGATCCGGCGCCCAAAGCGGTGGTGGTTACTCCGGCGCACGGCTGCCGCTATGTAAATGGGGGGAAGGTCTGCCGCTGATACCGGAACCCGAAGCGCCGCAACTGCCCGGCGCTTGACCGGGGCGTCGCCGACCGGACGCCTTCCAGCAACCCGTTACCAATCGTGACGCATGGTCGCTGCAGTCGCCTGTCCGTACCAAGGAAGCAGGAACGGCGGCTCGAAGCCGCCGTTCCCGTGCTGATCGGACTTCGATCAGGCGCGCGGCTTGCGGCGCATCGCACCCAGGCCAGCCAGGCCGATACCGAGCAGGGCCATGCTGGCGGGTTCCGGCACATTGCCACCGCCGACCGTACCAATTGCAACCACGCCTTGCCGGGTTTCAAAGACGGCCCCACTCAAGCGATTGACCGATTCCGTGCTATCGCCGGTACCGGCGCAATTGGAGCTGAGCCCCTCGACACACCACCAGTTGATGCCGCTGCCGGGGGTTGGATTCTGAAACAGCGCATAGCCTGTGCCGCCGGTGAAGTCGAAGAGCAATTCAGTGGCCGTTGCGCTGAGCAGGTTGCCACTCACAGCCAACCCCGAATTGCCGGGATTGAGCAGCGTGAAGGGACCGCTGCCTTCGCCATTGTCGATGGTCAGGCTCCAGCCGATCACGTTGCCTGAGGCCAGGACGCCGAACGTGCCGTCAGTCTCGACGGTACCGACGACCGACCCGGTAGCGATGGTCCGATTGACGTTGTAGACCGGGCCAGCCAGCGTGATGATGGGTGTTGCGACGAGCAGCGCCGCAAGGAATGACTTGAAGTTCATAGCGAAAGCTCCTAAGAAAAAGGCTGAAGAAAAGGTCGCAACTGGGTGTAAATACGGCCTTCCATGTTCCGTGGACCCACCCAATACTTGCCAGACTGACACAAAGCACAATCCATGCCCACTATCGATATGATGTCCGCTACGTCAATTGTATCAATCGATTGCCTCTTCGCTTAGAGCTTCCGGATCAGGAATCCATCAGCCACCTGTAAGTTTTCCCGACACGCACCGGCGAACCTGACGCGCCACACCTGGCGTCCCGGTCGCGGGTGTAGCACACCTCGCGGCAGCGACGACTTGCCGCTACCGCCCTGGCGCAAATCATCGCTGCTGAGACTCGTCGAAAAGTGTGCTGGTTCCGTGATGGCGATGGGGTCTCGTCGATTGCCGCGTCTTCTCCGGCACGGAAAGCAGCGCGTCGTCTCCCGCCGGTCGCCGAGCCGCAGCAGGTCGCGGCGCCGGTCTGCGAGTCGCACCATCACATCGCTCGGCTCACTTCACCAGCACCACCGCCGGCGGACTCCACGTTCCTTCTCCCGGTGGCAGGATCGACGGTACTTCGCTCCTCGGCCAGTAGAGCCGCATGACCAGGTAGATCGGGCCATTTGGCGCCGGGAGCCAGTTGCTCTTCCTGCTCGCACCCGGCGAGTTCTTCTGGATGTAGAGCGTCAGTGAACCGTCGGCGTCCTTCTTCATTCCCGGCAGCATCGTCGAATTGATCAGGTAGCGGTTGATCGGGTTCTTGATCAGCAATTGCGTCTTGCCATCGTACATCGTCACCGACCAGAAGGAATTCACCGGCGGCAACTGCCCGGGCTTGAACGTGAGCGTGTACCTGTGTTTGCCGCCGTCCAGCGGCTCGCCGTTGGCAAGCGTCCGGGTCATTGGGTACATCGCCTCGGCAGCATCGTTGCCGTAGATCCCGCCGCTTGCCGCCGCCGCCCGCTTCAACCAGTCGCCGTTGTAGAAAGCCCGGTCGCCGAACAGCGAACCGACTTTCCAGCCGTTGATATCCTTGTCACCGGTAGCCAGATACTGCTCGACCCTGGCGTGGCCGTCGCTCATGCCAAAGCCGACTTCCATCCGGTGTTCAAGCGACAGCTCCTTGAAGTCGAACTTCTTCCCCGCGCCGACACCGATCCGCGCCAGCCTGGCGCGGATTTCCTTTTCCTCGGGCCCGGCCGGCGCAAACTGCAGCGCAAAGTCGAGGTAGCCGAAGAAGCCCGTCTTGACCATCTCCTTGTCGATCTTCGGAAAGTCGATTGTCGGCGCTGCCGCAGGCGCTGCCTGGCCCAGGTACGCCGAGAGCGGTCGGACCCGGTAACCGGACTGTACTTCTACCACCTTCGGCATGTCCTCAGGATTGAACAGCTGGGTACGGTAAACCGCCAGCGAAAACATGCTGCCTGACCGGAAGACCTTCCTGATCCCCGGCGGCGTCGCGCCTTTCCAGTCGGGCCCGACCACCAGGTAGTCGCCGGCTTCGTTGCCGGTGGCGCGGCTGCCGATGTAGCCATAGTTGAACGTGTTGCCGTCATTGAGCATTACCGAGTAGTAACGCGCTTTGTCCACGGCGGGAACCGACAACACCATCGGCTCGGCGCGAAGGTCGAGCCAGACCAGTGAATACGGCGTGTCGCTGTTCGGCGTGATGACCGCAGTGTCCTGGTAGGTAAACACCCGCGCTTCGTTGAGGATCTGGTTGAAGGGGGCTTTGAACTGGCCCGAGTTGCGGTCAACGGCGTACTCGTACATTACGGCATAGTTCATCACGATCGGCAGGCCGTAGATGAAACCCTCCTCGGCGATCGCTTTGGTCTCGGCGATGCCAGGGCGGTCCTGGTCCATTCGCTCGGCCTGCGCCACCGCGTCGTTCCGGGTGGCGCAGCCGCTGGCGAGCAGCGTTGCGGCCAGAGCCGTGGTCAGCGTGCCGTTCAGGAAGGTTCGTCTGGTGATTTGCATGGTTGGTCCTGATTGTTGTCCGGTTGCCTTATCGGGATTGTCGCACCCCTTCGATCCCGGTCCGGCGCCACCACTTCGGGACGAGCGTCTCGGGCCGGCCGTTGTCGGGTCAGCGATGGCGACTGTAGCAAAACCGCTCAGGGCTTGCCAGCATGGCGATGGCAAGGCAGGGGATTGACCGCCGCCGCCCTGACCAGAGATACTTCGACGGGCTTCGCTGCCGCGCCCCGTTCCTTGCCAACCGTCTCGCGAAAGGCACTCACCATGTCACCGAAAAGCGTTTTTTCTGTCGCCGCCCTGGGTCTTGTCCTGGCTGGCTGCGCCACTGATCAGCAACTGCTCAGCGGCGAGCAGGACTACGCGCTGCGGGTCGCCGTGCGGCGTGGACAATTCGAGATGTCGTGTCCGGCCGCGACCGGAACGCTACTGTCCAGCAATATCCTGCAGCCTGTCTTATGGAACGGGATCGAGCGTGCCGAATACACCATTGGCGTCGAGGGCTGCGGGCAGAAAGCCACCTACATCACGGTTTGCCAGCTGGGATCGTCCAGCTGCCTGGCCGTCTCCGGTCGCAACGCGGCGGCTTGGCAATAGTTTCTCCATGCGCTGATCCGTGCAGCGATGCCCACCTGCGCGCATCCCGAAGGAACCGTAATGGAAGGCGATGGGCCCGGGAAAACCGCGCACCCGGCGGTACCGTCCGCCATGCCGAGCGCGGCAGCGGCCGACGGAGCGCAGTAGAGCGACGCCGTCGGCGCTGCCGCCAGCCTTACCTCGGTGGATTGACCACCACGTAGGTGACCGAACTCCCGGAATACTGCGGCTGATAATACGCGCCACCGCATTGCTGGTAGGTCACGCCAGCATGGACGTAAGGCGCGCAACTCGGTGGCAGCGAGTACACCATCGAACCGACGACCGCCGCCGTCACCACTGCCGCCGCGCCCACGGCAACGCCGGTCGCCACCGGGTTGTAGCGGTTATTCACATTGACGTTGACGTTACGATTGACGTTCACATGGGTGTTGCGGTTTACGTTCACGTTGGTGTTGCGGTTGACGCTGGTACGGGTATTCACGTTGGCGGTGGCCACCCGCGCGGCGTGCGCCTCGGACGCCGCCAAGAAGTCGTGCGCACCGACGGCCAGCAGTGACATCAGAAAGGCACGCGACCAGCGGCCGGCGAAGCATTTTTTGCTCTGAATCTGGCTCATCATCTCACCTCAATTCTTGTTGCCGGGCTGACTGTCCAGCTCGCGAAAGACGATCTTGTGGGCGCTCTTCGGTGCGATGAAGCGAAACGCACTCTCCGGCAACTTCGGCGCCAGGTTCCAGCTCAGCACCGACGCATGTTGTGGCGCACCTTCTGCACCCTTGGTGGTAATGACGATCTTTCTCGGCAGCGGCGCCTTGCCATCCTGGATCCAGATCTGCCAATCGACGTCGTCCTGGCGGAAGGCATAGTGATCACACAGTGTTCCGCCGACGCGACTCTTGCCAAGGTAGATTCCGGACTTGACGTTCTGGGCCAGCGACTCCGGCGCCAGCAAGTCGGCCAGCGGCCACTCCAGGCCGTACTTCGTTTCGGCGAAGTCCAGCATCTCCCTGATCGTCCCCGGAGCCTTCACCGAAGCGTAGTAGTTCTCCAGCTTGCCGTAGAGCGTCAGGGTCTTGCCGTCGTAGTAGAACTGGCGCTGCCTGTCGTCGGCCACCAGGTCCACGCGCAGGCGATCCGGCTTGATCACCGAAATATCGGCGACCGATCCCATCTGGATCTTCTGGCCGCTGTCCAGCACCTGGTCGGTGCTCGAATCGACCCGCAGATTGAACGTCTTGAGCGTTTGCAGGTACTCGCTGGTACGCTTGAGCGCTGCGGCGGCCTCCGGATCAACGGTCGGAGCCGGACTCGCCTCTGCCGCGCCGGCAGGCGCCTTGCCGGCGTCCGCGGCAGCGCCCGAAGCCGTGCCGGCCTCGACGGCGGCGGCGGCTTTGCCAGCCTCTGGCGCAGTAGCGGGCGCCTTGCCAACGGCGGGAGTCTTGCTGGCCTCGGCGGTGCCAGGCGCCTGGCTGGCGACTGGCACCGCCGGAGTGGCCTGCTGCGCGGCGCTGTAAAACGGCACGGCCAGGAGCGCGGCGGCGATCACTGCTAGCGACAAACGATCTGGTTTCATCAGCGAATCTCTCCTCAAAACACGGTGTCAATGGCTGGATGGCGTAGGGCGGCGCAGAGGCTGTCGCGTCGCCACCAACAGCAGGGAGCCTACCACAAGCGCTGGCAAGCTCGCCAAGGAAGCCAGACGGGCGGCGGCGATGCCTATTCTCCCGGCCCCAGAGGCGCCGCCGCCACCCCGGCCCTGCACGCCGGGCAGGTCTTGCATCCCGCCAAGGCCCTGTGTGCGATGATGGCGCCCGCACAGCGCACAAAGCAATGCCAGCCTGCCACCAAGGCCGCGAAACCGCTTGCTGCAAACCGCCTCTCGACGACAAGCCTTGGCGCTTATGGAGACCCGATGATTCCAGCACCCGACCTCGTGCTGTTTGCCGGCGCCGCGCTGCTGATGGTCCTGACGCCGGGTCCGAAAATGATCTACCTGATCTCGCGCTCGATCTGCCAGGGACGAAAAGCGGGCATCGTCTCGCTGCTTGGTGTCGTCGCCGGCTTCGTGGTCCATATGCTGGCCGCTGCCGCCGGCCTTGCCGCCATCTTCCTGGCGGTGCCGCTGGCTTACGAAGTGCTTAAGTGGCTCGGCGCTGCCTATTTACTGTTCCTGGCATGGCAGGCCGTCAAGCCGGGCGCGCGCTCGCCGTTCGAGCCGCAGCGCCTGCCACCGGATTCGCTGCCCAGGCTGTTCGCCATGGGCTTTCTGACCAACGTCCTCAATCCCAAGATCGCGGTCTTCTACCTGTCGGTATTGCCGCAGTTCGTTTCGCCCGCGCACGGATCGGTTTTCCTGCAGAGCGTCACCCTGGGATGCACCCAGATCGCCGTCAGTTTCTCGGTCAACCTGTTATTCACCCTGTTTGCCGCTCAGCTGGCGACCTGGCTCGCGGTAAATCTGCCGTGTGAGCAGCAGCGCCCTTAGTCGCTACCCGGGAGGAGCTTCGCTGGCTGGCGGACCGCCAAAGCTCAGTGCGTCGGCATCACGAAACTGGCGGTGCTGGCCAGCTCCTGCGGCCAGCGACCGGTCGCCGTCTTGAGGCGGGTGTAGAAGTGCACGCCATCGGGACCATGGACCGCGTGGTCGCCGAACAGCGAGCGCTTCCAGCCGCCGAAGCCGTGAAATGCCATCGGCACGGGAATCGGGACGTTGACGCCGACCATCCCGACCTGGATGCGCCGCACGAACTCCCTGGCGGTGCTGCCGCTGCGGGTAAACACGGCGACGCCATTGCCGTATTCGTGGGCGTTGACCAGTTCGACGGCGGCCTCGAAATCGGGCACGCGAACGATGCACAGCACCGGACCGAAGATTTCCTCGCGGTAGATGCGCATCTGTGGCAAGACGCGGTCAAACAGGCAGCCGCCGAGAAAATAGCCGCCCTGGTGACCGGCAATGCGCAGGTCGCGGCCATCGACCACCAGTTCCGCGCCCTCCTCGACGCCGAGATCGACGTAGGCGCGCACCTTGTCGAGATGCTGCCGCGTGACCAGCGGCCCCATTTCCATGCCGGGGTCTGTGCCGGGGCCGATTCGTAGCGAGCGCACGCGCTCATCCAGCGCGGCCACCAGCCGATCGCCGACCCGGCCGACCGCGACCGCCACCGAGATCGCCATGCAGCGTTCGCCGGCAGAACCGTAAGCGGCACCGATCAGCGCATCGACCGCTTGCTCGAGGTCGGCGTCGGGCATCACCAGCAGGTGGTTCTTGGCGCCGCCGAGCGCCTGCACCCGCTTGCCGTGCGCGCAGCCGGTGGCATAGATATACTCGGCGATCGGCGTCGAGCCGACAAAACTGACCGCGGCGACGCGCGCATCGGTCAGCAGGCAGTCAACCGCCTCCTTGTCGCCATGGACGACGTTGAAAACGCCCTTGGGCAGACCCGCCCGAGCGAGCAGATCAGCGATGAACAGGCTGGCCGACGGGTCGCGCTCGGACGGCTTGAGGACGAAGGTGTTGCCGCAGGCCAGCGCGATCGGGACCATCCACATTGGCACCATCACCGGAAAATTGAACGGCGTGATCCCGGCACAGACGCCGATCGGCTGGCGGATCGACCAGCTATCGATGCCGCTGCCGATCTGGTCGGAATACTCGCCCTTCAAGAGATGCGGGATGCCGCAGGCAAACTCGACGACCTCCATGCCGCGAATGATCTCGCCTTTGGCGTCGGCGAGCACCTTGCCGTGCTCGGCGGTCAGGATCGCCGCCAGCTCGTCGAGGTGCTGCTCCAGCAGCTCGCGAAACCTGAACAGCACGCGCGCGCGCCGGAGTGGCGGCGTATCCGACCATGCCGGCAGCGCGGCAGCGGCGGCGTCGATCGCCTGAGCGGTCTGGTCGGCGCTCGCCAGCGGTACGCGCGCCGCAAGTTGCCCGGTGGCCGGATCGAAGACATCGCCCCACCGCGAGCCGGCACCATCAACCAGATGGCCATCGATGAAGTGCCGCAGGTTTTTCAGCTTGTTCATATATGTGAACACCGTGCTTGCTCTTGAATTCGACCCAGTGTAGTTTCGCGCCAATCCAAGTGTCAATCGTATCCACAGCGACGACAGCGAGGTCGACCAGACACTGCCAACGGCGAGCCGCGATTTGCCCAAGGCCACGGTTCCTTCCGTGATCAGGGTGGCGCGCCAGCAGGGCCTGGCGGTGGATGACGAGGAAACGCGTGCGGGAATGTGCTGCCACGGCGCCCCAATCTTCGACGCCGGCGGCCATCAGGCGGTTGCGGCGGTTGCGCTCAGCATGATGAAGACAAACAGCCCACCACCCGGCGCAGAGCGCATCGAGCTGGCGGCAAGGACCGTCCACCAGCTGGCGAGGCTGATGTCGCATCGCCTCGGCATGCTTCCGGGAGGCCGGTAACGACGCGGCTTGCAGAAGGATCGGGCGAGCAACTCGGCATGACGCCCGCCTGCTCCGCACACCGGCCGCCCGCCGCGCTGCTGGCCAGCGCGCCGGCACTCAAGGCCGCCTGCAACGTCGCCGTCGGCTGCAACGACTTCGACCGCGAGGCGATTGCCCGGGCCGGCTTGATGGCCACCGACACCCCCGGCTTGCCGCCGGCTTCGAGAACGAGCCCGCCCTTGATCGGCGCGTCCTGACCCTCGACAATGTCGTGCTGACACCGCCTATCGGATAGTCGACGCGCCCGACGTCCAGCATCCCCCCAACCTGCTCAAGCCGGCAGTCTTTCCCGGCTGAGCCCTCGCCGCAATCAATCCGAAAAGGAGATAGATCCATGCAAATCGGTTTCATCGGACTCGGCCTCATGGGCCGCCCCATGGCGCTGCACCTGGCAAAGGACGGCCACACGCTGCATCTCTGGGCGCGTCGTCCCGCTTCGCTGGAGCCCTTCCAGGCGGTCGACGCCCGGCTGCACGACTCGCCCGCCGAAGTGGCGAAGCACGCCGAGGTGGTGTTCACGATGGTCGCCGACGCCCCCGACGTCGAGGCCGTGGCGCTCGGCGAAACGGGTATCGCCGCCGGCGCCAGGGCAGGACTGATCGTCGTCGACATGAGCACCATCAACCCCAACGCCGCACGCCAGATCGGCGCCAGCCTGGCGGCAAAGGGCATCGAATTCGTCGATGCGCCGGTCTCGGGCGGCGAGGTCGGCGCGATCAATGCGGCCTTGACGATCATGGTCGGCGCCCGGCCGGAGGTTTTCGACAAGGTCAAGCCGCTGTTCGAGAAGATGGGCAAGTCGGTCACCCTGATCGGCGACATCGGCGCCGGACAGGTGGCCAAGGCGTGCAACCAGATCCTCACCGGCGTCGGCGTCGCCGCCCTTGCCGAGGCCTTCAACTTCGCAGCGAAGAACGGTGTGGACACGGCCAGGGTGCGCGAAGCGCTGCTCGGCGGCTTCGCCTACTCGCGGATCCTCGAAAACCACGGCCAGCGAATGCTCGACCGCAACTTCAAGCCGGGCTTCAAGGCCTGGATGCACCAGAAGGACCTGCGCATCGTCATGGAGGAAGCGCACCGTCTCGGGCTGATGCTGCCCGCGGCAGCCGCCACCGCGCAGCTGTTCAATGCCATCGTCGGCAGCGGCATGGGCGAGGACGACTCGATCGCCGCGCTGAAGCTCCTCGAAAAGCTGTCCACGCCGCAATGAAGCTGGGTTTCATCGGTCTCGGCGGGATGGGCCAGCCGATGGCCGGACACCTGCTGGCGGCCGGCCATCAAGTGACCGTCTGGAGCCGCCGCCCGGACTCTGCCGATTCCCTGCTGGCGCTCGGCGCGCGGCGGGCGGCGAACCCGCTGGAGCTGGCAGCGTGCTGCGAGATGGTGTGCACCAACGTCACCGGCAACGCCGACGTCGCCGGCCTGGCACTGCAGCTTCTCGAAGGCCTGGCGCCGGACGGCATTCACGTCGATTTCTCGACCATCGCGCCCTCGGTCGCCCGCGCCATCGCGGCACGGTACGAGGAGCGCGACCGTCATTTTGTCGATGCACCGGTCTCCGGCGGGACCGCCGGCGCGCAAGCGACGACGCTGGCGATTATGTGGGGCGGCAAGGCGGCGCTGGCAGCGCGGCTCGATCCCCTCTTCCGCTGCCTCGGCAAGACCATCGTCCGGGTCGGCGATGCCGGTGCCGGCCAGGTGGCGAAGACCTGCAACCAGCTGATGATGGTCGCGGCCATCGAAGCCTGCGCCGAAGCGGCGCGTTTCGCGCAGGCGGCGGGAATCGACTTTGCCCGGGTGCGTGCCGCGACGCTGGGCGGATCGGCCGGCTCACGCGTGCTCGATTTCTTCGGCGGCAAGATGGTGGCGCGCGACTTCGCCGCCGGCGTCCAGGCGCGCCTCCACCACAAGGACTTCGCGATGGTGATCGACGAGGCGACGCGAATGGCGGTGCCGCTGCCGGTGGCCAGCGCCGTGATGCAGCAGCTTGATGCCCTGATGGCGGCAGCCTGGGGAACGCAGGACACCTCGACGCTGCTCCGGGTCCTGGAAAGGAGCGGGAAAGATTCATTGGCCGACTGACCGGACGCATCGGGAGGCGGTCTTGCCGGCCAGGCCGGCCAGGCCGGCGCGCGGCATCCGGACGTGCCGGACCAGGGTCGCCGACGACAGCAATCCTGCTCGACGCAACGCGCCGGTGCGAAACGTCAGCTCGCGCCGGGCACCGGCGAAGGAAGCCCGGGACACGCCGGCACGTAAGGCGCCTTGCCGAGGTAGCGCTCCCAGTCGGACGCCGCGATGTTGCCGGTCAGCCGCGAGCACGCCTCGGCCAGCAGGTCGTCCGGTCGCAGCAGCCAGGCGCGCGCCGTACCGTCCTGCTCCAGCGTCGCCAGATACCTGCCGCCGGGGCTGAACTGCAGCGACGTCGGCGTCACCACCTGTTCCAGGCGGGCCACCTCGGTCTGCGCGGCGATCTCCCAGACGCGCACGGTATCCTCGGAACCGGTCACGGCGAGGTACCGGCCGTCGGCGCTGAACGCGCACTGGCGGCCGCCGCGCGCCTCGTCGACGGTTCCGATGTCCCTGCCGGTGCTGCTCTCGCGGACCGTTACGGCGGTGTCCGCGGTGTTGATCGCGACCAGACGACCGTCGGCACTGATCGCGCAAACGCTGCCGGCCAGACCGCTGCGCTCGGCACCGACGCGCCTGGCGGCAATTTCGGACAGCGAAGGTGAGCTCCAGACGCGTACGGTCAGCGGCACGCCGATCCGGCTGGCGCTGCCGCGGGTGACTCCGACCACCTGGCCGTCGGAAGCGACGGCGAGCCGATTGTCCACCACCGGCTCGGCCAGGGCGATCGTCGCCAGGAGCTTCTGCGGCTCGACCTGCCACAGCTGCAGCGTCTCGCGATCGCTGGCGCCGGCCAGGTAGCGCGCGTCGGGACTGAGCGCCAGGGCCTTCATCGCGCCCTCGAACGCGAAGCTGCAGCGCGTCTTGCCCGAGCTGGCGTCGATCACCCGGACCTGCCCGGCGGACGCCAGCGCCAGCGACTTGCCGTCGGCGCTGCCCGCGACCGGCGAGGCGGCCGGGCCGAGATCGAGCTGCGCGCTGACTCCGCCGTCCACCAGTTCCCAGGTCTCCGCCATGACGCCGGCTGACGATCCGGTGCCGGACCTTCCGAGCACCCCAAAGCGCGTCTCGCCGACGCTGAAAACCAGCGCGAAGGCTTGCCCGCCGGCGCTGCGGCGCGCGACATCGCTGCCGCGGCCGAGGATCCGCCAGACATCGATGCCCTTGCCGGAAGCGATCGCGACATCGCGTCCGTCGGGGCTGAAGGCCAGCGCCGGAAAGTCGGATTCGGAGGTGAACCGCGCGACGTCGCGATCGCTGCCGCTATCGACGATCCGCAGCGCATGGCCGCCGTCGTCGTCGCGCAGCGCCAGGTGGCGCGCGCCCGGCCCGACCGCCAGCGGGAACTCGCGCCTGACTTCCCACAGCATTTTCCCGTCCTTGACCGTCCAGATCCCCACCTTGGCCGGATTCTCGCCAAAGTGAATCGCCAGGAGCGTCCCGTCGCTGCTGAACAGCGGCGCGCGCGCCAGCGGCGCGGCCGCCGCCAGCGACAGCATTGGCGCGAGCTGGCCCTGCTGCAGCCGGGCCATCGCCCAGATCACCGGCTGGTCGCCGCCGACCAGGCCGGCGAGGTAGGCGCCATCGCGGCTGAACGAAGGCCAGAGAACGCTCGGCAGCCGGGCGGTCTCGCGCCTGCCGGGCAGTTCCACGAGACGCGTCAGACCCTGGTCCCAGCCGCTCCTGGCGTCGTAGCGGCTGCTGCTGACCAGCAGATGCGTGCCGCCAGGCGCGATCGCCACGCCCTGGACGCTGCCAGCGTCGCGAAGACTGGCGAGCGGCGCCGCCGCACCGATGCGCCAGACGTCGATCGCCCCTTCGACGTGGCCCGGGTCGACCGTCGCCAGGAACTGCCCGTCGGCGCTCAGCGCGACGGCGCTGGCGCTGACCGCTCGCTGCCGCCCGCCTGCCGGCTGATAGCTGCCCGCTTCCCAGACGCCGGTCGCGGAAAGAAACCTGCTCGCGGCGATCAACTGCCCGCCAGCGCCGAAAACGATGTCGTCGAAGCGTTCGGCGGGCTCGACGACGGGGTCGAGTCGGGCGACTCGCTGCGGCATGATCGCCAGCGCGCGCCGAATCGCCAGGTCCGCTTCGAGCGCGCGCCCACCGACCGCCGCGAGGCGCCGTACCGCCTCCGCCGCGAGCTGCACGCTGACTTCGACCGGCGAGCTGGTCGATCCCGGGGCCGGCTGCTGCTCGCGCACCCGCTCGGACGCCGACGCCAGCCGGCGCGCGACGGCGTTCGCCTCCTGCCGCGCCGACTCCTGACGCTGGAAGTGAAACAGCGTCCCGAGGATCGCGATCGCCACCAGCGAGACGCCCGTGCCACCGAGCAGCAGCAAGCGGCGGTTGGTCGCCTGCCGGCGGCTGTCGAGGATGTAGCGTGTCTGCAGTTCGGTCGGCTGCGGCGTCTTGCGCGGTCCCAGCGTCAGCCACTGTTCGGCCGCTTTCAGATCGCCGCCACGCAAGGCGAGGCTGGCGTCGCGGCCCTTCGCCTGCCATTCGACCGCTCGCACCAACAGGCGCGTATGCGCCTGCAGCCAATCGAGGTCGGTGTCCACGGCCAGCAGCAGGGTCTGCAGCGCGGTCTCGAAGTCGTCGTCGTCGCGGCAGAAAATCCAGTTCAGCCTGGCCAGCGCCGGCGGCACCTGGGCAGCGTCGGTCTGACGCCAGACGACCGGGATCAGTCGCTTGTTCTGCGCGTCGGCGTGGTCCAGCTCGCGCCGGCAGACCTCAGAGGCGAGAGAATCCGGGCTGAGGACGAAGGCGACCGCCTCGGCGGCGTCGATCGCCGCCTCGATCTGCTGCATCCAGTCGGCGGTCGGCGGAATGCCTTCCCAATCGACCCAGGTCGCGCGGTCGTGCGACAGCAAGCCGCGGTGCAAGCGGTGGACGAAATCCGAGTCCTTACGCGAATAGGAGATGAAGATCGACATGGCGCCACCAGTCTACGCCGCTCGTACCAACCCGGTACACGCGAGCGACCACAATCACCTTCTCGCGGCAGACAACGCTGCCGCAGGGCGAGCGGCGACGGGCGCGCCGTTCGGGGCAAAGGCCAGGGGATCACTGTTGAGCGCCCCCTCCAGGACCGTTAACTCGCGTTGTCGACCCGCAGAGCCGATACCGGTCGGCGCGCACGACCGCCGGGACCGCGGCCGCCGGCGACCACTGGCGAAGCCGAACGATCCGGCGTCGATCGATCCATTCCCGCTTCGACAATTGGCGAGCCCCTGCCCGGCAAGCGCGTACGGGACCGGTACAGAACGTCGCCTCAACGACAAGCGGGCCGCATCCGCAGTCCAGACCGCGACGACCAAGAACTCAACCGGGGGTCCCCGTCGGCATCGCCTCCGGGTTTCGTCCACTTGCTGCCAGCGCCGCGGCAAGCTGCCTGGCGGCGCTTATCGGATCCGCAGGTTCAGGGTGGCGAAACCACTGCCGGGGTACACCGCGGCGGTCGGCGGCTTCGCCGGGATCGGGGCGATCCCGGTCGTGCGCCCGAGCAGTTCCTCCATCGCCACGCGCATCTCCATCCGGGCCAGAGGAGCACCTGGGCAGACGTGAATTCCTGCGCCATAGAGCAGGTTTTCGGCCTGATCGCGGTCCGCCCGATACGCCTCCGGATCCTCGAAAACGCGCCCGTCGCGGTTGGCGGAGATCCAGATCAGCGAAAGCCGTTCGCCGGCGGCGATCGTCCGACCGCCGATTTCAACCGGACGCGTGGTGATGCGCCGATTGGCCACCAGTGGTCCGTGAATGCGCAGGATCTCTTCGATCGCGGCGGGCAGTAACGAGGGCTGTGCGCGCAACTGCTGCTGCAGATCCGGATGCTGCGAGAGGTAGTGGACCAGGATGCCCAGCGCAGCCGAAATCGTGCCGACCTCGCCGACAGTCCAGTTGCGCAGGACGCTGACAATCTCTTCGTCGCGCAACGGGCGGCCCTGCACCTCTTGCCGCAGCAGCGAGCTGGTGATGTCGTCGCCGGCCTGTGCCCCGGCCGCGCGCCGACTCTGCAGCAACTGGTGGACGTAGCCCTCGAACTCGCGGGCGATCTCGGTCATGGCTTGCCGGTCCCGAGCAAAGGTCGCCTGGTGGTTCTTCTGCGTCCAGAGACGCAACGGTTCGCACATCTCGAGCGGCCAGCCGAGCGAGGCACACTGAATCCGGACGGCAAACCAGTGGGCAAAGTCGGCGATGAACTCCAGCTCGTCACGCTCCAGCAGCGATTGCAGAAGGTTCGCGGCGATCTCGCGACATTGCGGCTCGAAGGCATCGACACGTTCTGGCCGAAAGTACGGCATGATCATCCGGCGGAACTCGGTGTGCTCGGGCGGATCCATTCCGTCGGGAACCGAGAGATGTCTGGATACGGCGTTGCTGAAGGTGTCGGGGTCGTTCAGCACGCGGACGATATCCTGGTGGCGAAACAAGGACCACCCGAGAAAATCGCTGTACGCGACCGGACAGCGCTCGCGCATGCCATCGTAGGCAGCGCGCTGATCGCGCTGGACCGCGTCGGATTTTGGATCCCAGTCGTCTTGCAACCTTTCGTTCACGGTCATTCGTTCCTTGTCGTTTCGATGAAGCGTCTGCGGAAGGGGGAGATTCTGGCAATCGCTCCGCGAGCCGCGTGCCAGGCCGCCGCGCGAATGGACAGGCTGCCGTAGGGAGCAAAGTGCGCTGAAAACTGGACGGCCATCGATCGCCGGCTCACGACGCGGGTCAGTCCAGTGGCTTCCAGCCCGGATGCTGGAAGTAGCGGCCGTACCGATTCACGGCGCCCACCGCCTGCGCCGCTCCGGCAGCCGGCGTGGCCGTCGACTTGCCCCGCATGGCGTCGGCGCCGGCGCTCAGTTCGGCGACGACGAGGTGGAGATTTTTGTCGGCAGCGGGCTCGAGCTTGCACTCGGCGACGATGCTGGCGATGTGCGCTTCGACCAGGATGCCGAGCGTCTGGTAGTCCTCCGGCGTCAGCGTCCCTTGGTGGATGGCCGCCGCCTTCGCCGCGAGTGCGGCGCGGATTTCGCTCATGTTCCTGCGCAACGGCTCGTCGGTCGCCCACTTCTTGCCGTGGTGGAGGACCAGCCTGGCCGGTTCGCCGGCGGCGTGCTGGTGTGTATTCTCGGCGAACGCGGGCACCCCGGTGGCGAGCGCGAAAGCCGCCACGAGGGTGGCGACGGGCAGGGCCTGGTGCATCTTCATCGGACTCTCCTCAGCGTTGAACAACGATTGTTTCGGGATCCTCGGCATGCTCGACGAGCAGCGTCCGCACCCGGTCCTGCCAAAGCGATCGAAACAGCGCCGCCTCGTCGGCGGTAGCGCTGCCGCCGAGGCAGCGCGGCAGGAGCGAAACGATGCGCGGATCGGACGGCACGCGGTCGAGCCGGGCGAAGACGGTCACGGAAGCGCCGGTGTCGACCCGCGTGAAGCGAATCTGGCCCGGGATGCCGGCGCCGAAGAACAGCAGGCCGCGCCGGTCGAAGTGCCCGCCGATCCCTTTGAAGCCGGTGTCGTGGGTCGCGCCGGTCACCAGGCTCGCGACATTGGCAACGACACCGGTGACCCCTGCCAGCTGCTCGTCGCGCAGTTCGACGCGGATGCCGCCGCGCTCCGGCAGCGCCTCGGGGTACAGAGCCCGCAAGGCAGCGCGAGTCATCAGATACGCGCCAGCGACGGTCGGGCACGAATGCCCGGCGAGCCTGACCGCGTCGCCGTAGGTGTAGTCGATGACGCCGTCTTCCGCCGCGCCAAGGAATCGGGCCAGCGGGTCGCGCACCGTGATGCGCGGCGCGGCGTCAAAAAATTCCGGGAAATGCATGGTCTCGTTCTCCCTGGTTGCCGATGCGGTGCTTGCGATAGTCGAGTCGTGTGTATATGATAGTATCTAATTACTTACTTGCAAGTCCTTTCAGGAAAAGATTTTGCCGATCTCATGAATCCCCCGACCACCGATCATCCGGCACCGCGCCAGCGCCTGAGCAGCGACCAGCGACAGCGGGAGATCGTCGCCAACGTCCTCGCGCTCGCCCGCGAGCGTGGCCCCGATGCGATCACGACGCAAGCCATCGCCGACCGGATCGGCGTCACCCAGGGCGCGATCTTCCGGCACTTTCCTGACAAGGAGGCGATCTGGCTGGCGGTATTTGGCTGGGTCCGCGAATCGCTCGGCACCGTGCTGGCGACGGCAATCGAGCAGCCCGGGTCGCCGCTGGCGAGGATCGAGGCTGCGTTCCTCGCGCACGTGGCGTTCATCGCGGCCAACCCCGGCGTTCCCCGCGTGCTGTTTCATGAACTGCAGTACCCGGGGGATTCGCCGGTGCGCGCCGAAGTCCGGGCGATGGTCTCGGGCTACCGCGAGCGGCTGGCGTTGCTGTTCGCCGAGGCCAAGGTGGCCGGCGAGCTTGCCGCCGATCTGGATTCCGCGCTGGCGCCGGTACTGTTCATCGGGGCCGTGCAGGGACTGGTGATCGAGTCCGCACTGGCCGGCGACGAGTCCGGAATGATCAAGCGCGCGCGGCTGATGTTTCCCTTGCTGCTCGACGGCTATCGCGGCCGTAGCCAGCGATGAACGCGCCAGCGCCATTGGCCCGCCAGGCGGGACCGATCGCCTTCGCCGTCGCCGCCGCCATGCGCTCGGCCCGACCACCGCCAGCCGCGTGGCAGGCGTGCTCGTCGACCCGGGCGATACGGTCACCAGCGGCCAATTGCTCGCCGAACTCGGTCCGCTCGACCTCGACAACCGCTTGGCCTGTGGGTCAGGACCCGCATCGACCAGGGGCAGGCCGGCGAGGATCGCGCCGCTTGAGCCGGGATCGGCGCGGAAGCCGAACGGGCAGCACCGGCTCCAGGGATTCGCCGGCAGTCAAGCGCCTATGCCTCGTCAATCCCCCGGCGCTGGCGCATTGCGCGCCCGACGCGGGCAAGCTCGTCATCGCTCAGCAAACGCGCCGCCATCGGCAACAGCTCCCTTTCCTCGCGCTCGATGTGGCGCTCATACCGACCCGCCAGCGCCTCGACATCGTCGGCGACGAGCGCTACGCCCTCGCCCGCCGCGATCCTATCGAGGATCCCGCGCAGGTGCTGCCAGCAGGCTTCAAGGGCGCGGTGATCGGCCGTCAAGGCTGCGATCATTTCGCGCAGGCAGATCGCGTCCGACCCCGCCATCGACTCGATCAGCGCCGGGAAGAGATCGTCTTCCTCGTCGGCATGATGGTCCAGGGCCGCTTTGTCGAAGTAGCGCATCAGCCGGGTCGCCGCGGTGCGCGCGTCGTCGTCGACGCCACCGGCAAGGAGGTGCGGAACCAGGCGCCGCAAGCTTGCGCAGTGCGCTGCGATGCGGCCGTGGCAAGCCGAAAGCATCGCCAGCGGCGCCTCGGTCCCGGCCACTGGTGCGGGAAATAACGGCACCCCTGTCGTCACATCACGGTCCGGTCACGCGGCCGGCTTGGCGCCGCTGGCCGAAGACTGCGCCGCCGCCTTCAGGTGGCGAGCGGTACAGTCCCGACCGATGGCCAGCGAGCCGACGATCGCGCCAGTTCCGTCGCGCACTAGGCCGAAGCTCAGTTCCACGTACAGCTTGCTGCCGTCCCGGTGCACCGAGCGGGTGGTCAGCACCTGGTTCCGGTATCTGGTCTGACCGGAGTCGATGGCTTTGTAGAAGCCGTCCCAGTGCGCCTTCCGGAGTCGCTCCGGAATGATCACGTCCAGGCTCTCGCCCAGGACTTCGGCAGCGGAATGGCCAAACACCTTTTCGGCGCAGGAGTTCCAGACGCGGATCGTTCCCGCGCGGTCGGCGAAGATAATCACGTCAGGAGCCTGTGCCACTAGCGCCTGAAACAGATCAAAGCCGGCGTGCGCCAACTCGGCAGTCGCGTGCATCGTGGAACTCCTTGCCAATCAATCGAACGAAACCGGCGGACGACACTTCGCCGGCAAGTGCCCGCGACGCAAGGTCCGACGCTTGGCCGCCCGGTCTCCCGCGGTGGAAGTCAGTACCTGACCGCAGACCACGGGGCTACCGGTGCCCGAACAGTCGTTGCCGGCGACCCAGCATCGTATTATATCACGGACTGCTATAGTTGGCCGAACAGCGGGGCAAGCGAGGACAACGCTTACCAACGGGTGTTTCGTTCCTGTCCCGTGCAAACGAAAGCGTCATCCCATGGTACCAACAGCCCGAGGCGACACTAATGAACCCGATCACTCCCGAGCCACCTGGCCACGGCCTGTCGACGCTCTGCATTCACGCCGGCACGCATGTGGACCAGGCCACCGGCGGCGCGTGCAGCCCGATCTTCACGTCCACGGCCTACGCATTTCCGAATCCGGCCAACGAGACCATCTACCCGCGTCACTTCAACACGCCCAACCAGCAGGTCATCAACCGCAAGCTGGCGGCGCTCGAAAAGGGCGAGGCGGCACTCGTCTTCGGCTCGGGAATGGCGGCGGTTTCGACCTTGCTGCTGGCCCATCTCAACCCTGGCGAGCATGCGATTTTCCAGAACGATCTCTACGGCGGCAGCATGCAGCTGATCACCCGCGAGTTGCAGCGACTCGGCATTCAGGTTTCCTGGGGCGCGAACGTCGACCAGTTCGCCGCTGCCCTGCGCCCCGAGACGCGGCTGATCTACGTCGAAGCGCCGTCCAATCCGCTGCTGCATTGCGTGGACCTGGCCGAGCTGGCCACGCTCGGCAAACGCCACGGGGTGATGACCGTCATCGACAACACCTTCGCGACGCCGATCAACCAGAACCCGATCCCGCTCGGCATCGACGCCGTCCTGCACAGTGCGACCAAGTACCTCAACGGCCACAGCGACGTGAACGCGGGCGTGGTCGTCTCCTCCGCCGAGGTAGTCGGCCGGATCACGGCGAATGCCGTGCACTTTGGCGGCACGCTTGATGCGCACGCCTGTTCGCAGCTCGAGCGCGGCCTGAAGACGCTGGCCCTGCGCGTGCAACGGCACAACGAGAACGCCGAGACCCTCGCGCGCTTCCTCGCCGCGCATCCGGCCGTGTCGCGCGTCAACTATCCCGGGCTGCCCGGGCATCCCGACCACGCCATCGCCGCGCGCCAGATGCGCGGTTATGGCGGCATGCTGTCGTTCGAGCTGCGTCAGCCCGACCAGGTCGATCGCTTGCTGAACCGCCTGCGCATCGTCATGCCGGCCTTGAGTCTCGGCGGCGTGGAAAGCCTGATCTGCGTTCCCGGCCGCAGTACGCACCGCACGATGACGCCCGCCGAGCGCCAGCGTGCCGGTATCAGCGATAGTTTGTTGCGGGTCTCGGTCGGCATCGAGGATGCCACAGACCTGCTCGGGGACTTCGCCGAAGCGCTCGCCATGGAATCACCGTCGTCCGCAACCACCACCAAGTAATCATACTCATGAACATCGCCGACAACGCACCGCCTGCCCCATTGATGATCCTTGGCGAGGTGGCTTCTTCCGGCCTCGCCCGCGGGCGTGCCCTGCTCTGCGATTGCGCCAGAAGGCAGACGGCCGTTCCGCGCCGGGAGGTGAATGAGGAGGAGGCGCAAGGTGAGGTCGAGCGTTTCGACACCGCCGTCGCTGTCGCCGAGGAAAAACTGCTGGAGGTTCAAGAGCGCCTCCGGCGAACTTTGGGGAACGACGAGGCGGAGATTTTTGAAGCCCAGATCCTCCTCCTGCGCGACGTGCACCTGCGCGATGCCGTGCGTGCGCTGTGCC
Organism: Accumulibacter sp.; assembly: GCF_029255145.1. Classification (GTDB taxonomy): domain Bacteria; phylum Pseudomonadota; class Gammaproteobacteria; order Burkholderiales; family Rhodocyclaceae; genus Accumulibacter. The sequence goes on from NZ_JAPUVQ010000115.1 coordinate 39,200, forward strand.
TTGACGGTCGAATGAACGTCGAGGCCGCGGTCGAAGAAGCGATCAGGGAATTGATGGCCTTGTTCGGTCGCCTCGAAGACCCCTACTTTCGCGAGCGCGCCGCCGATCTGCACGACGTCGGCAAGCGCCTCCTCGATCACCTGGCGGAGAACGGGCCCGCGGATCTTCCTGTCCTTCACGATGGATGCGTGATTGTCACCCACGAGTTGCTCGCCTCGGTCGTCGCGCAGCTGGAAGGCCACGGCGTACGTGGGCTGATCGTCGAAAAAGGCGGCCTCACCGCCCACGCCACCATCCTCGCCCGCTCGCTCGGCATTCCGATGCTGGTGCAGGTGCCGGACGCGACCCGCAAAATCGGCGCGGGCGACCTGGTGATCGTCGATGCCTTGGCCGGACGCGTCTTCGTCAACCCGCAGCCCGGGATCCTGCGCAAGTACGATCAACTGGAGGCCAACCTGAAAGCGCACCAGGGCGTCTTGAAAGGCTTGATTGGCCTGCCGACAGTCACCCAGGATGGCGTCGAAATCCGGCTCTGCGCCAACATCGGCCAGACCGCCGATGCGCTGGCCGCCGCGAACGTCAAGGCCGATGGGGTCGGACTGTACCGCACCGAGTTCGTCTTCCTGGTCCAGGATCATTTCCCTGCGGAAGACGAGCAATACCAGTTCTACCGCGCCACGGCGGAGCACCTGCGACCGTCGGAAACCGTAATCCGCCTCCTCGATGTCGGCAGCGACAAGCCGCTCAGCTATTTCCCGCTGCCACGCGAAGCCAATCCGGCCATGGGCTGTCGCGGCACCAGGCTGCTGCTCGCCCATCCCGCGCTGCTGAATACGCAACTGCGGGCCATACTCCGGCTTAGCGCATCGCATCCGGTCGCCATTCTCCTGCCGATGATCGACGGCATCGACGAACTGCGCGCGGCCAAGGCGGCGATCGAAAGCGCCAAAAAAGAACTCGCCGAAGCGGGCCCTTCTTTCGACCCTTGCATTCCCGTCGGCGCGATGATCGAAACGCCGTCCGCGGCGATCCTCGTCGGGCAACTGGCCGACGAGGTCGATTTCCTCAGCGTCGGCACCAACGACCTCGTCCAGTTCCTGCTGGCTGCCGACCGGATACGTGGCGAAATGGCGTCCACCTACGACCCCCTGCATCCGGCGGTCATCCAGGTGCTGGCGACGCTGGCGAGCGTGGCCAGGAGCAAGGGCAAACCGATCTCCCTGTGCGGCGAAATCGCCAGCGACCCCGCCTATACAAACCTCTTGATCGGCCTGGGATTTCGCAGCTTCAGCGTCGCTGCCGGCCGGCTACTGGAGATCAAGCACGCGATTCGCTCGACCAGTCTTCAAGACGCTGAAAGACTGGCCGGGCAGGTTCTGCCATTGAGTTCAACTCGCGACATCAGGGCGCGCGTGCAGGACGACTGGAATCGGCGCCGGCCGGTATCCTCGCCCGAACTCGACCCGGCACCGTCCGCCACCAGCACAACACCGCTTCCGGTGACCCACAACGCCGTTCTGCAGCGCTTTGAATCGCAGGCGGGCAATTCGGGTCTGGCATTCTTGAGCTACCTCGTCGAAGGAGATCGCGTCATTCTGAATCGCACCTTCGTACCCGACGAACGGCGCGGACACGGAATTGCCGCTGAACTGGTCCGCGTCGCGCTCGACGAGGCGCGGCAACGACGCTGGAAAATTGTCCCCCGTTGTTCGTACGTTGCCCGGTTCATCGACCGCCACCCGCAATTCTCCGACCTGGTGAGCCAGCAGGAGCGAGAACTGGAGTGAACGAACAGCGCCGATGCCAATAGAGGGCGGTCGAAGCCGGCGCCGGTGCATGCCGACCAGCGTGTCGCCGTCTTGCCGGTGTTCAAGGGAGGCCAAGTTACGGGGATTGCCCGTCCTGCCGGCACTTGCATCCCGGCTTCTGACCTCCGCGACCAGGGCGATATTGCCAAGGTGCAGGAGTGGCTCGGTCATGCCGGCATCGCCACCACCCGCCCTTTATGACCACCGCAGGACCAGGCCGGAGGACAGCCCGATTTTCAAGGTCGCGTATTGATGTTCTGGCCGAGAGCAGTCGAATCGAGGTTCAGCAGCACAAGTGGGCGCTCCGGCTTCTGGTGTCAGGGTTTGAGCAGAAGGCGCAAATTGGCTTCGTCAAGCAACCGCTCCGCAATCACAGCCGCCAGCAAGTCGAAGCAAAGACAAGCCGTGAACTTCATTTCACTGCGCTCCGCAAGTCGCACGCCAAACGCGGTCCTGGCGGAATGATCGGCCGGCCGCTGCAGCAGTTCAGGCACCGGGACTCCAGCGTCGATTTCCACCCACAGCTCGTCCACCCGCGCGCGGCCAATCTCACCTAGTCTCAACGCCAATGCACTATTGACTGCACCGCCGGCAAATGTCCACCAACGCTGCCGTCCAGACGGCAGGTGCTCCAGCAGGAGCGATCCCTGGCGCTCGGGTGCGAAGATCAGGTGACGAACTTCATCGAGTTGCCGAATGCCCCGCTTCGACAGGCCCAACTCCGCATCGCCTTCCTTCAACAACACCCGGCGCATGGCCTGACAGACCTCGAAACCCAAGCAGCGAGAGGTTCCGAGCCAGCGCGATTTGCCTTTCTCGTCGCTCGGCTCCAGCCACACCGTGCGCTTGGACCACTCAACTGACATCACCTTCCAGCTTCGGCCACCAAGCAGGAGGACCGTCGGGCCGTTCTCTTGCTGCTGAACCGCCATCGGATCGACATGACCCAGCTCGGTGGAACCGTGGCGTGCCGTCAGCGTCATCGGGCTTGCAAACGCCGACAGCAGATCAAGGAAATGAGCGCGCCCGAACAGCCTTTCGCCTTCCGGCCCGATCGACACGAGGCCGCTGCTGACGAACAGGATGCCCTTGCCCGCCATGAAATCGAACACCGTCGCCACAGTCTCCGGATCGAGGTCGGGGAACTGTGTGCGAGCGACGCCGATCACCTCGTGCGCAGGCAGGCCGGGGTATTCGAGCACGAGCGCCATCATCTGCTGCGCCACCATGTGCCACGGCAGCGGCGGTGGCGTGATGTGCTCGACATACCTCTCGCGCCACAGCGTGGTGATCGCACAAGCCAGCAGGAAGGCCTCGTCGGTCGTCGTCAGGAAGAGGTAGTTGCGGCGGCTGCCGGTGCGCCGGCCGGTGCGCCCCATCCGCTGCAGAAATGAAGACACGGTACTCGGGGAGTCGATCTGAATCACGAAGTCCAGGTCACCGACATCGATCCCCAACTCCAGCGTGCTGGTGGCGACGATCACGCAGTCCTGCTCTTCGGCGAAAGCGGTTTCGGCAAGCTTCCGCTCGGACGCACTCAAGGACGAATGCGAGACGAAGGTCCGGGTGTTCAAGCTGCGCAGCGCCACCCCCAGTTCTTCCACCCTGGAGCGGCTGTCACAGAAGACCAGACGTTTCGAGCCACGGTGCAGCCGTGCGATCACCGTCGCGGCATTGGCCATCGAGCCCACATGATCGATGGTGACATCGGCGTCCGTGCTGACCGATGACGAGCCGACGATCTGTCGCTCACCCGACCCGGCAAACCAATCCAGCAGTTCATCCGGGTTGCCCACCGTCGCGGACAAGCCAAGCCTTTGAATCGGCTGCCTGGCATACGCCTCGATCCGCTTGATCACGGCGCGCAGGTGCCACCCACGGTCGTCACCGGCAAACGCATGCAGTTCATCAGCGATGACGACGCGGACATCGCCGAACCATGACGCTCGATCGACCTTCGTCGAAATGAGCATCGCTTCAAGAGATTCCGGCGTCGTCAGCAGGATGTCCGGCGCCGAGCGCCTGGCCCGCGCCTTGGCACCCTGCCCGACATCACCGTGCCACACCTGCACGGTCCTGCCGACGAAGCCGGCATAGCGCGACAGCCTCGACTCAAGGTTGTTGAGCAGCGCCTTGATCGGGCACACATAGAGAACGCTCGGCCCCGGCCACTCCTCGGTCGCCATGCGCGACAACACCGGGATGAATGCCGCTTCTGTCTTGCCCCCGGCCGTCGGCGCCAGAATCAGGCAATGTTTCCCGTCAAGGATCGGCACTACCGCATCCGCCTGCGTCGAGCGCAGACCAGTCCAGCCCATCGAATTGACGATGTGATACTGCAACGCCCCGTGCAGGCGCTCGAAAGCGTCCGCGCTCACGAACAGCCGCCCAGAGGGCCCAACCGCTTACAGATCGATATCATCGACCGAGCTCACGCCCACGGACGCACGTTCCTGCGCCGTCATCTCGCTCTCCGAAATCGTCAGCGCATAGTGCTGGCGAGGGTCGAAGTCCTCGAACTGATCGACGCGGTCCATCACGTCGGCAACCAGCTTCTTCAGGAACAACCGGGGTGACACGCCGACCTTGCCGCCCAGGTTGCCAGTCACCGCCCTGGCCAGGGATTCGAGGTAGGCGTCATCGACCAAAGCGCGAACCCGGTCGCCGGCAACAGCGCCATCGGCATAGATGTCCCGCACCTTGCGCCCTACCTCGAGCAGCGAATGGTGTCCGAAGGCAGGCAGACGTACCTGCACCGCCCGCGGATTGTCGAATCGCGAGTCGGTGGCGAAATCAACATGCAACCGTTGCGCCAGCGGAGCAAGACGTTGAACGCCCTGTGCACCTTCGTAAAAAGCCCGGGTGCCGGTGATCAAGAGATAAAGCCCCGGAAAGTGGCCGGCGTCGATTTCGTCGATCCACTGGCGCAGCGCGTTCAGGCCCCGCTCGCGGGTATCGGCACGCATACGTTGCAGGGTCTCGACTTCGTCCAGGACCAGGAGCAGACCGCCATAGCCCGAGTCGCGCAGCATGGTCAGCAAGCCGGACAGGAAGTTGGTCGCGCCGAAGTGATCGATATCGCCCTTCACACCAGCCGAGCGCCGAATCGATGTCGCGACATTGGGCTGGCCGCTGAGCCAGGCCATCAGTCCATCGGCCGTGGCGTTGTCGCCAGCCTGCAGCGCGCGGCGGTAGGCGCGGAGTGTGGCTGAAAAGGCCGGCGCCACCTTGGTCACACCGGTCAATCTCGCTTCCATCAGTGCTTCAGTCCTGGCGAGCAAGATCACTTCATCCGTCGGGTCCAGGCTGGTGTCCTCCTGCACGTCGCGCTCCAGCGCGTAAAACCAGCCATCGACGATGCCACGGAAGGCGCCCTCGCCACTGTCCGCCGTGGCGATGCGCTCGACCAACCGGCGGTATACCGTTTCCAGGCGATGCAGCGGTGTTTCGGTTTCGGATATCTGTACCTCGCTGGTTGCCAGTCCGCGCGCCCGGGCTCGTTCTTGCAGCCAACGGCCAAAGAAGGTCTTGCCCGAGCCGTATTCACCGCGAATAGCCTTGAAGGATCCGCGCCCGGAAGCTACCGCTTCCAGCTCTTCATCAAGCCTTCCTTGAAGGCGACCATAGCCCACGGCCAGCGCACCCAGGCCAGCTTTGGGGACCGTGCCGCGTCTCAAGGCCTCGATGACCTCGGCTCTGCGCTGCGGATTAATCACTTGTGAAGCCTCCTTGCACATTTCTCTCCGTAGCAGCGATGTCAAACGACGGAAACTCGCCGTCGGGAAGCTTGCGGCTGACAACAATTGGTAGCATTGGATTCGCCTAGGACGGCCAAAAGACGGCCAATGCCTTGGCCTGCGGACTACCGAACGGCAGCTTCATATCTGCCAGCTGCGCCTGTATATGTTCGCTTGCCGCTTCAACCCAGCCGGTGATCCGCGGCGCCGGAGAACCAAATGCAACGGGCTCCGAGCGGAGCGAACAGGCACCTAGCAGTTGCATCACCTCCCAGTCTCTTCGCAACTCAAAGGTATCGCCAACCGCCACGACGGCGGCAACAACGCGGCTGCCCGGCACGCTCGTGTCGGTGACACGGCTTGAGATTTCCACCACAAGAAGCGGCGAGTCGAGCCCGTCAAGCACGCATAGTGAGCCCAGCATCCGCTCGGACTGATGGAGTGCCTTTTCCATAAGAGGATGCCCGACGCCCATCAGCTCGCCTTCGCTTGGGCTGGATTTGCGATCAAACACAACGTTCTCATACGATTTCTTGATCGCGTGCGTGGTCAGCCAGTCTTCAGGCGTCTTGAACGAGAGGGCCAAGCCGTCGGCCTTGGGCCTCCGCCGATTGAACACAAGGCAGTTCTCGAAGAACGGGAGCAGATCGGGGAGATCCAACGGTGGGACGTCCTCCAGGTCAGACAGATCGAAGCTCTGAGCATGTCCGACCAAGTCGTGAACGGCTCTTATTGCGGACTCACCGCCAAGCGTGCCGCTGTTGAGGTCAAGCCATTCCCCCAATCGCTCCCGCTCGACACCAACAGCTCCGCTGAACAGGCCATCAAACAGCTTCACTGCGCTCATTCCGAGGACCAACTGCATCAGGTCCTCCGGTTCGTCCATGGCCGGGCCGATAGCCCGCATGATGCTGTTCAACTTCAGATTTCCTGATCCCGGCCGGGAATGTAGGTAGAATTCCGGAATTGCGAGTAGCACTTTATTTCGAAGGCCATAATTTTCGTATGGCATAGACCAAGCGTCGCTAGGAGTGCAAGGA
>NZ_JAPUVQ010000116.1:0-29838 GCF_029255145.1 Accumulibacter sp.
CTCCTTGCACTCCTAGCGACGCTTGGTCTATGCCATACGAAAATTATGGCCTTCGAAATAAAGTGCTACTCGCAATTCCGGAATTCTACCTACATTCCCGGCCGGGATCAGGAAATCTGAATTTGCCCGCCAGCGAGCTTCACATGCAGGCGCGGGGTCCCGCTGCTTGCCCTCTGCAGTTGAGCAGCCGCTGGCGAGCAGTGTCGCGCCGAGCGCTTCTCCTGCAACTGTCGTCGACGCCACTGCTCGTCAGTTCAGCCAACCGGCAGGGCCTGGCTTGGCGGGGCGCCTTCAGTCGATCTCGACAGGCGTGCCCTCGCAGAACGCCCCTACCTGAGCCGGAGTGAGGGCCATTGGTGTGGCGGCCAATCCACGCCTCGTCTGGAAAGCGCCCTTTATCCCGAAGGCAGACAGCAGCGCCCGGCCTTCCTCATCCTCGGGTTCGATACGCAAAGCGCATTCGTTGCCTTCGACAACCATCATCACTTTCATTTCATCCTCCATGACGCCCGACTCGTACGTCGAGCGGGCGCACCAGATTTTCCAGCGGCATGTCAGCCGCTCCGGCGCCCGCTGCTTACGCCAGAGTCATCGGCCAGACGGCGAAGACGCACCGTTGGCTAATGCACCAAGTCTGGCTGGAATTGCCGGATTCCTGGAAGGAATTAGTGCACACCGGAGGCTTCCCGTTAAGGTGAAAGTCGCGTCAGCGAGTCGCGACCCGGGCGCTGAAGCGGTCATCAGCGGCACCGGCCGGCGGGCTGCGGCGTTGCAGTGCCCACGGCCCATCCCGGATGCCAAAAAAAAGGGCCATCGTTACCCGATGGCCCGATGTTTTCGTTGAGGGAGACGCGATCAGCCGATCTTGAACATCAGCGAGTCCGACCCGGAGTTCAGGGCGACGGTGATTGGTTGCTGGTGGGTGGTCGGGCCCCAGAACTGGCGCGGACCGGGTGACGCGAAGAGGTCCTGCCTGGCCCACTCGTCGCGCCGCGAGACGAAGAACTGCATCGCCAGCGATTCCATTTTGACCAGCGCCTTCTCGATCACGAACTCGTCCTGGCCGTGGCGGCGCTCGATGTTCAGCAGGCCGGCGAGCGGGATCGCCTGCGGCGTGCCGCCGCTGGTCAGCCCGGTGATCGTCGCCATGTAGCCGCTGCGGCCGTCGAGGATCAGCGAACCGGCGGTCAGCCCGAGGTTGAAGGTGTACGCCGCGTCGAACAGCGTTGGCGCGCCGCAGCGGCCTTCGTAGCCAAGGAAGTGGCTGTGCGCAGCAAACGGTACCTTGGCGTCGAGTTCCTGGACCCGAGCCCTGGTCATGTCGATCAGCAGTTGTTCGGTCGGGATCAGCGAGACCTGCAGGTTGCCGTGCGAGTCGCGCTCGGCGAGCAGCATGTCGACGATGTAGTGCGGCAGCGACGCCAGCAGGCGGGCGTTGTCGGCGCTCAGCTTGCTCTCGATGAAAGTCGCCTTGGCGTCGTCGGCCAGCGCCGCGAAAGCGGCCGCTTCATGCGCCAGGACGTCGTTGAGTTCGGCGATCATGGCGTTCATTTCGGGGATGAACTCGATCAGCCCTTCGGGAGCGAGCAGCACGCCGTAGTTCATTCCCCGGCGCGAGCGGTCGACGACGACCTTGGCGATACCGTCAATGATGCTGGCCAGCGACATCTTCCGGGTCGACACTTCCTCGGAAATGATGGCGATTGCCGGCTTGGTCTGCAGCGTTACCTCGAGCGCGACGTGCGACGCCGAGCGCCCCATCAGTTTGACGAAATGCCAGTATTTCAGCGACGAACTGGTGTCCTGCAGGATATTACCGACCATTTCGCTGTAAATGCGCGTCGCGGTATCGAAGCCGAAGGAGATCGACAGCAGGTCGCCGAGTTGCAGGTCGCCGTCGATGGTCTTCGGCACACCGATCACCTGCACACCCGAGCCGTCGGCTTTGACGCCGGTGTACAGCGACTCGGCGAGAACGGCGGCATTGGTGTTCGAGTCGTCACCGCCGACGACGACGATGGCGTCGAGATTGTGCCTGATGCAGGTTTCGCGGACCTGCGCGAACTGCTCGTCGCTCTTGATCTTGGTGCGGTCCGAACCGAGGAAATCGAAGCCGCCGGTGTTCAGGATGAAGTCGACGTCGGCGTCGCTGATTTCGAACAGCGAGCCCTGCAGCAGACCCTTGGGGCCGGCCTTGACGCCGAACAGCGTGTTGCCGGCGCCGAGGACGCGCTTGAGACCGCAGACCACGTTGTGGCCACCGGCGGCAGGACCGCCCGAGAACAGGACGGCGACCCGCTTGCCCTGGACCTTGGCGCTGCTGCTGCCGGCGGAGGTGAGAACGACATTGCCCGAGGCGGCGACGGATTGCGGGAACTGCCTGGCGACGGCGTCACTGTCTTTGGTGCTGAGGACGCGCTCGCTGGCGCTGAAGCTGACCGGCTGCGGGTTGGCCGACGAGCCGAACGCGGTGCAGACCGGCAGGGGAAGTTGGCGTACGGCGGACTCGAAAATTGACTTGTGCGCTTCTGTCTTGATTAACTGTTCTACCAGGGTGCTCATGCTTGGATCCTCGGTTTGCAAGAAGGGTGTTGTGGGAGGAGGGCGGCGCCGCGCCGCTGCTCGGGCAGGCGCTGCGGCGCCGCGGTCAAAGCTCGCTTGCAGGGGCTTGGCCGGCACAAAAAAGGGCCAGCCCAGGGACACCTGGGCCAGCCCGTTTCGGTGTCCTCAGCGCTTGCTTAGGCCAGGGTTCCGATATTGTTCAGGTCCTTGAATGCCTGAGTTAGCCTGGCCCGGAATGAGTCTTCGCCCTTGCGCAACCAGGCGCGCGGATCGTAGTACTTCTTGTTCGGCTTGGAATCGCCTTCGGGGTTGCCGATCTGGCCCTGCAGATAGCCTTCGTTCTTCTTGTAGAAGCCCATCACGCCTTCCCAGAAAGCCCATTGCAGGTCGGTGTCGAGGTTCATCTTGACGACGCCGTAGGAGATCGCCTCACGGATTTCCTCAAGGGTCGATCCCGAACCGCCATGGAAGACGAAGTTGACCGGGTGTGCCTTGGTGCCGAATTTCTTCTGCACGTATTCCTGCGAATTCTTCAGGATCACCGGCTGCAGCTTGACGTTCCCCGGCTTATAGACGCCATGCACGTTGCCGAAGGCAGCGGCGACGGTGAAGCGATCGCTGACCTTGGACAGTTCTTCGTAGGCCAGCGCGACGTCTTCCGGCTGGGTGTAGAGTTTGGAGCTGTCGACGCCGGAATTGTCGACACCGTCTTCCTCGCCACCGGTAACGCCCAATTCGATCTCCAGGGTCATTCCCATCTTGCTCATCCGTTCGAGGTAGCGCTTGCAGATCTCGATGTTTTCGCCGATCGGCTCCTCGGAGAGGTCAAGCATGTGCGAGCTGTACAGCGGCTTGCCGTGCGTCTTGAAGTATTGCTCGCCGGCGTCGAGCAGGCCATCGATCCACGGCAGCAGCTTCTTGGCCGCGTGGTCGGTGTGGGTCACGACGGTGGCGCCGTAGAGTTCGGCCATCTGGTGGATATGCACGGCGCCCGAGACGGCGCCGGCAACACAAGCGCGCTGACCGGCATTGTCGAGTCCCTTGCCGGCGAAGAACTGCGCACCACCATTGGAGAACTGGATGATCGCCGGCGACTTGAGTTCGGCGGCGGTTTCGATGACCGCGTTTACGGTGCTGGTGTTGATGACGTTGACGGCCGGCAGTGCAAACTGCTTTTCCTTGGCCAGTTCGAAGATCGCCTGCAATTGGTCGCCACTGGCGACACCCGGTTTGATGCTTTTTGCATTCATGAGTTCTTGTCCAGATTCGGTTGGTCGGGAGGGTGCGGAAACGGGGGAAAACGGCCACTGAAGTTGACCGGTTCACTAGAAGTATCCCGTTCGAGCCGCGACTCGTCAAGCACCGCTTGCGCGACCCTTGCGGGCTCAGGTCCTGCCGCTTAGTGCGTCCCGGAAAGCGGCTCCGGGTGGCTCAGACCGGCCTCGTACCAGACCTTGCTGCGATTCACCACGCGCACCAGCCAGAGCATTACCGGGACCTCGATCAGGACGCCGACGACGGTTGCCAGCGCGGCTCCGGAATCGAAGCCGTACAGGGCAATCGCCACCGCTACCGCCAGTTCAAAGAAGTTTGATGCGCCTATCATGGTCGACGGGCCGGCGACGGCATGGCTCACGCAGAACTTCCGGTTGAGCCCGTAGCCGAGGGCGGCGATGAACAGGCCCTGCAACAGGATCGGCACCGCCAGCATGGCGATGATCAGTGGCTGTTCGATGATCGCCAGTCCCTGGAAGGCAAACAGCAGCACCAGCGTCGCCAGCAGCGCGGCGATCGAAAACGGTCCGATGCTCACCAGTGCGCGCTGGAGAGCCGCTTCGCCGCGCTGGCGGAGCCGGTGACGCGCGAACTGCGCGATCGCCAGTGGCACGACGATGTACATCACCACCGACAGCAGCAAGGTGTCCCAGGGAACGGGAATCGCCGAGACGCCGAGCAGCAGGGCGACGATCGGTGCGAAGGCGAAGACCATCACCAGGTCATTGAGCGCCACCTGGGTGAGCGTGAAATTGGCGTCGCCGCGGCACAGGTTGCTCCACACGAAGACCATCGCCGTGCACGGCGCCGCGCCAAGCAGGATCAGTCCGGCGAGGTAGCTGTCGATCTGCGCTGCGGGAAGAAAAGGGGCGAAAAGGTGGCGAATGAACAGCCAGCCGAGCAGCGCCATCGAGAACGGCTTTACCGTCCAGTTCACGAACAGCGTGATCGCGATGGCGCTCTTCTGCTGCCGCACCTGATACAGCGACTCGAAGTCGACCTTCATCAGCATCGGAATGATCATCACCCAGATCAGCACACCGACCGGGATGTTGACCTGGGCGACTTCAAGGCCGCCGACGGCCTGCGCCAGTTCTGGCGTCGCGACCCCGAGAGTCGTTCCGGCGACGATGCACAGAAATACCCACAGCGTCAGCCAGCGCTCGAAAAAGCTCATTCGCCCGCCGCTTCCTGTGCTTTGCAGATCTCGGGATGGCCGCCGCAGCAGTTGTCGGTCAGGAAGCCGATCAGTGCGTCGACTCTGCCCATCTCGGCGTGACAGCGGACAAAGCGTCCCTCCTGGGCGGTGCTCACCAGACCGGCGTGGGCCAGCGTCTTGAGGTGGAACGACAGCGTCGGCGCGGGCAGGTCAAGCTGCTCGGCGATCACCCCGACGGTCAGTCCGGCGGGGGCGTGCTGGACCAGCAGTCGGAAGATGGCGAGGCGGCTGTCCTGCGCCAGCGCGGCCAGCGCGGTAACGGCATTGGTATTATTCATTCTTCCAACAATACCGAAATATCGCCGACGCCGCAAAGCGTTTGCCGATCGCCGCAGTATTCACGGGTTCCGACGGTGGCGCCGCGCCGGGCCGCTTCCGACCTGGTTTTCCCCGGGCGACTCTCGCCACTCGCCGCAGATGGGTTTACATGATTCGAGAATTCTAGCAATATGGAAATGTCTAGCAGGCCCATGTTGCGTTCCGGGTGCCGATGGTCGGCTCGCCGGCACCCGGCAGGGCTTCAATCACCCCCTGGAGGAACGAAAATGGCTATCAAGGTTGGCATCAACGGTTTCGGTCGCATGGGCAGACTGGCACTGCGCGCGGCGTGGGACTATCCGGAACTCGAGTTCGTCCATATCAACGAAGCCAACGGTCCGGTGGAGTCCGCGGCGCACCTGCTCGAATTCGATTCCGTGCAGGGCCGCTGGCGGCATAACATTTCGGTCAGCGACGGGTGCATGCTGGTGGACGGCAGGTCGATCAGCTACAGCAGCGCCCGGGATGTCGCCGGCGGGCCGTGGCGCGACGCCGGCGTGGACATCGTCCTCGAGGCCAGCGGCAAGTGGCGCACCGTCGACCAGCTGTCGCCTTACTTGGCGGCCGGCGTGAAAAAGGTCGTCGTCGCCGCGCCGGTCAAGGACGGCGACGTGCTGAACGTCGTCATGGGGGTCAACGATCATCTCTACGATCCGGCGCGCGATCAGATCGTCACCGCCGCGTCGTGCACCACCAACTGCCTGGCGCCGGTGGTCAAGGTGGTCCATGAAGCAATCGGCATTTCGCACGGGATGATCACAACCATTCACAGCTCGACCAATACCCAGGTCGTTCACGACCAGATGCACAAGGACCTGCGCCGCGCGCGCGCAGCCAGTCTGTCGCTGGTGCCGACGACCACCGGCTCGGCGACGGCGATCGCGCTGATCTTCCCCGAGCTGAAGGGCAGACTGCATGGGCACGCGGTGCGCGTGCCGCTGCTCAACGCCTCGCTGACCGATTGCGTCTTCGAGATGCAGCGGCCGACCACCGCGGCCGAGGTCAATGGCCTGTTCAAGGCGGCTGCCGAAGGCGCGCTGAAGGGGATCCTCGGCTACGAGGAGCGGCCCCTGGTTTCGATCGACTACCTCGGCGACCCGCGTTCGTCGATCGTTGACGCCGCGCACACGCTGGTGGTCAACGGCACGATGCTCAAGATCTACTCCTGGTACGACAACGAGTGGGGTTACGCCAATCGTTACGCCGAGCTGGCGCGCAAGCTAGCCGGGTCGCTCTAGACCGACCCTGGAGGAGAGCCGTGAGCGATCCAACCGCAGCCAGGGGCGACGCGTCGCGCGCCGGTTTGCGCAACTACGTGCTGGTTACCGGCGCTTACTGGGCCGATACGGTGACCGATGGCGCGACGCGCATGCTGGTCCTGTTCTATTTCTATAATCTGGGCTACACACCTTTTGCGGTTGCCTCGCTGTTCATCTTCTACGAGGTCTTCGGCATCCTGACCAACCTGTTTGGCGGCTACATCGGCGCCCGTTTCGGGCTCAAGACCACCTTGTTCATCGGGCTTGGCACGCAGCTTGTGGCGTTGTCGATGCTCGCTTTCGCGCCGCAGTCCTGGCTGGTCGTTGCCTGGGTAATGCTTTCTCAAGCCTTGAGCGGGATTGCCAAGGACATGACCAAGATGAGCTCGAAGAGCGCCGTCAAGCTGATCGTCCCCGAGGATTCGTCGGCCATGCTGTACCGTTGGGTGGCGATCCTGACCGGATCGAAGAACGCGCTGAAGGGTGTCGGCTTCTTCCTCGGTGGCCTGCTGCTGACCCTGCTCGACTTCCAGACGGCGCTCAAGCTGCTGGTCGTACTGGTTGGCACCACGCTGATGGTCACCGCGCTGCTGATGCGTGGCGGTCTTGGCCAAGCCAACAAGAAGGCCAGGTTCTCACAGGTCTTCTCGCGCAACGCCTCGGTCAACAAGCTGGCCGCGGCGCGCATTTTCCTCTTCGGTGCCCGTGACGTGTGGTTCGTCGTCGGCCTGCCGGTATTTCTGTCGAGCGTGCTCGGCTGGACCTTCTGGCAATCCGGCGGCTTTCTGGCGGTGTGGATCATCGGTTATGGCATCGTCCAGGCGGCAACGCCCCGCCTGCTGCGCAGCCGCGTCGACGAGCAACGCGAACCCGATGGGCGGACGGCGACCGTCCTGGCGTTCGTTCTCGCCGCGCTGCCGGCGGGAATCGCCGTGGCCTTGAGCGCCGGGGTAGCGCCGGCACCTGTCGTGGTGACCGGGCTGATTGTTTTCGGGGTGGTTTTTGCGCTCAACTCGGCGGTGCACTCGTACCTGATCCTGGCTTACACCGACAGCGACAAGGTGGCGATGAACGTCGGTTTCTATTACATGGCCAACGCCTCGGGTCGCCTGGCTGGCACCGTTTTCTCGGGTGCCCTGTACCAGTGGGGTGTGCAAAGCGGCGCAAGCAATGGTCTGGTCGCCTGCCTGTGGGCGTCGTCGGCGTTCGTTCTGGCTGCAGGCCTGCTGTCGCTGCTGCTGCCGCGCCACTCGGGTCAGCGCAGCAAGCCGATCAAACTCGGCGACCTGGGCGAATAGCGAACGCGAAAAAGGCACCGCCCTCGCGATGCCTTTGTCCCTGCTGTGCCGGATAGTCGATCAGAAGCCAGCGCCCTTGATCGACTTCAGACCCTTGTAAACGGCCTTGCTGCCCAGTTGCTCCTCGATGCGCAGCAGCTGGTTGTACTTGCAGATGCGGTCGGTACGCGACAGCGAACCGGTCTTGATCTGGCCGGCACCGGTACCGACCGCGAGGTCGGCGATGAACGCGTCTTCGGTCTCGCCCGAGCGATGCGACGAGATCACGCCGTAGCCCGCTTTCTGTGCCATCTTGATGGCGTCGAGCGTCTCGGTGACGGTGCCGATCTGGTTGACCTTGATCAGGATCGCGTTGGCCGCCTTCATGTCGATACCCTGCTTGAGGCGCACCGGGTTGGTAACGAAGAAATCGTCACCGACAATCTGCACCTTTTCGCCGAGGGCCTTGGTCAGCTTGACGTAGCCTTCCCAGTCGCTTTGGTCGAGACCGTCCTCGATCGAGACGATCGGGTACTTCTTGCACCAGTCGCTATACACCGCAATCATCTCGTCGTCGGTGAACAGCTTGTCCGGATTCGATTTCCAGAACTTGTACCCTTGGCGGCCGCCTTCGTCGAAGAGCTCGGAAGATGCGCAGTCGAGCGCGATGCCGATCTGCTTGCCGGGCTTGTAACCGGCCGCAACGATCGCTTCCATGATCACTTCAAGAGACTGGTCGTTGGTCAGGTTGGGGGCGAAACCACCTTCGTCGCCGACCGCCGTCACATGGCCGCCCTTCTTCAGGATGCTCTTCAGGGCGTGGAAAATCTCGGTGATCCAGCGCAGGCCTTCCGAAAAGGAAGGGGCGCCGATCGGCATGATCATGAATTCCTGAAAGTCGATCAGGTTGTCGGCGTGCTTGCCGCCGTTGATGATGTTGGCCATCGGGGTCGGCAGGCAGAAATCGCGATTGGCATGAATCTTGCCGATGTACTTCCACAGCGGCAGCTTGCTGACGTTGGCGCCGGACAAGGTGATCGCCATCGAAGCGCCGAGAATTGCATTGGCGCCGAGGTTGGACTTGTTGTCGGTGCCGTCGAGGGCGATCATCGCCTCGTCGAGTGCGCGCTGGTTGAGCGGGTTCTTGCCCTTGAGCAGCTTGGCAATCTTGGTGTTGACCGCGGTCACAGCCTTTGTTACACCCTTGCCGAGATAGACTTTCTTGTCGCCGTCGCGCAGCTCGCAGGCTTCGAATTCGCCGGTCGAAGCACCCGATGGGACCGCTGCGCGAGCCATGAAACCGTTGTCGAGAGTGATGTCGACTTCGACGGTCGGGTTGCCTCGTGAATCGAGGATCTGGCGACCGACGACCTTGGTGATCTTGACAAAGGTTGGGCTGACGACAGGGCTTTCGGAGACGGCTTCGGCTTGTTCGGTGTTCTGTTCTTTCGCAGATTTTTTGGGTTTTTCGGATTTCTTGACTTTTTCGGCTTTTGCCATAATGGGACTCCGTGGGAGGGGTTTGGTGGAAACGACGGCGGTAACTTCTCCCGGAGATCATACCGAATACAGATCACAGGGTGCAATGACCGGCAGCAGTTAAACGCCGGTATCGGCCGGGATTCCGGCGATTGACGAGCGTTCGGCGATGAAACGGCGATGGGTGCCGCCGAATGGGGACATGCGGACGCTGGCACGCGTGCTCTGGCGGGCGTGGCCGAAGGTTCGCAGCGGTTCTTTTCGGCTTGGCCTCGACCTGAAGGTGGGCATGTCTATGGCATTAATCTTGTGTTCGCCGAGGCCGACCATGTTCTGGTCTGCGATTCCTGTTCGCACGGCGGGCTGGCGAATGCGATTGGCAGTTGCATGTGTGGCAGTCCTCGTTTTCGCCGCTACGCGCTGGCGCTGCTGACCACCGCAGGTTTTCGGCACGCGACTCTTTGCAGATGTTCAGGCCACCGGGACACGGTCAGGGCCGCGGGCGCGCTCTTGAACTGACCTTGCGTCGCCACCGAAATAACGTGGCAACAGCGGTTGTCGGAACGCTGCCTTCGCCTCCGCAAGCGCTCCTCCTCCGGGTCGGCGACACGCTCGAGCTGGTCAACGGCGCGGAACCGGGCAGGAGCGCGGTTTGTGATGAAGACGGAAGCACTGTCGAAGCAGCGTTCATGGGATGTTCTCTCGAAGCGGCTTTTTCGAGTGTTCGCGAAGGCGAAAGAATCTTCTTTGACGACGGCAGAATTTCGGGGACGATCCGGGAAGTGATGCCAGATCCCCGTTGCCCACTTTGAAATCACGTACGCCGCAACCGCAGCAGCCAAGCTTCATGCGCAGAGCGCAATCAACCTGCCCGATAGCGAACTCGATCTGCCGGCTTTGGGTGCCGCCGATATCGAGGCTCTTGCTTTCGTCGCCCGCCATGCAGACTTGGTGGCGATGTCCTTCGTGCAGCGGCCGCGGGACATCGAAGAGTTGATCGCCGCACTCGATCGGCTGGATGCCTCGCACCTTGGCGTTGTCCTCAAGATCGAGACGCAGAAGGCTTTTCGACGCCTGCCAGGCCTGCTGCTGGCGGTGATGCGGCACTCGACGGCGGCGGTCATGTTTGCCCGCGGTGACCTGGGTGTGGCAGTCGGCTTCGAACGCCTCGCCGAGGTGCAGGAGGAAATTCTCTGGCTGTGCGAGGCGGCGCATATCCCGGTAATTCGGGCCACCCAGGTGCTCGAGTCGCTGGCCAAGGGCGGCATGCCGTCGCGCGCCGAGGTGACCGATGCAGCGATGGGAACCCGCGCCGAAAGCGTGATATTGAACAAGGGTCCGCATATCGTTCAAACGCTGACCTTCCTGGGCGACGCGCTGAGGCGCATGGAAGCACACCACGAGAAGAAGACCGCTATGTTGCGTCGGCTGAGCATCCCGGAGAGCGCCGCGGATCAGCGCCGTGACTATCGCCTAACGCCGATCTGAAACCCGCTGGCGGCCGGCGCGTCATTCCCAGCGGCAGGTCCTCGCGAAAACCCACGGCCGATCGACCAGCCTGCCGCTCGCCACCGGCTCTCCGGTATCGTCGCGCAACACCAATGCCTGGCCCCGGTCTCGATCCTCGACGAGTACGTAGGCGGCACCTCGGTCCAGCGCCACATCGATCTGGTAGCAGGATATTCGCTGTGGAAGGAGCGGGTGGCCATAGGGAACGCTGCTGACCCACAAGGTGTGCCGTCCCCCGCCGAGGACGAAGACCTCGGCCGCCAGAATATTCGGGATTCGGGTGGTAGCCAGCGGATGCCCGTCGAGTCCCTGGAGCAGCAAAGGATGCCGGGAATCCAGACTGACCCTGGCCACCTGCGATAGCTCATCGATCGGCGAACCGTCCAGCGAAATCAAGGACGGCGACGACAGATGAGCGCAGCCGGTCAGTACCTGCGGCAAGATGAGTAACATCAGCGCCAGTACGCAGGTGGCACGCGCAGCCGCGAAGAATGAACGCTGATGAACGCTGCCGCTTGCGCGGCGGGGGCGCATGTGCAGCGTCCCACCGTTGTCGATACTGGCTCGCGATGATGGCCATGGCATTATTGACCCGCTGCGGATGAACGAGGCCGACGCGTTTCACCATCCACGCCTGCCGCCAGATTATGCCGACCTTGGCCGCAAAGGGTTTATCCTATACGACCTGCGGCAGGCACGTCAGATCGGCCGGCAGGCGTCGCGCGCGATCACGCGCCGGCCCACACTTCGGTCAGGTTCAGGATTCACTGCTTGCCAAGCTCGCTTCGACACCCCATGCACAAGCCGTTCGCCGTTGCTGCCTGGCTGCTTGCCCTCCCGGTTTCCGCCGCCGTCCCGCAACTGCAGGCGCCGGAAGAGGTGCGCGAACTACTCAGCAGCTACCTTGATCTCGGTGAAGTCAACGACGCCACGGCGCAGGCGGCCTTCGAGCGCCGGGTGCGCCGTGAAGTCGCCAGCTTGCTGGCTACCGAGGGCTACTTCTCGCCGGAGGTGGTGGTCAGTGATGCTGCTGGCGAACTACTGGTCGAGGTACGCCCGGGGCCGCGCTCGCTGGTCGGCAGCGTCGCTATCGCGTTTGCCGGCGCCATCGAACCGGCGCGCCGGGAAGTCCTGCGCAGCGGCTGGAAACTCAAGACCGGCAAGCCTTTTCGCCAGGCTGACTGGGACGACGCCAAGCAATCCTTGCTGGCCGAGCTGCTGGCAGTCGACTACGCGGGCGGTCGCCTGCAGGATAGCGCCGCGGAAGTCGATCCCGAGGCTCGGCGGGTCGACTTGCGCGTGGTCGTCGAACCCGGTCCGCGCTACCGTTTTGGCGAGCTGACGATCAGCGGGCTGAAGCGCTACTCGCCGGACCTCGTCGAGCGCTACAACCGCAGCGTCACACCCGGCTCCGACTACCGCGAGGAACGCCTGCAGGCTTTCCAGACGGCCTTGCAGGACACCCCATACTTCGGTTCGGTGATCGTCTCGCTGGACCGCGACGGGCAGCTCGGGCAGGGCGATTCGCGCGATTCCGGCGAATCCGCGGCAGCGACGGGCGACGATCGCGTGACGGCGCCGGTGCGCGTGCAGGTTCGCGAGCGCGCACCCTACCAGGTGTCGCTGGGCGCCGGGTACAGTACCAATACCGGCGCCCGGGTCGAGGCCAGTTACCGTAGCAGCGACTTGCTCGGCCGGGCCTGGGAGCTGAACACCGGCCTGCGGATCGAGCAGCTGCGCCAGACCGCCTACGCCGACGTTTTCCTTCCGCCGGACGAGCGCCGTCGGCGCGATGGCGTGGGCATGGCCGTTCAGAGTTCCGACATCGAGAACCTGGCGCTCGACAGCTACTCGGTGGGTGCAACGCGCGTGCAACAGCGCGGCAGCGTCGAGCAGCGCCTGGGGGTCAATTGGCTGGAGGAAAAGCAAACTCCGCAGGGTGCGCCGACGACCACCAATCGGGCGCTGACGGCGCAGGCCGGCTGGACCTGGCGGCACGCGCCGGAGCCGCTGGATCCGGCGCAGGGGATCGCGCTGCAGCTGCAGCTGGGGGGTGGCAGCAAACAGCTCTTGTCCGACCAGAACTTCCTGCGTACCTATCTCCGTTACAGTCAGGGGGTGGCGCTCGGTGCCAGCGATGGACTGCTCTTTCGCGGCGAGTTGGGCGTCACCTTCGCGCCTTCGCGACAAGGCATTCCGCAGGATTTCCTGTTTCGCACCGGTGGCAGCAACTCGGTGCGCG
Organism: Accumulibacter sp.; assembly: GCF_029255145.1. Classification (GTDB taxonomy): domain Bacteria; phylum Pseudomonadota; class Gammaproteobacteria; order Burkholderiales; family Rhodocyclaceae; genus Accumulibacter. The sequence goes on from NZ_JAPUVQ010000116.1 coordinate 13,141, forward strand.
GTTACGCTTATCAAAGCCTCGGCGTCCCCGAAGGTTCGGCGGTCGTCGGCGGCCGCTACCTGATGACGATGAGCGCCGAATACACGCACTGGATCACTCCCTCCTGGGGGGCGGCGGTTTTTGTCGATGCCGGCGACGCGCAGGACAGTCGCGACGCGTTCAGCCTGGCATTGGGCTATGGTCTGGGTGCGCGCTGGAAAAGCCCGGTCGGACCCCTCGGACTCGACCTCGCGTATGGCCAGCGCGACGGCCAGGTGCGCTTTGATTTTTCGCTGGCGGTGCCGTTTTGAACGAGCAGCCAGCGGATCAGCCGCGAGTCGGCGAGGCCACCCCGGCGTCGCCCGTTGATCCTCCGCGCGCACGGCGCCGCAACTGGCGCTGGATCGCCCCGCTCGGCGTCGTCCTGGCGCTATTGGCCGCAGGAGCCTGGCTGCTTGGCAGCGAGAGCGGCTTTCGGGTCGTTTGCCGGAGCATCGAACGACTCGCCGGCGGGCAACTGACGCTCGCGCAACCGACGGGCTCGCTGGACCAGTCGTTTGGCCTGCGGGCTGTCCATTGGCGCGACGCGACGCTGGATGTCCAGCTCGAAGACCTGCAGTTCGATTGGCGCCCGGCCGAACTGCTGCAGTCCCGGCTGCTGGTCACCGGCATCGCCGCGACCCGCCTGCGGGTAGCCAGCGTGCCGAGCAACGAGCCACTGCCGGTGCCCGACAGCTTGCGCCTGCCGCTGGCCGTGGTCATCGAGCGGCTGCGCCTCGGGCGCGTCGAGATCGGCGACCACGCGCATCCGGACGGCAAGGCGGCGACCGTCGTCGAGGCGCTTGCAGCGAGCATTTCGAGTGACGGGGTGGTGCACCGCCTGGCTGCGCTGAGCGCCCGCGTCAGCGGTCTCGCGGTGACTGCCGACGCCTCGCTGGCCGGCGACCAGCCGTATGCGCTGGCGGCCAGCGCCAGCATCGAGGGCGAGGCCGCCGGTCGCATGCTGGCCTTCGATCTATCGGCCGAAGGGCCGCTCGAAGAACTGACCGTACGCGGCAGCGGCCGGCCACTCGAAGCCAGCGCCGGCGAAAACTTTGCTGGCCAGGTGACGGCGCGAATCAGACCGTTCCTGTCGCAACCGATCGGCGAACTGGTCGCCGAGCTTTCAGGAATCGACCCGGCAGCGTGGAGCAAGGGCGCGCCGCAGGCGGCCCTCGAGCTGCGCGCCGAGTTGCAGCCGCTCGGCGATTCGCCCGATTCCTTTGGCGGGCGACTGACGGTGGTCAATCGGCGCGCTGGCGCCGTCGACCGGCAATTGCTGCCGCTCGAAGCGGTGCATGCCGGACTGCGACTGAGCGACGGCCAGCTGCTCCTGAACGACCTGGATCTGCGTCTGTCCGGTGGCGGACGCCTGCGCGGCAGTGGCACCTTGCGCGACGCCGAACTGACGCTGCGCCTGGCGGTCAGCGCGCTCGACGCCAGTGCGCTGTACAGCAGCCTGCGCCGCACCGGGCTCGCCGGGTCGCTGCGCGCCAGCGTCGGCCTGAATCGCCAGTTACTGGAAGCCGAGTTGCGCGATCCACAGTTCGCGATCGACACCAGGATCGTCATCGAGCCGACCGAGATCGTCGTCGACTCGCTGCGCCTGGCCGCCGGCGAGGCCCGGCTGGTCGCCAGCGGCCAGCTCGGGCTGGTCGACGCCGGTCGGTTCGCGGTGCACGGGAAACTGGAGAATTTCGACCCCAGCCGTTTCGCCGATCTTCCCGCCGCGCGCCTCAACGCCGAGTTTGACGCCAAAGGCAGCCGTCAGCCGCAGCTGGCCGCCGGGCTGCGTTTCCAATTGCACGACAGCCGCTTTCGTGCGCAGCCGCTGTCCGGGAGTGGTGTGATCGATCTCGCCGGCGAGCGCTTGCGCAAGGCCGACGTCGAGCTCGACGCGGCTGGCAATCGGCTGACCGTCAAAGGTGCCTTCGGTGCGCGTGGCGACCTGCTGACGGTGTCGATCGCCGCGCCCAGACTCGATCCGCTGGGGATCAGCGGCGACCTCAACGGCACGCTGGTTCTCGGTGGCAGCAGCAAGCTGCCTGAATTGACGGCCGATCTGCGTTCGACGCGGCTGGCGGCCAAGGGCTTCGGCGAAATCCGTGGGCTGGACCTCGACGCCCGCCTCGGCGACGGCCAGCAGGGTGCGCTGTCGGGAAAGCTGCAACTGGCGGGGCTCGACCTGCCTGACGGCGGAACCGTGGTGCACAAGCTGCTGCTCGATGCCGAAGGCGTACGCGGCGCGCACCGCCTGCGCGGCCAGATCGGCTTGCCCGGCCAGCGCGATCTGCGCGTGCTGTTCGAGGGTGGCCTGAACGCACCGGCCAGTGGCATGGTGTGGACCGGCAAGCTGAGCGAGCTGACGCTGTCGTCGGTGGTCGATAAGGGCAAGCCCTTCGTTCGTCTCGCTGGTGCTGTGCCTCTGCTGGCCGCTGCCGAGCGCTTCAGCGCCGGTCCGGCGGAGTTCGTCGGCAGCGGCTGGTCGGCCCGCCTCGAACGGGCGTCATACGAGCAGCAGCGCTGGCAGACCGCCGGCGGTCTGCGTGGCTTGCCGGTGCTGGCGGTCCTGGCCGAGTTCCCGGAGTGGTCGGCGTCCATCCTGGAAGCGACCAGGGGGAAGGCCGAGACGCTGCGCCTCAGCGCCGAGTGGGACCTCGGGAACAGCAGCGGCGTCGCCGGCAAGGGCAAGAGCGCGGCCGTGGCGCTGCCCAGCGGTCGGCTGCGGCTATGGCGCGAAAGCGGCGATCTGTCGATCGGCTCGCTGGCGCTGGGCCTGGAGGAGGGCAGCGCGAGCCTGCTGGCCAGGGATGGTCATCTGGATGCGCAGCTCAAGCTGCGCGGCAAGAAGCTCGGTGAAGTGGCCGGTGAGTTCAGTGCCGCCAGTTCGGCGGACACGCTGATCAACCGGCAGGGGCCGTGGCGCGGGCAGCTCAAGCTGAACGTTCCGGACCTGGCCTGGGCGGCGCGACTGCTTGGCGACGGCTGGGAACTCGGAGGCCGCCTGGCCGGCGAGGTGCAGCTTGCCGGGACCCCGGCGCAGCCCCGACTTGGCGGCGAACTGCGCGGCGACGGACTGGTCGTGCACGCGCTGGATCACGCGATGCGGCTGGAACGAGGAAAGCTGTTGCTGCAATTGACCGGCGACACGGCGGGGGACACCCGTCTGGTTCTCAAGCAGCTCGCATTCGAGAGTGACTTCCAGCCGATGCCACGCGTGCTGGTACTCGATCCCGGCATCGACGCCGCCAGCCTGACCGCCACCCCAGGACGGGTCGAGGCGAGTGGCCAGCTGCATCTGGGACATACCGATGGCGTTCTCAACTTGCGCGCCGATCGACTCGGCGTGACGCAGCGCCCGGAACAGTGGATGCTCGTCTCCGGCGACGCGAAGCTGACGCTGGGCGAGAAAGCGCTCGATGTCCTTGGCAGTTTCAGGGTCGACGCGGGTTACTGGGAACTGGCCAAGAGCGGCACGCCGCAACTCTCGGACGATGTGGTGATCAAGCGTCAGGGGTCGGGCAAGGCCAAGGTTCCGCCACCGGCGCGGCTGCTGTCGCTGAACCTGGACGCGGATCTGGGCCGCCACTTCCGCTTTCGCGGTGCCGGCGTCGAGAGCCGTCTGGCGGGAGAAGTGAAGCTGCGTTCCGAGGGAGGTGGATTGCCGCGGGCGACCGGTTCGATTCGAACCGTTGGCGGCCGCTTCGATGCCTACGGCCAGAAGCTGGCGATCGAACGCGGCATCCTCAACTTCCAGGGACTGCTCGACAATCCCGGCCTGAACATCCGCGCGATGCGTACCAACCTGCCGGTCGAGGCCGGTGTCGAGGTCACGGGTACCGCCCGGCGGCCGGTGGTCCGGCTGGTCTCCGATCCGCCGGTGCCGGACGCCGAGAAACTGTCGTGGCTGGTGCTTGGGCACGCCTCGGACCAGCCCGGTGGGGGCGCCGATTCGTCCGCCTTGCTGGCTGCCGCGCAGACCATCCTCGGCGGTCAGGACGGCGGTGTGCTGACCAAGCTGCAGCGCAGTCTGGGAATCGACGAGTTGGGGGTCAGCAGTGGCACCATCGGCGGCTCGGGTCGCCAGGAGACCAGCCGGATCGCCAGTACCAGCTCCTTCGGATCGAGCAACACCACCACCGGGCAGATTGTCAGTGTCGGCAAGCAGCTGTCTTCCAACGTCCTGATCAGCTACGATCAATCGCTGACCACCGCCGAGAGCGTCGTCAAGCTGACGGTGCACCTCAACCGCAATTTCTATCTGGTCGGTCGCGCCGGTTCCGACAACGCCATGGATTTCTTCTGGACCTACCGCTTCGGTCGCTAGCGGGTTGTCGCCGGATCGGTCGCGGCGACCGCGGCCCAGCGCGGGAAACCGCTCGGCGCAGCTTGCATGCCGGCTCCGGCGGCGGCGCGCTGCAGACGGTCGGCAACCGCCGCCCACGCCGGCGTTGCCGGAAGCTCTTCGACGACGATCAGCTCGGCGGCCGTTTGATCGAGTTCGCGCAGCGCCGCGTAGAGTGCGCGCGCGTAGCCGCGCGGATCGGCTGGCAGCCGGCGCGACGCGTGCGGTGTGCCGACGCTTGCCGGCAAGGAGCCGTAATGGAGCACGGCGCAGCGGCGAGCGGTAGCGCGCAGGATGTCGATGACCTCGCCAAGGCGGGTCGGCGCGACCAGCCGCAGCGGCGTGCTCGGCGCGTAGTGCGCGGCCAGCGAACCGGCAACGCGCGGCGGTGCTTCGGCCGACGAACGCGTCACCGTCTCCGGCAGCACACCGATCACCGCCGCGATCTGCTCCGGCGTGACGCGACCGGGGCGCAGCAGTCGTGGCGGCAGCGCTGCGTCGCGCGTCAGGTCGAGAATCGTCGACTCGATGCCGACCGGGCAACGGCCGCCGTCCAGGACCAGCGGCACCGAGTCGCCCAACTCCTCGCGAACGTGCGTGGCTTCGGTCGGGCTGATCCGCCCGAAGCGGTTGGCCGACGGCGCGGCAACGCCGCACATGCCGGCGACTCCACCGCCGGCCTCGGCGTAGGCGCGCAGCAGGTCGAGCGCCAGCGGATGCGCCGGAACCCGCAGGCCGACGCTGTCCTGACCGCCGGTGACGGCGGTGGGCACCGCCGGCGTGCGCTTGAGAATCAGCGTCAGCGGTCCCGGCCAGAAGGCTTCGGCGAGTTCCCAGGCGCGTCCCGGAATGTCGCGCGCCCAGCGGTCGAGGCAGCCGGCGCCGGCCAGGTGGACGATCAACGGGTGGTCGGCGGGCCGCCCCTTGGCTGCGAAAATCCTGCCGACTGCCGCCGGGTTGGCCGCGTCGGCGCCCAGACCATAGACCGTCTCGGTCGGGAAGGCGACCAGTTCGCCGGCCTGCAGCAGCGCTACCGCCCGATCGATCGCCGCCGGTTCAGGGCGCATCGACGATGCCGATCGCGGCACGCGCCGCCATGGCCAGTTCGCGGGCTCTTTCCGGGTCGGCGTCGAGCACCGTGAAGTGGCCCATCTTGCGGCCGTGCCGGGCGTGGTGCTTGCCATAGAGGTGCAGCTTGAGGCCGGGAAAGCGATACAGTTGCGCCCAGTCCGGCTCGCGGTAGCGCTGGCCGGCAGGGCCGTTTTCGTACCAGAGGTCGCCGAGCAGGTTGACCATCGCCGCCGCCGAGTGCGCGCGCGGGTCGCCGAGCGGCAGGCCGCAAAGGGCGCGGACCTGTTGCTCGTACTGGCTGGTCAGGCAGGCGTCGAGCGTGTAGTGGCCGCTGTTGTGCGGGCGGGGGGCCATTTCGTTGACCACCAGTTCGCCGCCAACGACAAAGAACTCGACTGCCAGCGTGCCGATGTAGCCGAGGCGATCGGCGATCCGCCCGGCCAGTTCGGCGGCCCTGGCGCGCAGCGCGTCGGGGGCCCGCGGCGGCACCAGCGAAACGTCGAGGATGCCCTTGCGGTGGCTGTTCTCGGCGCCTGGAAAGCTCACGACCAGGCCATTCTCGTCACGGGCCAGGACCACCGACAGTTCGCAGCGGAGTTCGAGTTGCCGTTCGAGGACGCAGGTCTCGCCCTTGAACTGCTGGAAAGCGGCGACCGCCTGCTCGGCGCTGCCGACCACCGCTTGCCCCTTGCCGTCGTAGCCGAAACGCGCGACTTTCAGGATTCCCGGGAAAAGGCCGGCAGATGCTTCGCGCAGGTCCTGCTCGCCGTGCACCGCGGCAAAATCGGCGACTGGCAGGCCGTTTTGGCGCAGGAAGTTCTTTTCGGCGATGCGGTTCTGGCAGACGCTGACCGCCGCGGCCGACGGGCGCACGACCACGAACTTGGCCAGATAGTCGAGCGTTCCCGCTGGCACGTTCTCGAACTCGGTGCTGATCGCCGCACAGCCCTGCGCCAGTTCGTCGAGCGCCGCGTAGTCCTCGTAAGTGGCCCGCAGATGGCGGTCGGCGATCAGTCCGGCGGGGCTATGCGGGTCGGGGTCGAGGACCCACACCAGGTAACCCAGTTCGTGCGCGGCGCCGACGAAGTAGCGGCCAAGCTGGCCACCGCCGAGCATGCCGAGAGTCGCTGGCGGAAGAATCATCGTCGTCAGCGACCGGCGCGGCGCCGCCGCCCGGTCACGGACACCGCCGGTTCAGCGCGGTGCAGGCGCGGGCCGCAGGCCGGCGCCGCGCTTCGGGGAGGCTGGTAGTCAAGGCTGGCGGTCACACTTCCGGCAGTTTCATGGCCATCACCTTGTCCGCCTGGGCCCGCCGGAATTGAACGAGGCGTTGCGCCAGCGCGGCGTTGCCGGTGGCCAGCATGGCGACCGCAAACAGGGCGGCGTTGGCGGCGCCGGCCTCGCCAATGGCGAAGGTGGCGACCGGAATCCCTTTCGGCATCTGGACGATCGACAGCAGCGAATCCTGACCCGACAGTGCTCTTGACTGGACGGGTACGCCGAGTACCGGCAGGGTGGTCTTGGCCGCCAGCATTCCGGGCAGATGCGCGGCGCCGCCAGCGCCGGCGATGATCGCCTTCAGCCCGCGTTCGCCGGCGGTCGCCGCGTACTCGAAGAGCAGGTCCGGAGTGCGATGCGCCGAGACAACGCGCGCCTCGAAGGGAACGCCGAACTCCTTGAGCATCACCGCCGCGGCCTGCATCGTCGGCCAGTCGGAATCGGAGCCCATGACAACGCCTACCAGCGGCTCGGGGTGCGCCATCAGCGGACCTCGCGTTCGGCCGCTTCGAGCGTGTTGGCCAGCAGCATGGTGATGGTCATCGGTCCGACGCCGCCAGGGACCGGCGTGATTGCCGAGGCGACTTCGCTGACCGGCCCGAAATCGACGTCGCCGCAGAGTCTGCCGTCGGGCAGGCGGTTGATCCCGACGTCGATCACCACCGCACCGGGCTTGACCATCTCGGCGGTGACGAAGCGTGCGCGGCCGAGCGCGGCGACCAGGATGTCGGCACGTCGGGTGTGAAACAGCAGGTCGCGGGTCTGCGAATGGCAGATGGTGACCGTCGCGCTGGCCTGCATCAGCAGCATCGCCATTGGCTTGCCGACGATGTTCGAGCGCCCCAGGACGACTGCCTCCTGGCCCTTCGGATCGATCCCGGCGTCGGCCAGGAACTTCATCACGCCGTAGGGCGTGCACGGAATGAAGCGTGGGTTGCCCTGCATCAGCGCGCCGACGTTTTCGGCGTGAAAGCCGTCGACGTCCTTTTCCGGGGCGATTGCCTTGAGCACGGCGTCGCTGTCGAAGTGCCTGGGCAGCGGCAACTGGACGAGGATGCCATTGATCTTCGGATCGGCGTTGAGTTCGGCGATCCTGTCGAGAACCAGCCGTGGTTCGACGTCCGGCGGATAGACGATTTTCTCGGAGTGAAAACCGGCCTGCGCACAGGCATTCACCTTGTTGCGTACGTAGACCTGCGACGCGGCGTCTTCGCCGACCAGAATGACCGCCAGGCCGGGGCGGGTGCCGCGGGCGGCGAGTGCTTCGGCGCGATTCTTGAAATCGGCGCGCAGTTTCTGCGCCAGCACGTTGCCGTCGAGAATTCTTGCCGTCATCTTGGCTGTTCCTGGATTGGCCGGTAGGAAATGGGAGCGAAAGCGAGGCAATGCCGCTGCCGTCGCCTCTTCGCAACGATCAGCGAAGGAGCGCGATTCTATCGCAAATCAGCGTGCGTCGGCTGTTGCTTCCGCCTTCGCGGCGTCTTCGGCGGCTGCCTGGCCAGCGGCGAAGGCCCGCCGTTTGAGCTCGATGAGCTCGGCTTTTTTGCTCGCGAAGCGTTTCAGGGCGCAGCGTTCAAGGACCTCGGCCGGGAACGACAGGTGGTCCGAAATGGCGCCGAGCATCACCGTGTTGCCCAGGCGGATGTCACCGGGTTGCTGGGCGATGGTCGACGCGTCGAAGGAGTACGCCCGCGTACCGGCGGCGCGGTTGTCGAGCAGCAGGACGGTGACGTTGCCGCGGTTGTGGACGATGTCCAGCAGGCCCTGCATGCCCATGAGCAGGAAGGTCGAATCGCCGATCACGGCGACGATCTCATGGTTCTGCTCGGTGTCGCTGCGGCCCTTGTCGAGACGCAGGGCCATGCCCATCGAGGCACCCATCGAGATGCACGCGTCGAGCACGTGCCACGGCTGTCCGAAGCCCAGCGTGTAGCCGCCGATATCTCCTGAGATGGTCAGTTTGCGCAGTTGCGAGAGCGTGAAATCTACGCCCAGATGCGGGCAGGCGACGCACATCGTCGGCGGTCGCGGAAAGACCTGCAGCGGCGTCGCTGCGGCCGCCGCCGGCGCTGGCTCGCCGAGCAGCCGGGCGATCGCCGGTCAGGGTCATGGTCATCAGGGCGTCGGAGGCGAGGTTCATGCCGACGTGCTTCATCGCGCAGAAGCTGCGTGAGCCGGCCATCGAAGCACCGAAAGCGACCTCGAGCGAAACCTTCTCGTTGCCCGACCGTTCGGCGTAGATCCCGGGATACGTGGCGACGCATTCGAGCATCTCGGTCGCCGGCTTCCCACACGGCGCGCGCCACGGCCTCGTTGCCAGACATCAGCAGCCGGCTGGGTCCTGTCGCGGGGCGTTCGGACAGGGCTGCTTCTGCGCGCATCGGGTCTCCCGGGACGATGGAAAATCCATGACAGAACGTTGAAGTTGGCGGCTCGGTCCTGTTTTCACGTTGACCCGGATCAACTTCCTGCGCGAGCACTGGTCTATCGAGGGTGCCGGCAGCGCCACCACCGGCCGTGTTGCGATGGCAAATTGCACGATATAAAAAGCTGTTTTACAATGCGGGAAGCGATCTTTGTTGCGCTGCGGTACCATCATGCCACGCAACGTATTACCCTCGCTGCTGCCGTCCAGTTTGGCGCGCAGCACACACCTTCATTTCATGATTCTGCAGACCAGGAGACAAGTTCATGGCAGCTCTGCCCGAAAACGCGCTGTCGGCCGGCATCACCGATGCGGACCCGCAAGAGACCCAGGAATGGCAAGACGCACTGAGCGGCGTGATCGACCGGGAGGGCGCGGAGCGTGCCCACTACCTGATCGACGGCCTGATTTCGCAGGCGCGGCAAGCGGGGATCGATATTCCGTACAGCGCCACTACCGAGTACGTCAACACCATTCCGGTCGACCAGCAGCCCAAGTATCCGGGCAACGCCGATCTGGAAATCAAGATTCACAACTACATCCGCTGGAACGCGATGGCGATGGTCGTGCGCGCCAACCGGGACAGCAACGTCGGTGGTCATATCGCTTCGTTTGCCTCGGCAGCGGCGCTCTACGACGTCGGCTTCTCGTGGTTCTGGCACGCACCTTCCGAACAACACGGTGGCGACCTGATCTTCTTCCAGGGCCACTCGGTACCGGGCGTTTACGCTCGTGCGCACCTGCTCGGCCGCCTGACCGACGAGCAGATGGACTGCTTCCGCCAGGAAGTTGACGGCAAGGGAATTTCGTCGTACCCGCATCCCTGGCTGATGCCCGATTTCTGGCAATTCCCGACCGTCTCGATGGGTCTCGGCCCGATCCAGGCGATCTACCAGGCACGCTTCATGAAGTACCTCGACAGCCGCGGTTTCATCGACGCCGGCGACCGCAAGGTCTGGGCTTTCCTGGGCGACGGCGAGACCGACGAAGTCGAGTCGCTGGGCGCCATCGGCATGGCTGCGCGCGAGAATCTCGACAACCTGATCTTCGTCATCAACTGCAACCTGCAGCGTCTCGACGGGCCGGTACGCGGCAACGGCAAGATCATCCAGGAACTCGAAGGCACTTTCCGCGGCGCCGGCTGGAACGTCATCAAGCTGGTATGGGGAACGCAATGGGACACGCTCCTGCTGCGCGACAAGAAGGGCATCCTCAAGCAGCGCATGATGGACGCCGTCGACGGCGAGTACCAGACCTTCAAGGCCAAGGACGGCGCCTACGTTCGCGAGCACTTCTTCAATACCCCGGAGCTCAGGGAACTGGTCGCCGACTGGACCGACGAACAGGTCTGGGGGCTGAACCGTGGCGGCCACGACATCTTCAAGATCTTCAGCGCCTACAAGAGCGCCGTCGAACACCAGGGACAGCCGACGCTGATCCTGGCCAAGACCATCAAGGGCTTCGGCATGGGCCAGGCCGGCGAGGCGATGAATATCTCGCACCAGCAGAAGAAGCTCGACTACGAAGCGATCAAGCGCTTCCGCGACCGCTTCAACCTGCCGGTCGCCGACAATCAGCTCAAGGAGCTGCCGTACCTGAAGTTCGAGGAAGGCTCGCCCGAGCTGACCTACATGCGGCAGCGGCGGATGGACCTCGGTGGCTACCTGCCGAAGCGTCGGCGCACCGCACCGGCGCTGGAGATTCCCGCTCTTTCAGTGTTTGACGCGCTGCTCAAGGCGTCGGGTGAGGGGCGCGAGGTGTCGACCACGATGTCCATCGTCCGCTTCCTGAACATCCTGCTCAAGGACAAGAAGATCGGCCGGCACGTGGTCCCGATCGTACCCGACGAATCACGCACGTTCGGCATGGAAGGTCTGTTCCGGCAGATCGGGATCTGGAATCAGCAAGGGCAGAAGTACGTCCCCGAAGACCATGACCAGCTGATGTTCTACAAGGAGTCGATCGACGGCCAGGTATTGCAGGAAGGGATCAACGAAGCCGGCGCGATGAGCGACTGGATTGCCGCCGCTACCTCGTATTCGGTGCATGGCGTGCAGATGATCCCGTTCTACATCTGCTATTCGATGTTCGGATTCCAGCGGGTCATGGACCTCTGCTGGGCGGCTGGCGACCAGCGGGCGCGCGGTTTCCTGATCGGTGGTACCGCCGGCCGGACGACGCTGAACGGCGAAGGTCTGCAGCACGAGGACGGTCATTCGCTGATCCTCTCCGGTCTGATTCCGAACTGCATCAGCTATGACCCGACCTTCTCGTTCGAAGTCGCGGTGGTGATGCGCGAGGGCCTGCGCCGGATGTGCCAGGAGCAGGAGGATGTCTTCTACTACATCACCGTGATGAACGAGAACTACGAGCATCCGGAAATGCCGGAAGGAGCCGGGGCCGACATCCTCAAGGGCATGTACCTGCTGCGCCGCGGTCAGTCGTCGGAAAGCAAGCCGGCGGCGCCACGCGTCCAGTTGCTCGGTTCCGGAACGATCTTCCGCGAAGTCATCGCCGCCGCCGAACTGCTCAAGAACGACTGGGGCGTCGATGCCGACCTGTGGGGCTGCCCGGGCTTTGGCGAACTGGCACGCAACGGCAACGACGTGCAGCGCTGGAACATGCTGAATCCGACCGAAAAGCAGCGGCTGTCGCACGTCGAGACCTGTCTGGCCGACACCCGCGGTCCGGTCGTCGCCGCGACCGATTACGTGCGGCTGTTCGCCGAGCAGATTCGTCCCTTCATCAACCGTCGCTACGTGACGCTGGGTACCGACGGCTTCGGCCGTTCGGACACCCGCGAGAAGCTGCGCCACTTCTTCGAAGTCGATCGTCGCTGGGTCACCGTCGCCGCGCTGAAGGCACTCGCCGATGAAGGTACGATCGAGCGGGAGACGGTCGCCACGGCGATAGCCAGATACGGCATCGACCAGAACAAACCCAACCCGATGACGGTTTAAGGGAGCCCTCTGATGAGTCAAGTGATCGAAGTAAAAGTCCCCGACATCGGCGATTACACCGATGTGCCGGTGATCGACATCTGCGTCAAGGTCGGCGACGTGGTCAAGGTCGATGACGCGCTGGTGACCCTGGAATCCGACAAGGCGACGATGGACGTGCCGTCTTCGGCGGCCGGCGTGGTCAAGGAAGTGCGCGTGCAGCTTGGTGACAGGATTTCGGAAGGGACCGTCGTCGTCGTCGTCGAAGCGTCGGCCGGCGCGGTCGCGACACCGCCTCCGGTCAGCGCCGCGGCGCCGGTCGCCGCCGCCGCGACGCCAGCCGCTGCCCCTCCGGCACCGGCTGCAGCGAGCGGCGGCGGGACGGTCGAGGTCGTGGTGCCGGACATCGGCGACTACAGCGATGTGCCGGTGATCGACGTCTGCGTCAAGGTCGGCGACACGGTGAAGGTCGACGATGCGCTGGTGACCCTGGAATCCGACAAGGCGACGATGGACGTTCCATCGTCGGTGGCCGGGGTGATCCGGGAGATCAGGGTCAAGCTCGGGGACAAGGTCTCGGCCGGGGTGGTCGTCGTTCTGGTTGACAGCAGTACTGCCGGCACTTTGGCGGCTGCCCCGGCGGCGCCCGCGGCCGTACCCGCCGCCAGTGCCCCGGCGGCGTCCGCGGTGGCCAGTGCAGCGCCTGCGCCAGTCCCCGCGCCGGCTGCCGCGCCAGTTGCCGCCGGTCTGCCTCTCGGCTCAAGGACGCACGCCAGTCCATCGGTGCGCCTGCTGGCACGCGAACTGGGCGTCGATCTCGCTCGCGTGACGCCGAGTGGGCCGAAGAGCCGGATCGTCAAGGAAGACGTCACGGCCTACGTTAAAGGGGTCCTGAGCGCGCCGCCGGCAGCGGCTGCCGCAGGCGCCTCGCTTGGTGGCGGCCTCGACCTGCTGCCCTGGCCGAAGGTCGACTTCGCCAAGTTCGGCGCCGTCGAAGTCAAGCCACTGGCGCGAATCAAGAAGATTTCCGCTCAGAACCTGGCACGCAACTGGGTGATGATCCCCGCAGTCACCTACCACGAAGACGCCGACATCACCGACCTCGAAGCCTTCCGCGTGGCGATGAACAAGGAGAACGAGAAATCAGGCGTCAAGATCACCATGCTCGCCTTCCTGATCAAGGCGTGCACCGTGGCGCTGAAGAAATTTCCCGAGTTCAACAGCTCGCTCGATGGCGACAATCTGGTGTTCAAGCAGTATTTCAACATCGGTTTCGCCGCCGACACGCCGAACGGACTGGTCGTCCCGGTGGTCAAGAACGCCGACCAGAAATCGGTGCTCCAGATCGCCGTCGACAGTGGCGAACTGGCCCGCAAGGCCCGCGATGGCAAACTCGGACCGGCCGACATGTCCGGTGCCTGCTTCACCATTTCGAGCGTTGGCGGGATCGGCGGCACCTGTTTCTCGCCGATCGTCAATGCCCCTGAAGTGGCGATCCTCGGCGTCAGCAAGTCGGTGATGAAGCCGGTCTGGAACGGCAGTCAGTTCGAGCCGCGGCTGATCCTGCCGATGTCCTTGAGCGCTGACCACCGGGTCATCGATGGCGCGCTGGCGACCCGTTTCAACGTCCATGTCGCGCAATTGCTCGCCGACATGCGGCGCGTGCTGCTCTGATCGGGAGAAAATCATGAGCCAGATCATTGAAGCGAAAGTGCCCGACATCGGCGACTATCACGACGTCCCGGTGATCGACCTGTGCGTCGCCGTGGGCGACACGGTCAAGGTCGACGACGCCCTGGTCACCCTCGAATCCGACAAGGCGACGATGGATGTTCCGAGCAGCGTCGCCGGCGTCGTCAAGGAAGTGCGGGTCAAACTGGGCGACAAGGTCTCCGAAGGCGCGGTGGTAGTGCTGATCGAGACCGCCGGCGCTGCGTCGGAGGCAGCAGCACCTGTACCGGCGGTTGCCGCCGCCGCAGCGCCGGCGCGCGCACCACAGGCCGCCGCAGCGATCGGCAGTAGCGCCGACATCGAGTGCGAGATGCTGGTCCTCGGTGCCGGTCCCGGCGGTTACTCGGCAGCTTTTCGCAGCGCCGACCTGGGAATGAAGACGGTCCTCGTCGAGCGTTACGCGACGCTCGGCGGCGTTTGTCTGAACGTTGGCTGTATCCCCTCGAAGGCGCTGCTGCATATCGCCGGGGTAATGGAGGAGGCGCAGCACATGGCCGACTGCGGCGTGAGTTTCGCCGCGCCCAGCGTCGACCTCGACAAATTGCGGGCGCACAAGGGCAAGGTCGTCGGCAAGCTGACCGGCGGTCTGGCGGGAATGGCCAAGGGTCGCAAGGTTGAAGTCGTGCAGGGCGTCGGCCAGTTCGTGGACCCCAACCACGTCGAAGTGACGCTCGCCAGCGGCGGCACCAAGCTTGTCCGTTTCCAGAAGGCGATCATCGCCGCCGGCTCACAGGCGATCGCGCTGCCCTTCATGCCCAACGAAGATCCACGCGTCGTCGACTCGACCGGGGCTCTGGAGTTGCGGCAGATTCCGAAGCGGATGCTGGTCGTCGGGGCCGGCATCATCGGCCTCGAAATGGCCACCGTGTACTCGGCGCTCGGTTCGCGGATCACCGTCGTCGAACTCGGGCCGATCGTGATGCCCGGCGCCGACCGTGATCTGGTCAAGGTCTGGGAGAAGAAGAACGCCCATCGTTTCGACCGCGTGCTGCTCAACACCGGCGTCGTCGCCGCCACGGCCCGGCCCGATGGGATCGAGGTCACCTACAGCAACGACGAGAAGGAGAGCTTCGACCTCGTGCTGGTCGCTGTCGGGCGCACGCCGAACGGTGGCAAGCTCGCTGCCGACAAGGCCGGGGTCGCGGTCAGCGACCGCGGCTTCATTTCGGTCGACGCGCAACTGCGGACCAACGTGCAGCACATCTTCGCCATCGGTGATCTGGTCGGGCAGCCGATGCTGGCACACAAGGCGGTGCATGAAGCGCACGTCGCTGCCGAAGCCGCCAGCGGCAGCAAGCGCTGTTTCGATGCCTTGCAGATTCCGTCGGTCGCCTACACCGATCCGGAAATCGCCTGGGCCGGCAAGACCGAGGACCAGTGCCGTGCCGAAGGAATCAAGTTCGGCAAGAGCGTCTTCCCCTGGGCAGCCTCTGGCCGTGCGCTGGCCAACGGTCGCGAAGAGGGTTTCACCAAGCTGATCTTCGACGAAGAGTCGCACCGGGTGATCGGGGGCGGCATCGTCGGGACGCACGCGGGCGACCTGATCGGCGAAGTCTGCCTGGCGGTCGAAATGGGCTGCGATGCTGCCGATATCGGTCACACCATCCACCCGCATCCGACGCTCGGTGAGTCGGTGGGGATGGCGGCCGAAGTGTACGAGGGCGTGTGCACCGACCTGCCGGCGATGAAGAAAAAGTAGTAGTAGTCGGGTGCCAGCCTCGGGCGGTGACGCCGCCGCGCTTCGGGCGCGGCGGCGTGCCGATTCTGCTGCTGGTTTGACGACGCCAGCACAAGTAAGGGCCGGTCAGCCATTTCTGGCTCGTGCCGCGCCTTCCATTCCCCCAGGCTTGCGGCCGATCGACGATCCCGCAGGCCATCCATCGGTGAGGCCCCATGAAACTGTACACCTATGACCGCGCTCCAAACCCCCGCCGCCTGGGCATGTTTCTGAAATACAAGGGCATCGAGATCGAAACCGCGCAGGTGGACCTGAGAAAGGCGGAGCAACTGACCGACGAGTATCGGGCAATCAACCCGGAGATGACGGTACCAGCTCTGAAACTGGACGACGGCACCGTGCTCAGCGAGGTGATCGGGATCTGCACCTACCTCGAGCAGATCTACCCCGACAGACCCCTGCTCGGGACCACCGCCCTGGAAAGAGCCCTGGTCGTCAGCTGGGATCATCGCTTGTTCGCCGCCATGATCATGCCCATCGCCGACATGCTGCGCAACAGCGCCGAGGCCTTCCGCAACCGGGCGCTGGCCGGGCCATACGATGTCCCGCAGCTCGCCGAGATGGTCGAGCGCGGGCGCTTGCAGCTGCACTACATCCTGCCTGACCTCGACGCCAAGCTGGCGCGCGGCGCTTGGCTGGCCGGTGACAACTTCACTTTCGCCGATATCGACCTGCTCGCCGCAGTGGATTTCATGGCTTGGGTGAAGGAGTCCGTGCCAGAGGAGTGCGCGCACCTCAAGGCGTGGTATGCGCGGGCGCAGGCCGAGCTGGCGTGATCTCGCGCTGCCGGACGGTGGTTCCGGCTTGATGCGGGAATCGACCCGAGTCCAGGAGATCGTTCTCGACCGCGCGGTCCCGACCGCTTCCGGTGCCGGACCGTCTTCAGCCGTCCGCCAGCTCGGGGGCGTCTTCGTCACTACCGCCGGCGGAGAGCCGGTCAGCGGCGTCTGTCTCGCCCTCGACAGACGCGGCGGCCGACGACCACCCGGGCGATGATACCGCCCGGTAACCAGCTGCGTCGCGCAGGCTCAAGTCACCAGGAAGTCCGCGTTGCTCAGCGCCAGGCCGCTGCTCAGCGTGGCGAACTGCACCGCGGCGGCGCCGCCGGTGCCGGCAGCATCGTAGTACAGCGCACCGGAGGTGCTGTCGTAGA
>NZ_JAPUVQ010000117.1:0-89302 GCF_029255145.1 Accumulibacter sp.
CCTCGTCCAGATTAAACCAAACCGGTCATCCCCCAGAAAATTCACGCAAAAGCCACATTTATCACATGCTTACAAGAACGGGGTATGACTTTGTTCTGATACGTTGAGAGCATTGGATATATACCCTGCGCCGGCTTCCCTCGGCAACAATGCCCAGCAAACGCGTCCCAATTCTTCCCGCCTTGCCTTCGTCGCGAATGTAGTCAGCAGTGATTGGCGACCCCGACACAATGCAGAAAAAACTCGCCCCCCTTGCGCCTGCCTTCGTCCCATTTTCGGCCGTCTTGGGTGGTTTGCCTTCGCGCATTTCAAGTCTGTATGTGCCCCCTTCGATGATCGGATGGACATATGCTTCCTTGCCAACCTTGTTGGAAACAATGAAATTCGAGACTAAGGGAACATGAACGTGCGAATACGCAGGATTTGGGCTCTTGACTGTTCTCGCCCACAACCACGCGATGACTGGAGCTTTCCCTCCCCCATGCTTCGCAGGCAAATCCACTTCTGGATATAAGTGACCAATGCGCTTGATCGCTTCTTCGACGAGCCAATTTGCATAGCGTCGAATGTCTTCTGCTAAGCCTTGATTTCCGACATCGGTAGTCGTGCGGCCCATGCTCGCTCCTTTGGCGACTGGGCCGACTGGCGGTTTGCCTGAAAACTTAGGAGGAATCTCTAGCATAGCCTTGTTGATTAATACCGCCACCGGATTCAAGTCTGACGCGTAAGTTTCCAATCCCAGCCGCTGAGCTTCCAACGGCAATGCACCTCCACCAGAAAACGGATCATGAAAGGCCGGCAGTTTTTCTGGGTTGAATAGTTCAGCAGATTGCGGGTGACTTCGGTTCAATTCGCAGGTCTCTCGCCAACTTTTCCAAATTTCTTCCCGCGCTTCCGTAAGCAAAGCCTGGTTGTTGGTGTTTTCCCATTTCACCAATTGGCGAATTAGCTTGAAAAGACGCTCACGCTCCACTTCAGCCTTTTCCTTGTTAATGCCGCGACCAATACTGCGCTCATATCCTGGATCGTTTACCATTTGGGCAAACAAGATGGCTCTGGCAGCGGCAAGCGGGCGACGAGCCCACCAAAGGTGGATGCCGCGTGGATGTGCGCCGATGCCTGGCATTTTTTCGTAAGCGCACGCTACATTGATGTCATCCAGCGGCAGCGCGACTTCGATGAGTTTCCTGGGAGTCTTGAAGAGCATGAGTTTTTTCAATCAGTTGAACGCCAAGCCGGCATTGGCGGCAATTCTTGTCGCCAGTTTTCCGAAGTCTCGGTAGCAACTTCTTACGGCCTCGATGTGCGCGCCGATCGCACCATCGGCCGATTTCAGGAAGAAAATCGGTTTCCTGGCTTCCATTGCCATCGGCATCAAGCTTCGGTAGTGCTTCAGCAAGGAAAGGCAATACGGATCACTGCCGACGGTCGTGTTGGACTGGCCATTTTCATTGAGCACAACTTCTCGATAGACGTTGGGGATACGATCCATCCAGCGCTTGTATGCCTTGACTGGACGACTATCGAGGATGCCATGCTGCATTACGATATAACCCATCGGTTGCATCATGCCCTTTGGCATGGGCAAGTCGGGAGGCGCCTTTTTCAGAAGGTCCGTCCAGACCGTCCGCCAATCGGACAGAGTAGGCCCCAGGTTCTTCAAGCCTTGCAAAGAAAACAAGTCCGGCGCGAGGGGCAAACAGACCTGGTCTGATGCGATGAGTGCCGAGCGATTTATCGCACCCAGGTTCGGGCCGACATCAATCAGCACCAGGTCGGCGCCCCCTTCGGTTCCCCACTCGGCTCCCCGTTGAATCAGCCGATGGAAGGCGGTCATCGTACGGAACGCAGATTCGTCGCTTAGTTGGCAGCGCGGCCAGGCATCCGACAGCTTGTCTTCAAACCGCGACAGCCCCAGGTCACCCGGAACCAGACCAAGGTGCTCAGTGATCCTTTCGACATGCGGCTGGGCTATGTCACCGGTCCCACGCAGGATAGGACGAATGCTGCCAAGGACTGTGTCTGGATGTTCGCCGTCCGACCACAGGGTCTCCAGCCGGTCCTCTTCGAGAAACATGGCAGTCAGGTTTGCCTGTGGATCGAGATCAACTGCCAGCACCTTGATCCCATGGTCAGAGAACATCCACGCCAGGTGATAGACCAGAGATGTCTTGCCGACGCCGCCCTTGTTGTTGAAGAAGGCAATGGATTTCATCCTGCCCTCCGATAAACCTTGACCAATACGCTATGCTGATCGAACTCGAATTCAGCAGGCGGGTTACCGTTTTGTGCAAGGAGCGACTGCGCTCGTTGAACACCATAGCCAAAGCGATTCACAAACCCAAGTGATTTCATCGCCTCAGCAATCACCGGGTTCCGATAGCTATTGCGCGAAGGGAAGTTTTCGGGCGTCGCTTCACCAAACAGACCCCCCGGGCTTTGAATCTCGATATGGTTGCTGAATGCATAAAAGCGAATCGGCGAATTGCTGTCGTAATTGCGATGCATGACCGCATTCATCAACAATTCGCGTACCGCCCACTCCGGATAATCGGGCAGCAACTTCTCTTCCAGCGTGCTGGTCTGTCGCATGGTGGTCTGGATCAACAGTCGCAGCCGCCCTTCCATCTCCCGCAATACGCTGGTCAGGTCGCCAGAAATTTCTGCCTGATCGAACGGAACATCAGTCAGGTCTTCGCCGGGCAAGCGCAGAAACTGAACATAAGCTCCCGGCAGAAAGAAGCGCGGGTTCTTTCCAAACAACAAGATTCCTGCATGCGTCAGGCAGGCACGCTGGGGATCATATAACCTTAGCGAGGCCAGTTGAAGTTCGATAGACCGCTGGTTGGCGGCGATGGTCTCTGGATCAATGGCTTCCCGGCGATACGCATCAAACTGGCCAAGTGCCAATTCGTCCATGAAGGCCTCGGCGCAGGGACGCGCATCAAAGGAACGCGCAAGAGCAACTCGTCTTTCAGATAGAACACGCTCTTCCTGTTCGTTAGCAATTGCTTTGCGCGGACCCACTCTAATATAGACACGGCCTTTATATCTTACGGGCGGCAGATCAGATGGAAAAACCTCTACAACGGCCACCTCTCCACCATTGAGGCAGTACTTGGCAACATTTATCGCTGGCTGCGGAAGCACATTTCCATCAGACCGAATACCTCCAAGATTCTTCAAGAGTTGATCCGTGACTTCAAGCCCCGACAAATGCCCATTGTCCTTTACGCCGATCAGCAGATAACCGGGGTGACAGTGATTTGGAAAGTCATTTGCAAACGCGCAGATTGCCTGGCCGAACTTGTCTGTATTCGATATGGATTCCGTTCGCTCGATGTAATCGGCTTCCAGATCAGAAACCACTTCCAATAAACGCTCTTCAGTCAGCATGGCTGCTCCGATCTTTTCAGTAATTCAATCAGACTTGCGTTGATACTCGCAACAGCCCAATCCGGTTCCTGAGTGAAAAGATTGCGCACATAGAACGGCCCCTCATGCTGATCGCCTTCGACCAGCACGATGGCCAGAATGAACTTGTCGGCCTGGTTCAGCCCGTAGAGAATTTCATTGCGGGTGATGGTGACCGTCGATTGCCCTTTGGCGCGGCCCTTGACCTCGATATGCCGCACGGGCGACAGCCGGCCATCCGTTGCCGGCGGAACAGAGGTGATGTCCCAGCCGCACTTTTCGGCGGAAACGTCGAAGGTCGCATTGCCCAGTCGATGCTCGGCAACCGTCACGGCTTCCATGGCGATACGTTCGACTCTGGCGCGCGCATCGGCATCGGCAGTCCATGTCTCGCCCTCCTGCTCGCCCTTGCGCTGTGCCAACAGGCCGGCAGGAATGACCAGCGCGCCACCCAGCACCACGGGTGTGGCGGAAACGACTTGCCGCATGGCGCGTAGTTCCTTGCTGCGGGATTCCAGGCGCGCTGTCAGGTCATCGATCATGCGGCGAACATTTTCCAGCGTCAGGCGCACGCTCTTGCCGGCTGCGATGTCTGCCTTCAGTTTCTCGTGGCGGTCGGACCAGTAATTGATTTCCTTGATCAGCCGCTCGTGGATCGCGTTGAGGTTCCTGTCGATCTGTCGCTCGCGTCGCCCTTTCACTTCCTCGAAGTGTTCGGGAACGAGATACGCTGAAGCGTGGGTCAGTGCAACCGCTTCCAGATCGCGAGTGATCCACGCGTCCGACAATACGTCTTCGATCAGCTTTTGGTCAGCCGTGTCGATTGCCTGCAGGTCAAGGTGCGGTGCCCAACCGGCGTTGGTGGTGTGGCCGTTACGGTCGATGTCGACGAACTGCAAGCGTCGGGAGATGACACGCCCAGCTTCGCCGGATTCCTTCAGCGAATGGTCGATCATGAACAGCAGTCGGGGAATCAGGCCGCTGTCGTTGGGATCGACCAGCACCGCCCCCTGTTTGAGTTTGTTGTGGTGCTGCTCCAGCATCAGATCGACTATGGCGTGCATCAGCGGATGGGCGGGATGGATCAGGCTCGCCATCGCCGCCCCCACACGGTCGGTGAGGCGCACATACTGTTTCTCGAAGCACACCCGTTCATACTTGCGCAGCACAGGGTCGGTATGGCGGGCATCGCGTCCGCTGATTTGGCGGTCGCGCTCGCGAATGATGCCCGGAACGAAGGTGATTTCATAGCGGCCGGACTCGCGGGCCTTCAACTCGCCGCCCAGGTGCTCGAATGCCTGCTTGAAGAAGGAGCGGATGAAGTAAGGCTGCAACTTGCGCGCCTCGGCCTTCTCCATTTCTTCCTTGACGGCGAATAGGCGACTTTCGTCCATGACCTCTTCGGCCAGCGCATTGCGGCTGAGAATGTCTTTGATGTGGTCGTTGGCGAGCGCACCTTCGATCCTGGTCATCAGCTTGGCGCGCACCACGGGATCATCGCCGTAGCGGATGGCTTCGATCAGCAGGTCGCGCAGACTCTTTTCCTCGAAAACCTCGCCCAGGATGTCGAAGACTCGGCCACCCAGCGCCAGGCGTTCGACTTCGATCTTCTCCAGGAGACGCTGGAAGACATCGCCCTCGCGGGTTTCAGCAGCGACCATGTTCCACAGATGGCAGACCTCGGTCTGGCCAATGCGGTGAATGCGCCCGAACCGCTGTTCGAGGCGATTGGGATTCCACGGCAGATCGTAATTGACCATCAGGTTGGCAGATTGCAGATTGACGCCTTCGCCGGCAGCATCTGTGGCCAGCAGGATGCGGATATCTGGGTCGTTGCGGAACAGTTCCTGCACCTTGCGACGGTCTTCCCGCATCACTCCACCGTGGATGATCACCACGGGCGAATTTTCCAACCGTGCATTGCCCAACAAGCCGCGAATCTTGGTGGCCAGATAATTGAGTGTGTCGCGGTGCTCGGTAAACAGAATCAGTTTGCGTTGCCGGCCATCGGGACCGTGCATTTCTGGCGTGTTCTGCAATAGGCGGGAAAGCTCTTCCCATTTGCGGTCCTGGCCGGAATGCACCAGTTGCCGCGCCTTCTCTTCGAGGTGTTCGAGGGTAGAGATTTCCGCTTCTAGTTCCTGGATAGTCTGGGCGGCGGTGGCCTGATCGACGAGTTCCTCTTCGAGGTTCTCAGCCTCTTCGCCGGTGAGGTCGTCGAAATCGTTGATATCGTCTGGCACCGACACCGTTTCCGGCCAGTTGGCCTGTAGACGTTCGCCCCTCTGACGCAACCTTTCATCCTCGACCCGGCGTTTGAGCTTGTTGGCACGTCGTTTGAGAGACTGGTAGATCGCTTCCGGGCTGGACGCCAGTCGCCGTTGCAGTGAAGTCAGAGCGAAGCCCACCGTACCTTTACGCTTGCCGTCTTCGAGGGCATCGGCGCGGTTCATCTCCTCTATTACGTAGGTCGTGACCGCGTGATAGAGGGCGGCTTCGGCAGCGGACAGTTTGTAATTAGCGGTATAGGCGCGACGCTCCGGAAACAGGGGCGTGCCGTCGAATTTCAGGAGTTCTTCCTTGACCATGCGCCGCATCATGTCGCTGATATCGACCTTGTGGACGCCATTGCGGAACTTGCCGTAGAAACGGTCGGAATCGAGCAGCGACATGAAAAGCTGGAAATCGGCCTCCTTGCCGTTGTGAGGCGTCGCCGTCATCAGGAGGAAGTGGCGACAGACGCTGCCCAGCAGCTTGCCCAGCTTGAAGCGTTTGGTTTCCTTGACTTCGTTGCCATACCAGCTCGCCGACAGCTTGTGAGCCTCATCGACGACGATCAGGTCCCAACGGGTGAAGCCGAGCTTTTCCTGCAGGTTGTCGTTACGCGCCAACTGGTCGAGGCGCGCGATCAGCAACTCGCGGTCGTCAAAGGGGTTGCCGCTGCGGGTCTGCTGTTGCAGGTCGCGCGAAAAGATGGCGAACGACAAGCCGAATTTCTCGAAGAGTTCATCCTGCCACTGTTCGACCAGGCTGCCGGGGCAGACGATCAACACGCGCTTGGCATCCGCACGCATCAGCAGTTCGCGGATGAACAGGCCGGCCATAATCGTCTTGCCCGCACCGGGATCGTCGGCCAGCACATAACGCAGCGGCTGGCGCGGCAGCATCGACTCATAGACAGCGGTGATCTGGTGCGGCAATGGCTCGACGTTGGACGTATGCACTGCCATCATCGGATCGAAGAGATGCGCCAGGTTGATCCGCCAGGCTTCCGCCGCCAGCTTGAAGTCGGCGCCGGGCGCATCGAAGGACCACGGGCGACCGACTTCGGCCAAAGAGAGCTTGGCCTCTTCGGTGCGAAACAGCACGCACTCACCGAGGCGACCGTCATTGGTCTTGTAGACGATAGACAGCGCGTTGTCGCCGATCAGGTCAGTACTGAAAATACGCACCACCTGACCGGGCTCGATGCCGGCAATGAAGGCGTTCTTGGTGATCGCTTCGAGCTTCAGCATCGGCTTCGTTTCTGTTTCTTCTTGTCGGTATGTCGGGCAATTATCGCGCCGTAAGCCCGTTTCGCCTAGCAAATGGGAGCGGGAACCTGCTCGATTCGGGCAAAGACCGTGCCTACATTTTCCAGCTCGATCTGCGGATTCAGCGCGACATGCAAGGCCGGGCGGGCGCGCTTCTACGCCGAGTGGGAGCCGATGGCGGCGCGGCTGCGCAAGCTGCTGGCCGAGAACGTGAGCGATGTCGCGGCCGCGATCGGCCAGGCCGGCGGCGTCGACGCGCCGTGCAGCGAGCCGGCGGCTACGGACCCGGCCGCAGACGACGACGCGGCCGATGGCGGAAGTGCCGTGGCCGAGTCGGACGACGATGACTTCGGCGACTAGCGTGCCGGCCTTCGTCATCGGCTACGACATCAGCGACCCGCGCCGTCTGCAGCGGGTCCATCGGGAGATGTGCAGGCACGCCTCGCCTCTCGAATACAGCATTTTCCTGCTGGTCGGCAGCGATGGCGCCAAGGATCGCTGCCTGGCCGAGATCGCCGCGCTGATCAAGGCGGCCGAGGACGATGTGCGTTGCTATACGCTGCCGGCGCGTGGCTTCCAGGGCCGCGTCGGGCGCGCCAGCCTGCCCGAGGGGATCGTGTGGACCGGATTGCCGGCGGCGATCTCGTGAGCGGCGCATGGCTCGGGTTGCGGCAGCGGTCGGTCGACGGCCAGGGCTGGGGCGTGGATCGTGCGCCGGGCGTGTTCCTCCTGGCGGGCGCTTTGACGACACCGCCAGCTGGGCCTGGCGGGCGGGCGGCGACCTATCCGGAGCGTTCGCCACGCTGGACCAGGTAGGGCTCGAGCCGGGCGCCGAGTTGATCCAGTTGGTCGGCGCTGAGTTCGGCGCCGCGCAGCTCCGGCGTCAGGCGCAGCGCGAGGTGGTAGTAGCCGGCACCGCGGGCGCACACTTCGGCGGCGAGGTTGATCGGCAGGGTACCAATCACCGTGTCGCCGGCGGCCACCTGCTGCGGATCGAGGTGGCTGACCTGGCGATCGACCGCGATGCCCTGCCGCTCGGCCCAGGCGATGGCGCCGGGGTGACGGGAGACGAACCAGGTAGGCATGCGGCGTTCCTTTCGACAATGGTGGCCGGCGGCACCCGGCGGCCGATGCTGACGCCCGTCGTCTGCGGGCACACGCCGCCGGGACGCGGCTAGCGGAAGCCGGCGGCGCCCGGCGGCGCTTGCCCGCTCACGCTCTGGCGGCCGGGCTGGCGCGGTGCGACCGCCACCGGCGGCGGCGCGGGTGCCGAGTACTGCGCGACGGCGTACATCCCGTAGCGGGGCGAGAAGATCGCCGGGGGCTTGCCGACGTAGAAGCGGAAGGGCAGCGAAACCATGGCCAGGCCATTGCCCGTCCGGGCCACGGTCTGCACGACGAAATGCAGGTGCGGCCCGGACGAGTAGCCGGTCGTGCCCGCCAGGCCAATCGGCGTCCCGGCGGTGACGATCTGACCCGGACGAACGAAGACACCACGGTGTGCCAGGTGCGCGTAGACGGCGATCGTCCCGTCGACGTGCTGGATCCGCACCTCGTTGGCCTTGCCGATCAGGTCCGGGCTGCGGCCGCCATAGACCTGCCGGGCCTCGGTGAAGATCACCACACCGTCGCGCGCGGCGACCACCGGCGTGCCTTCGGGCATCCCGATATCGACCGCGTACTGGCTCTCGGCGCTGGTGTGCGTGCTGACCGGGCCGCCAGGAGCCTGGCCGATGTGAAAAGCCTGTCCGTCGCGATAGGGCAGGCGGTAGAGGGCATCGGCGCTCTGGCGGGCGTTGAGGTCGCCGAGCACCCACGAACTCCGGGTGCTGAAGTTGTAAGGTGCGCCCGGCGTCGCTGGCCGAATCCGTGCCAGCTCGACGCTGCCGCCACCCGCGGGAAGCACGGCGACCAGCGGCAACGGGCGATCCGCGGAAATGTTGCGCGAGCCGGCGATCGCCACGCTCACCGACACCGGCGCCGGGCCGCCGTTGCGGGCGACGATACGGTGGCCAGCGCTTTCCCTCTCGACGGCGATGGCGAACGGGTAGTCCTGCTGATCGGCAAACAGGCTCGAACAGCACGACACGATGGCCATGACAAGGAGGGCGCGCTTGGGCACGGCGTTCTCGGGAGTTCGGGATGCGCCGATGATACAGTACCGGCCCGGCGGCACGCGCCGCTACCGGCCGGCGGCTTGCGGACCGGCGTTCATGGCGGTCACGGCGCAGGCGAGGCGAGGCCATCGCGCTGCCAAGACATTGGTCCGGTATCATGCCTGGCAGACCAGACCACGGAGGGCGCGCCATGACCACCCACAACATCGCCGTCATCGCCGGCGACGGCATCGGCCGGGAAGTGATGCCGGAAGGCTTGCGCGTGCTCGAAGCCGCCGCCGGCAGGTTCGCCCTCGACCTGCGGTTCACGACCATCGACTGGGCCAACTGCGATTATTACCTGGAGCACGGCGAGATGATGCCGGCGGACTGGTTCGAGCAGCTCGGGGGCTTCGACGCGATCTACTTTGGCGCCGCCGGCTGGCCGGCCACGGTGCCCGACCACATCTCGCTGTGGGGGTCGCTGCTCAAGTTCAGGCGTGGCTTCGACCAGTACGTGAACCTCCGCCCGGTGCGCCTGATGCCTGGCGTGCCCTGCCCGCTGGCCAACCGCCGGGTTGGCGACATCGACTTCTACGTCGTCCGCGAGAACACCGAAGGCGAGTATTCGGCGGTCGGCGGGCGGATCTTCGAAGGCACCGACCGGGAAACCGTGCTGCAGGAATCGATCTTCACCCGCAAGGGCGTGGACCGCATCCTGAAGTACGCTTTCGAGCTCGCGCAGCGCCGCCCCGCGAAACACCTGACCTCGGCCACCAAGTCCAACGGCATGGCGATCAGCATGCCCTACTGGGACGAGCGGGTCGAAGCGATGGCTGCGCGCTACCCGGAAGTGCGCTGCGACAAGTACCACATCGACATCCTCTGCGCCCGTTTCGTGCTGAGCCCCGAGCGCTTCGACGTGGTGGTCGCCTCCAACCTCTTCGGCGACATCCTCTCCGACCTCGGACCCGCCTGCGCCGGCACCATCGGCATCGCGCCGTCGGCCAACCTCAACCCGGAACGCGACTTTCCCTCGCTCTTCGAACCCGTGCATGGATCGGCGCCGGACATCTGCGGCCGCGGCATCGCCAACCCGATCGGCATGATCTGGTCCGGGGCGATGATGCTCGACTTCCTCGGCCGGGGAGACGCCCGTCACGGCGCCGCGCACGACGGCATTCTGCGCGCCATCGAGACGGTGCTCGTGGAAGGCCCGCGGACGCCGGACATGGGCGGCACCGCGAGCACCCGCGACGTCGGCCTGGCGATAGCCGGCGCGCTGTGATGCCGGCAGCGGGCCGCGATGCCCGGCTCGCCAGCCGGGGTGTCTTCGAGCCGGGATCCTGTTGGCGCTGAACACCTCTGGCTGGGCTCGGCAGGCCGGGCGGCGGCCGGGGATCACCCCCCGCCGCTCAGGGCGCGGCGTCGAGACCGGCGTCGAGCGCCACCTCGGCCTGTAGCCAGGCGGTAAACGCCTGCACCTGCGGCTTGCCGGCGGCCAGCGCCGAGGCGACGACGAAGTAGGCGCGTGGCAGCACCGCCGTCCTGGCCAGCGGCGGTACCAGCTTCCGGTCGCGAATCAGTTGCCCGATCATCGGCGTGCGGCCGAGGGCAATCCCCTGCCCCGCCATCGCCGCGTGGATCATCTGGTCGTAGTGCGTGAAATGCAGCGCGCCGGCCGGCTGCAGGTCGGCCACTCCGAGGGCGGTCAGCCAGGTCTCCCAGTCGAGCCAGGAGCCGCGCGCCGAGGGGTAGTCGAGGTGCAGCAGGACGTGCCGCGACAGGTCGGACGGGGTTTCCAGCCGCTGCGACGGCGCGGCGATCAGCGCCGGACTGCAGACCGGAAAAGCCTCCTCGCCGAACAGGCTGACCGCTCCGGGCGGTTGCGACTGCGGTATCCCGTAGCGGATCGCGACGTCGATCCGGGCGCGCTCGAGGTCGAGGACGTCGTTCGTCGCCGCGATCCTGAGCTCGATTTGCGGATGCAGCGCGCGCAGCCGCTGCAGGCGGGGAATCAGCCACAGCGACGCCAGGCCCGGGGTGGTGGTGACGGTGAGCATCCCCGGCGGCGGCTCGCGGTGCAGCCTGGCGACCGTGCGCCGCAAGCGGTCGAGCACCTCGGCGGTCACCCGGTAGAGATCCTGTCCGGCGTCGGTCAGCCGCAGCGCGCGCGTCCTGCGCTCGAACAGCGCGCAGCCGAGGCGCTCTTCGAGGGTCTTGATCTGGCGGCTCACCGCCGACTGCGTCAGGAACAGCTCGGCCGCCGCGCGGGTGAACGAAAGCGTCCGCGCTGCCGCCTCGAAAGCCGGCAGGAGGTCCAGCGGCGGCAGCTCAAAACGTCTGGCAGTCATTCCATTTACGCATCCATAGCGTTCCCAGATACCGTTTGTGTAAATGCTCCGCCGCGCCAAGAATGTTTCGCACGGGGAGAGAACGGGCAGCCGCACCAGAGTCCTTATACATTCCCCGTTTTCATGGGTCAAGGAGGCTTGCATGGACAACGATCTGTTTCGGACGGCGACGATCATCGAACCCGGGGCGCTACTGAAGATTCCTGATGCCATGGGACGGACGATCCTTTGCGCCAGCGGACAGCTATGGCTGACACAGCACCACGACCGCGCGGACATCCTGCTCAACGGCGGCCAGCGATTCACCTTCAACCGCCCAGGCGACGCCTGCGCGCAAGCCATCGGCCCGACCTCGGCGGCGGTGATCGTCGACAGCGACGCCGCAACGGCGCGGGACAGGCATCCGGCGGTCGCCGGCCGCGGCTTGCCGGCGGTCATCGACCGCCTGCTGGCGACACTGCCGCGTCCGCCACACTGGCACGAGCCGGCGCACCCGGCGCGAATCTCGCTGCCACAACTGGCGCTCGAAGCGCGGCAGATGCGCACGGCGACGGTCGCCTATCTCGTCGCCCGGGCCGTGGCCACGCTGCGTGCACTGCTCGCCGGCCGGCGCCGGGGTCGGCGCGCGCCGCGAACGCCCGGTGATGACGGCTAGCCCGGAATGTCGGGCTCGACCAGGGCCGCCAACTGCGTGAGTGATTCCTGCCAACCGAGGTAGCACATCTCCAGGGGAACGGCGTCGGGGAGGCCGCTTTGGGTGATGGTCAACTCGGTGCCACAGAGTACCGGCCTCAGCGAGACGGTCACCGCCATCACACCCGGCAGGTTCGGATCATCGAACCTGTCGGTGTACCGGATCAACTCGCCCGGGAGCAATTCGACGTACTCCCCGCCGAACGAGTGTCCATTGCCGGTCGAGAAGTTATGGAACGACATCCGGAAGGTGCCGCCGACGCGGGCATCCAGGTGATCAACGTCGCACGTGAAGCCGTGCGGGGGAAGCCACTTGGCGATGGCGCTGGCCTCGAGAAAGGCACGATAGACCTTCTCCGGCCTGGTGCGGAGCACGCGATGGAGGCGGACGGTACGCTCGGACATGGTTTGCTTTCCTTGTGGTCTGGGCCGGTGAACGGCTTCCGGGCTTGATCGATTGGGACGATTGCGCCGCAGGTTCGCGGTGCGGCGCGGTGCCGGTTAACTTTCGTGGGGCGCGGCTTGAGGAAGGTGGCGGCGTTTTCGATCGGCTCCAGCATCGACGGAGCCAATGCCTGCACGCAGTTGGCCGGGTCCGCGAACGCACAACGGGTGACGCTTGCCCGCGCCCAGGGAGCCGCGTGAATGCCGTTGCCAGCGGCAACCGAGCCCACCTCAACGACCACCGACGCAATCGACACCAAGGCAGGAACAGCCTACGACTCAACGGCCAGCGGCACTCCCATGCGGTCGCCATGCTGGAAGATGGGTCACGGCGCAACTATACCGCGTCGATCATTCCGTGGGTCAAGACATTGGCCGGGACCACCAGGTGGCCAGTACGTTCTGCCCAATCGACGACGCAGCAGGGTTGCGCGCACGCCGGCCGTGACTTCTTCGATGAACGCGGCCCAGGTCGACCCGAGGGGGATCGGGTCGTTCGAACTCCGCCGGGGCCATCTACAGGCCGGCGACGGCCGGGTACCGGCCGATGCGTTCGAGGACGGCGGAGAGGATCTTGCCGGCTGCGTCCTTCATCTTCGACAGGCCGGGAAAGCCGAAGCGAGGCACGTCGCGTGGCGTCCGGTCGACGGCGAGCAGCCTGGAGTTCATGATGTTGGCTCCGGATCAGGGTGGCGAGATCGAAAAGGGTCTGCCGTGTGCCACGGTAGCCCAGCCAGGTGCGGGCATATCCGCCCGCCAGGTCGTACTGCGGGAAGCCCGCGCGCAGCAACGGCAGGGCGAGCCACCTTGCGCTCCCAAGTGCGTGCGAATTGCCGGTCAGCAGCTGCGCGCGAAACCAAGCGAGAACCGGCAATCGACCATCGCGTCCTGCAACCGGGCGCGCTGGCGCGACTCCTGCCGGCAGCGGCCGCTCGGAAACCGCCGCCAGCGCCTGCGTAAAGTCGTCGCAGGCGTCGAGGCCCAGCAGCCCCGGGAAACGATGATCGGGCACCCCGGTTGCCGCTTTCAGAAGGTCAGCCGCGGTATTCAGCGACGCGCCGATGACCAAGGTGGCGATCGCTTCGCCCATGGTCGCGATTTCCGCGCGCGGCGTGCCGCCGATGGTCAGCGGTGAGCACTCGGCTTCGACCAGATGACCGTCGAGCGAATCGGCGATGTCCGGAACGACGACTGGACGCAGTCCGAAGGCTTCTCGCGGTGCAGCCGGCCGAGCCGGAAGACGGCCTGCTCGAGGAGTGCGACCTGCTGCGCCGCGCCGTCTGCCATCAGTTCGGCTTCGACAACATGGTCGGTCGTTCGGCGGTCATGCGCCGCGTGTGCAAGCTCGGCCTCAGCGACATCGCGCAGCGCCGGCTGGCCAATCACGACTGGCCGGGGAACGTGCGCGAACTTGAAAAACGTCTCGAACGCGCGGCCATGCTCTGCGTGAGCGGTCGTATCGACGTCGACCTGATCGGCTTTTCGAGTGCCCGCGAACGCCCAGCGGCAAGGTCGCAACGCGGCCAGAGCGCAAGCGTAACGAGCCGCAGTTCGGGCACGCGCCCGGGCACGGGTTCCGGGATCGATATCGACGGCCCCGATCTGTCGGAGAAAGACCGGGTCATTGCCGCGCTCGAACGGGCCGGCCGAGTGCAGGCAGGCCAAGGAGGCGCCCATCCCGGGCATGACGCCGCGCCAGATCGCCTAGCGTATCCCGACCCTGGCGATCGACGTGAAACAGTTCCGAGTACCGCCGCGGAACCCCTGGTTGCGGAGCGGGTTCCGGCTTGCGGCAAGGCGAGCGCGTCAGGCGGAGGCCGAGGCGGGCATCTGGCGGGAAGGCGTGGCTGCTGACGCGCCACCGGGGGGGAACGACCGCAGGAGTCGGTGCCAAATTGTCGGGAATCCGACAATCCCGCGAACAAGGAAGCCGCTGAATCTTCAGTCCCCCAGTTGGCACGCCACTTGCTTCACAAAGACCATGGCCCAACAGGAGATCATCATGACAGCTATTCCCCTTCAGACCGGCGATCTGGTCTTCGCCGCCGAGGACGTCTTCAACGATGGCGGCGATCCTGTCGGCCGCCTGCCCGAAGAACTGACGCAAGACCCGCTCCCGCCGGCGTGACGACGATGGCCAACAAAATCGGCATTTTCTTCAGCAGCGAGACTGGACGCACCGGACTGGTCGCGCAGTACATGGCCAAGAGTCTGGGTGGCGTTGCCGCCTCGCCGGTCAATATCGTCGACGCAACGCCGGCCGCCTTTCTCGCCCACGACGCACTGATCCTTGGCAGTCCGACGCATGGCAGTGGCCTGCCACACGGTCCCGCCCTCGGCGTGTGCCCGGCTCCCTGGCAAACGTTCCTGGCGCAGCTCTCGGGCGCCGATCTGTCCGGCAAAGTGGCGGCGATCTACGGCGTCGGCGACCAGAAGCACTACCCCGGTGCATTCGTCAACGCCATCGCCGTCATTCAGGGCGCGCTGCTGGCCGGCGGCGCGCGCGTCGTCGGTCGCTGGCCGACCGCCGGCTACGATTTCACCGCCTCAAAGGCCGTGGACCGCGGACAATTCGTCGGGCTGGCTCTTGACCAGGTCAACCAGCCGGGGTTGACCGGACAACGCGTGGAAAGCTGGCTCGCGCAAATCCGCGGCGAGCTGCTGCGGTGACCCACTTATTGCCGCGGCTGGTCTCGCTGCCGACGCGCAGATTCCGGCGCAATCGGAGAAGGAAGGCCACGCGCCCGGCGGCAGTCGCTTTACCTACGCCACCGGTCGCCTCGCACTGTGCTCTGCAGAACGGAACAGGGTCGATGGCCGGGGTGGAGTATTGAGGCATCGATCGTCCCCGCCAGCATGCACCTGCCCATCCGCCAGGACGCCGTGCTGCTCAACACCGGCGGCGACAAAGCCGCGGTCGGCGCACTGCTCGCGTACCTGAAGGGCGACACGGCGAGGGCGATCATCAAGTCCTATGGTTACGCGCTAGCGCGGCCAGGGTGTCGTCGGCGCCATCGTCGCGCCGCCGCTGGTGCCGCCGCCGACCGTCCTCGGTTTCTACCTGCTGCTCGCGCTGGGGCCGCACGGGCCGGTCGGGCGCTTCACCGAGTCGCTCGGCATCGGCCTGCCTCCATTCACCTTTACCGGCCTGGTCATCGGCTCGGTGTTCTACTCGTTGCCCTTCGTCGTGCAACCGATCCAGAACGTTTTCGAAGCCATCGGCGCGCGCCCGCTGGAAGCTGCGACGCTGCGCGCCAGCCCGCGCGATGCCTTCCGGTCGGTCGCCTTGCCGCTCGCCCGGCCGGGCATCGTCACCGGTGCGATCGTCGACGTCGCCGGTGAACCGCTGCTCGCCCGCATCACCCGGCGTTCGGCCGACAAGCTCGGAATCGGCCCCGCCCTGGCGCTGCAGGCACAGATCAAGGCCGTCGCGCTGCTCGCCTGAAGCGGCCACGGGAGGACACGAACCGGGCAGGAAACGACGCGCCAGCACGGTGCAGGAATGCCGCGTCCAGGCCCGCGATGCACCGCCTTATGGCGCCGTTAGCGACGCCATAAGGCCGCGAGAAAAATTCGCCAACAAAAGCAGCGGCGTAGGAAGCGGGGCGAGCGCTGCCAAGCGAGCATGATTCTTGCTGGAGTTAGGACATCCGGTATCCGAAACTCACGCCAATGAACAATGTTTATCGCCTCGAACGTTCCTCGCCAGTCGAGCAACTGCCGCCGGAGGGAACGCGGCGAGTCACCGACGATGGAGAACGAGTGCTCTACAACGATTACTGGATCAAGACCTATCCGGTGCCGGCCGATTCGTTGCAGGGCAAGAAGTCGCTGATCGAGGCGCTCGCCCGGCGGCTGTTCAATCACACCGAGCATGGACTCAACATTCCGGGCTGCCGACTCGGCGAAGCGCGGCAGTGTTACGAGTCCGAAAGCGACCCGGCGCGACGGCGGGTCAAGGCCGGCATGCTGGCGGGCGCGCTGTTCAACAGGGCAGTCGACATCTTCAGACGGCTGGTCGAGTTACAGGCCGATGGCATCGAGATTCGCAGCGACAACGCGCTGATGCGCGAATGCGGTCAATGCCTGCTCGAAGCCATGGAGCTCGGCCGCTTCGTCCTGCACCGCAGCGGCGAGGAGGGGATCGACGAATTATGGGGCGAACCCTTCCGCGCCTTCTCGATCGCAATCGAGGATTTCTACGAGAGCCGCTACATCAAGATTGGCCAGTGCATGCGCGACATCGACCTGATCGCCGAGGCGATGATCAGCAACTTCGGCTGCATTCCCACTTTCGAGGCGGTCGCAGCGCCGATCCAGGACTTCGCCAACGCGGCCAAGGTCAAGACCGAAACATTACGCACCGACCCGGGCATCTTCGACGTCTGGTCGCACCTGGTCACCGCCGGCGAACGCCTGGCCAACTTCACGCCGCAAGCGGCGGCGGAAGCGGGAGAAAGGCGCCCCGGCAGCCCGCTGCACAGCATTTCGGACGGCTTGCAGTTGCTGCGCAACGGCCGCGATCTGGTGTTTTACATCGCGCGCGCGCGCACGCCGATGGCCAAGAGCACGCGCGAATACATCGAGCGCTGCGAGGCCTACCTGACGACCGGCCGGGCACCTTTCATACCGGCACCGCTGCCAGCTTGAGCCGGGACGGCCTCTCGGGCGGCCGAAACGGGGTTCGCCACAGACCTCGGTCCCTTCGTGCCATCAGGCGGGCATCGACCATCAACGGTGGCTCGACCACAAGCAAAGGCCCGCCGTAGGCGGGCCCTTGCCTCTTTTCCGTCAGCAGGCCCGGGGGGTGGGGGCCTTGCATACCCACTCTCGGTGGAAAGTGTTTCCTCGGCGAACGGCAGCCGGGTGGGCCTGGGTTCTGGCAGCGGGTGGCTGCACTTGTTCGCGTTGGTCAGATGGCGCTATTAGACGGGAACGTTTGGCATCTGCAAAACATTGAATGGAGATAGTCGTATCTCGAATCACGATTGAACGCGTACCATCGCGTCACCATGGAACTTCGCCAGTTGCGCTATTTCGCGGCCATTGCCAAGCACGGCAGCTTCTCGAAGGCGGCCGAACAGGCGTTCGTCGCCCAGTCCGCGCTCAGCCATCAACTCGCACAACTCGAAGAAGAACTGGGGACTCGCCTGCTCCACCGCTCGCGGCGTGGCGTCGAACTCACCGAGTCCGGTCGCGTCTTCCTCGCGCACGCCACGGCCATCCTCCGCCAGGTCGATGACGCCAAGGCCAGCGTCCGCCACCTCGCGGGGGATGCCAGCGGCAAGGTCGTCTTCGGCGTGCCGCACAGTGCCTCGAATGCGCTGGCCCTGCCCCTGCTGCAGGCCGTCCGCCAGCACTTGCCGAAGGTCGAACTGGAACTGACAGAAGAATTGACCGGCAACCTCGTCCAGCAACTGCGCAGCGGCCAGAT
Source organism: Accumulibacter sp. (assembly GCF_029255145.1). Lineage (GTDB taxonomy): Bacteria > Pseudomonadota > Gammaproteobacteria > Burkholderiales > Rhodocyclaceae > Accumulibacter. Next base: position 17,969 of record NZ_JAPUVQ010000117.1, read on the forward strand.
CAACCTGGCTGTGCTGTTCGACGACGGCACCCTCGGCGAGTTTGCCTGCGAGGACCTGCTCGACGAGGCGCTGGCGTTGATTTCGCCCGCCTCGGCGCCGGATCGTCCACCTGCGGCGGTCACCCTGCAGCAGGCACTGCAGCTGCCGTTGATCCTGCCCGCGAGTCCACATGGCGTGCGCCCGATCATCGAGGCAGCGGCGCGCGCCCAGGGGCTGCCGGCGCCGAACGTGATCGCCGACATCAGCTCGGTCAGCATCCTGCGCACGACCCTGCTGGCCGGCCTCGGCCACACCCTGCTGCCGGTGATGCCCTTGCAGCATGAACTGGCGGCCGGCACGCTGTGCGCCGTTGCCGTCGAAAACCCGACGCTCACGCGCCGCCTGGCGCTGTGCGCGTCGAAACATGTCCCGCTTTCTGCCGCGGCGACAGCCGTCGCCCGACTCACCGCCGACCTGACGAAGGATCTGTGCACCAAAAACGTCTGGCAGGGAGCTGCACTTGTTCCGAAGGTACCTTGAACGGCTGGTGTCGGTTTGAATGGCGAATGAGTACAATCGAACGGTTCGCGTATAGTCCACCGCTCAGACTTTTCAACCGACCGGCAGACCACGAGAGATCGACGACATCCAACCGGACTAGCAGACCAGTGATCGTCGAGCAAGAGTCAACCCGGGAAGCTGAATAGAGGATGGAACGTCCCCAGAACAACTGGCTTCCCTCTGCTTTCTTCATCACCGTCGAAGGCCGTCGGCAACGAGCATTTCTCGATTGACTTCGGCCATGGCGGTTACGGATACTTCCGGATGTGACTTTGGAGTACGTATTCCCCGGTCAGTATTCAAGCAACCAACGCCAAGAGGCCATAAGCATGTCAGAGGAAAACGGGGCGGCGCTTCACGCCGATCATCTTTCGGAGAAACATGACGACCCATTGGTACGGGGATTGCATCGCGTCATCCGTCAGGCAATTCGCTTGCTGGCCGTCCTGATGACGCTGGTAATCCTGTGGTGCGTTGCCGATGTGGTGCTAGTCCTCTACAACGCCTTGTCAAGCCCACCCGTGCTGCTTCTTGACCTCAAGGATATTTTTGTAGTCTTCGCGGCCTTTCTGGCAGTTCTGATCGCCATCGAAATCCTGGTCAATATTACGCTCTATCTACGCGACGACGTCATCCACGTCCAGCTTGTCGTAGCTACCGCACTGATGGCCATCGCCCGTAAGGTGATCGTGCTTGACTTGAGTACCTTGCAACCCGAGTATCTCTACGGCATAGCGGTTATCTTGCTGGCGCTCGGTCTTACGTACTGGCTGGTCTCCTCGCAGCCCAAGAAGTGAGAGAACTGGGTCGAGTGCTTCCCGACGGGTAACACACGGCTGCTGACGGTACCGATTCAGTGGCAGCGGGCTGACATCGCGCAGATGTTTCACCGGTCGCACAGGCACAGGCGCCACTCGCCAGACCACCGCAACTTCCACGCGGTGGCGAACGGCCGAAGGGCACGCTGAGTGAAAGCCCGAGTCCGGCCAGCACAATTACGGACAGCGTCGCGGCCATCGTCGGCCAACAGGTATTGAGAAGCGTCATCTATCGATACCGGGTCGGCTGCCAGCGGCTGCGAGTCGAGCGCGGTCACGACGATGGAACGTGGCGTCGCGTCTGCCGCGGCAGGCGGTAAGGACGCGTCCGCAGATCTGTCCACAAGCCCGAAGTCAAGAGCTGCGCGCGCACGAACGCCTCATCGAGCACGGCCTGAAAACACATTGTGCGTCGCGCCGGACGTCCGCTACGGTGGCCGTGCATGGAGCGGTGAACACCGCTGCCGGGCGATCCTTGTCCGAGAACAGCAGCTGCCCGGCTTCCACCCGCTCACCGTCGCGAACTGCCAGGGCAGATCGAAGGCCGTGAAAATCGGCACCGAGCAGGGCCACTGCCGGTGGCAAGAAGACGGTGCCATGGCGTTCCGCGCTGGCCAGCCGGCGACGGGTATGGCCAGCCCGCGCCGAATGCTCGTGATCGCTTGTCGCCGGGTTCTATCGATGGCCCCTCGGCGAGCCGCGCAAGAAGAATCCCTTCACCTCGCCGACCGCTCGATCATGCCGGTGTCCCCGCAAGCACCGGCATCCATTCCCCGATGCTCAGGTCATGGAGTCGAAAGCGGATCCCGATCAGCACTCCAGCCTCCGGCCAGAAAGCGCTTGATCGACGCCGTGACTGGCGCCTTTTTTGCCCATTTTGCTGTTCAGGCAATCTCAGGCTTCAGCCACCTGAGCCGGACCGGGAACGATCGGCGACGAGTGCTTCGCCTCACGCACCTCGATGTGGGTCACCCGCTGCAGCTCAAGCCCCCAGCGACTCATCGCCTGCGATATCAGAATGGCTTCTCCAGAGTTGAGGCTACCGTCCGCATTGACGATGTCGACGATCGCGGTCAAGGCCTTCTTTTGTAGCTCAGGCGACTGGATGTCATCCAGCAGGTGATCAACCAGTTGCAAGTCGAGCTCAATTTGTCCGATATTTGGCGCCCGGGCAGTTTGCAGCAGGTCATTACAGAATTCATGGACCACTCGTTCAAGGGTCTCGGCGGGGAGTCCCAGATCCTCGCGAAGTTGTTGCTTTTCGAGCGCCTCGACTTCGCTGTGGTCGAGCGCGCCGTCAGCGAGCAGGGCGAGGGCGACGATCCGTGCCATGGCTTCCTTACTGTCGATGGGATAATTTCTCATTCTTCTCTCCTTGTTGGAACGATTAAAAAAACTTCTTTTCTGAGCACGCCACTGACCACCCTGGCCTGAACAAAGTTCCGTTGTGCATGACGGCGGCACGCGCCAACGCGCAACCGCGCAACCGGTCGCTGCTGGCAGACATAGGGTCGAATGGTCATGAAAGCCTCATGGGCCATTGGGAAAAACCTCACTGGAGCTTCAGCCAGATCTCATTGCGGCGCAGGAACCACGGCATGAAGGGAGGGTTGTAGCGCGCCAGGACTGGCTCTCCGAGCCAGCTCACGTCTGCCGTACGCAAGGCGGCTTCGAGTTTGGCGAGGTGCTCATCGTAATTGGCCTGGGTCCAGAAGCCCGAGTAGCGAATGACCGCGACGGTGCTTGCTGGCACTTCGCGCAGTTGCACCCGCGCGTCGTCCGGTTCAGGCGCCAGGTCGATCGTCACCTCGCTGGGCAATACGAACTGCACGCGATACCCCCCCGGGGCGGCGGCCTGGGTCACCGGCCCGGCCATTTCGAGTCGCGTCGGTGCTGGCGCCTGGGTTACCGGTGCGGTCATGGCGAACTTCGTCGAGCCCTTGTTCTTGCCGAAGATGTAGCCGGCAAGGATCGGGAACGCTTCACTCCCTGCGTCGTCGGCCGGCGCGTTGATGATCACCTCCGCGACGACGTACGGCGCGTAGCGCCGGACCTCGACGTCGCCGATCTTTCGCTCGACTTCATAGGAGGGTTCCTCGATGGCGCTCGACAGGCCTGGCGCAGCGGCGATGGCCAGGGAAAGCAGGAACTTGCGCATAGTAGTCGGTCCAGTAGGGGCAGCGACCGGGCGCCCAGCGGCTGACCCGGAACACGCCCGCGTTGATTGTTGATAGGCCCGGTCCGCGTCGCAGCTCATCGCACCGTTCGCGCAGAGCGCGACAGAACCTTGCTGCGGCGCCGATAGGCCTTCTCCAGCTCCATCACCAGATAGATCATCAGTCCGACAGCAATGATCGGCAACCAGTCGGAGGCGGCAATCGGCGCGGTGTGGAACAGGCGGTTGAGCAGTGGCAGATAGGTGAATGCGAGCTGGGCGAGCATCATGGTGCCGATGCCGGCCCAGATCCACGGGTTGCTCAGCAAGCCGAGGTGGAACATCGACCAGCGCAGCGAGCGACAGTTGAGCAGGTAGAAGGACTGCCCGACCGCAAACACGTTGACCGCGATGGTGCGCGCCTGATCTTCACTGGCGCCGCGTAGCAGAGCCCACTCGAACAGCCCGAAGGCGCCGACCAGGAGCATCACGCCGACCATCGCAATACGCAGCGCCAGCTCGCCGTCCACGATCGGCGAGCCGGGCGCGCGTGGCGGACGGTTCATGAGATGCGGTTCCTTCGGTTCGAAGGCCAGCGCCAGCCCGAGGAAGACCGCCGTGGTCATGTTGATCCACAGCGCCTGCACGGGCAGGACCGGCAGCGGTTGGGCGAGCAGCACCGCGACGACGATCACCAGTCCCTGACCGGCGTTGGTGGCCAGGATCCAGGTGATGAACTTGGTCAGATTGTCGAAGACCCCTCGCCCCTCTTCGACGGCGGCCGCGATAGTGGCGAAGTTGTCGTCGGTGAGCACCATGTCCGCGGCTTCCTTGGCCACCTCGGTGCCGGTTATTCCCATCGCCACGCCGATGTCCGCCCGGCGCAGGGCGGGCGCGTCATTGACCCCGTCGCCGGTCATCGCCACCACCTCGCCGCGCGCTTGCAGCGCCTGCACGAGGCGCAGCTTCTGCTCGGGAGTGACGCGCGCAAACACCGCCGTATCGTTCGCCGCGTCGGTCAATTCGCCGTCGGAAAGCGTGGCCAGTTGCGTGCCGGTCAGCGCCGCCGGAGCCGCGCCCGGACCGGCGCGCGGATCGAGGCCAATCTGGCCGGCGATGGCGGCGGCGGTGACCGCATGGTCGCCGGTGATCATCTTTACGCGAATGCCGGCGTCGCGACACGCCAAGACCGCCCTGATCGCTTCCTCGCGTGGCGGGTCGATCATTCCCTGCAGGCCGACGAAGGTCATTCCCTCGACCAGGTCCTGATGGTCGAGCGCCTGCTGATCGTGGCTCGCCGGACGCTGGGCGATAGCGAGCACGCGCAGCCCTGCCGTGGCCATTGCGTCCACCTCTGCGAGCACCGCCTCGGGCTCGAGCGCTACGGTCTGCGCCCCGGCGTCCAGCGCGCCGCTGCAGCGCGCCAGCACGCTCTCCACCGAGCCCTTCATGTAGATCATTCGCGACCCGCCGGCGTGCAGGGTCGCCATGTACTGATGCTGCGATTCGAAAGGCACCGCATCGAGGCGCGGCGTGCTGGCCAGGGCCTCCTGAGCATCCAGACCGGCCTTGCGCGCCGCTACCAGCAGTGCACCCTCGGTGGGGTCGCCCTCGACCTGCCAGTTGCCGTCCTTTTCACGTAGCAGCGAGTCGTTGCAGAGCAGGCCGGCGCGCAGCAGCGCCAGCAGAGCGGGATGATTGCCGGGGTCGACGGCCAGCCCTTGCTGTTGCAGGGTACCTCCAGGGCCGTAAGCCCACGCCGGTCAGGTCGAAGTGAGCGCCCCCCGCGGAAAGCTTCTGGACGGTCATCTCGTTGCGTGTCAGGGTGCCGGTCTTGTCCGAACAGATCACGGTCGTACTGCCCAGTGTCTCGACCGCCGGCAGGCGGCGGATGATCGCGTGACGTTGCGCCATGCGCCCGACACCGATGGCGAGGGTGATAGTGAGCACCGCCGGCAGGCCCTCCGGGATCATCGCCACCGCCAGGGCGACAGTCGCCATGAACATCGCCACCCAGGATTCCCCGTGCACCAGTCCGACCACGAAGGTGAAGGCTGCCAGGGCCAGGATAAGGTAGAGCAGATAATGACTGAAGCGCCCGACCTGTCGCGTCAGCGGCGTATCGAGTTGCTGCGTGCTGGCGATCAGACCCGAGATGTTGCCGATCTCGGTGCCGTCACCGATGGCGGTGACCACTCCGGTCGCCGTGCCATAGGTCACCAAGGTCGAGGTGTAGGCCATATTTCGGCGATCGGCGAGCGCCGCGTCGTGCGCCAGTTCGCCGGCCTGTTTGGCGACCGGAACCGATTCGCCGGTCAGGGCGGACTCGTCGACCTGCAGGTCGCGGACTTGCAGCAGGCGCAGATCTGCCGGTACTTTGTCGCCAGAAACCAGCAGGACCAGATCGCCCGGAACAAGGTCACGAGCGTTGATCCGCTGTTTGTTTCCGGCACGCCGTACCGTTGCCTCGGTGGTCAGCGCCCGCGACAGCGCAGCAAGGGCGTTCAAGGCCTTGTTTTCCTGGGCGAAGCCAAGAACAGCGTTGAGCAGGACGACGGCAAGAATTACAGCCGCATCGACATAGCCGCCCAGGGCCAGCTTGACCACGATCGCAACCAGCAAAATGTACACCAGCGCCTGGTTGAACTGTTGGAGAAAGCGCTGCAGAGGGCTCTTGCCCTTGGCTGGGGTCAGGGCATTGGCACCGAATCGTTCCTGGCGCCCGGCGACTTCGAACTGATCGAGCCCGCTTTCGCCATTGGTATCGAGCAGTTCGATCACCTCGCTTGCAGGCAGGTGGTGCCAGTGTTTTTCCAAGAGATCTTGCACAGTTTCCGTTCCTGTTCGATTGGTTTTCCGTCGCGTGTACGATCTGAGTTGCTGGAACCACGGCCACGCGCATCCACGTGCCTTTGATTGGAAGTAAGATGTTACAACTTATTGTCTAGGACAAAGTATAGACAATAAGTTCAGAAGGCGCCAGTGAAGCGGCTGGGTGATGGTCGAGCGCTTGAAGACCCGACAGGCATCGGAATGGGACTTCAGGCCGGGTGCTCGCTTTGTTTCACCACCTCAAGCAGGCGAGCGATACTTTGTGCGCCGCTGCTCTCGGCGGTATCAAATGCCAGGCTGCCGGAGTGAAGACGACCAGCCCAAGCCGGCAGCAGGGGTGTTGCTGCCATGGCGACGATTCAGATAGCAGTTGGCGGGCTCATCCATTGAACGAGGACCTCGCTGATTTCGATCGCGAAGCAGGCTACCCGATGGCCTGGTATTTTCTGATGCTCGCCGGCAAAGCCGTACCGCACTGGGTCGCCGAGGCGGTCGTCGAGGACGCGCTGGACGGCTTCGCCTACCTGCGACAACGCGACATCGATGTCGCCCGCAAGTGGCTGCATCGACCTTATGCGGTGTAGGGTGCGACCAGCAAAGCGCATTGCACTGGCAAGCGCAAGCAGGCGCGCCCCTTGGCAAGCCGTGGCCGCGAAGAACCTTCGGCAGCGACAAAGCAGCCGCCGCGGTCTTTTTTCATCCGATTGCCCTGTCCTTGCCGGCGAGGCTTCGCGCCTGGATGGCCTAATCGGAAGGTCATACCGCGAGTGCATCGTTGCGGTTGCCGGCTTGACAACCTTGCCGGGCCCGGCACCCACTTCCGGCCGCCGCGAAAACGCAAGAGGCACCGGCGGTACGGCGCGATCAGCCGTGCTGGAGCCGCCCGTCGCGGGGCTTTCCTTCGTCGCTGCGATGGAGCGCCAGCGCGTCTGAAAATCCCCTGCGCGTGGTGGCCTTCGCGGTTGAGGCCGTCAGCCTGACCGAGCTGGCGGAAGCGGTGAGATTCGAACTCACGGACGGTTGCCCGTCGCTAGTTTTCAAGTTTCCCGTACCCGAACTTTACGTTGATTTAAGCTGCTATTGTAAGCCTTGCGCACCTTTATGGGTCAATGACTTGCGGCCGCTTTTTGTTTTGTGGAACTTGTCGTAACTTTATACGGAGCGCTTACGAACTGCTTATGAGCGCCTGAAAAGATGCGGCCGGCGACTGCGCCAACAGTCCCGACCGCGTGGCCCGTCCCTTATTCGACAAGGAACCGACATGACGATAGTAACCACAACCGCCCAAGTCAGCGAGGTGCAGCATGCCTAAGCTGACGAAGACCTACATCGACAAGCTCACCGCGCCAGCCGACAAAGAGGCGTTCCACTGGGACACCGAGATCAAGGGCTTTGGTCTGCGCGTCACCCCTACCGGCAAGATCACCTACATCGTGCAGGGGCGCGTCAATGGCAGTTCGCCCCGCATCAGCATCGGCCCGCATGGGGTCTTCACTGTCGATCAAGCCCGTGATGTTGCCCGCGAGCATCTGCGCAGCATGCGCATGGGCATCGACCCGCGCGCCGTTGCCAAGAAGGAAGCCGCCCAGCGCGTCACCCTCCGCGACGTGGCCGACGGGTACAAGCGCGACCGACCGCTGAAGGACAGCAGCAAGGCCGAAATTGAGCGCCATGTGACCACAACCTTCGAGGCATGGTTGAAGAAGCCACTCAGGGACATCACGCGCGAGATGGTGACGAAGCGCTTCAACGAGATAAAGAATCACGGCTTGCGAGGTAACGGCCCAGCACCAGCGCAAGCGAATCAAGCCTTCGCTGTCCTCCGCGCCTTGTTCAATTACGCCATCCGCGAATACCGCGAGCCGGACGGTTCGCCCGTGATCCGAGATAACCCCGTCGATGTGCTCTACAAGAAGTGGGTGCCGCTCAAACCTCGCACCAGCCGCGTGCCGGATAACAAGGTTGGCGAGGTGTGGTCATTCCTGGTCGAAGCTCGGAAGAACGCATACAACCGCGATACGTGGGCAAGCATCGACGTAATCATGTTCATGATGCTCACCGGGTTGCGTATTGGCGAGGCATCCGCGCTCACGTGGGACAGGGTCAATCTTGAGGAGGAATGGTTTCACCTACCCGACCCCAAGAACAGCAATCCAGTCTGGATTCCTCTGTCGTCGCAAGCTCTCGAACTGCTGAAGACAAGGCCGCGCGTAAAGGGCAACCCGCATGTCTTCCCATCATGGGGCAAGTCCGGCCATATCAAAGATCCGCGCGACTTTTGGAAGAAGGTCAGCGAGATTGCAGGGGTGCATCTGTCGAATCACGCTATGCGACGCACCTTTACCCAGATCGGGACGGCGCAATGCGTCATCGAGAAGTTCCGAATCGACTTGCTCACAAATCACAAGACCAAGGATGTGACCGTCAAGCACTACCTGGACACGCAGCGCCTGCAATGGCTCAAACCTGAAACGCAGCGCATATCCGACTGGATCGAGCAGCAGGCAGCGGCATTGAACAAGTGTTTAGAAGAATCAACGGTTTAATTTATCCAACATTGCCGCGTAAAGCCGTGTTAGGGTAACGCCAACTAAGCCAGTCCCGTGCAATGCGGGGCTGGCAGTGTGCCGCACTGGGGCACGCCCGCGAGGCAAATTCCAGAGACGGAGCCGGTGAAGCAAGGGTGAAAGTCCCCCAGGACCCGGACACAGGCCAAACCCGTCAGGCCGAGTGACCATTCTGAAGAACCGACGGCAAGCATTCGCCTTGCTGACGCCCCTATTGCATGCGCTGGCAAGGCAAGGTCCGAGGACTACTTGCCATGACCACACTTTCCGCGCTCAGCCCCGATCTGCTGACGAACGAAGAAGCTGCCGCACTGCTCGGCATCAAACCCAACACCCTTGAAATCTGGCGCACGAAGGGCAAAGGCCCGGAGTTCGTGAAGCTCGGGCACAGCAAGTCCGCGCCCATCCGCTACCTGCGAGCCAAGATTTTCGAGTGGCTGGAGCGCCAATCCTTCAGCAGTACCAGCGCCTACGCGCCGAACGCCAAACAAGCTGTTTGACGTTCATGGCGACGCAAACCCAATGCAGCCGCGCAACGTGCCCACCCCGCACCCTCGCTGGCAAGCACCTCGTAACTACATCAAGAAAAAAGCCCGCGGGTCAGGCGGGCTTTGAAGAGGTACAACCGTGATGGACAAACACACTGTAGGACAGCCGCCGCAGGCCATACAAGATGAAATGCCGCGACTGCAAACCGGCAACGAGGCAACGCTGCCACCGAGCCAAGGGGGTAGCACTGGCGGGGTGCCGATCGCGGCCCCAGCGCCCGCACAGCCGCCCGCATGGTTGCAGCAAGCCGCGGAGCGCAACCCACATCTCACCCCCGAGGTGGCGCACGCTCAAGCAGAGGCCGAGCGTGTGAAGGGGCTGGCCGATTTCGCGCGCGAGTCGAACAAGGTCGAGGAAACGAAGCTCAAGCAAGAGGAGGTGAAGCTCAAGCGCGACATGCTCAAAAAGGGCTTGGGCATTGAAGACAGCGCGAGCGGTCCTCGCGCACTTGTCGGCCGCACGCTCGGCACCGTGCAGATGCGTGCCATCGACTGGCTATGGACTGGATGGATTCCGAAGGGGTACGTCACGCTTCTTGCAGGCGAGACCGGCGCGGGGAAATCGACGGTGCTGGCGGACGTTACCGCGAGGGTCACCACAGGGGCGCCGTGGCCGGGCGAGTATGAACCGCGCCAGCCGGGCCGCGTCCTATGGCTCGGCAGCGAAGACAGCATCGAGGAAATGACTGCGCCGCGTCTGGTGGCGTGCGGCGGCAACCTAAATCACGTCATCGAGATTCAAGGCGTGACGCAGCAAGGGAAGCGCAACACCTTCTCGATGCAAGATGACCTTGGCGAGATTAGGCGCTGGCTGGCAGCCGCGAGGGATGAAGGGTTTCCATTCGCCATGCTCGTCATTGACCCCGTGACGAGCTACCTACCCGGGCAGAAGTTGCGCAAGGTTGATCTGAACGACGCGGGGCAACTCCGCACCGTCCTTGAGCCGTGGCTGGTGCTCGCGCAGGAGCACAACATCGCAATCGTCTGCGTGACGCACTTCGCCAAGGACACAACGCGCTCAATGCTGCATCGGGTTCTAGGGTCTGCTGCCTTTGCCCAGACGTGCCGGAGCTTGATCGCAATCATTAGCCGCGACGATGATGGCCCCCACGCCAAGGCAATGGTGCAGGTCAAAGTCAATCTGCCAGAGCATCCCGGCGGCGCGTGGAAGTTCAGCACGGTGAAAGTCGATATTGCGACTGACCCACGCAACGGCAAGACCATCAGCGCAACCCGCCCGAACTGGGAAGAGCTGGACGGCGCGCTGACTCCGCAGAGCATGGTGGGCAATGCGCGTGGCCCCGTCAGCAAGTACGAGGCGGCTTTTGGCATGTGGCTGAAGGCGCATTTTTTGACCACGCCTGCAACGCCGTGGCAGCCGATCAGCCAAGTGAAGCAAGCAGCGGCGTCCGCAAATGTCGTCTCTGAACGCTGGTGGAACGAACACAGCGGCAGCTACATGGACAAGCAGAACATCGGAGGGATTTGGTACTGCCGCCCGAAGAATCTGTATGCAGAAACTACGTAATGTGGGGAATGTCCGTAGTGTGGGGCCAAGGTGGGGAATGTGGGCACAGGTGCCCCACCGACCACCATGGCCCCACCTTACGGGGTTTCCTTACGCATGCGCGGGCGCGTTGTCGGCGGTCTGCCTGCTGACCCCGTTGAACTTGCGCCAGGCGTAGAACTCGCAGGCCACGTTGTTCTCGTTCCAGCCGTGGTCAGTGGCGGCAGCCTTCGCGTCCTTGATCGTGGCCGTGGGGTGCGCGTCCAGCCATGCCCAGACAGCAGCGCATAGACCGCCTTCCTTCGGTCGCTTCACACCGTTCTGCTCGACGCGCTCGACCTTGGGCGCAGCTTCCTTCTTCGGCTTGCCTGTGGGGACCACGGGCGCAGCCTCGGCGGCAGCGAGTGCCGGTGCCTCCATCGCCTTCCAGCCAAAGCGCACGCCCTCCGCAGACTTATGCACGGTGATTTCCACCAGTTCGGCGGGCACCCCTGCGGCAACACCAGCGCGGCGGGCGTTGTTCCGGTTCGTGTAGGTCTTGGCTTCCATCGTCGTTGCTCCTGTGCGGGTTGTAGATGGGGCAACGCTAAGACGCATCTCCGAGACTCGGCAACGACTTTTTGGATGCACCCGACAGCGCCTGTGATGCCGAACGAATAACGCCCAATTACTTGTTCCCTATTTGCTCTTGAACTGTAGAGCATTGTTTTAAATAAATATTCCTTGCGGACCTCTCGGAGAATTTCCCAGCATGTAAGCAATGCGTACCAGTTACGCGCCTTTTATCAAGGAGTTTGCACATGCCTACCGAAATTGATGCCCGTATCACGCCCACGCTGCACCCCGACAATGTCGCAAGCATCGAAGGCTTTGACGATCAGACCGCGCCGTATCTCGCGCCGACCATTACCGCCTTCAGCACCGCCTATGAAGGCATTCGTGCTGTTCATGAAGCGCGGGAGAAAGCCAAAACCAATCCGACTTGGAATGAGGCGCATCAGATCATTCACACGGACGACTTCGCGCAAAAGCACCTCGCTCGCATCACCAAGAGTTTCGACGTAACCCGCTCGAACTTGGAGAAGGGCATTGCGATGCTGGAGCAGCAGCTTGCCACCCCCATTGAATCCAAGGCAGCGCAAAGCATCAGCGCCGAGATTCGCGCCTACGCCAAGAACCTGCCTAGCGAGAAGCGGCACGCCTTTATCCAGCAGGCCATTGATGAGGGTGACCACATTTCGGTCGCGGCACTGCTGGGCGCACCCGCCTACCTGTCCGGCCTCGATGCGAACTTCCAACAGACCTACACCCGCTTCTGGAACGAGCGCAGCGCGCCCGAGGTTGCCCAGCGCCTCAAGGCAATGAAGGGTGCCAAGCAGATGATCGAAGAACGCGCGGGATTGGTGTTCAAGGAGCTTGAGAAGGCTGTTGGCGCGCCCCCGCACAAGGCCGCTGCACTTCGCAAAGCCAAGACGGAAGCGGAGCAAGCCTTCGTCCTCAAGGACATTGGCCAGTGACCCTTGCTGATTCTCTGCAAACAACAAAGTCTGAGGAAAGAGCAATGGAGAACGCTGAACCGGATTGGCTGACGGCGCACCGTGAGAAACACCCGGAGGACTTTGAGCCTCGCTCGTCACGCCGTGGCGGGTTCAGGCCGGGGGTGAGCGGCAACCCGGCTGGCCGTCCCAAAGGCAGCAAGAACCGGAAGACGTTGCTTGCCGAGGAACTGCAAAAGGATGGTTCCGAACTGGCGCGCGTCATCAAGGAGGCAGCGCTTGCAGGCGACACCAGCGCCATGAACCTGTGGGCGCAACGACTTGAGCCGCCTCTGCGTGCGCGTGCTGCTGCTGTGGAGTTTGAGCTTGACCCTGACAAGCCACTGCACGAGCAGGCCAATCAGGTACTCGTCGCGGTATCCGAGGGGCGCGTCGATCCTGAAACCGGGCGGATGCTGATCGACTGTATCCAGTCGGTTGCGGGCATCCGCGCCGTTGATGAATTGGAAGCGCGCTTGCAAGCGCTGGAGGAAAAGCAATGACCTACAACTTCACGCCGGGAGGCTGGCTGCAACCGAAGCCCGCGCCCCTGATCGACACGCCGCAGGGGCAAGCCGATCTCAAGCTGATTGTCGATACCTGCTATGCCGCCATCCTGAACTGCGACGACCCTGCCGTGCGCTGGCAAGCCGCGCGCCTGTTGCAGAACCTCGGCCCGATGAAAGGAACGCTGCAATGAAGAACCTGCACACCGACCCGCGCGAGAACGCGCCCGTCAAGCACACGGTAACGCCCGACGACCTGCAACAGATGCAGCAGCGCCGAATCGAGGCGCACGCGGCCCGCGAGACCAGTGATGCGCTGAACCTGCTCCGCGCGGTCAAGCTGGGCGAGGCGCTGCGCGAGTTGCGGGAGTAACCACATGAGCATCAGCAGCGCCAAGGGCATGCTCGCCCGCCTCAAGCACTTGGAGCGCTCGCGGGGTGCGACCGACGAGATGCGGGGCTGGGTCAGTGACATGCTCGGCGCTGCCATTGCTGACGGTCGCATGTGCCCGGTCGATGGCCCTGTGGTGCGGCATTGCGTGTTGAACTGGATCGACGACGGCACCGCACGCGCCGGGACTGCTGGCTGGGGCTTGCTGCGATGAAGCCGAATTTCCAAGGCTTCGTAGAGCCTCGCATGTGGCCGCAGGACGATGGAATGCGGCGCGAACCCGTGCTTGATGCTGACCACAAGCCGCCGCGCGTGGTGCGCTATGTCGGTTGGCGGAAGTGCATGCGCTGTGGTCAGCTCTTTTGGTCGGAGGACGTGCAACGCTTGCGCCTATGCACCCCGCAACCAAACAGGCAAGGATGCAGGAGCAGGCAAGACGACGACGGCATCTGAAAAACCCTGCACCGCCCTTATCGTCGTCAGCGGTGCAGTGGCGCGCAGTCCCGGAGAAGCTGCGCCGTCCCATCGAAAACCGTTGGACGTTAATCAAACGGACTCAGTCAGGAACGGGGCCACTCCTACCCGTGCGACCTGGCCTTCAACGGGTGCCGCTGGCAGCCGTTGTCGTTTGTGCGGCTGCGCGAGCGTAGCGGGCGACTGGGGCGACGATCACCACACTGCCGCCGCTAGGGTACTGGCGAGCGCAACGCGCGGCCTGTAGCGGCGCGCTTGCCTGCGGACAGGGAACGGGTAACACAGAGTTATTCGGGTTTGCCCGCTAACCGATTGCTGCCCTTGCGGTTAGCTCGGCTCCCGGCGCTGCGAATAAGCCCAGCGTAAAAGGATCACACGGGACGGAACAACGTAGCGGGCGAAATCTTAGCCTGTAGCGTGGCGATGATCTGCTCTAGCTCGATACGCGCCTCAGCTTGCAGGCCAAGGCACGTTGCAATCCCGTCAGCATCGGTACTTAGCCGAGAGGCCATCGACAACCGGAAATTTCCGTCATCGGCACGCGCCATCCGGTAGGAGTGTAGGTGCATCGAGTCACCGACTGCCGCTGGATTCTTCATGTGGTCAAACTTGAATTCCTTGGTCATGTAGGCCAGGAACTTGTCTTGCACCACGAGAACGAGCTTCCGATTGACATGCTCGAACGTCTGCACCTTGTGATGCATCTGGACGAGGATCGTCTTCGCGGTCATCTTCCAGTTCATACCAAAGGACTTGTCGGACTCTTCGCCGTTGTCTCCGCGCGCGACTCCTAGCTCTTTGAGCAGGCGCTGCCGCTCAGGCCATACGGTGCCCGTCGTATCGAGCGTTTGCAGTTCGATACCCACAAAGTCCCGAACCTTGCCTTCCTTCGCCGACACAAGAACATAGTCGATGCTTCCACCGGGCACGGTGACCTCGGACACTAGATGCAGCTCGTTCCCCGGTTCGTGGCTGGTCAGCAGATGCAAACAGTCGGTGAAGATCTGCCCGCGCTGGATAAGGCGCGTGGGGCAAATGATGATCGGCTCCGGCTCGCGCCCATAGAGAACGGTACAGGAGCCAATCGAAATCTCGGGGTTAGACTTCCGAACCTTGTAGCAGCGCTTGCCCAGAAACGGGCACTGCTGATCCGCGATTTCATTCTGCCAGTCAATACCCGGCGC
Source organism: Accumulibacter sp. (assembly GCF_029255145.1). Classification (GTDB taxonomy): domain Bacteria; phylum Pseudomonadota; class Gammaproteobacteria; order Burkholderiales; family Rhodocyclaceae; genus Accumulibacter. The sequence continues at coordinate 33,027 of NZ_JAPUVQ010000117.1, forward strand.
GTCGGCGGCTTTGCCGAACAGTTCGACAACTTTGCTCATAGAAGACCATCGCACCTTTCTTGCGAGAGTTCGAGATAGTGGCGCGATATGTCGATGCCCACTGACTTGAGGCCAAGATTACCGGCGGCGAGCAGAGTTGTACCAGTCCCGCAAAATGGATCAAGCACTATGCCACCGGGCGGGCACGTGGCAAGCAATGGTCGCCGACAAAGGTCTATAGGATACGGAGCGAAGTGCGCGCCGCGTCGTTGCGTATCCTCAGGAATGATGTCCCACACGTCACCCGGCTTGCTTCCGTTGGGATGGTACTTGAGGAAGTAGAAGCCCTTGTCTCGAAGCTCTTTTGCGCGACCTGAAACCTTCTCACTATCCGAATGCGTGGCGCGCTGCTGACCACGAATAATCATGCGGAAGTCAGAGACGTTACCAGCACCTACGTCGGCAAGCATACGGTCAAGGGCAGCGAAGGCAGCCTTCTTCTCGTTCTCGTCGAGGGCCGTGGAAAGCTCAAGCTGCCTCTTGTAGCGAACGCCGGAGACGCCTGTTGCAGAAACAACTGCGCCATTGACGACTTTCGCCTCGCGCGGTTTCGAGCGAATGGCGTCAGCGTTGTAGTAGTAGCCCTTCGGCTGCTTCACAAAGTGAAAGAGATTCTCATGGACGTTGGCTAGGCGATCTTTGCTGTTATCCATGCCGCCCTTCAACTTGTTCCAGACGACGCTGTTCCGCATCGTCCAGCCTTGAACATCGGTCAGTTCAAAAGCCACTCTCCACGGAATCCCGACCAAGCCCTTGCCGTTGTAGGTGTCGCCGATGTTGAGCCAGAACGACCCCGTAGGCTTCAGAACTCGCTTCAGCTCCAAAAAGATTGCAGCCAAGTCCTTAACGAAGTCCCGGTAGTCGGCCTCAAGACCGATACCCCCGTTCTCGTACTCGCGCTTCCCCCAATACGGCGGGGAAGTCATAGCGAAGTCGATGGACTCGTCAGGTAGGGACTTGAGAACGGCGAGCGCATCACCATTGAGCAGCAGTGGGCGCAGCGTTGCTTCCCGCTGGTAGGCAGCGAATGCGTGCCCGTAGTCTTTCGAGACGATCTGTGGTGACGACTGGTCGCTATCGCTTACGGTCTGCTTACGGTCGGTTGCGCCGCTCACTACCTCGATGCTCCCATCACTCACTGAAATCCTCTCGCTTAATGGCACTTACTAGACATACGGAATGTCGCGTAAGTGCTTGTTTTTAATGGCGGAAGAGGTGGGATTCGAACCCACGGATGGTTGCCCATCGCCGGTTTTCAAGACCGGTGCCTTAAACCGCTCGGCCACTCTTCCTACAACTGTTTTCAAGACTAGTGCAATCGACCACTCTGCCACGCTTCCTGCAAGTCCGCCGGCGGCTGAACGATGCTGCCGCCGCGGCGCGCCGAATGATAGCACGGCGCAAGCGGTGGCGAGCGCCGCCGGGCATCGTTGCGCGCCCACCTTGCCGACCACCGGCAGCCGATGGTGATTGAAACTTTTCCGGTATGCGGCTAGTCTTAGCGCCGTAGTCGGAATTCCATCAACAGGAGGAACACCATGCAACCCCAGTTTCAGATCACAGGCCAGGCAACCCGCGAGGTGACGCTGCAGCAGAACCGGGTTCTGCGCAACACGTTCATGATGCTCGCGTTGACCATGGTACCAACCGTGCTCGGCGCGCTGGCCGGCGTACAGATGCAGTTTTCGTTCATGGCCGGCAGCCCGCTGATGTCTTTCCTGCTCTTCCTCGGCATCGCCTTCGGCTTCATGTGGGGGATCGAACGTACCAAAAACAGCGGCATGGGAGTCGTCCTGCTGCTCGGCTTCACCTTCTTCATGGGCCTGATGCTGTCGCGCATCCTGCAGGTGGCGCTCGGCTTCAGCAACGGCGGTTCGCTGATCGCCATGGCGGCGGGCGGCACCGGCGTGATCTTCTTTTCGCTGTCGGCGGTGGCGACGGTGACCAAGAAGGACTTCGGCTTCCTGGGCAGGTTTCTGTTCATCGGCATGATCGTCGTTCTGCTGGCGGCAGTGGCCAACATCTTCTTCCAGATCCCGGCCTTGTCGCTGACCATCTCGGCGGTTGCGGTGATGGTCTTCTCGGCGTACATCCTCTATGACATCAGCCGGATCGTCAATGGCGGCGAGGACAACTACATCTCGGCGACGCTGGCTGTCTATCTCGACATCTACAACGTCTTCGTCAGCCTGCTCAACCTGCTGATGATCTTCAGCGGCGAACGCGACTGACCGGGAACCGTGTCCGATGAGCAAGGGCGGCTTCGGCCGCCCTTTGTCGTTGACCGGGTCGACCACGCCGACAGCTGTCGCCCGGCAGTCAGACCAGCAGCAGCCCGACGGCGACCTTGCGCCCTTCGCCCATCAGGACATTGTAGGTCCGGCACGCGGCCGGTAAGTCCATCACCTCCAGCCCCTTCTGCGCGCGAAGCAGTGGCCGCAGCAAGTCGGGACTCGGGAAGCGCAGCAGCGTGCCGGTACCGAGCAGAACGATTTCGGCGTCCAGCGATGCCAGCAACTCGAAGTCGCCGACGCTCAGGGTTTCGAAGGTGGCCAGCGTCCAGTCCGGAATCAGGCGCTCCGGCAGCACCGCCAGGTTGCAGCTGTGACGGATGCCGTTGACGCTGACGTAACCGTCACCATAGGCGGTGAAGGTGTTCAGACCGTCTGATTTTTCGAGCTGCAGTTTCATGAAAATTGCGGTGCACCAAACCTTAAAGTACGATTATAGCTTTTTTGTCGATCGCATCCAGGGACGCACCTTAGCCGCCGCTGCCCTGCCCGAGGTGCCGGCCGACAAGTCGTTAACTGCACCGCCATTACCCGAGCCCGGACCATGAGAGAGTTTTCCCGCATCCAGCGTTTGCCACCCTACGTCTTCAGCGTGACGGCCCAGTTGAAGATGGCCGCACGCCGGCGCGGCGAGGACATCATCGACATGAGCATGGGCAACCCCGACGGCCCGACGCCGCAGCACATCACCGACAAGCTGGTCGAAGCGGCGCTGCGCGAGAACACGCACGGCTATTCGGTCTCGCAGGGAATCCCGCGACTGCGCAAGGCGATCTGCGACTGGTATCAGCGCCGCTACGACGTAAGCCTCGACCCGGAAAGCGAAGCGGTGGTGACCATCGGCTCGAAGGAAGGCATCGCGCACCTGATGCTGGCGACGGTCGACCGCGGCGACACGGTCCTGGTGCCCAATCCTTCGTACCCGATCCACATCTACGGGGCGATCATCGCCGGCGCTGACATCCGTTCGGTACCGATGACCCCCGACGTCGATTTCTTCGAGGAGCTGCGGCGGGCGGTTCAAGAGACGACTCCGAAGCCGAAAATGATGATTCTCGGCTTCCCGAGCAATCCGACGGCGCGCTGCGTGGACCTCGAGTTCTTCGAGCGCGTGGTGGCGCTGGCCATTGAACACGACATCCTGGTGGTCCATGACCTGGCCTACGCCGACATCGTCTTCGACGGCTATCAGGCGCCGTCGATCATGCAGGTTCCGGGAGCACGCGCGATCGCCGTCGAGTTCTTCACCATGTCCAAGAGCTACAACATGGCCGGCTGGCGGGTCGGCTACATGGTCGGCAACGAGGAGTTGTGCAGGGCGCTGGTGCGGATCAAGAGCTACCACGACTACGGCACCTTCACGCCGATCCAGGTCGCATCGGTGATCGCGCTGGAGGGTCCGCAACAGTGTGTCGAAGACGTGCGCCTGACCTATCAACGGCGCCGCAACGTCCTCGCCAAGGGGCTGCACGAAGCCGGCTGGATGGTCGAAGTGCCGAAGGCGTCAATGTACATCTGGGCCCGAATCCCCGAGTTCTACCGGCGCCTCGGATCCATGGAGTTCGCCAAGAAGTTGCTCATCGAGGCCAAGGTCGCTGCGTCCCCCGGCGTCGGTTTCGGCGAGTTCGGTGACGATCACGTCCGTTTCGCGCTGATCGAGAACGAGGAACGGACGCGGCAAGCGGTCCGCGGCATCCGCGACATGTTCAGGAAGGACGGGCTGCTGACGGCTGGAGCGGGTCGCGACAGGGCGACGCCATGAAGCCGATCCGAAAGTCGAACAAGCTGGACAACGTCTGCTACGACATTCGCGGCCCGGTGCTCGAAACGGCCCGGCAGATGGAGGACGAAGGCCATCATATCGTCAAGCTGAACATCGGCAACCTGGCCGCTTTCGGCTTCGATTCGCCGGAAGAAATCCAGCTCGACATGATCCGCAACCTGCCCAACGCAGCGGGCTATTCGGACGCCAAGGGGATCTTCCAGGCACGCAAGGCGGTCATGCACTACACGCAACAGAAGCACATCAAGGGCGTGACGCTTGAAGACATCTATATCGGCAACGGCGTTTCCGAGCTGATCGTGATGTCGATGAACGCCTTGCTCAATACCGGCGACGAGGTCCTGGTGCCGGCGCCCGACTACCCGCTATGGACCGCCGCGGTGAGCCTGTCGAGTGGCACGCCGCGCCACTATCTCTGCGACGAAGCGAACGACTGGCTGCCCGACCTCAAGGATCTCCGCGCCAGGATCACGCCGCGCACGCGCGCGCTAGTGGTGATCAACCCGAACAACCCGACCGGCGCGCTGTATCCTGAGAGCGTGCTGCTCGAGATGGTCGCCATCGCCCGCCAGCACCAGCTGATCATCTACGCCGACGAGGTGTACGACAAGGTGCTCTACGACGGCGCGACGCATACCGCGATCGCCTCGCTGTCGCACGACCTGCTGACCGTCACCTTCAACGGCCTGTCGAAGAACCACCGCTCCTGCGGCTATCGCGCCGGCTGGATGGTCGTTTCCGGCGACCTGCGCGACGCCCGCGACTACATCGAGGGCCTCGACATGCTGGCCTCGATGCGCCTGTGCGCCAACGTTCCCGGACAGTACGCGATCCAGACCGCGCTCGGCGGCTACCAGAGCATCGACGACCTGGTCGCGCCGGGCGGCCGGATGTGCCGCCAACGCGATCTGGCGCATGCGCTGCTCACCGCCATCCCCGGCGTCAGCTGCGTCAAGCCGAAATCCGCGCTGTACATGTTTCCGCGCCTCGACCCGAAGGTCTACCCGATCCGGAACGATCAGGAGTTCATTGCCGAACTGCTGCAGGAGGAACACGTCCTGCTGGTCCAGGGCAGCGGCTTCAACTGGCCGCATCCCGATCACTTCCGCCTGGTCTTCCTGCCGCACGAGGACGATCTGCGCGACGCGATTGCCCGCATCGCGCGTTTCCTCGAAGGCTATCGCCAGCGCGCCGGCACCCAGGCCTAGCGCACTCGGCGAGGGGCGCTCGGCCCCCACCAAGGCTGCCGCGTCGTCGCCGGTGACTCGCCGTCGCCATCCGAACCATCAACCACTACTCGTGACCGCCCTATGAAACCTATCAATGTTGGACTCCTCGGAATCGGCACCGTCGGTGGCGGTACCTACTCGGTACTCAAGCGCAACGCCGAAGAAATCGCCCGCCGCGCCGGCCGCCCCATCCAGGTCAGCGTCGTCGCCGACCGCGACGTCGAACAGACCCGGCGCCTTACCGACGGCAACTGCCGGGTGACCGACGACCCCTTCGCGGTGGTCGCCGACCCCGAGGTCGACATCGTCGTCGAACTGATCGGCGGCGATGAAGTCGCCAAGCAGCTGGTGCTGCAGGCGATCGCCAACGGCAAGCACGTGGTGACCGCCAACAAGGCTTTGCTCGCCAAGCACGGCAACGAGATCTTCGCCGCCGCCCAGAAGAAGGGCGTGATGGTCGCTTTCGAAGCCGCGGTCGCCGGCGGTATCCCGATCATCAAGGCGCTGCGCGAGGGGCTGACGGCCAACCGCATCGAATGGATCGCCGGGATCATCAACGGCACGACCAACTTCATCCTCTCGGAGATGCGCGACAAGGGTCTGTCCTTCACCGCCGTGCTCAAGGAGGCACAGCGTCTCGGCTATGCCGAGGCCGATCCGACTTTCGACATCGAGGGCGTCGACGCCGCACACAAGCTGAGCATCATGTCGGCGATCGCTTTCGGCAACTCGATGAGCTTCGAGCGGGCCTACGTCGAAGGGATCAGCACGCTCGACGCGGCCGACATCCGCTACGCCGAGCAGCTCGGCTACCGGATCAAGCTGCTGGGGATCACCAAGCGGACCGCCGAGGGTGTCGAGTTGCGCGTCCATCCGACGCTGATTCCTACCCGCCGGCTGATCGCCAACGTCGAGGGCGCGATGAACGCGGTGCTGGTCAAGGGCGACGCGGTCGGCGCAACGCTGTACTACGGCAAGGGCGCCGGCGCCGAACCGACGGCCTCGGCGGTGATCGCCGACCTGGTCGATGTGACGCGCATGCACACCGCCGACCCCGAGCACCGTGTGCCGCACCTCGCCTTCCAGCCCGACGCAATGGTCGACCTGGCGATCCTGCCGATGGCCGAGGTGGTCACCAGCTACTACCTGCGCTTGCGCGTCGAGGATCGCACCGGCGTACTGGCCGACGTGACGCGGATCCTCGCCGACCACGACATTTCGATCGACGCGATGATCCAGCGCGAGCCGGGCGACGACGAGCAGCAGACCGACATCATCATGCTCACCCACCAGACCCGCGAACGGAACATCGACGCGGCGATTGTCGGCATCGAAGCGCTGGCGGCGGTCCAGGGAAAGATCATCCGCCTGCGTCTGGAGCAGCTGCTGTAAGGCTTGCGTCGACGACGCGCTCGGCGGCCGGTGCCGCCAGATCGCGAACGGTCAACCCGCCGACCGACGATTCGAGCCCCTGCCGCATCCGCTCGAGAATCTCGTCAACCGGCGGTGGCGCCGGCAAGTGCTCGGGTGAGAAAAAACGCTCTTCGCCGGCGACACGCACGGTATCGAGCACCTGCATCACCGAGATCCGCGAAGGGTCGCGTGCCAGCAGGTAGAGGGGCGGATCGTCGGTGCTCTGCAGCAGCAGCTGCCGACGTTCCAGCGCCTCGAGTACTGTCTGCAGGACATGGATCGGCATTCCCAGCAGGCGGGTGAAGTCGAGTAGCGACGGCATCCGCTCGCCGGCCAGGAAGCGGCCGGCAACCAGGCTCATGGCCGACAGCGCCAGGCGTTCGCGCATCCGGTTGCTCAGCCGCGGTTCGCCGCCGCTGACGTACAGATACTCCGGATGCTGGACGTAGAAGGCGACACTCGCGCCGAACAGCAGAATCAGCCAGCTCAGGTAGAGCCAGATCATGAACAGGATCAGGATCGCCAGGCTCGAGTAGATCGCCGCGTACTGGTTCGACGACGCGACGAAAACGGCAAACCCCCAGCCGGCGGTCTGCCAGGCAACGCCGCCGGCGATGCCGCCGATCAGCGCCGGAATGAAGCGCACCCGGGCATTTGGGATGAACACGTAAACGAAGGTGAAAGCGGCGATCACCAGCAGGTAGGGGGTCAGGCCGCTGAGGGTCTTCATTGCCTGGCCGAGCACACCGATCTCCAGCAGCCCGCGCACCGTCTCGATGCTCATCACCGTCGCGGTGATGCCCAGCGCCGCGAAGACCAGGATCGGCCCGACCAGCAGCACGCTCAGGTAGCGGCTGAAGCGATCGGCGAGACGCCGCGGACGCCGAATGTGCCAGATGAAGTTCAGCGACTCCTCGATCTTCTGCATCAGCGAGATCGCGGTATATAGCAGCAGCGCCAGGCCGACCGCGCCGAGCACGCCGACGTTCATCCGCTGGATGAATTCGGTGATGTTCTGGGAGACTTCCACACCCTTTTCGCCAAGCGGTTCGAGAAACCTGAGCAGCATCGGCTGGATCTGGTTATGCACCCCGAAGGCTTTCAGCACCGAGAAGCTCAAGGCCAGCAGCGGCACAATCGACAGCAAGGTGGTATACACCAGGCTCATCGCGCGTAGCGTCAGCTGGCCGTCCACCAGGTCGCGCACCAGAATCAGCACCGTCCGCGCGACCAGCACGCCGCGCATTCGCAACGACGACTGGGCCGCCGCCGGCGAACCCCAGACGACGCTCTCGATACGACTCAGGAGGCCCGGCGCGAGCGGTTTCACCTGGCCACCTCGAGTTGCAGCAGCAGCGTTACCGACTGGTCGTTGGCGGCGCTCGCCTGGCGCGTCTCGCCGAGCACCACCCGCGCCGGGGCCACGCCGCCGACGGTCGTCAGTTCGGCGACGATCGCTTCGCCGCGTCGCGACGCGAGCTGTGCCAGGGTCTGCTCCGAAACCGGCTGCTCGGCGATCAACCGGTCGAGGAGCTGCTGGTAGAACGCCGGCGGCGGGGTCGGCTGCGGCGCGGCCGCTGCGAGCGGCTGGCCGGACGCGGCCACCGCATCCAGCGCGCGGCGCTCCAGCGCCGCGAACACTTCGGGCGCGTAACGCTCGCTGAACGCCGCGGCGAGCGCGCGCTGCGCGCGCGGGTTGGCCGGATCGATCGGGCCCGGATCCTCGCCGGCCGCCAGTTCGATACCCATCCGCGTGAGGAGGTCGCTGCGCACCGCCCGCGACTTCAGCACCGCCGTATCTTGAACGGCAGCGTAGGTCGGCGGCACGACCAGCGTCAGCATCTGCCGCTCGTTCATCGCGCGCGCGACCGCCGCCAGCTTCTGGCGCTCGGGCGGGCCGAGCACGTCGCTGCCCGGTTCGAAATCGATGCTGTCGAGCTGCTTGTCGCCACCACCGAACAGTGCGCCGAGAGCCCTGAACGGCGCCGTGACGATGCTTCCCAGCAGGTTGCCGAGCGCCTTGCCGATCACCGCCCCGTAGTCGAATTGCGGGTCGTTCAGATCACCGCTGACCGGCAGCCCGATGTCGATCACGCCCTCGGAGTCGGTCAGGATGGCGATCGCCAGTTCGAGCGGCAGATCCAGGGCATCGGGGCTGTCGACCTTTTCGCCGAGTTCCATGTGCTTGAGGACGATCTTGTTCTGACCACGCAACTTGCCGTCCCTGACCTTGTACTGCAAATCCAGCGCCAGGCGTCCGCCGACGATCCGGTAACCGGCGAACTTGACCGAGTACGGCGACAGCGAACTCATCGCGACGTTGCGGAAGGTCATTTCGATGTCGGTCAGCTTCTCCGGGCGAAAGACGCTGAGCTGGCCGCGAATCTTCGCCGATCCGTACTTGTCGACGCGGGCATCGAGCTGCACTTTCGCGCTCCGGTTGGGGTCGGTTCCCAGCCCGGTGATCACCCCCTTCAGTTCGTGCATCCGGGCTCCGAACTGCGGTCGCAGGCTGAGGTCGGCAAACTCGAGCGCCCCGCCGGACACCCGCAGGCGCGCGACGCTTACCGGGAAGGGATCGGCCGCTGCCACGGCGTCCTGCGGCGCCGTCGGCTGCTCGCCGGCAGCCGGCTGATCCTCGCCCTTCGGCCGCTTCTTCAGCACATCGGTCAGATTCACCGTCTGATCCTCGGCGATGATCAGACGCCCAGACGGCCGAACGGCCCGGAGTTCGCCGATGTCCAGTCGATTTGGCTCGGCGGTCAGCAAGACGTCGCCGGCTGCCAGCGACTCCCAGGCCAGGAAGGGGCGCTTGCGGTCAACCTCGTCGAGCTGCAACTGGTCGACCGCGAAACTGCCCTGGTAGGCGAGATTGGCGCCGGCACCGGCCCGGTCGCCGTAGCGCAGACGCCCGGCGCTCGACGCCGTTCCAGAGGCCAGCGTCAATTCGGCGAATTCCGACAGGTAAGGCTGCAGCGGCGCCAGCGCAATGCCGACCAGACTGAGCTTGAGATCCGCCATCCCGTTGTCGGCGCGGACGATGCCGCTGGCCTCGATAGTGCCGCCGCTGGCGACTTTCGCCTGCCATTCGACCTGCATCGGCGAGCTGACGCCGGTCTCGAAACCGGTGATGCGGGCGCGGATTTGATTGAGCCCGACGGCCAGCTGCGGCGACCCGCGTCGATCCTCGAAGCCGAGCGCAAAGCGGTCGACTTCGGCCGACCGCACGGCAAGGTGCCAGGCGGCACCCGCCGCCGGCGTGTCCGACAGTAGTGGCGTAGCGTCCGGGGCTGCGGCCACCGCCGCCGCAGCGGCTCCGCGCGTCAGCACCAGCCCGTTGAACCGTCCCTCGCTATCGAGCCAGGCCAGCGCGGTGCCGTTGGCGAGTGCGAGCTTGTCGGCGGTGGCCACTCGATCCCGCAGACTGAACGCGCCGCCGCCCAGCGTTCCGCTGCCCAGCTGCAGCATTTCGCTGCCGTCGGCCGGGCTGCTGAAAACCGCGTCCGACAGCGACGCGGTCAGCCCGTCACCGCGCAGATCGAGCGGACCGTCGGGAACCGCGAGCAGCACCGACCTGGCGCCAAGATCCGCCGCCGCAAACCGCGCGATCTCCGACGAGACTCCCTGCGCGACGACGCCGGCCTCCTTCAGCTGCAACGCGGCATGATCGAGGCGAGCTTCGAACGACGCCCGAGCGGCGCCGGCCGACCTGGCCGAGGAAACACTCAGCGCGCCAGCTTCGAACGATGCATCCTGTACCGCCAGCCGATCTGTTCCCTGGGCGGCGGCCAACTTCGCGAGCGACAGCCGCAGAGCCTTGCCGGCCACGCTGAGTCGCCCGTCGGCCTGCGCCAACGATAGCTTCTCGCTGCTGATGGCGGCGCGGTGCAGGTCCAGCGCGTCGGCCGCGCGCTTCATCTGCAGCCCGGCAAACGTGCTGCGCGGCTGGTCCAGGACCAGCTCGACGCCGGCCGCTCCCGATTGCAGCAACAGGCGCTGGCCTGCCAGTGACAGCTCGCCAAGCTGCGCGTTTTGTCCGGAGCCGGCCAGCGCGACGCCGGTGGCCGAAAACGCCGGCTCGTCGATGGTCCCGGCGAGCGACTCGCCGGCGACGAGCAGCACGCGGCCGGCCTTGATCGCAGCGCCCGCCACACCGAGCGAATCGGTTCCGTCGCGCAGCCGCGCCGTGCCGATTGACAGCTTCGGCTGGTCGAACTCCAGGCGCGCGCCGGCCGCGCCGAACTCGCCAGTGACTGACAGCTGCAGCCCGATGGCGGCGGCCGACGCCGCCAGCCCCTGCGCCGGATCACGCCAGGCGAATTCGACCTCCGACATTTCGGCGCTGGCCAGCGAGAATCGCCACGGGGCGGTCGCGCCGACCGCCGGCGACTCGACCGCCGGCGCTGCCGCTGCGGCGGAGGAGGCCACGGCGCGGATGGTCGTTGCGCCAGCTGCTGCCGCCGATTCTTCCGGTGGTGGCGCTGCCGGCGCGCGCGCCAGCGTCGCCCAATCGACTCTTCCCTGCGCGTCCACCGCCACCGCGATGCTTCCCTTTGCCAGGCGGAGGGAAGCAAAGCTGCTTTCGCGGCTCCCCAGGTCAACCCGTCCCTGCCGCAGCGACAGCGTCTCGATCGCCAGCAGAGGCGAGCTCGCGCCGGCCGCGCTGAGCGACAGCGAGTCGACGTCGAGGCCAAGCTCGTGGACGCTTCCCGAGAGCACGCCGCGGCGGTCGACCGCGAGGTCGAAGTCGCCTGCCAAGCCGACTTTCCCCGCTGGCGCATCGACTGCCAGCAGGCGCGCCAGGCTCCTCGCCAGGGTCTTCACCTCAAGGCCGCGCAGCGTCAACCGCCCCTTTGTTGCCAGCGGGTTCAGCGCCAGTTTGCCGCTCGTCACGAGCGCCTCGCCGGCGCGCGTGCGTGCCGACAGCTGGTAGCTTGCCGCTTGTTCGGGCAAGCTCGAAAGGTTGTCGATGACGATCTGCAGTGGCTCGACATGCGTCACCAGCGGTTCATCCAGCAGCTCGTCCGCGTACTCGATGCGGCCGTCGGTCAAGGCCAGGTGGGTCACGACGAAGCGCGGCAAGGGCTCGTCTTCCGCCGCCGGCTCGCTGGCGGGCAGGCGATCGAGCAGCGCGGCGAAGTTGTGCCGGCCTTCCCGGTCGAGGATGACGTTCAGCAGCGGCGCCTCGACGCTTGCCTCGGCGAAGGTCCAGGCACCGTCGATGATGCTGCGCAGCTCGAAATCGATCAGCAGCCGCTTGAAACCCAGCATCGAAGCGCCTTCGGGATCGGTCAACGCCAGGTCGTCGACCGCGAACCTGAAGGTCAGGGGGTTGAAGCGCACCTCGCCGACGCTGATCGGGTAACCGAGCTGGGCGCGGACCTGTTTCTCGACCTGCCACTTGACGATGGCCGGCAGCGCCAGGAAACCTCCGAGCAGATAGAGCGTGAACAGCACCACGGCAGTAACCACCGGCATACTGGAAAGGATTTGTCGCAAGCGCATGGGCATTATCGGGGCTTTCACGGCACGGGCGACGGCTGCGCCTTGATCGGTCGCGCCAGCAGCGCGCGTCGACACCGGCGCCAGGTGGCGGGCCCACCTGAACGTCGCTCTGGCCAGGTTGGAGAGTCCGTTCCGACAAGGCAAGCGCCGTGCCGGTTCCGGGGTCGTTCTCTCTCGTCTCGGCGGCCAGGGTAGCAAGCTTCAGGAAGCATCCTGGAGGCCATGATACCCCGCTTGCACGATCCAGGGACAGGTGGCGACCAGTGCTGGTCGCCGCGCGTTCGCGTGTGGACCGCCGCCGGAGCGGGCCGGACACCGACCAGCGACCGCCCGACAGTCGCGCAGCGATCGGCGCCCGGGGCTACAATGCGGCTTCCCGGCCGTTGCAGGCCTGGCTGCCCTGCGCCTTCGCGGCCTCGCCGCAGCGACCTTCCACCCCGCCCATTCCTTCCACAAGCCAACGCCCCGAAAGCCAGTTTCCATGCGCCCACCTCCTCTCGCCGGCCTGCGCGTGCTCGACCTCACGCGACTGTTGCCGGGCCCGCTGGCCACCATGCACCTCGCCGACCTCGGCGCCGACGTGATCAAGATCGAGGAACCCGGCGGCGGCGACTACGCGCGCACCGCGGGAGCAGTCCACGGAGGCGTCAGCTACTTCGAGATGGTCAATCGCAACAAGCGCAGCCTGACGCTGGACCTCAAGCAGCCGGCCGGCGTCGAAGCCTTCATGCGCCTGGCGGCTGCGGCGGAGGTGGTCGTCGAGGGTTTCCGCCCCGGCGTCGTGGACAAGCTCGGCGTCGGCTACCGGGCGGTATCGTCGATCAACCCGCGCGTCGTGTATTGTGCGATCACCGGCTACGGCCAGGACGGGCCGTACCGCGACCGCGCCGGCCACGACCTGAATTACCTGGGCTACAGCGGCCTGCTCGACCAGATCGGCGTTGCCGGCGGTGCGCCGGCGGTTCCCAACTTCCAGATCGGCGACCTGCTCGGCGGCTCGCTGAGCGCGCTGGTGGGACTTCTCGCCGCGGTCGTCGACGCGCGCAGCAGCGGCCGTGGCCGCTACGTTGACGTGGCGATGACCGACGGCGTTTTCGCCCACAGCCTGTTCCCGCTGCTGACCGTGCTCGGCCTCGGCCAGGTGCTGCCACGCGGGCAGGACCTGCTGTCGGGCGGCATGCCGAGCTATGGCGTCTACGCGACCGCCGACGGCCGTCACTTCGCGGTCAGCGCGATGGAGCCCAAGTTCTGGCAGACGCTGTGCGCAACCATCGACCGCCCGGACCTCGCGCCTTTCGCCTTCGCCACCGGCGACGAGGGGCAACGCATCCGGCGCGAGCTGGAGGCGGTCTTTGCCCGCCGCAGCTTCGCCGAGTGGACGACGGTTTTCGCAGGCGTCGACTGCTGTGTGACGCCGGTATTGCGTTTCGAGGAGAGCCTGGAGAACGAACAGCTGCGCGCCCGCGGCATGATCGTCGAGGTAGCCGGCGTCAAGCAGTTCGCGCCGCCGTTCAAGATCAGCGAGCTGCCCTTCGCCGCGCGGCGCGCAGCACCTGCCGCCGGCCAGCACAGCGCGGAGGTTCTTGGTGAAGCCGGTTTCAGCGGCGAAGAGATCGCCCGCCTGCAAGCGCAGAAAGTGATCTGAACGGCTCCGGCAGCGCCCGACAGCATGCAAGGCATCCTGCTCCTGCTGCCCGATTTCGGCCTGATTCTGCTCGGCTGGGCACTTTACCGGCTGGTCGATTTCGGCGCCACGTTCTGGAGCGGAGTCGAGAAGCTGGTCTACTTCGTGTTATTCCCGGCGCTGCTGTTCAAGGCACTGGCCAGCACGCGCATCGATTTCGCTGCGGCAGCACCGCTGTTCGCCAGTGGCGCCGCGGCGCTCGCCTGCGGGGTCGTTCTCGGCCTGCTGGCCGGACCGCTGTTCGGGCCGAACAAGAGTGCCTTCGCCTCGCGTTTCCAGTGTGCCTTCCGCTTCAACTCGTACATCGGCCTGGCGGTGATCGGCAAGCTGCACGGCGCCGCCGGCATCGCGGCGATGGGCATCCTGATCGGCGCGATGGTGCCGCTGGCCAACGTCGCTTCGGTGTGGATGCTGGCCCGGCACGGCAATCTCGGCGTGCTCCGCGAAATGGCCCGCAATCCGCTGCTCCTGGCTACCCTGGCCGGCTTCGTGTTCGGTAGCAGCGGCCAGACGCTGCCGGCCGCCGCGGCACAGCTGCTGGGCCGACTCGGCGAAGCGGCGGTTGCCCTCGGGCTGCTGGCGGTGGGTGCCGCGCTCAAGCTGCGTGGCAGCTCGGGGGCACACGGCGCTTCGTGTTACCTGTTGGCGGTGAAACTGCTGGCGGTACCGGCGGCCGCCCTTCTTGCGGCGTCCAGTCTTGGGCTCGGCGGCGTGTATTTCGATACGGTGATCGTCTTCGGCGCCCTGCCGACCGCAACGTCGGCGTACATCCTGGCGGTACGCATGGGCGGCGACGGTCCGGGTGTCGCCTGGCTGGTATCGGCGAATACCCTGGCGGCGATGTTCACCCTGCCGGTCTGGCTGACGATTGCCCTGCGCTACTGAGCGGCCAGCCCGCTGCTCGCCCGGACGGCAATGACCCCGACGGAGATGTTGTCGCTGCCGTCGCGCTCGCGTGCCAGATCGATCAGCCGCCGACACGCTTGTTCAGGATCGAGAGTTCCGACCGCCTCGGCGATGTCCGCGGGTTCGACCGAGCCGTGCAGTCCGTCCGAGCAAAGGACGAAGGTCTCGCCGATCGCCGGTGCGGCGCAGCGCTGTACGGCAACGCGCAAGCCCCGGCGCGTTCCGAGCGAACGCAGGAGGATGTTGCGCATCGGGTGATAGCGTGCCTCCAGCGCACTGATCATCCCGTCCTGCAGCAGCTGTTCGACAAGGGTGTGGTCCTGTGTCAGCTGGATGCAACGACCCTTCGCACAACGATAGAGACGGCTGTCACCGACGTGCGCGTAGAGCGCACTGGTCGGCAGCAGAACCAGCACGGTCGCGGTCGTACCCATCCCGATCAGCGCCGGATCGGCGTCCCCCTGGCGATAGATGGCCCTGTTCGCCTCGAGCACCGCCAGTTCGACGGCGCGCAAGGGCTCCTGATCGGCCGGCGCCGCGAAGTAGCAACGGCAAATCGTCTCGACGGCGAGCACGCTCGCCACTTCGCCACCCAGATGGCCACCCATGCCGTCGGCCACCACCGCCAGTACGCCGCGCCGCCGGCGTAGTTCCGCGTCGGCCGGGCAAACGAAAGCCACCGCGTCCTCGTTGGTCTCGCGCACGCAGCCGACGTCAGTGGCCACGCACGCCTGCACGGCGAAGTCTGGCGCGGATTCGTTCATCGGTGGTTCACGCTCGCTGGCCACTGCGCCACCGGCTGCCGCAGCCGCGGCAGCGGCCGCAGCGTGCCAACGCCCTGCGCTGCAGCTGCGGCAGGCGCCAATCCGCACCTGACCGACCCTTGTCGCCTCGACACCCAAACGGTCACTGAAGGCTCCCTGATGAACTCACGGTGCCATTGTGCCACTGCCTGCATTCGTTGCCGACCTCGCCCCAGCACCACTCATTCGACAGCTTGCAGATCAAGGCAGAGCGATAACGCCGATCAACTATACTGAATCCGACACGCTCGTCAGCCATGCCCCGTTCATCAAGAGGAAACCACTATGCCCAAGCCACCATTGGTATCCACCTGGCACCCTTTTTTCGTGCTGGCCCTTGCCGCTACCGCGACCTCCGCCTGCTACGTGGTGCCTACCATGGCGCCCGACGGCACCGTTCGCTATGGTCACTACCCCTTGCCACCGGCGGGAATCCCGGTGGAGCCCGTTCCGGGCGGAACTGCTCCGGCAACCCTCAGCGTCAGGTTGTACCCGGCCAACGACCGGGCCACCGCGAGCGGCGTCGTCAGCGGTACAGTCACCAACATGATGACCGGCAAGGGCCGCTTTGTCGCCAACTATCTGGGTGAGGTACTGAGCGGCGAGGCGACGCGCGTATCGAATGACGACAAACGCGGCGTCGCCAGCGCTTTCAGCCCGAGCGGCATGTACATGTCCTGCGAGTACCAGATGAACACGCCGTATCAGGGCGCAGGAAGCTGTTCGTTCGCCAACGGCGCCAAGTACCAGATGCACATCGGCAATTGAGCGGCTCGCCCGGCGGCGATTGATTGAGTCGCCCGACCAGCGGCGACACCTCGCCGCAGCGTCCACCGCCGCTCATTGTCGAAGGCGCCGGTCGGCATCGTCCGGCGCCGAGGTCTCTTCCGCCTTGCCGCTGGCGCACGGCACCAGCGCCAGCGTCGCTTCGCTCGCGAGTCGGGCCAGATAATCGCCGACCGGTCGGCAGATGCCGTTCACACACAGCTCGTAACTGCCCGCATACGGTGAATGCGACAGCAGCAGCCGTGGCAACGGTGCCACTTTCGGCCGATAGTGCCAGGTGCCGCCACGCAGGATGGCATCGGCGGGCGGTTCCATGCCGGCGCCGCTACCCTGAATCCGGGCCGCGACGACGCGCAGGTAGGCGCCTTCGACAAGCCAGTCCTCCTCCCAGCGCGTTTTCTCGATCGAGTGCGTCCACGCCAGGGTGAAGGCATTTGCCGCAACGACGGCAGCTGCCGCACCGGCGCTCAGGCAAAGCGGCATCAGCGTTTACGGCTCTTCTGCCACTGCCAGGCGACGAACACGGCGGCCAGGACAAACCCCAACTCATCGGTCACCGGCAAAGCGGCGACCAGGCTGGCGGCAGCGACGACGGCCAGAGCACGTTCCGGCACCTTTAGCGGCGCCCACAGATAGCCGATCGCTGCCGCGCCCCACAGGACAATCGCCAGTACCGCCTTGAACACGATATAGCCGACCGCCAGCAGCGACGGGTCGCCCTGCAGCATCAGCACCGGATCGTAGACCGCCATGTACGGCACGATGAATCCGGCAATCGCGATCTGCACGGCTTTCATCCCAATCTGCAAGCCCGACTCCCTGGCGATCGAGCTGGCGGCAAAGGCCGCCAGCGCCACCGGCGGCGTCAGGTCGGCCATGATCCCGAAGTAAAAGACGAACATGTGGCTGACGATCAGCGGCACGCCCAGTTTGAGCAGGGCCGGTGCCGCGATGGCGCTGGTGATGATGTAGTTGGGGATGGTCGGGATCCCCATGCCGAGAATCAGGCAGACCAGCATGGTCAGCAACAGGGAGAGGAACAGACTGGTCTCGCCGACGCTGAGGATGAAACCGGCAAAGCTCGAAGCGGCACCGGTCAACGTCAGGACGCCGATGATCACCCCGACGATGCTGCAGGCGACGCCGACCGGCAGCGCCTGGCGGGCACCATCGGCCAGGCTGAGCTTCATCTTGTGCAGCGTCTCGCGACCGCCGCTGACGACGCAGGTGACCGCGACCAGGATGGCGATCACGACCAGCACCGCATGGATTCCCCACTCGACCATCGTCGCGCAAGCGAGTCCAAGGGCGACCCAGAAGACGTAGCGAAAAGCGGTCCCCGACACGCGTGCGGCGAGCGCCGCGCCGAGGATCAGCACGGCGGTCAGCGCCAGCCCGACCATGCCGGCGAACATCGGCGTGAAGCCGTTGAACAGCATACCGACCAGAATCATCAAGGGCAGCAGCAGGTGCCACTGCTCGCGGACGGCCTTGAACGGCTTCGGGCATTCCGCCTTCGGAATTCCGATCAGACCCTTGCGGCCCGCCTCCAGGTGCACCATCCAGAACGCCGTCAGGTAGTAGAGGATCGCCGGCACCGCTGCCGCCTTGACGATCGCCGTATAGGGTACATCCAGGTTCTCGGCCATGATGAAGGCCACCGCGCCCATCACCGGCGGCATGATCTGGCCGCCCATCGACGAAGTGGCCTCGACCGCTCCGGCGAACACCCCCGAATAGCCGAAGCGCTTCATCAGCGGGATCGTGAACTGCCCGGTGGTCAGCACGTTGGCGACCCCCGAGCCGGAAATCGTTCCCATCAACCCTGACGACAGCACCGCGACTTTTGCTGGCCCGCCCCTGGTATGACCAACGGTGCCCAGCGCCAGCGAGTTGAAGAGATGAATCATCCCGGCGTGCTCAAGGAATGAACCGAAGAGGATGAACAGGAAGATGTAGGTCGCCGAGACCAGAGTCGGAATGCCGAACAGGCCTTCGGTACCGAGCGCCAGCTGGTTGACCAGCTGGTCGAAGCCGTAGCCTCGGTGCGCCAGCTCTCCCGGCAGATACTCGCCGAACAGGCCGTAGAGCAGGAAGGCGCCACAGACGATCGGCAGCGCCAGGCCAAGCAGGCGGCGCGCGGCCTCGAAGACCAGGATCACCAGCGCCGTTCCGACCACCAGGTCGGCCGTGCTCGGGTCGCCCGAGCGCTGGATCAGCTCGGCCTCGAAGATCCAGTGGTAAGTGCCCAGGGCAAAGGCCACGACGGCGAGGACAGCGTCACCGATGCTGATCCGCGAGAGCGTTCGGGTGCTCCTGAAAGCCGGGTAGAGCAGGAAGGTGATCGCCAGCAGAAAACCGACGTGCAGCGACCGGGTGACCAGGCTCGACAGCGGATGGAACGAGGCGACCACCAGCTGGTACGCGGAAAACGCCAGGGCAACGGCGGTGACCACTTGCAGCGAGCGGCCGCCGAGCCGGCGCTGCGCTCCGTGCGCCGAGAACTCGTCGACGCCGGAATCCGCTGCTAGGGAACGATCATTCATCGGCTGTTCTCGCAGCGCGCGGCGTTGCGGCGCGGCCAGGCACGCGGCAACTCCGGCTTGCTCCCGGCGCCTACTTGATCAGGCCTGCTTCGCGGTAATACTTCTCGGCGCCCGGATGCAGGGGTACCGGCGGCTGCCTGGCAGCGTTTTCCTTGTTGATCGCTTTGGCAGCGGCGTGCGCCGCGACCAGCTGATCGAGGTTCTCGAACATCGCCCGGGTCATCGCATACACGTTGTCGGTCGATACGCCCTGATGGGTAACCAGGAAGTTCTGAACGGCGACGGTAGGCACTGCTGCGGTCTGACCGCGATAGGTGTCGGCGGGGACGCTGCCGACCTGATAGGCCGCTTCGCCGATCTTGTTCACCACCTCCACCGGGATCGGGATGATGGTTACCGGTAGCGACGTCGCCAGATCGCGTATCGCGGCAACGCCGAGGCCGGCCGAGATCACGGTAGCGTCGAGCTGGCGATTCTTCATCAGTTCGACCGATTCGCCGAAAGGCAGGTATTCGACCTTGGCAAAGTCCTTGTAGCTCATCCCGACGGCCTTGAAGATGTCGCGGGCGTTGAGTTCGGTGCCTGATTTGGGAGCGCCGACGGCGACGCTCTTGCCCTTCAGGTCGGCGAGCGTCTTGATTCCCGAGTCGGCGCTGGCGACGATCTGGATGTAGTTGGGGTAGATCGCGGCGACCGTGCGCAGCTTCTTGAGCGGCGTCTTGAAGCCGGCTTCCTCGTTGCCCTTCCACGCTTCGCTCAGGGCGTCGCCGAGGGTGAAGGCGATTTCGCCACGCCCGGCCTGCAGCAGGTTGAGATTCTCGGCGCTGGCCTTGGTCGCCTGCACCGAGACCTTGGCGTCGGGCAGCGCCTTGCCGTAGATCTGCGAGAGCGCAACGCCGAGCGGATAGTAGACGCCGCTGGTGCCTCCGGTCAGGACATTCACGAACTCGGCGGCTTGCGCCGATACCGAGAAACAGGCGGCAGCCGCGGTGGTCAGCAGGGTGTGGCGTAGTGATCGGTTCATTATTGCTTGTCTCCTGTCGTTTCTTGCTTCGTTGGTGTTGGCGGGTGGTACTCGGCGTGGCGTCTTCTAGACAACGCCTGCTTGCCTGAGTGCCGCGATCCGCGCTTCGCTGTAAGCGAGGGCGCGCAACACGGCGTCGGTGTCCTCGCCAAGCGCTGGCGGCGCCTTGCGGTAGTCGACCGGCGTCGCCGACAGATTGATCGGATTGGCGACCTGCGGTGCGCGGCCACCGCTGGCGTGCGGCAAGTCGAAGCGCATCGCGCGTGCCTGCACCTGCGGGTCGGCAAAAACATCGGCCAGGTCGTTGATCGGGCCGCAAGGCACCGCGGCCTCCTCAAGCGCGGCGATCCACTCGGCAGTGCTGCGCAGCACGGTGCATTGCCGCAGCAGCGGGATCAGCTGCTGGCGGTTCCTGACCCGCGCCGCGTTGCTCGCGAAGCGCTCGTCCATGAGCCATTCCGGGTGTCCGGCAACCGTGCAGAAGCGCGCGAACTGGCCGTCGTTGCCGATCGCCAGGATCATGTCGCCGTCGGCGGTCGGAAAATCCTGATACGGAACGATATTGGGGTGGGCGTTGCCCATCCGCTTTGGCGCCATCCCGGAAACCAGGTAGTTCATCGTCTGGTTTGCCAGGCAGGCGATCTGAACGTCGAGTAGCGCCAGGTCGATGTGCTGGCCCTCGCCGCTGCGCAAACCATCCCGGTCGCGGTGCGCCAGTGCGGCAAGAATCGCGTTGCCGGCGTAGAGACCGGTCAGGATGTCGGTCAGCGCGACGCCGACCTTCTGCGGCCCCGCGCCGGGTTCGCCATCCGGCGTTCCGGTGACGCTCATCAGACCGCCCATGCCCTGGATCAGAAAGTCGTAACCGGCGCGCGCGGCGTAGGGCCCGGTCTGGCCGAAACCGGTGATCGAGCAATAGACGAGCTGCGGATTGAGCACTCGCAGGCTCGGGTAGTCGAGACCGTAGGCAGCGAGGCCGCCGAGCTTGAAGTTTTCGATCAGCACGTCAGCGTCGCGAGCCAGCTGGCGAACGATCGCCTGCCCCTCGGGGCGCGTGATGTCGACCGTCAGCGACAGTTTGTTGCGGTTGGTGCACAGGAAATACGCCGCTTCACGCGTCGGCTGGCCTTCGCCGTCGGCCATCCAGGGCGGCCCCCAGCTGCGGGTGTCGTCACCGACGCCGGGGCGCTCGACCTTGATCACCTCGGCGCCGAGGTCGGCCAGCAACTGGCTGGCCCATGGTCCGGCGAGGACCCGCGACAGGTCGAGGACGCGCAGGTGCGCCAGCGCGCCACCGCTGCTGGCCGCCCTTGCCAATAGAGGCGTCGGCCCTTTCAGAAGGCTGCGATGCCGGTCTGCGCCCGGCCGAGGATCAGGGCATGCACGTCGTGCGTCCCTTCGTAGGTGTTGACCACTTCGAGATTTACCATGTGGCGGATGACGCCGAACTCGTCCGAAATACCGTTGCCGCCCAGCATGTCGCGTGCCATGCGGGCAATGTCGAGCGACTTGCCGCAGGAATTGCGCTTCATCATCGAAGTAATTTCCGGCGTCGCGCTGCCTTCGTCCTTCATCCGCCCGAGGCGCAGGCAGCCTTGCAGAGCGAGCGTGATTTCGGTCTGCATGTCGGCCAGTTTCTTCTGGATCAACTGGGTGGCCCCCAGCGGACGACCGAATTGATGGCGATCGAGAGTGTACTGGCGAGCCGTATGCCAGCAGAACTCGGCGGCACCGAGCGCTCCCCAGGAGATGCCGTAGCGCGCCGAATCCAGACAGGTGAACGGTCCCTTGAGACCTCTGACCTCCGGGAAAGCGTTCTCCTCGGGAACGAACACCTCGTCCATCACGATCTCGCCGGTGACCGAGGTACGCAGCCCGACCTTGCCGTGAATCGCCGGCGCCGACAGTCCCTTCATCCCCTTGTCGAGAACGAAGCCGCGGATCGCACCGGCGTCGTCCTTGGCCCAGACGATGAACACGTCGGCGATCGGCGAATTGGTGATCCACATCTTGCTGCCCGACAGCCGGTAGCCGCCGTCCGCCCGCCGCGCGCGGCTCACCATGCCGCCGGGATCGGAGCCGTGGTTCGGTTCGGTCAGGCCGAAACAGCCAATCCATTCGCCGGTCGCCAGGCGAGGCAGGTACCTGCGCTTCTGCTCCTCGGTTCCGAAGGCGAAAATCGGCAGCATCACCAGCGACGACTGCACGCTCATCATCGAGCGATAGCCCGAATCGACGCGTTCGACCTCGCGCGCGACCAGCCCGTAGCTGACGTAGTTGAGCCCGGCGCCGCCGTACTCGGGCGGAATCGTCGCGCCAAGCAGACCGATCTCGCCCATCTCGCGGAAAATGGCCGGATCGGTCCGCTCGTGACGAAAGGCATCCTGTACGCGCGGCAGCAGGTTGCCCTGGCAATAGTCGCGCGCCGCGTCGCGCAACAGCCGCTCGTCCTCGGTCAGCTGCGCCTCGAGCAGCAGTGGATCTTCCCAGCTGAATCTCGCTCTCGCCGCTTTCGTCATCGATCCCTCCTTGCAGTCCTGACCACCGAAGCACGGTGCGGTGAACACCGATTTCCGTCAGCATGCCCCGAGTATCGGTTGCTGGCGGCCATCCGGCAAGACCCGTTCGCCGCCAGCCCGGGCAGTGGGACGCCCTTGCCGGCGCGGCGCGCCTCTGCTGCAAGCACAGCGTCCCGGCAACAGCCCGCGTTCAGGAGCGCTGTCGACGGCGTCGCCAGCGGTGGATCAGGTACAGACGCCAGGCGGCCCGCGTCGCCAGGTAGCCGGCCACGGCCAGGCCGCAGGCGAGAGCAATCAGGCCCAGAGCCAGCGGCTTGGCAACGACCAGCATCCAGGCCTGCATCGCTTCGGTCCAGCCGACGAACGCGGCGGCACTGAACTCGGGCGGGGCGGCGAAGGCGGCGCTGTCACCGGTCAGCAGGCGACCCAGCTGATACGCCAGCAGGTATAAGGGCACGATCGTCAAGGGGTTGGTGTACAGCGTCACCAGCAGCGCCAGCGGCAGATTGACGCGGAAGGTCAGGGCGGCGAGCGCCGCGCCGATCACTTGCAGCGGCCCCGGAATCAGCCCGCAGAACAGCCCGGCGGCCACTGCCCCGGCAGCAGAGTGGCGATTGAGGTGCCACAGTCGCGGATGCAGCAGCGCGGACTGGAACGGCCGCAGCCACGCGTTGCGGCGAATAGTCTCCTGGTCGGGAAGGTATTTGGCAAGATTGCGGCGCATGCCGGCGATTATCGTGGAAACTGCCGCTGCGCTGGAAGAGCTCTCAGGCCCTCAACGAAGCATTGCCCGGCGTGGCGCAGCGGCCGGCGGCCCGCCGACCACCGGTTATCGGGCAGCGCGTCCGACAGCACTGCGAGCACCACTGACGCCCGCGCCATACGCGCGGGTATTGCCTGCCCAGATCAAAGACAACAGCCATCAGGCGTCGGAGAATCCGCTGGTCGCAAACACCCCTACCCCTTTTTCTTGCGGAGACCGCCATGCACGCCTGTGATCAGCCTACTGTGGAAGCCATCTATCCTTTCGACGCCCGCGGCGTCGCCAAGCGTTTTCGCCACGCGGCGATCTTTGGCGCACTCGACGCGCTGCTCCCCGGTGAAACCATGCGCTTCTGCAACGACCACGATCCGCTGCCCCTGCTCGCCCAGTTGCAGAGCCGTTACGGCGACGCGCTGGCGATCCGCTATGTGCAGCGCGAAGCCGGCGCCATTGTCATCGACTTCGCCAGAAAAGCCTGACGCCGGCGCACCGGGGGGTGACGCCGGGGCGACGCCGATCAGCGATCGGGTAGGCCGTCAGCGCCAGACCGGCGCCGACCGGCCGCGAAAGTTCCTGGTTCAGGGTCAGGCGTGCTGATCTATCTGGGCTGTTCTGCAGTCGCGGTTTTCCTGGCGGCGCTGCTGCTGCTGCTGCATTCCGGCGGTACGTCGGCGCTGGCGGTCGCCCATCTGGTCTTCGTGGTCGCCATCGTGCCCTTGATCTTCGCCGCCATCAGCCATTTCGTTCCGGTCCTGACGCGCAGCCGCAGCGCCGGCCGCACCCTGCTACTGACACCGCTGCTGCTGCAGTTGACCGGCTTGCTGGTATTTCTCGCCTTCATCGGTGAGGCGCCCGAGCGCGCTTTGCACGCGGCGGCCGGCAGCACCCTGCTGCTGACACTGGTGTTCACCGGATGGCTGACCCTCCGCGCCCGAGCGACGATCGGGCGACCGCATCCCGGCTGGCGCTGGTACCTGCTGGCGATGGTCTTCCTGGCGACGGCCATGCTGCTGGTCCCGGCGATGAGTTGGTGGCCGGACCTGAGGCCGGCACTGCGCCTGCTGCACCTGCATCTGAATACCCTGGGCTTCATCGGCCTGAGTGCCCTCGGCACGCTGCAGGTGCTGCTGCCAACCGTGTTGCGGGATCCTGACGCCAGCGCCGCGGAGCGGCTGCGCAGCCAGCTGCCGCTGGCTGCGGGCGGGGTGCTGGCGGTGGCTGTCGGCGCCGCTTTCTGGCTCCCGCTGGCTCTTGCCGGCGCGCTGATGTTGCTGGCCGTGACGCTCAGGACCGGTCTCTCGTGGCTGCAGCGTTACCGCTGGCGGACGCTGCTGCTTGATGGGACCGCAGCGGCGCTGTTCGCGGCGCTGTCCGGCTTCCTGCTGGTCATTTCCTTCGGCGCCGCCCACGCCCTGGGCGTGCTCGATGGCCGTGACGCCGTGCCGGCGTTCGTGGTGATCTTCCTGTTGCCGCTGGTCAGCGGTGCGCTGTCGCAGCTGCTGCCCGTCTGGTACCGCCCCGGCAAGCGCACGCCAGCGCGTGACCGAATGCAGAACGCCCTGCGTGAGGGAGGCGTTCTGCGCTCGCTCCTGTTGATGGTCGGCGGCGTCTTGCTGCTGCTCGGGATCAGCGACGGGTTGTGGTTGGCCGCAGTGGCCATGCTGTCCTTTGTGATTACCCTGATTCGTTCGCTCCTGCTTGCCAGAGAAAGCCACCGGGCATCATGATTTATACGCACAAACATATACTTACAAGATATCTGTGAAATAAGTCTCAAGATCTGCGAAATACCTCCGTTTCATGGCATATGGCCGGCGCACAGCGGCCCCTGACGGAGTTGGCACGATGTACAAACACGACCAGTCGCCCCTTGTTCAGTCGTCCCGGCATGCGTCACGCCGGCCAAACCGGCTGCCAGCATTTGCTGCGATGCCCCTGCCTACCCACCAGCACGTCGTTCCGCCGACGGCAAGCGGCCGTGCCCATCGCTCGCCAATCCAGCGTACCGATGGCCAGAGCAGCCCAGCGACGACCACCCGCCAACTGCTGGCGGCCGAAGCGCGTATTGACGAGCTCGAGCGGGCGCTGGCCGAGGCCCGTCAGGCGGCTTTCACCGACGCCTTGACCGGTGCCCTCAACCGCCGCGGCTTTGAGGAAGCGTACCAGCGCGAACTGGCGCGCTCACGTCGCAATGGCAGCCACCTGGCTATCGCGCTGATCGACCTTGACGACTTCAAGCGTCTGAACGACAGCCTGGGGCATCAGGTGGGCGACGAAGCACTGGTCCATCTGGTCAAGGCCTTGCGCGCGGCGCTGCGTCCGTCGGACGTCCTGTGCCGTTTCGGCGGTGAGGAATTCGTCGTGCTGCTGCCGGAAACCGCGCTCAACGAAGCGGTCACAGCAATTTCCCGCTTCCAGCGCCAGTTCGCCGCAAACGCGATGCCCGGCAGGGACATTCAGGTCACCTTCAGCGCCGGTGTGGTGGTCAAGGAAGCAGCCGAATCGGTGCAAGAGTCGATTCTTCGCGCTGACGCGGCGACCTACGCTGCCAAGCGCGCAGGCAAGAACTGCGTCGTTACCGGCTGAGGGTTGGCCTGCAGGAGAGCCCGGAGCGCCGCCACGACCCACAGCCGCGCCAGTGCAGCGGCGAGAGCATGTTAGACTGCCGGCTTGTCGGCAGTTCCCTGCGTCACCCTTACGGTCCTCCCCATGCGCTACCTCTCGACTCGCGGTTCCACATCCAGCTCACGGGATTCGGCAGGACCGACCTTCACCGAAATTCTGCTGGGCGGGCTGGCACCGGACGGCGGTCTTTACCTCCCGGAGTCGTACCCACAGGTCGACGCGGCCGAACTCGATCAATGGCGGCGACTATCGTACGCCGACCTGGCTTTCGCCGTCCTCGCGAAGTTCATCGACGACATCCCGCCAGCGGATCTGAAAGCCCTGGTGACGAGGACTTACGCCCCACGGGTGTACTGCAACGGCCGCAGCGAAACCCAGGCCAGCGAAATCACTCCCCTACGCTGGCTGGAGCGGCCGAACGCCGCCCGTGGTGAAGGTGGGCTGGCGATCCTCGAGCTGTCCAATGGCCCGACGCTGGCCTTCAAGGACATGGCCATGCAGTTGCTTGGCAACCTCTTCGAGTATGTCCTGGCCAGACGCGGCGAGCAGATCAACATCCTCGGCGCGACCTCGGGGGATACCGGCTCGTCGGCCGAATACGCGATGCGCGGGAAGGCCGGGGTGCACGTCTTCATGCTTTCGCCGCACCAGCGGATGAGCGCGTTTCAGCGGGCACAAATGTATTCGCTGCAGGATGAGAATATCCACAACATTGCCGTGCGCGGCACCTTCGACGACGCTCAGGACGTCGTCAAGGCGGTATCCAGCGACCACGCTTTCAAGGCCAGGTACAAGATCGGCGCGGTCAACTCGATCAACTGGGCGCGTGTCGCCGCGCAGCTGGTCTACTATTTCAAAGGCTATTTTGCCGCCACCGGCGGCAACGATCAGCGGGTTGCTTTTGCCGTCCCTTCAGGCAACTTCGGCAATATCTGCGCCGGCCACATTGCGCGCATGATGGGTTTGCCGATCGGCCGACTGGTTCTGGCGACCAACGAGAATGACGTACTCGACGAGTTCTTCCGCACCGGCTTCTATCGCCCGCGTGCCACCAGTGAAACGCATGCCACCTCGAGTCCGTCGATGGACATTTCCAAGGCGTCCAATTTCGAAAGGTTTGTCTTCGACCTGCTGGGACGCGATCCGGCCATGATTCGCGAGTTGTGGGCCGAGGTCGATGCCGGCCACGGCTTCGATCTGTCCGGCACACCGTACTTCGCCAGCTTGCCGGACTTCGGCTTCGTCTCCGGCAGCAGTACGCACGCCGACCGCCTGGCGACGATCCGCCATGCCTTCGCAAGCTGGGGCGTGATGGTCGACACGCACACCGCCGACGGACTCAAGGTCGGCAGCGAGTTGCGCACCCCCGATATGCCGATGATCGTCCTGGAGACCGCCTTGCCGGCCAAGTTCGAAGCAACGATCGTCGAGGCCCTTGGCCGCAAACCCCAGCGGCCGGCCGGTCTGCAGGGCATCGAAGACCTGCCGCAACGAGTCGAGGTGATCGACGTCGATGTCGACGCGGTAAAGCAGATCATCGAGCGAGAGCTGCGCTGATCAGACGGGTAGCGAAAGTGACGGGGCGGGGGCAGAAAGAAGTAACAGAAGGGCGCCGAAGTCGCCTTTGTGGTTGCCTTTGCCTGGTCTCGCCGGCAGCTGCCAAGGGCAGCGGCCAGCCCCGGCTGGCAAGAAGGAGGTGTGGAAACGACTGTAGAAGCGGGAGTAAAGGCGGCGGGCGCAGGCAGGTACGGAAGCGACGCGGGCTGCTAGAGGTAGATCACGGCGGGGAAGACGGCGGCGGCGAGAACCAGCACCAGCCACTCAAGATTATGGCGCGCCAGGAAGCCGGTGAAGTGCATGATCAGAATCGTGATAGCCAACACGTAGAACAGCGCAAATAGCATCCGAACTCCCCTTTATCTTCCTGCGCAGACCGTGAGTACCAGCCCGCTTCGCATTGCCCGCTGCGGATTATATAACGCATTCGCCGGCCGCCATCGCCCCGGCACACGCGAGCCTAATGGAGCGCAACGTTGTAGCACCCTGTGGGACATTCCCTGTGCCTTGAGCCGAATCTGATGAACTCTTGACTCTTCGCGCAACCGGGTCGTCGCATGTCCAACTTCATCGTCGCTGACTGCAGGACCGACGATCTGCTACCGCCGTCGGTGGATGATTGGCTGAACGATGATCACTTGGCCCGATTCATTGTTGAATTCGAGGTAATCGACCGGTTGCTCAACCCTCACGACAATGGACCCTTTCTGCTCACGCAACCACCACCCCGATCACGACAGCCTGGCCACCTCCCGCCGGCGTTTCCTTGAGGAACTCAGCGACCTGTTTCTGTTGATCGGGAACGCGACGCGCACCATCTGAACTGACAGGAGCGCCGCAGCAAACCAGCGCCACTGCCCGGCGATGCCACGCCATGCGGCACGAGCGCGCTGCGCAAGCAGACGATCGAACCGTTGTTCGAGTTCACCATGGTCCGCATTGTGAAATGCGCCGGCTTGGTCGGCCTCACGTCCGACAGGCTGCTAGATGCGCACGCTGCGCAGCCGCAAGGCGTTGCTGATCACCGAAATCGACGACAGGCTCATCGCCGCTGCGGCAAAGATCGGGGAGACGAGAATGCCCAGGACGGGATACAGGACACCCGCGGCTACCGGCACCCCGGCGGCGTTGTACACCAGCGCGAAGAACAGGTTCTGCCTGATGTTGCGCATCGTCGCGCGCGCCAGACGTCGTGCGCGCACGATGCCGTTGAGGTCACCCTTCACCAGCGTGAAGCCGGCGCTCTCGATCGCCACGTCGGCGCCGGTGCCCATGGCGATGCCGACGTCGGCCTGCGCCAGCGCAGGCGCATCGTTGACGCCGTCGCCAGCCATCGCCACCTTGCGGCCCTTGGCCTGCAACTCCTTGATGATTCGCGCCTTGTCCGCGGGCAGTACGTCGGCACGGATTTCGTCGATGCCCAGGCGGCCCGCGACGGCACGCGCCGTGCGTTCGTTGTCGCCGGTGGCCATGATGATCTTCAGGCCCTCGGCGTGCAGCGCCCTGAGCGCCTCGAGCGTCGTCTCCTTGACCGGATCGGCGGCGCTCACCAGGCCGGCGATCTCTCTGCCGATGATGACGAACATCACCGTTTCACCTTGGTCACGGCGGGCGTTCGCCGCCTCGACGAACGCACTCGACGCACCGCCATCGAGGCCCAGTTCGGCGAGCAGTGCGGCATTGCCGAGCGCTACGGCCTGGCCATCGACCACGCCCTTGACGCCCCTGCCGGTGAGCCCCTCGAATTCGTCGGCGCTGGCCAGTTCGACGCCACGCTCTTCGGCGCCATTGACGATCGCCTCAGCGAGCGGGTGTTCGGAGCCGCGTTCGAGGCTGGCGGCAAGGCGCAAGACCTCGGCCTCCTCGTGCCCGGCAGCGGGCAGCACCGCGACCAGCCTCGGTTTGCCGACGGTCAGCGTGCCGGTCTTGTCGACGATCAGCGTGTCGACCTGGGCGAAGCGCTCCAGAGCTTCGGCGTTCTTGATCAGGACGCCGGCCTGCGCGCCCCGCCCGGTCGCGGTCATGATCGACATCGGTGTCGCCAGGCCCAGCGCGCACGGGCAGGCGATGATCAGCACGGCCACTGCCGACACCAGCGCGTATGAAAGCGCCGGCGCTGGTCCCAAGATCGCCCAGGCGATGAACGCCAGGATGGCGATGCCGATCACCGCGGGAACGAACTTGCCGGCAACGGAGTCGGCGAGCTTCTGAATCGGTGCGCGCGAGCGCTGCGCGCTGGCAACCATGTCGACGATCTGGCTGAGCACGGTGTTGCCTCCGACCCGCTGCGCTTCCATGATCAGTGAGCCGGTACCGTTGATCGTCGCCCCGGTTACCTTGTCGCCAACGACTTTTTCCACGGGCACCGGCTCGCCCGAGATCATCGACTCGTCGATCGACGAGTGGCCTTCGCGTACGACACCGTCGACCGGCACCTTGTCGCCGGGGCGCACGCGCACGCGGTCGCCGACAACAACCTCCTCGAGGGGTATCTCTTCCTCGCGCCCGTCGGCACGAATCACGCGCGCCGTCTTGGCGGCGAGGTCGAGCAGCGCGCGGATCGCCGAACCGGTGCGCTCACGCGCACCGAGTTCCATCACCTGGCCGAGCAGGACCAGGACGACGATCACTGCGCCGGCCTCGAAATAGACACCGACCTGCCCCTGCGCGTCGCGGAAGCCGTCCGGGAACAAGCCCGGAAACAGGACCGCAACGATGCTGAAGAGATACGCCGAGCCAACACCCAGGCCGATCAGCGTGAACATGTTGAGGCTGCGCTTGACGACGGACTTGATGCCGCGAACGAAGAACGGCCAGCCGGCCCAGAGCACCACCGGCGTACCCAGCACCAGCTCGACCCATTGCGCCGTGCGCTCGCCGAGCAGATCGCGCACGAAGCCCAGACCGAGGAAGGGCCCCATGGTCAGCACCAGCAACGGTACGGTCAACACGGCACCGATCCAGAATCGGCGCCTGAAGTCGACCAACTCGGGGTTGGTGCCTTCGTCGCCGCTAGGGACGCCCATCGGCTCCAGCGCCATGCCGCATTTCGGGCAATCCCCTGGAGCGTCGCGGAGGACTTCCGGGTGCATCGGGCAGGTGTATTGCGTGCCGGCTGGTGCGGGGGGCGCTTGCTCCGCTTGCTTCTCGTGCACGCCGGTCAGGTAGCGCGCGGGGTCCGCCGCAAACTTGTCGCGGCATTTCTGCGAGCAGAAGTGCCAGGTCTTCCTGTCGTACTCGAAGCTCGGCTTGCCCGCGCCAGGCATGACCGACATGCCGCAGACCGGATCCGCTGCCGTCGTGGCGCCGGTGACATCATGAGGTTGGTGCAAGGCGTGCGTGGCGTTAGAACGTTCGGGCTGGTGATGACGATGGTCGTGCTCGCTCGACCGTGTGTTGGTGTCCATGGCGTCCCTTTCAGGTAGTCCGGCGGTCAGTGTCGACCTGTGTGTCGCTCACAGGTCAAGCGCGTTCTTTCACGGCACGATTGCCAACTGATGGCCTTCGCCGCCGGGAAGCTGGATGGCGTCCAGCACAGTTCCAGCGCGATTTGCTCTCCGACCCAGATCATGGGTTCCTTGCGGCTTGAAACGTAGAGCCTGGCGGTGATGCGATTGCTCGCTGCGTCGACGGCGATGACCTTGTTGGCCGAGCCGGGCGGATTGTCGGCGGTCAGGCCCGCCCAGGCCGGCTGTGCCGAGAGGGCCATGGCCGTGTCGGCCAGACTCAAGGTGAGTTTCATGTTGATATCCTTTTTTTTTCGGGAGCGGACTTGGCCAGGCCTTGGCGCGCCCGGTCATAGCGTCCGAGCGCTCGCCTTGTCATCGGATGCCGAATTCCTGGCGCATGCAGGGCACGACGGCCCTGATGTCCTCGTCGCTCAAACCCGGTTTGCCGCCCCGCGGTGGCATCGCCATCGGTGCCCCGGGCTCTGAAAGCCTTCGGCGGTACGCTTGACCAGTTCCTCATCAGCGAACGCCAATGAACCGTTCGTGGCAGTCAGACCGGGAACGCCGGGCAGCACGCCGGCTCCATCCGCACCATGGCAAGCGGCGCAACTGGACTGATAGGTCGATTCGCCCGCCGCAGTCGCTGCCCCGTCCACCGGCCACAACAACGCCCGGCGCCCCCAACGCGGGGTTCGCGGCAGGCGTCATGGACGGTCCTCGTCTTTCCAACCCACTGCTGCGGCCCTTGAAACAACGGCCCAGTGCGGCCAAGAAGCCGGCGTGCGCCGTGCGTAAGACACCCATGCTGCACCAAAGCGTGCTGCAGACTTGCGCTCGCCGCGGCGTGCAAGACGTACGTAGACCGCAACCATGATCGCGAACATCGTCAAGGTGATCAGCGTCGGCCACTGCAACAGAAATCCCATCATGATCAGAGTGAATCCGACGTACTGCGGATGGTGCAGCCGCGCGTAGGGTCCGGCCGCGGCCAGAATGCCACTCGCCTGCGCCGCGTCGAGTACGCGCCACGCTGCCGACAGCAGCCAGAAGCCGCCGCCAATGAAGACCGTCGAGCAGGTGAAACGGTCCGAAATACGGGTTCGAACGCCAGCCGAAATTCCCTTCCAGCAGGTGGCCGCTGTGGCGCCCGAGGAAATCAACACCGGGAAACTGCCGCGCCAGCCATCCGGAAGCCAGTCGCATCGATCGACACCCATAGCGCGTGGAGGTCAAGCTCGCCGTCGGGCATTTCTGCCCATCGTGCCAGCGCCTGCATCTCGGCCAGCCGTTCGCGGGTGTCGACGATGCGCCGCTGGGCGATCTCGCGGACTATCGGGCATGGCGTGAGGGTGCAGTCGGACATGCCGAAGATCTGGGCCATCTTTCGTCGACTTGGAGTCCCGGCTCTTGCTGCGCAAGAGAAAGTGCAGGCGACACCCACGTCTGCATGCTGCTTGCGATGGCGGCAGCCATCGCCGGCGTCCCTGGCTGGAATGAGCAGGCCGATACGCGGGTAATAGCGATCGGTATCCGGGGCGACGCCCGGCTGGCTCACCGACTCATTAACCTTCACGACAGATCTCCTGTCACACACCCGGCCGACGCCTCCGACCGCCAGAGGCTGGTCCAGGAAAGAGTGGAACTTGCCCCGTTGGAGGCGTCTTCGCCAACGTCTGCTGGATCGGGATTTGCGCTTGCCGCCATGGTGCCAGCCGGATCCTCACAGGCGCGTGACCGCAACATTACGTCTCGGTCACTTCCGCCGGAATGAGCCGCAGCACTGCGATCAGAGCTTCCCGGTACTCGGCAAGAGCTGGCGAAATGATCGATGGTTCAAGCATCCGGCAACCGTCGAGATCGTCTGTCGGTGGTCGCCCACGCGCACCGGGGTTTCGAGTTTCTGGCGCTACGGCGAAGTCGCTCAAGGAGCCAACTCGCTCCTGATTCGCTTGTCGCAAGACCGACTGTCTGCTACCTCCGTCGGTAGATGATTGGCTGAACGACGATCGGTTGGCCCGATTCATTATTGAGAAGATCGACCGGTTTGATCTTTCCAAGCTGACGCGGAAATACGCCGGGCGCGGTTCGACAGCGTGCCACCGGATCAGATCAATCTGACGGACCAAGAGTCGCATCATGCCGGCTGTCCGTGGCAGCCTCGAACAGGCGTACGACACCCAGGCGGGAGCGCAACGGCGAGCCGGCACCCTTGCCCGGAGACATCGCGCCAATGCAGGCGATGCCCCATCGCCTGAAGACCAAGGCTGCACGAGCGCGCTACGCGTTGCGCAAGCAGATGATCGAACCGGTGTTCGGAATCATCAAATCGGTGATGGGCTTTCGCCACCTCTCGCGTCGCGGGTTGAAGAAGGCCACCGGCGGGTGGACGGCGGTCTGGCCGGCGTGGAATCTGAAGCGCATGGCCGCATTCCCCCCACAACAGGGGAAACAAGGGGGGAAACCCTCGACAAGGCCGGAAAAGCAATGGCCTCGGAATTCCCTGTTCCGCATTGTAGAATGCGCCGGCTTGGCTGGCGTCCGTCCGCCAGGCGGCTAACCCTGGAAGCGCATTGACAGATCGAGTGCACGTACGTCCTTGGTCAAGCCGCCAATCGAAATCCGGTCAACGCCAGTCTCGGCAATACCGCGCACGGTGTCGAGATTAACGTTGCCAGAAGCCTCGAGAGCGGCTCGACCCAAGTTGATCGCCACTGCCTCGCGCAACTGCTGAAGACTCAGGTTATCGAGCAGAATCATTTTCGCGCCGGCATCCAGAGCCTGCCGCAGCTCGGCCAGCGTTTCGACCTCGATCTGAATGAACTGACAGCGACCGCCCGCGCGCTCGGCAACCTGCGTTGCGGCCAGCAGCGCAGCCGCGATGCTGCCGGCGGCGTGAATGTGGTTCTCCTTGATCAGAATGCCATCGTAAAGACCGAGTCGATGGTTGCCACCACCACCGCAGCGGACCGCATACTTTTGCGCCAGCCGCAGGCCGGGAATAGTCTTGCGCGTATCGACCACCTGCGCCCGCGTGCCAGCGACCAGATCGGCGTATTGCCGCGCCCTGCTGGCGACACCTGACAGCAACTGCAGGAAGTTGAGCGCGCTGCGTTCGCCGGTGAGCAGCGCGCGCGCGGGCCCCTCGATCTCGCAGACGACCTGATCAGCGCCGACACGCTTTCCGTCGGCTGCCTTCCAGGTGATAGCCACTGCCGCATCGAGCGCCGTGAAGCAGCGCGTGAACCACGCGCTACCACAAAGAATGGCGCTTTCACGGGCGACGACGGTGGCGCGGCTGCGCACCGTGGCCGGAACCAATTGCGCGGTAAGGTCACCGCTACCGACATCCTCGGCCAGCGCGGCAACGACGTTGCGCTCGATTTCGGCTTCGAGCAGAGCAGCAATGGACATGGGAATTCCCGTAGACTGACAGCTTGAGCGGTCAATTTTATCATCGAAGGGAAACACCAATGCTGGACGTCTTGCTTGCTGGCCTGGGTGTATTGCTGGCCATTTCGGTCGCCGGGGCGCTGCTGTTTCTGTACGTGCAGGACGTGACGCAGGAGAAGCATGCCGTATTGCGGAACTTTCCGCTGGTCGGCCACCTGCGTTATTTTTTCGAGAAGCTTGGCGAGTACTTCCGGCAATATTTCTTTCTCGGCGACCGCGACGAAAGGCCCTTCGACCGGGCGACACGCAGCTGGGTCTACCGCATGGCCAAGAACGAAGGCGGGATTATCGGCTTCGGGTCGACCTATCCGATGCACCAGCCCGGTGCGCTGGTTTTCGTCAATGCGCCGTTCCCGGTCCTTGAAGAAGAACAGCAGGACGCGCCAGCGGTGATCATCGGCGAGGGCTACTGTGCGACGCCTTTCGTCGGCAAGTCGCTGGTCAACATCAGCGCGATGAGTTTCGGCGCCATTTCGAAACCCGCCGTGCGTGCGCTGTCGCGGGGCGCCGCGGCGGCGGGCTGCTGGCTGGATACCGGCGAGGGCGGCCTGTCGCCCCACCATCTGGAGGGCGGCTGCGACATCATCTTCCAGATCGGCACGGCGAAGTACGGCGTGCGCGACGAAGCCGGCCAACTGTCGGACGAGAAGCTGCGCGCAGTCGCCGCGCACCAGACCGTGCGCGCTTTCGAGATCAAGCTGTCGCAAGGAGCCAAACCGGGCAAGGGCGGCGTCCTGCCCGGCAACAAGGTGACGCCCGAAATTGCGCGCATTCGTGGCATCGCCGAGGGCCGCGACTCATTGAGCCCCAACCGGCACCTGGAGATCGCCAACATCGACGACTTGCTTGACCGCGTCGAGCACGTCCGCGCGCTGACCGGCAAACCGGTCGGCGTCAAGACGGCGATCGGCGGGCGCCGCTTCATCGACGAGCTGACCGAGGCCGTGACGCGCCGTGGGCTGCAGGCGGCACCCGACTTCCTGACCCTCGATGGCGGCGAGGGCGGCAGCGGGGCGGCGCCGCAGGCGCTCGCCGATCACATGGCGATGTCGATCGACGAAGCGCTGCCGCTGGTCGCCGATGCACTGCTGGCCAGCGGCCTGAAGGGCCGGATCAGGCTGATCGCCGCCGGCCAACTGGTGACGCCGGCGCGGGTCGCCTGGGCGCTGTCGGCGGGAGCCGACTTCGTCAATACGGCGCGCGGGTTCATGTTCTCGCTGGGTTGCATCCAGGCCTTGCGCTGCCACACCAATACCTGCCCGACCGGCGTCACGACGCACGACCCGCGCCTGCAACGCGGCCTGGTCGTCGAAGACAAGGCCGCGCGCGTTGCGTCGTACTGCCGGAACATGAACAAGGAGGTGGCGATGATTGCCCACTCCTGCGGTCTGCGGCAGGCGCGCGAACTGCGCCGCGAACACGTGCGCATCGTGCAGCCTTCAGGGCACAGCGTCGCCCTCGACACGCTCTGTCCCTACCCTGCTCCGGCTTCTGCCGCAAGGTCCTGAAACGCGCGATCAGCCGCCGCGCGCGACGATCGCCAGCAAGGCCTCGCCATAGCGTTGCGCCTTGGCGACACCGATGCCCGGAACGGCGAGCAGCGCCTGCGGTGAAGCGGGGCGCAAGGCGGCAATCTCGCACAGCGTCCGGTCATGCAGGATGACGTACGCCGGAACGCTTTGCTCGCGCGCCTGCTCCAGACGCCAGTTACGCAAGCTGGCGACCAACGGTGAATCGCCGGCTGCGCTGGCGGTCACCACTTTGCTCCTGGGCGCTTTGCTTTTCGGCGCGTCGACCTGGCGTCGGAGCTGCAGCCGGGTTTCGCCCTTGAGCACCGGCCGGGCGGCGTCGCTCAGCTTCAGCGCGCCGTAGGCGCTGGCGTCGGCGTCGAGCAGACCGCCGGCGAGGAGCTGCCGGAAAACCGAGCGCCAGCCGCGATCGTCGATGTCCACGCCGACCCCGAAGGTCGGCAACCGCTCATGGCCAAACTGCAGCACTTTCTCGGTCGTCTTGCCGCGCAGGATGTCGATCAGGTGGCCGGCACCAAAACGCTGGCCGGTTCGCAAGGCGGCGGATAGCGCCTTCTGCGCCGCCACCGTGCCGTCCCAGACCACCGGCGGATCGACACAGACATCGCAGTTGCCGCAGGGCACCGCTTGCTCGCCGAAATAGTTGAGCAGGATTACCCGGCGGCATCTGGACGATTCGCAGTAGCCGAGCATGCTCTCGAGCTTCTGGCGTTCGACGCGTTTCTGTTCGACCGGCGCGGCCGAATCCTCGATCATCTGGCGGTGGATCACGACGTCATTGAGCCCATAGGTCATCCAGGCTTCAGAGGGCTCGCCGTCACGCCCGGCACGACCGGTTTCCTGATAATAGGCTTCGAGACTCCTCGGCAGGTCGAGATGGGCGACGAAGCGAACGTCCGGCTTGTCGATGCCCATCCCGAAAGCGATGGTGGCGACCATCACCAGCCCGTCCTCGCGCAGAAAGCGTTGCTGATGACGCTGGCGGTCGGCACCCGGCAAGCCGGCGTGGTACGGCAAGGCGGCGACCCCCTGGGCGTTCAGCCAGACCGCCGTCTCGTCGACCTTTCGGCGCGAGAGGCAATAAACGATCCCCGCCTGGCCTGCGTGGCTGCCGAGAAAGGCGAGCAACTGCCGGCGCGGGTTGTCGCGTTCGACGATCGTGTAGCGGATATTGGGGCGGTCGAAACTGGCAACGAATTCCCTCGCTTCATCGAGGCCAAGCCGGCTTCTGATTTCCTGCCGCGTCAGCTGGTCGGCAGTCGCCGTCAGCGCGATCCGCGGGACGCCGGGAAAGCGCTCGTGCAACTGTGAAAGCTGGATGTACTCGGGACGGAAGTCGTGCCCCCACTGCGACACACAGTGCGCCTCGTCGATCGCGAACAGGGCCACCTGCTGGCGGGCAATCAACTGCTCGAGCAGGCCGATGAAGCGGTCGGTGAGCAGCCGTTCCGGCGCCACGTAGATCAGGTCCAGCTCGCCGCGCAGCAGGCTGCGCTCGGTGTCGACTACCGCCCGGAAATCCAGCGACGAGTTCAGGAAAGCGGCGCGCACGCCAGCCTGCCGCAAGGCGTCAACCTGGTCCTGCATCAGGGCGATCAGCGGCGAAACCACGACCCCGACACCCGGCCGCAGAAGCGCCGGAATCTGATAACAGAGCGACTTGCCGCCACCAGTCGGCATCAGCACCAGCGCGTCACCACCGCCGACGATCTGATCCACGATCTCCGCCTGTTGACCACGAAACGAGCGATAGCCAAACACCCGGCGGAGGATCTCGACCGCCGCCGAAGCGGCGGGAATGCTCGTGGTCTCGATCGTGTTCACCGTCGCGAAGGCCTGTGGGAATGGGGACCGGCAGACCACGATGAGCGGCAGCAGGTGGCGCTCATGGTGCGCGCAGCGGACGTCGCAGACCGGCGAGGCGAAGAAGGACTCAGCGCAATCGCTCCCGGGTCAGCATCTCGCCGTTCCAGCACAGACACTCGCCCTGCTCGTCGTTCCAGTCCGACAATACCCAGCGCTCGACGTGAATACCGTCCACGATGTGGTCATGCCTGGCCGGGCGATGGGTATGGCCATGGATCAGGCTGGCATAGCCGTGCGTGCGCAGGAAATCGTCGGTCGCCCCCGGATTGACGTCCATCACGAAGCTGGCCTTGTCACGTTTCGCCGACTCGCTTTGCTGGCGGAGGGCGACGATCATCGCCTGGCGCTCGGGCAGCGGCCTGGCGAGGAAGGCGGACTGCCAGTCCGGCTGGCGAACCAGCGCGCGGAACGCCTGGTACTCGTGGTCGTCGGTGCACAACGCGTCGCCATGTGACAGGACGAACTGCCAGGTCGGCAAGGACAGCAGGCAGGGGTCAGGCAACAGGCGGGCGCCGCTACGAGCCGCGAAGGTGTCGCCGAGCAGGAAATCGCGGTTGCCGTGCATCACCGACAGCGACACTCCGGCGCTTGTCAATTGGCGCAGCGCATCGACCATGGTCGCGGCAAAGGAATCGTCCGGAGCGTCCAGACAATCGTCGCCAGGCCACGCTTCGAACAGATCGCCGAGGATGAACAGTTGCTCGGCGGCACGCGCGCGGCCCCCGAGAAAGTCGAGAAACAGCCGACTGACACCCGGCGCTTGCGGCGCCAGATGCAGGTCCGAGATGAACAGGATCAATGGAACGGGATCGTCGGCGCCACAGCAGCGGGCGCGGCTGGCGGCTTCAGCAGACTTCAGCGCGCTCGATCAGCACGTCCTCGACGGGCACGTCGCCATGGAAACCCGATGAACCGGTCTTGACGCCCTTGATCTTGTCGACCACCTCGGTCCCTTCGATGACCTTGCCGAAAACGCAGTAACCCCAGCCCTCGGAAGTCGGCGCACGGTGGTTGAGCGAGGCGTTGTTGGTCACGTTGATGAAGAACTGGGCGGTTGCCGAGTGCGGGTCACTGGTCCGGGCCATGGCCAGGGTATAGGCCTCGTTCTTGAGGCCGTTGTTGGCCTCGTTCCTGATCGGCGCCTTGCACGCCTTCTGCTTCATGCCTGGCGCGAAGCCACCGCCCTGGATCATGAAGCCGGGAATGACCCGATGAAAAATGGTCTGGTCGTAGTGGCCGGCCTCGACATAAGCGAGGAAATTACTGGCCGACAGGGGCGCTTTTTCGGCGTCCAGTTCGATACCGATGACGCCGAAATTGGTGTGCAGCTTGATCATGACTTTCCTTATTTCTTGTCGGAGATGATCTTGACCGACTGGATGACTACCGGCTCAAGAGGAACATCGTTATACGTTGAACGGTTACCGGTCGGGACCTTGGCGATCCGGTCGACCACGTCGGTGCCCTGCGTTACCTTGCCGAAGACCGCGTAACCCCAGCCATCCGAGCCGGGATAGTTGAGCGCTGCGTTGTCCTTGTGGTTGATGAAGAACTGCGCGCTGGCCGAATGAGGTTCCGACGTCCGGGCCATGGCAATCGTCCAGCGGTCATTCTTCAGGCCGTTCTTTCCTTCGTTTTCCACCTTTCTGGGCGCCGATTTCTGTTCCATGGCGGGCGTAAAACCACCACCCTGGATCATGAAACCGGGAATGACGCGGTGAAAAACCGTACCGTTGTAGAAGCCCTCGTTGACGTACTGGACGAAATTCTGCACCGTTTTCGGCGCCTTCACGGCATCGAGTTCGACGACGATGGTCCCCATGCTGGTCTGTATTTCGGCCGTCGGCGCAGCCACCGCGGCAAGGGAAAACGACAAACCGGCGGCAATCAAAGCAAGCGTCTTGTGCATCAGGCAATCCCTTCAGTGATGATTTTCAATGCGACCGTCTTCAGGTATCCGGCAGCGGCGCTTGGTCATCTGGTTATCGAGCTTGTCAATCTTGACTTGTTGCAGACTGCTTTTCCGCGCCGGCAAGGGATCCGGCAGCGGCCGGGAACTTCCCGACAGTGGGCACCGGCAGGCAGCCAGGGACTTCGGGGAGATCAAGTGGATCGCTATGGTATACTGGGCGTAGCCGCGGTTGAGTGTCGCTTGACCGGTCGATTCTAACAAGAACTGCGTCGAAACCAAAGCACTCCACACCCGTACTGGTCGGCGCGGCGTGACTTCGTGAGCCTGAATATGTTGAAGATTTACAACTCGCTGGCCAGGGAAAAGCAGGACTTCGTGCCGATCACCCCGGGCCAAGTCCGCATGTATGTCTGCGGAATGACGGTCTACGACTTCTGCCACCTCGGGCACGCCCGCGTGCTGGTGGTCTTCGACATGGTTCAGCGGTGGTTGCGGGCGAGCGGACTGCAGGTGACCTACGTCCGCAACATTACCGACATCGATGACAAGATCATCAGGCGCGCGCAGGAAAACAAACAGAGCATCGGCGAACTGACGGCCCGTTTCATCGACTTCATGGACGCAGACGCCACGGCACTCGGGGTCGAGAAGCCGGATCATGAACCGCGCGCCACCGCGTACGTGCCGCAAATGCTCGAACTGATCGGACAACTGGAAAGCAACGGCCTGGCCTATCAGGCCGCTGACGGAGATGTGAATTTCTCGGTCCGCAAGTTTCCTGGCTACGGCAAGCTCTCGGGCAAGTCGATCGACGACCTGCGAGCCGGCGAGCGGGTGGAGGTGGATGCCGCCAAAGACGACCCGTTGGACTTCGTTCTCTGGAAACATGCGCGGGAAGGTGAGCCATTCTGGCCCTCGCCGTGGGGCAATGGCCGCCCCGGCTGGCATATCGAGTGCTCGGCGATGAGTTCCGAGTTGCTCGGCAAGCACTTCGACATTCACGGTGGCGGGCAGGACCTGCAATTTCCGCACCATGAGAACGAGATTGCCCAATCCGAGGGCGCGCATCACTGCCAGTTTGTCAACTACTGGATGCACAACGGCTTCGTTCGGGTCGCTGACGAGAAGATGTCGAAATCGCTGGGCAATTTCTTCACGATCAGGGAGATCGTCAAGAAATACGATCCGGAAGTGCTGCGCTTCTTCATCCTGCGCGCCCACTACCGCAGCCCGCTC
The DNA here is from genome assembly GCF_029255145.1 of Accumulibacter sp. Classification (GTDB taxonomy): domain Bacteria; phylum Pseudomonadota; class Gammaproteobacteria; order Burkholderiales; family Rhodocyclaceae; genus Accumulibacter. The sequence goes on from NZ_JAPUVQ010000117.1 coordinate 73,942, forward strand.
AACTATTCCGACACCCATCTCGACGACGCGCGGCAGGCGCTGAGCCGCCTGTATACCGCCTTGAAAACGGCGGACGCGGGGCACTCGGCGGTCGACTGGAACGAGCCGCACGCGCTGCGCTTCACGCAGGCGATGAACGACGACTTCAACACGCCGGAAGCGTGCGCCGTGCTCTTCGATCTGGCGGCTGCCGCGAACCGCGGCCACTCGCCATCGCTGCTCAGCCAGTTGCGCGGCCTGGCGGGCGTGCTGGGCTTGCTCGTGCGCGATCCGCAGGCGTATTTGCAAGCGGCGCCGGACAACGGCGGCGAGACGACGGTGGCGCATATCGAAGCGCTTATTGCCGAGCGTCTGGCCGCCAAGAAGGGCAAGGACTATGCGTCAGCAGACCGGATCCGCGGCGAATTGCTGGCGGCCGGCATTGTCCTCGAGGACAGCGCCACCGGCACCACCTGGCGGCGCTCCTGACGCCCACTGGCTCGCCGCTGCGCCAAGCGCCAGGCAGACTAGCGCAGAACGCGCCCGCCGCTGCCGATGACCGTCAGGTCGACATAGCGTGATCCGAGTCGCTCATTGGGCGAGAAGCTTACGCGATAGCCGCCAAGATCATGATTCTGCATGGCTTCGAGACTGGCCACCAGTTTTTCCCGCGTCAGATCCTTGCCCGACTTGCGGATCGCATCGACCAGCACCTTGGCCATGATGTAGGCCTCAAGGCCGTAGTACGAAGGCTTCGCCTGCTTGCCGATCACATTCTGATATTCGCGCACCACGGGTACGGTGTCGTTCCACGGATAGGGCATGACTTGCGAGATGCCTACCCCACGTGCCTCGTCACCAAGTTCCTGGACCAGCAGGTCGGCACCAACCGGCGAAAGCGTCATGAACTGTGGCGCCTGCTTGGCTTTCCGCATTTCCTGGACGAAGGCGGCGGTGGCCTTGTACAGCGTCACCATGACCACTGCTTGCGGGTTAGCCTTGGCGATAATCGCTGCCGCCTTGGCGACGTCGGTCGAGTTTCGCTCCACCGTGGCGACCGCCGACGGCGTCTGATTGTGTTTTTTCAGCGCACTGACGACGCCATCGAGACCCGAGTTGCCAAAACCGTCGTTCTGATACAGGACCGCGATGCTCTTGAAGCCAAGCGAAACCAGCTGGTTGACGATTGCTTCTGTTTCGTTCGCGTAACTTGCCCGCACGTTGAACATGTAGCGGTTGTTGCGATTGTCTTTGGGCGATTGGCGAATCGAGTCAGCACCGGAAATGGTCCCGACCAGCGGTACCTTGGCTACCCCGAAAACCTCGTTCATGGCAGCTGTCGTCGGACTGGATCCGTATGAGGCGAGCAGCGCAAAGACGCGATCCGCGGAAATCAGGGTCCGGGTATTGGCGACCGCCTTATCGGTCTCGTAGCCGTCATCCAGCGCGCGAAGCTCCAGCTTCCGGCCATGGATTCCCCCGGCTTCGTTCACCTGGCGAAAATAGGCCTGAATGACCGTCCTCATGTCCTGCCCATACGGTCCGCTAGAACCCGAGAACGGTGCCGTCATGCCAATCAGGATAGTCTTGTCGGTGACCCCAACTTCGCCCGCCAGCGTGCTGCCAACCCAGCCCAGCAGACCCACAAGCAGTGCTCCCAAGAACCTCATGCGCTTGTCCTCCGTAGGTAGGCGAGCGATCGTCGACGCTACTCCGCCCGCTTCACCTGGCGAGCATGCGGGAACAAACTGACGGGTTGCTTACGGCGGCGCGGGAAATGGCGTCTGGACACCACTCGGTGCGGAACAACATACCACCGCCGGCGGCCACGCCGGCAAGACCAACTCAGGTGGCGGCGAAGAAGTCGCGCACTCTGTCCATCCACGACTTGGCGCGCGGATTGTGGCGACCCGAATCTCCCTGACTCGACTCCTCGAGCTCGCGCAGCAGTTCCTTCTGGCGCTCGGTCAGGTGGACCGGCGTTTCGACGACCACGTGGCAGAGCAGGTCACCATGCGCATGGCTGCGTACGCTCTTGATGCCCTTGCCGCGCAGGCGGAAGACCTTCCCGGACTGCGTCTCGGCCGGAATCCGGACTTTCGCTGCTCCATCGAGGGTCGGAATATCGATTTCCCCGCCAAGCGCCGCCGTCGTGAAACTGATCGGCATCTCGCAGTGCAGGTCGTTCTGTTCGCGCTGAAAGACAGGATGTGCCTTGAGGTGAATCTGCACATACAGATCGCCCGACGGTCCGCCGTTGACACCGTGCTCGCCTTCTCCCGAGAGCCGTATCCGATCGCCCTCGTCCACCCCGGCCGGGATCTTGACGGCCAGGGTCTTGTGCTGCTTGACCCGCCCGGCCCCATTGCACGGCGCGCAGGGATCGGCGACGAAGCGTCCGGTGCCATGGCATTTCGGGCAGGTTTGCTGGATCGAAAAGAAACCCTGCTGCAGCCTTACCTGGCCGCTGCCCTGACAGGTAGGGCAGGTCTTGGGCTGGGTGCCGGCCTTGGCACCACTGCCGTGACAGGCGTCGCAAGCCTCCATGGTCGGAATGCGAATCTTGGTTTCGGTGCCGAAAGCGGCCTGCTCAAGGGTAATTTCAAGGTTGTAGCGCAGGTCGGCGCCACGATAGATATTCGACCGACCGCCGCGCGCACCGCCAAATATCTCGTCGAAGATGCCGCCGAACGCGTCGGAGAATCCGCCCGCGCCGGCCGCGCCCATGCCCGCCTGCGGATCGACGCCGGCGTGCCCGTACTGGTCGTAAACCGCACGCTGCTGCCCATCAGAGAGAATCTCGTAGGCTTCCTTGGCCTCCTTGAAGTGCTCTTCGGCCTTCGGGTTGTCCGGATTGCGGTCCGGGTGATGCTTCATCGCCAGCTTGCGGTAAGCCTTCTTTATTTCCTCTTCGGAGGCGTCACGATTGACGCCCAGAATCTCGTAAAAGTCGCGTTTAGCCATCAGTTCTCGAGCACCTTGTGGGACGGGCGAGGCGCGATTATACGCCTCGCCCTTCAGGCAGAAGTGCCTACTTCTTGTCTTTTACTTCTGTAAACTCGGCGTCGACAACGTCGCTGTCGTCCTTGCGCGAATCGCCTGCCGCACCACTCGATCCCGCTCCCGCGGCACCCTCGGCAGCGCCCGCGTGCGCCTGCTGCTCCGCGTACATCTTCTCGCCAAGCTTTTGCGCAGCCGTCCCGAGGGCCTCGGTCTTGCCCTTGATGGCCTCCAGATCGTTGCCCCGGATGGCCTCCTCGGCCTCCTTGATCGCCGCTTCGATGACTCCTTTCTCGCTATCGGAAAGCGCCTTGCCGTATTCGCCAAGCGACTTCTTGACGGTATGAATCATTCCGTCGCACTGATTGCGGGCATCCGCCAGTTCGCGTGCCTGGCGGTCCTCTTCGGCATGTGCCTCGGCGTCGAGCACCATGCGCTGCACTTCCTCCTCGCTGAGACCCGAAGACGCCTGGATCTTGATCTTGTTTTCCTTGCCTGTCGCCTTGTCCTTGGCCGAGACATGCAGAATGCCGTTGGCGTCGATGTCGAAAGTGACTTCGATCTGCGGCATGCCGCGCGGTGCCGGCGGAATGTCCGAGAGGTTGAACTGCCCGAGGCTCTTGTTGCCGCCGGCAATTTCGCGCTCACCCTGCAGAACATGGATGGTGACCGCCGACTGGCCGTCGTCGGCCGTCGAGAAGATCTGCGTCGCCTTGGTCGGAATGGTCGTGTTCTTCTTGATCAGCTTGGTCATCACGCCGCCCAGCGTCTCGATACCCAGCGACAGGGGCGTCACGTCAAGCAGCAAGACGTCCTTGACCTCGCCCTGCAGGACGCCACCCTGGATCGCCGCACCGACCGCGACAGCCTCATCCGGATTGACGTCGCGGCGCGGTTCACGGCCGAAGAACGCTTTCACCTTCTCCTGCACCTTGGGCATCCGCGACTGACCACCGACGAGGATCACGTCGTCGATGTCGGTGACCTTGCAACCGGCGTCCTTCAGTGCGATCCGGCACGGCTCGATGGTCCGCTCGACGAGCTCATCGACCAGCGATTCGAACTTGGCACGGGTGATTTTTTGCGTCAGGTGCTTGGGACCGGAACTGTCGGCGGTGATGTACGGCAGATTGATTTCGGTCTGCTGGCCCGCCGAGAGCTCGATCTTGGCTTTCTCGGCTGCATCCTTGAGGCGCTGCAGGGCGAGCACGTCGGCCTTGAGGTTGACCCCGGATTCTTTCTTGAACTCATCAATGATGTAGTCGATCAGCCGCTGGTCGAAGTCTTCGCCACCGAGGAAGGTGTCACCATTGGTCGACAGCACCTCGAACTGGTGCTCGCCCTCGACCTGTGCGATCTCGATGATCGAGATGTCGAAGGTGCCGCCACCGAGGTCATAGACAGCGATCTTCTTGTCGCCCTGCTTCTTGTCCATGCCGAAAGCCAAGGCAGCGGCAGTCGGCTCGTTGATGATCCGCTTGACTTCCAGACCCGCTATACGGCCCGCGTCCTTGGTCGCCTGCCGCTGACTGTCATTGAAGTAGGCCGGGACCGTGATCACCGCTTCGGTGACTTCCTCGCCAAGGTAGTCCTCGGCGGTCTTCTTCATCTTGCGGAGCACTTCGGCGGAAACCTGCGGCGGCGCAATCTTGCTGCCGCGTGCTTCGACCCAGGCATCGCCATTGTCAGCCTTGAGAATCTTGAAGGGCATCAGCGAGATATCCTTCTGCACTTCCTTCTCTTCAAAGCGCCGACCGATCAGCCGCTTGACCGCGTACAGAGTGTTTCGCGGATTGGTCACCGCCTGGCGCTTGGCGGGTGCGCCGCACAGAATCTCGCCGTCTTCCGGATAGGCGACGACGGATGGCGTGGTGCGAGCGCCCTCGGAGTTCTCGATAACCTTCGGTTTGCCATTTTCCATGACCGCAACGCAGGAGTTGGTTGTGCCCAGATCAATGCCGATGATCTTGCCCATTGCAGAATCCTTTCAGTATTTCAGTAAGTTGTGACGACACTCGCCAGGCAGCGACATGTCGGGTGACAAGGCCGAAGTGGGGCTTGTCGCAGGAATTTCAAGTCGCCGCCCTGGCGACAACAACCATTGCCGGGCGCAACACACGATCCGACAGCAGGTAGCCTTTCTGCAGGACAGCGACCACCGTGTTCGGCTCCTGTGGCGACTCGACAACGCTGATCGCCTGGTGTCGATGGGGGTCAAACCTTTCGCCCAGCGGATCGATTTCGACGAGCGCCGACTTCTCGAAAGCCGCGGCCAGTTGCTTGAGGGTGACCTCGGTGCCCGCGCGCAGGCTGTCGACGGTCAGTGATTCGCTGGCCAGCGCCAGTTCCAGACTGTCCTTCACGGCCAGCAACTCACGGGCGAAGCGGTCGATCGCGAATTTTGCCGCCTTGGCAATGTCTTCCTGCGCGCGCCGCCGTACATTCTCGGTCTCGGCCTTGGCGCGCAACCAGGCGTCATGGTTTTCGGCAGCCTTCAGCTCGGCCTGCCGCAGACTCTCTTCGAGCGTTGGTGCGCTATCTGTGGCGGGGACGCCAGCTTCGTCAACAGGGCCTGGCACTTCCTCCTCCCCCTGGTCCATCGCCCTGGTCTTGTCGTCCTGTGTGTCATTTGCTTCCATACGTGTTGGTCTCCCAGAAAACTGCACGAAGTTTGGGGCAAGTTTTTCGATTTCAAGCCTTTTTGTCGGCACTCGCGGGGCAACCGCCGAGGCATTTCACGCATAATTTCGCATCGACCGGCGCTTTCGCTGCTAGCATTTCAATTCCCTGTGATCCTACACGGCGCGTGGTACCGTCATGATGGAGAAAATCGGCAAGTATCGGATCATTCGCCCGCTCGGCAAGGGCGCGACGGCTGTCGTCTATCTGGCCCATGATCCGGATCGAAACTGCCAGGTCGCCATCAAGCTGATCCGCTTCGGCGAGGACAACGCAGCGATGTCGCGGCGTTTGCGCAAGATATTCCAGACCGAGGACGCGATCGGCCGGCGGCTCGAACACCCGAACATCGTCAAGGTATACGACGCCGTCGTTGAAAAGGATCAGGCCTATCTGGTGATGGAGTTCGTAGACGGCGGCGCGCTCGACCGATTCTGTTCAATCGACCGCCTGTTGCCGATGCACCGCGTCATCGGCATCATCTTCAAGTGCTGCCTAGCCCTTGACCACGCCTTCCGGCAGGGGGTCGTTCATCGCGACATCAAGCCGGCCAACATCCTCCTTGACGCCGACGACAATCCCCGCATCACCGATTTCGGCCTGGGCCTGAACCTGCACAAGGACATGGGCAAGGACTCGACCTTCGTGATGGGCGTCGGGTCGCCCGCCTACATGTCGCCGGAGCAGGTCAAGGGCTATCCGCTCAATCACAAGACCGACCTCTATTCGCTGGGTGTCCTGCTCTTTCAGCTGCTGACCGGGCGGCTGCCCTTTCGTGCCAACAATCCGGCAACGCTTGTGTACAAGATCGTTAACACCGACTCGCCGTCGGTTTGCGGCCTTAACCCGAACCTGCCTACCGGCCTTGATCCGATCATCAAGAAGGCGCTCGAAAAGGACCTCTACAGCCGCTACCGCAATGGCGCCGCGTTCGCCAAGGATCTTACGGCGGTACGTTACCAGATGGTCGACGAGGACCAGACACAGCAGGACCTGACGCACTTCGCGACGCTGCGCAAGATGGAATTCTTCGTCGAATTCGAGGACATCGAGTTGTGGGAAGTGCTCCGCGTCAGCTCCTGGCGGGAGCTCTCCGAGAAAGTAACGCTGATCCGCGAAGGCGAAAAGCACCGCAAGTTCGGCGTGATCATCGCCGGTTTTGTCGAGGTGTCGTCCAAGGGGCGGGCCATCTGCCGCCTTGGTGCGAGCGAGGTGGTGGGGGAAATGGGTTTCCTGCACCCGACCGATTCGCTGCGCCACGCGACGGTGGTGACGCTCGAACCCACCTCGTTCCTGGAGATCAACAGCGCGTCGCTCGCGTTGAGTTCGGCCGAAGTGCAGGAACGCTTCAACAAGGTGCTGCTGACCAAAGTCCTCGGTCGCTTGCGCGAAGCCAACAAGGTGCTTGCCAAGCTCGGCCAACCGGCGGTCCAGGGCAGCCTTTCAACCTCCGGCATCGGACTTTCGCCGCCGCTGGAGTTGCTCTGAAGCGACACTGCCGGGCGGTCACGGCAGACGCTGCGCGGTCGAGTCGCTAGCCAGGAATCAGTCGCCCGACCCCACTCCCCTCAGACCGTCAGGTCGACCTGCTGGATGCTGCCAGCACGGCCGTCTTCATACAGATAGATGCCGCTTGAGCGAATCTGCCCTTGCAGCTCGTTGGCACTGTTCTTGAGCGAGAACGCGCTATCGACGCTGGCCACGCCGAGCGCACCGATACCAGCTTGGCTCAAGGAGACCAGCTGATCCTCGCCGGCGCTGTTCCTGGTCCATAGGCGCAGGCTTTCGAATGCGGCGTCAGCACTGTCAATCCAGCCGTTGCGATCGCTGTCGAGAGCGGCCAACTCGGCAAATCCGTTACCACTTCGCACGCCAAAAAGCTCCAGGCCATTGTTGACCTTGCCGTCGCCATTGCCGTCGAGCACCAGAAAACCGCTGCCGCGGCCAGCAAAATTGATGTTTTCCTGGCGTCCGTCGCCGTCGAGATCGAAACTGAAACGCTGACTGGTCAGCTGCGCCGCCGATCCAGCGAAGTTGAGCACCAGCGGGTCCTTCCTCGGGCGGGAATCGCCAAGCTGGATGCTGACGTTCGACTCCTCGTGGTAGCTGCGGCTCATTTCGAGAGCGATCGAGAAACTGATCTCGTCGCCGGCAGCCGTCCGCACCACGCCTGACGCCTGAAAGCTGGCCTGTTCAACCTCCGTGTAGGATTCGTGTCGCTGGTAATCGACGGCGATGCCGGCATTTTGCGGCGTCGGCCGGGTGCTGTCCGGCTGTTCCAGAGACTGCCCCACTGATCGCGGAGGCGCTTCGCCAGCGCCCTGTCCGGCCAGTTCGCGGGCGTCAAAAACGCGAACCTCGCGACCGGTCAGGATCGCCACCATGGCCCTGATCAGACGCAGAATCGGGTCTCTATCGACTGCCTGGAGGCTATCATCAATGGCTTGCGCCTCGCTAGACCGCGCAGCCTGACCGGCGTCGGAAAGCTGCACCTCGTTCCTCGCCGGCGCGCTCGTCGTCCGCCCCTCGCCCCGCGGACGCCCTTGCCCAAGCGTGATCTTCATCGACTCCTGGAGGTCGTGCTGCTGCATGCTGGTTGAACTGGACGCCAGCTGCAAGCTGGTGCTGGTGATTTGCATCTTCTCGTCTCCTGGGCAGTCGGGCTAAGGCCGATCAGTTCTTAACGGCGGGAGGCGGCCAGAACTTGACGCTTGGTGGTCGGTTACTTTGCACGCCTCGGTCCGCGGCGCCGTTTCGAACAGCTGGTTCGCCCGCTTCAGGATGAGGCTCCAGCCGCCCTGGCACGCAAGGCCGAGACCTCCAGGCTGCTCTGGTCGGTAGGCAACCGGGTCGGCCAGCCCTGCAGATGGCCGGCGGCAATGTCGGCCAGGGCGTGCAGCCAGTCGTCCCGTTCGTTAAGGCAAGGGACGTAGTGGTATTCCGTGCCTCCAGCCCGGGTGAACTCGGCGCGGCCTTCGATGGCGATTTCTTCGAGCGTTTCAAGGCAGTCGGCGGGAAAACCCGGGCAGATCACGTCCACCCGCTGCACGCCTTGCTTGCCAAGCGCCTTGAGCGTCGGTGCGGTATAGGGCTGCAGCCACTCGGCGCGGCCGAAACGCGACTGAAAGCAGATCTGGTATTGCTCCGCAGCCAGAGACAGCGCCTCGGCAAGCAAGCGGCCGCTCTTCTGGCACTCGCAATGGTACGGATCACCCTTGTCCAGGGTGTAGCGCGGCAAGCCGTGAAAGCTCATCACCAGCCGATACGAAGCGCCCGGCTGACCGTTGCTGGCCCAATGTTCGCGAACGCTGGCGGCGAGTGCTGCGATGTACCCCGGGTGATCGGCAAAACTCCGGACTGTGCGAATTTCAGGCTGATTGCGGACGCTCTGCAACCAGCCGCAGGCCACATCGACCGCTGTCGCCGTGGTGCTAGCGGCATACTGCGGATAGAGCGGTAGCAGCAGGATGCGGGTGCAGCCGCCGGCCTTTAGCTGCGAGAGCTTGGCCGGAATTGACGGCTCGCCATAACGCATCGCGTAGTCGACCACCACGCGATGCCCGGCCTGGCCCAGAAAGCCACGCAGCAGCGTGGCCTGGCGTTCGACGTGCACTTTCAGCGGCGAGCCTTCGGCGGCCCACACCGAAGCGTACTTTTCCGCCGAGCGTCGCGGCCTGACCCGGAGAATGATCCCGTTGAGAATCAGCCACCAGATCGGACGCGGGATCTCGACCACCCGTGGGTCCGACAGAAACTCCTTGAGGTAGCGCCGCACCGCCGGCGCCGTCGGCGCGTCGGGCGTTCCCAGGTTAATCAGCAGCACGGCGGTCTGCGCCGGCGAACCGTGGCGCCAGGCCGGCTCGGGAAGATAGCGGGGCATCAGGAGTTGGCCTGATAGGTCAGCGCGGAAGAAAGCAGTTTGGCGGTAATGTCCACGATCGGGATGACGCGATCGTAAGCCATGCGGGTAGGTCCGATGACGCCAACCGAACCGACCACCTGGCCATCGACCTCATAAGGTGCGGTGACCACACTGCATTCATCGAGGGGCGCCAGGCCCGATTCTCCACCAATGAAGATCTGCACCCCGTCGGCGCGGTGTGATAGGTCGAGCAACTGCATCAACGAGGTCCGCTGTTCGAAGAGGTCGAACAACTCTCGAAGCCTTTTCATGTTGGACGAAAATTCCTCGACGTCGAGCAGATTGCGCTCGCCCGAGATGACGTATCTGTCCTCGGGGCCCTTGATCGCCTCGTCGCCGGCGGCTAGCGCCGCCGCCATCAGCGACTGCAGATCGCCGCGCAGCCTCTGGAGTTCTTCCTGAACACGCCGACGGATATCCTCGAAATCACGACCGACGAAATGCTGGTTCAGGTAGTTGGTCGCGGTAACCAGCTCGGACGGACTATACGAACGTCCCGGAAAGAGCAGGCGATTCTGCACATCACCGTCCGAAGTCACCAGGATCAGCAGAATCCGCTTCTCCGAAAGACTGACGAATTCGATCTGCCTGATATGTGGCACCCGGCGGCGCGGGGTCAGGACGATGCCCGCAAAGCGGGTCAGCCCGGAGAGCAGGTGCGAGGCATTGCTGATCAGTTGCCGCGGCTGCGAAAGCAGCAGGTGCCCCTCGATGGCGTCGATTCTCGCCTTGTCAAGCGGCTCGACGGTGAGCAGACTGTCAACAAAGAAGCGGTAACCGCGTGAGGTTGGCACCCGCCCCGCGGAAGTGTGCGGACTGGCGATCAGACCACTGTCTTCGAGGTCGGCCATGACATTGCGCACCGTCGCGGCGGACAGGTCCAGGCCCGAGCACTTTGACAGGGCACGCGAGCCGACCGGCTGTCCGTCCGCCACGTAGCGTTCGATCAGGGTCTTGAGCAGCGTTCTCGCGCGTTCATCCAGCATGGGCCCGATTCTACAAAAAATAGTCCGCGTGCGGGGCACGGCGGAAGCCAGCCGAATTGTGGTCTAATTCGTGCCATGAATCATGTCTTTCCTCAAGAGTCGGCTGATAGCCCAAATCTACCCAGAACGATTGCCCTGATCGGCAAGTACCACAGTCAGGAAATCGCCGAATCCGTACGCCTGCTGGCCAAGTACTTGCACGAGCGCGGCATGACCGTACTGATCGAGGAGGAAACCGCGCGTAATCTGGTCAACCAACTGGACCTGCGCAGCTGGGCCAGCGGCAGTTTTTCGTGGCTTGGCGCGCACGCCGACATGGCAATCGTCGTCGGCGGCGACGGCACGATGCTCAATGCCGCACGCCAGCTGGCGCGTTACCGGGTACCACTGGTCGGGGTAAACCAGGGGCGCCTGGGATTCATGACAGACATCTCGCGCAGCGAGATGTTGACCTGCATGGACGACCTGCTGGACGGCAAGTTCGTACCCGAAACGCGCATGCTGCTGGACGCCGAGATCGTTCGCGACGAGCGCATTGTCGCTACCAATCTGGCTCTGAACGACGTCGTCGTAGATAAGGGAGCGATCGGCCGGATGATCGAACTCGAGCTCTTCGTCGACGGAGAATTCATCTACCACCTGCGAGCCGATGGCTTGATCGTCGCCACGTCGACTGGCTCGACGGCCTATGCGCTATCGGCCAATGGCCCGATCCTCTATCCACTGATCTCGGCCATCGCGCTGGTACCACTATGTCCGCACGCCTTGAGCAATCGCCCGATCGTCGTCAGCGACCGCAACGAAATCGAGATCCGGATCGTCTACGCGACCGATTCCCGCGCGCACTTCGATGGTCAGGTAACGATCGATCTGAAGAACGGCGACGGCATTCGCATCCGTCGGTCCGAATACACGATTTGCCTGCTTCACCCTCCGGGTTACAGCTACTTCGCCATGCTGCGTCAAAAGCTGCACTGGAGTGAGCGACCCAAGGAACACTAGACCATTCCGGCGACGACCACACCATGCTGTGCCGCTTGACGATCCGCGACTTCGTTCTGGTTGATCGCCTTGAACTCGAGTTCCAGGGCGGATTTGGTACTTTGACCGGCGAAACCGGCGCCGGCAAGTCAATTCTGGTCGATGCCCTGGCCTTCGCTCTTGGCGAGCGCGCCGATGCCAATCTGGTGCGCACAGGCGGAGAACGCGCCGAAGTGACCGCCGAGTTTGCTCTCGACAGCTCGCCCGCAGCCGACTGGTTGCGGGAGCACGATCTGGATAGCGATGGCAGCTTGCTGCTGCGTCGCCTGGTCGATGCCAATGGCCGATCACGGGCGTATTTGAATGGCTCGCCGGTTACCCTCCAGCAACTGCGTGAGGTCGCCGAGTGGCTGGTCGACATTCACGGCCAGCACGCACATCAGTCGCTGCTGCGCAGCGACGCGCAACGCGCCCTGCTCGACGCGCACGGAAGACTCGATCCGCTGCTGGCGCAAGTGAACGCCGCCTGGCGTCACTGGCGCGAAGCAAAGGCCAGGCTTGATGCCGCTACCGACGGCATCGAGGCACTGGCGGTCGAGCGTGAACAATTGACCTGGCAGGTCCGCGAGCTCGAAACACTAGGTTTCTCGCGCGACGAGTGGCTGGCGCTGAATGATCAACACCGGCGACTGGCGCACGCCGCGAGCCTCGTCGAAGGCGCCCAGTTCGCCTTGCAGGTCCTGGCCGAAGGCGATGCGGCGTGTGAAGCGCAGGTGGCCACCGTGGCCAATCGCCTCGAAGGGCTTGCCGAATACGATCCGGCGCTCTCCGAAGTCGCTTCCCTGCTGCAGTCGGCGCAAGCGGAACTCGCCGAAGCGATCTCGGCGCTGCGTCGCTACGCCAGCCGCGTCGACCTGGATCCCCGGCGCCTGACGGAACTGGAGCAGCGCATCGAGGCCGTCCTGGACTGTTCGCGGAAATTCCGCTGTACCCCGGACGAGCTGCCGTCCTTCCTGGCGGGCTGCCAGGAGCGCCTGGCGGTCCTTGGTGAGGCGGCGGATCTCGCCGGCCTGGCCGAGCGCGTCGCCGCAGCGGGCGACCAGTATGGGCAGCTTGCGCGGAGTTTGTCAGCGGGGCGCACGCAGGTCGCAACGGCGCTCGGACGCGAAGTCAGCCTGGTGATGCAGCAACTGGCGCTTGGCGGTGGCCGTTTCGAGGTCGGGCTGATACCCGTCGCGGGCGGCAGCGCATGCGGGCTCGAGCAGATCGAGTTTCGCATTGCCGGACTCGCCGGCAATGAATCGCGGCCCTTGGCCAAGGTCGCCTCGGGTGGCGAACTGTCGCGGATCAGTCTGGCCATCCAGGTGGTGACCAGCCAGGCAGCGTGCGTCCCGACGCTGGTCTTCGACGAGGTCGATGTCGGCATTGGTGGTGGCGTCGCCGAAGTCGTCGGTCGCTTGCTGCGCGAACTGGGTGCCGAACGACAGGTCCTGTGTGTGACCCATCTTCCCCAAGTCGCTGCACGCGCCAACTGGCAGTGGCTGGTCAGCAAGGGATCCGACGCCGGACAGGTACGCAGTCGTGTGGCGATCATCGAGGGTGAAGCACGGGTGGAAGAAATTGCCCGCATGCTGGGCGGTGTCCAAATGACGACGATTACCCGCCAGCACGCTAGGGAAATGCTTGGACTTCCGTGAGCGGCACTGTCCTGGCTGGCGTCAGACCCCGGCTCTAGAAGACGGTCGACGATGACGAACACGTGAAATGCCCGCTCATCGGGCCTTGCCGCCGCAAGAGCGAACGAAGCGCCCATGGCGCACCCCGCGCTCTGCCGGCCAGGCGTACCGAACACCCATCAGCTCACCTGCGCGCAACACGGGAAAGGTCAAACAGCCTTCTTGCTCTTGCTCCTGGCCGCTTTCTTGAGCGTTTTGAACTGCTCGGGGTCTTCCGCCTTCAGATACTCGACAACCTCGAAGTCCTCGCGCTTTAGGCGCTGGATGTCGATCTGCTCTACGTGCACCAACCTCAGCAACTCGCGCACCGGCTTGGGCATGTTGCGGCCGCTCTCATAGCGCGAGCCACCGCTTTGCGTCACCCCGATCTTTGACCAGAACTGCTGCTGATTCAGACCAAGCTTGCGACGAATTTCGCGGGGATCGACCCTCTCGACGACTTTGACGGTACTCATGATTATCCTTTCGTGCAATTACTCCACGCGAACCAGCAGAAACGACGCTTCCTGCCACTTATCAACACCACATGACTTTGGTGATACACGGCACACTATAAGCGAAACGATGAGGATTGCAAGTGGCATTCCCATAGAACATGCGACTAATGCTGATCGGTTTACTCAGGTGCCACGAGTTTTGCCGCCGTGTCAAGCAATGCTTTAGAATACCGTTTTCTGAAACCTCGAATTGGATTGGCAATGGCGCTGATAGTTCAGAAGTTCGGTGGCACTTCTGTGGCATCGACGGAACGTATCAAGAACGTGGCAAAGCGTGTCGCTCGCTGGCAGGCACAAGGACACCAGGTGATCGTGGTTCCCTCGGCGATGGCCGGCGAAACCAACCGACTTATCGCCTTGGCCAAGGAGATTTCACCCTCACCCGACCCGCGCGAACTCGACGTCATCGCCTCAACCGGCGAACAGGTGACCATCGCCCTGCTGGCGATGGCGATGCATGCTGAAGGGGTGAAGGCCAAGAGCTTTACCGGCTCGCAAGTCACGGTACTCACCGATAGCACCTTCACCAAGGCGCGAATTCTGAGGATCGACGAGGAGCGGATTCGCAAAGCATTGGCCGACGGTAACGTGGTGGTCGTCGCAGGCTTCCAGGGCGCCGACGCGCACGGCAACATCACCACTCTGGGCCGCGGAGGCTCGGACACGTCGGCCGTGGCACTCGCGGCCGCCATGAAAGCGGACGAGTGCCAGATTTATACCGACGTCGATGGCGTGTACACCACCGATCCGCGCGTCGTGCCGGAAGCGCGCAAACTCGACACTATCACTTTTGAGGAGATGCTGGAGATGGCCAGCCTCGGCTCGAAAGTGCTCCAGATCCGGTCGGTCGAGTTCGCCGGCAAGTACAAAGTCAAACTACGCGTGCTTTCGAGTTTCGAGGACGAAGGTGAGGGTACGCTGATCACTGTCGAGGAAAGAAATACTATGGAACAACCTGTCATTTCCGGGATCGCCTTCAATCGCGACGAAGCCAAGCTTACGATGCTTGGCGTTCCTGACCGCCCGGGCATCGCCTACCAGATCCTCGGACCAATCGCCGACGCCAACGTTGACGTCGACATGATCATCCAGAACATCGGTCGTGACGGCACCACCGACTTTTCCTTTACCGTCCATCGCGGCGATTACAGCAAGGCAATGGCCATTCTGGAGGGCATCCGGACGAAAATCGGCGCACGCGACCTGTCGGGTGACACCACGACCTGCAAGGTCTCGGCCGTCGGCGTCGGGATGCGATCCCACCCCGGCGTCGCGAGCAAGATGTTCGGCGCCCTTGCCAAAGAAGGCATCAACCTCCAGATGATCTCGACGTCGGAAATCAAGATCTCGGTAGTGATCGAGGAAAAGTACCTCGAACTCGCCCTCCGCGTGCTGCACAAGGCATTCGGTCTGGAAAAGCCGCAAAAGTCGACGTTGAGTTTGACCGGTCGAGACGAAACCGATATCATCACGCCCTCCTAGGAGACGTGGCCGAGAGGTCGAAGGCACTCCCCTGCTAAGGGAGCATGCGGGCATAAACCTGCATCAAGGGTTCGAATCCCTTCGTCTCCGCCAGGACAC
>NZ_JAPUVQ010000118.1:0-50768 GCF_029255145.1 Accumulibacter sp.
GTCCGGTTCGATGAGCGGGATGTGGAAACGAAGCTATGGCCAGGCTACTTGGGCACCGTCAAACGAAAGGGACGGAAACAGACAAGCCGAACCTACGGCTATCGCGCCACATCTCGACTCTACCCGAGATCAGGAAATCTGAAGTTATTCAGGACACGGTGGACATGTTCGCTAACGGTCAATCCAACGTCAACAGCGCGGCGGCTGCCGGGAACCCGGGCTTTCGTGGCGGGTGGCGGTATACCCCTTCAACCGAACAGTCGGACGGGTCCACGGCTCAGTGGCCGGCGATTGGCATGTTGTTTGCGGAGCAGGTTCCCGGGGTCACCGTACCGCTGTTCGTCAAGGATGAATTGCGGTACTGGATCGACTATATCCAGTGCAGCAGCAACGGCGGTTCGGGTTACGACTCCCCCTGTGGCGGCGGCGCGCCGGTCAGCGAGTCGAAGACTGGCGGTCTGCTGGTCGAAATGGCCTTCACCGGCTACAACGGCAGCAGTAGCGGCGCAGCGGACCTCAGCGACAAGGCCGGCGCCCTGGCATATCTGGACGCCAACTGGCAAAATGGCCCTAACGGCTGGAATGGCAACATGGGTCAACCGTACGCAATGTGGTCGGTCTACAAGGGACTGGAATCGACCATCGGCCTGACCGGTTCTCAAATTACCAATTTCTTCTACACCGGCGCGAATCAGATAAAGGACGATCCCAACGATATCTGGAACTGGTGGGAGGATTACAGCCAGTACCTGGTAAACAGCCAGAATGCAGGCGATGGCAGTTGGCCGGGATACTACTATTGGCCACAGGATCTGGCGACCGCCTGGAACATCAATATCCTCAATGCCACTCAGGTCGGGCCCGGTCCCGACCCGAACCCGACTCCCGAGCCGGCGACGCTGTCTTTGTTGGGCTTGGCTCTGATTGGGCTGGCGGGGAGCTTGCGCCGCAAGAACGCCTGACGACCGACAGTTGAGCGGACACGAGTAGCTCCGGTCCCGGAGCTGCTTGCCACTTTCTCGGCCGGCCGCTCAGCCAGCACCGCACGCTGTTCCGCCGGAGGGGTGAAACCGGCCGAGACGCAACGGCTCCTTGGTGGGCTCCTTGGTGTTTTCCATCCGCGTTCGGAGACGGCCTGCGCCTTAAGAAATGGCACTCTGATGTCAAGCAGCGGCGACGCGGAGCCTGGCAAGCGGCCGCACGGCACTGCGCCAATTCGTCCGAGCTAACCTTTTCCTTGCTTCCTGCAGGCATTTGTTTACCATCCCGAAAGAACTTTAGGTTCCGACCTCGGCAAGTGTTCCGAGCGAACGTCGACTCCGGATCATTGGTCACTCGCCTGTCGCGGAGTTTCGGGCAGGCGCGAGTGCCGCAAGAGAAGACCATTCCGACGCTTTATACCGCCTTCCGGCGACATCAAGCCGCCACATCGAAGCGTGGCGCAGCCATCTGTGGAGAGAAAGAACCATGGCCGTAGCGCCCGAAACCGCCATCATGGCGCTCTATTGTGACTTCGAGAACGTCGCCCTTGGCGTTCGCGATGCGAAGTACGAAAAGTTCGACATCAAACCGGTACTGGAGAAGCTGTTGCTCAAGGGCAGCATCGTCGTCAAGAAAGCTTATTGCGACTGGGAGAGATACAAAGGCTTCAAGGCGGCGATGCACGAGGCCAACTTCGAGCTGATCGAAATACCGCACCTGCGTCAGTCAGGCAAGAACTCGGCCGACATCCGGCTGGTCGTCGATGCACTCGATCTGTGCTATACGAAGTCGCATGTCGACACCTTCGTGATCATCAGCGGCGATTCCGATTTCTCGCCGCTGGTTTCCAAGTTGCGCGAGAACGCCAAGTCGGTGATCGGCGTCGGGGTCAAGCAGTCAACTTCGGACCTGCTGATCGCCAACTGTGACGAGTTCATTTTCTATGACGATCTGGTGCGCGAGATCCAGCGTTCGGCGCGGCGCGATTCGAAGGAAGCGCAGCCGGTGGCCAGGCGCTCGCCCGAAGAGGATGCGCAGCGCAGGGATGAACTCGAGGCGCGCCGAACCAAGGCGGTCGAACTGGCGGTGGCCACCTTCGACGCGCTGGTCGGCGAGCGTGGCGACAGCAGCAAGATCTGGGCGTCGATGCTCAAGGAGGCGATCAAGCGGCGAAAGCCCGATTTCAACGAGTCGTATTACGGCTTCCGCGCTTTCGGCAACCTGCTCGAGGAAGCGCAGTCACGCGGCCTGCTCGAGATCGGTCGCGACGAAAAGTCGGGCACCTACGTTCATCGGAGCAATGGCGTTGGCGTGCGCGCCGAGTCTGTCGGCGAGCCGCTCACCGCGTCGGAGCCGGTGGCACCACTGATGACGGCAACCGAAGAGAGTGTCCTTGCCGACGGGCAGGCCGATCAGGCGGATGCGCGTCGCAAGGCGCCGGGCCGGCGGAAGGCGGTGGACAAGGGCGTCAAGCGACTCCGCGAGGCGAAGGTGCTCAAGGCAGCAGAAACGGCGGTCGAAAGCGCCGAGGTGGCGCCGGAAGCGGCGCCGGAAGCGGCGCCGGCGGGCGTAGATCTGTCGCCTGTGCCGAGCGATTTGCCAGAACCGTCTGAGCCAGCACGCTTTGTCGCGACGGTGGCGAGACCAGCGAGCGAGCCGCAGCCTGGCGCGCACGACGGGGCGGTCGCCGAGCCGGGCGACAGCGGCGACGATCCAGAGTCGAGCACCGGCGCTGTCGATGGTGAAGGGATAGCGCCGGCCAGGAAACCGGCGGCGCGCGCTCGCCGGCCACGCAAGCCTAAGGTGGTAGGGGACACGGTCTGATTCGTAGCTGCCGCGATTTCTCGTCGCGATCCACAGCGCGCTGAAAACGAAGAAGCCGCGACGCGAGTCGCGGCTTCTTCGTCAGCAGGCCGGTGCCTTCAGGCGGCTGCCTGCGTCGGGATCGTGCCGGCGACGCGGACAATCCGGTTCTGGGTATCGACGTAGATCAATTGCGGGGCGTACTTGGCGAGTTCGACTTCGTTATACACCGCGAAGCTGGCGATGATCAGGATGTCTCCCGGCGCGGCGCGGCGCGCTGCCGAGCCGTTCACCGAGATCACGCCCGATCCGCGCTCGGCGCGTAATGCGTAGGTTGTGAAGCGCTCGCCGTTATTCACGTTCCAGATGTCGATCTGTTCGTACTCACGAATGTTCGCCGTATCCAGGAGGTCCTCGTCGATCGCGCATGAACCTTCATAGTGGAGCTCGGCGTGCGTCGTGCTGACGCGGTGCAGCTTCGACTTCAGCATTGTCCTCTGCATGGAATCACCGGGGTTTTGAGTTGGGGAAGGGCATTGTAGCGGCTAATGGCTGCCTGTCAACGGCCACTGCCGGCATTGATTTCGACATTGTCGATGAGCCGCGCCGCTCCCAAACGGCTGGCTGCGAGGACCACCAGCGACTGCTCTGCCGGATGCCTGGGAGGTTGCAGGTCGGCCTGCCGACGAATGGCGACATAGTCTGTTTTCCAGCCATGCTGATCGAGTTCGGCTGCGGCTTCGCGTTCAAGCTGAGCAAACTCCCTTTCGCCGGCGCGCACCGCGCTGCAGATCCGCTGGAGGACGTGCTGCAGTCGTGGTGCCTCGGCACGCTCCGTGGCCGACAGGTAGGCGTTGCGCGAGGACAGTGCCAGACCATCGTCGGCGCGGACCGTCTCGCCGCCGACGATGGCGATCGGCAGAGCCATCTGGCGCGTCATATTGCGTAACACCAGCAGTTGCTGGTAATCCTTCTTGCCGAACAGCGCGACTTGTGGCTGCACAATGTTGAACAGCTTGAGTACCACCGTCGCTACCCCGCGAAAGTGCCCCGGACGGAACTCGCCGTCGAGCTGATGCTGGATCTGCGGCGGTTCGATGTAGTATTCCTGGGGCTCGGGGTAAAGCTCGGCCTCGTTGGGTGCGAACAGCAGGTCGACGCCGGCTGCGGCGAGCTTGTCGCAGTCGTCCTGAAAGGTGCGCGGATAGCGCTCGAAGTCGTCACTGGGCCCGAACTGCAGGCGATTGACAAAGATGCTGGCGACCACGGTGTCGCCATGCGCGCGCGCTTGCGTCATCAGCGCGATGTGGCCCGCGTGCAGGTTGCCCATTGTCGGCACCAGGACGATGCGAGGACGGTTCTTGAGCGCGAGGCGCAGGTCGGAGATCAAGGGGTGAATCTGCATGGTTTGCCGGACCTCTAGTGAAACTGCCGCGGGGCGATGCTCCGGGGGGAGCGGTCGGCGGGTGGTTGGTGCTGCATCAAGAAATGGTCGGTAAACGCTGGTTTCCGACCGTCGGCGCGGCGCTCCACTCGCTCAGTAGCAATGTTCCGGGCCCGGGAAGCTGCCGTCCTTGACGGCGCTGACGTAGGCGGCAATGGCTGCCGCGATCGATGGCTGGCCGGCCATGAAGTTCCTGACGAAGCGTGCCCTCCTGCCGGCCGAGATATCGAGCATGTCGTGCAGTACCAGTACCTGCCCCGAGCACGCCCGGCTGGCACCAATGCCGATCGTCGGGATCTCCAGCCGGTCGGTGAGTTCTACCGCCAGGGCCTCGGGGATGGCTTCGATGACGATCAAGGTGGCGCCGGCATCCTGTTGGGCGAGGGCGTCGGTAAGCAACCTGGCGGCGCCGGAGTCATCCTTGCCCTGGACGCGATAGCCGCCGATCTGGTGCACCGACTGTGGCGTCAGTCCCACATGCGCGCAGACCGGGATCCCGCGGGTAGTCAGGAAGCGGGTCGTTTCGGCCATCTCGACACCACCTTCGAGCTTGACCATCTGCGCGCCGCCGGCGATCAGCGCCACCGCATTGCGCAGCGCCTGCTGCGGACTCTCCTGGAAGCTGCCGAAAGGCATGTCGGCAATCACCAGCGGCCGGGCGCTGCCGCGGGCGACACTCGCGGTATGGTAGATGACATCAGCGAGTGTCACCGGCAGCGTCGAATCGTGGCCTTGCAAGACCATGCCGAGTGAGTCGCCGATCAGCAGCGCGTCGACGCCGGCGGCATCGCAGAGCTGCGCAAAGCTGGCATCGTAACAGGTGAGTACGGCGATCTTGTCGCCCTTGGCACGCATCCTGGCGAGGTCAAGGTGCGTCAGGCGGCGCGTCGCAACGTGAGTGGACATGGGTTTCTACTCTCCCCGGTTGAAATATTCGCGGTGTCCGCGCATCGCCTCGATGCGCTTGACGAGCAGCTGAAAGTCTTCGTCGGAGTCGACGAAATTGAGGTTTTCCGAGTTGACCACCATCACAGGCGCTGCGTCGTAGCTGTGAAAAAAATGCATGTAGCTCTCGGCCAGGACGGTGAGGTAAGCGTCGCCAATCCGTCGCTCCATGTCGACGCCGCGTTTGCGCACGCGGGCGATCAGCGTTTCCGGTCTGGCCTGCAGGTAGATCACCAGATCCGGCGTCGCGGCCGTTGGCGAGAGCTGTTCGTAGACCTTGCGGTAGAGCCCGTACTCTTCGTCGCTGAGGGTCAGCAGGGCGAACAGCGGATCTTTTTCGAGCAGGTAGTCGGCGACCACCGGACGGCTAGAGAGATCGGGTTGCGTGAGCTCGCGTAGCTTGTCGAGGCGCTGAAACAGGAAGAACAACTGCGTCTGCAGCGCAAAGCGCTGCTGATCCTGATAGAAGCGACTCAGGAATGGGTTCAGCTCGGGTTGCTCGAGCAGCAGTTGCGCGTCCACATGCGCACCCAGGCGTCGGGCGAGAGCGGTCTTGCCTGCGCCGATCGGTCCTTCGACGACGACGTGGCGGGCTACGGTAAGGGTATTGCGTGCTGACATGAAGAGGCGGCAAGAGGCGGCCAGGAGTGCCGGATCAGTGTTCGACGAAAAGGGTGTCTGGTCTGGCTTCGCCGTCCTGTGCCATCTCTTCCAGGCTCTGGAGCACGGTCATGCTGGCGGCTTCCATCTTTTCGACGGCGTCCACCCCGGTCGCAAGGTCGCCCCCGCGATACGCTTCGACGGCAGCGCGGCCAAACCGGTGAACATCCACGTGCGGCGCGTCGATTGCCTGGAAACCATCAAGTTTCGAGCAGCAGGTCTGGCCTTCGCCTTCGTAATACCATCTACCCAGCCGGCAGGCGGTGTGGTCGGGAACGTCAACGGCGTTCTTGCTGGAAGTGCCCATCAATACCTCGTAGATGTCGAACTTGAACAACAGATGATCGATCTTGGCCAACTCTACGAAGCTGCGCAGGGCAGCGACGCCGACGGTTCTTTCCACTTTGCTTGCCAGACTGGTAATGCCGCCGATGGCCACCGACGCCTGCTGCCCCTGGTCGCTGAACGAGTCTGATTGCTCGGCCAGCCCGTGGATACTCGCCTGCGCCGAGACAGTCTCGTCCTGAATGCGGGTCACCAGTCTTGAAATGTCGCTGGTGGCGTGCGTTGTGCGGTCGGCGAGCTTGCGGACCTCGTCGGCGACGACGGCAAAACCGCGGCCGGCTTCGCCCGCGCGGGCCGCTTCGATGGCTGCATTGAGCGCCAAAAGGTTGGTCTGGTCGGCGATTTCCTTGATTAGTTTGACGATCCCGCCGATCTGCTTGGTGTTGCCCTGTAGGCTGATGACCTTGTCTAGGGCGCTTCGTGAGTCAGCAGCGAGTTGGTTCAACTCGGTACTGATAGTGTGCACGGCCTGGCGACCGCTTGAGGCGATTGCCGCGGCGGCGACTGTCGCTTTCTTTTCGTCTCGCAGGCGATTGGCCAGCGCGGCGAGGGTCTGTTGTGACTTGGCAAGCGATTCGCGATACGACTGGAACGAGACAAACAGTCGCCGCAGTGCGCTGCTGGCTTGCGCAGCGGTGTTGGCAGCTTGCACGTACTCGTTGCGCTGAGTCTCAACTGAATTGAGCTGATCGCGCAGGCTCTGATTCTGCCTTTCCAGCTCCGTGACGCGCCGCTCGAGGGCACGAACTTTCTCGCCACTTCCGAAAATCACTGGGTTCTCCTGATTGCAAGAAGGTTGATGCCAGGGGCTGCGCGGCTGTCAAAACAGCCGCCGAAGTCAAACGGGCTCTAGGATACACAGAGCAAGGCCCGGATGGTCAGGTTTGAGCGCCTGCCGGGTGCAAAAAAGGGCGCCAACGAGCAGGCCTGGCCGGGAACCGGTGATCGGAGCCTTGCCTCAATCGTTCGCTGCCGACCGTCGCGACAAAGTTCTTGACACAGCAGTGCGGCTCGAGGGTCTGCGCGCGGTGCCGGTCGGCAAGCTGGTGCTCCCGCCTGGTCGACACCGATCGGCTGCTGGCGCGTTAGTCAGCCATAACTCCCTGGAGATTCACATGAAGACCTCGATTGTGGCGCTGGTCGTCATTGCCGGTTCGACCGGCTGTGTATTCGTTCCTGCCGAACCGGCCGTCTTTGCCGGCGGGCCGCGCGCCTATGGCGCCTATGCCTACCCGCCAGCAGCCGTTGTCGTTCCGGCCAGGCCCTACTATGGCCGGCACTACTGGAATCCCGGTTATCGTCGCCATGACTAGCCGCTTCCACCGGTCCGGAGTCGCTGTTCAGCGACCCCTGACCACGAAGGGTTCGGCAAGTGCGGCGCGCACCGAATCGTCGAGATTCCGCGCGTTGGCGAAGTTGGCGTCCCAGAGGTCGGCATTGGCAAAGTTCGCAGCGTCGAGGTTGGCGCCATTGAATACCGCGTGCCGCAAGGTTGCACCGGCTAGCCGGGTGCCCTTGAGCGTCGCGTTCGAGAAGTCGACCTGATCCATGGCCGCGCCAGTCAGGTCGGCTCCGGACAGGTCGGTGCCAACCAGGCGTGCATCTGAAAAGACGCCGCGCAGGGCGTAGCAGTCACGAATCGAGCCACCGGAAAGGTCAATACCTTCCATCAAGGTGTCCTTGAGGTAGGCACCGGAAAAGTCGGCCCGCTGGGCACTGGCGTTGATCAGGTTTGCGCCGAACAAATTGGCGCCACGCAGGGTG
The DNA here is from genome assembly GCF_029255145.1 of Accumulibacter sp. GTDB lineage: Bacteria > Pseudomonadota > Gammaproteobacteria > Burkholderiales > Rhodocyclaceae > Accumulibacter. Next base: position 7,943 of record NZ_JAPUVQ010000118.1, read on the forward strand.
GCGCCGGCGAGCCTGGCGTCGTCGAAGGTGGCGTGAAACAGGTCCGCATCGCGCAGGTCTGCACCGGTCAGGTCGGCGCCGGCGAAATTCGCCCATTTGGCGTTGCTTCCATGCAGATCGGCGCCGCCGAGGTCCGCTTGTCGGAAGTCCGCACTCTCCATCTGGGCTCCGGCCAGGCGCGCGCCGCGCAAGTTCTTCCCGATCAGCTTCTGGCGTGAAAAATCGCACTGCGAGAGGTCGGTCGCCGCTTGCGGCGCCGCACAGTTGCCGGTCGGCAAGGCGTCCGCGACCGCGTCGGCAACGGTCGCGGCGAGAGACAGCACAGCGAGGACCTGGATGGACTTCATCAGGCTCGGCCTCCAAGCTGGAAAGATGGCCGATTCTATGCCTAACGTCGGCAAGCCGGTAGTTCTTCCGCCGGGTCCGGGATAACTTCTCGGGGCTGCGGAGGCCGGTTTGCCATGATTTCGCCCATCCGGATCGCACCGGCCGGCGCCCACTCTGAATTGAAGGTCAGAACGTCTTTCGGGAAGAGCATCACCACCGTCGAACCGAGCAGGAAGCGACCCATCTCCTCGCCTTTCCGGAGAATGATCTGCTGGCCCTGGTACGACCATTCGCGAATCTCACCGCCGCGCGGCGGGTTGACCCTGCCGTGCCAGACGGTCGCCATGCTGCCGACGATGGTGGCGCCAACCAGCGCCAGGACGAAGCTGCCGAAGCCTGCTTCGAAGACACAGACGACACGCTCATTGCGTGCGAAAAGCCCTGGAACTCCGCGTGCGGTGGCCGGGTTGACCGAGAACAGGTCGCCGGGAACATGGATCATTCGTGTCAGGCGCCCCGCCACCGGCATGTGAATCCGGTGGTAGTCGCGCGGGCTGAGGTAGAGCGTGGCGAAGGTGCCATCAGCAAAGCGAGCGGCCAGTTCGCGGTCGCCGCCGACCAGCGCTGTGGTCGAGTAGCGGTGGCCCTTGGCCTGGAAAATCTGATCGCGTTCGATGGCTCCGTACTGGCTGATCGCACCGTCCACCGGGCACAGGAAGTCGGCGTCGTCGAGTGGCCGCGCGTCGGCGCGCAGGGGGCGGGTGAAGAAGTCGTTGAAGCTCTTGTAGCTGGCCGGGTCGGGATCGACGGCTTCGCTCAGGTCGACGCCGTACCGTCGAATAAACCAGCGGATGACGGCGGTGGTCAACGCGCCCGCTTCGCTGCCGGCGAGCGATCCGGCGAGGGTGGTGAGAGCCTGTTTGGGTAGCAGGTACTGCGCCAGTACGGTGAGACGATCGGACACGATTGAGCCAGCTAGACGATGAGGCGCAATTATACCGGTTCGGCCTGGCCACGGCGCTGCGGCGAGAGCCGAGGTGCGCTCCCCGCTCCCGGAAAGTTCGAACGAGCAGGGCGGGGGCGGGCGATTACAGTGACATCAGCGCTAGCGCAAGGAGGCGTTGATCTGCTCGAGCACCGCCGACCCCGGGCACAATTCGGCAGCGCCCAGGGTGTTCAAGGGCTCGTCGACGGTGTCGAGCTGACGGTGCAGGTCGCAGGCGTCACTGTCGACGTAGAGCAGCCCGGTCACCACTTCGCCACGCGCAGCGTGCTCCTGAATGTAGGCCATGGCGCGGACGCGGTCGGTTGGGTCGTACTCGGCGTGCAGCTTGCGCAGGCGAATGAGCGACCCGTCATGCTGGCGAACTTCGATGACCTCGCCTTCACCGTATTCGGCGGTGATTTCCTCGCGGTGCGGCCAGAAATCGAGCCGGTTTACCGCCTCGTTGTGCTCGCGCACATAGTCATAACTCTTGGTGCTGCCGGAGTGGTTGTTGAAAGCGATGCATGGCGAAACGACGTCGATTACTGCCGCGCCGGGGTGCGCGAGTGCCGCGTGGATCAGCGGCACCAGTTGGGTCTTGTCGCCGGAGAAGCTGCGCGCCACGAACGTTGCGCCCATCACCAGTGCCAGGCTGGCAAGATCGATCGGTGTGTCGTTGTTGGCGAGCCCGCGCTTCGACTTCGACCCCTTGTCTGCGGTGGCCGAGAACTGGCCCTTGGTCAGCCCGTAGACGCCGTTGTTTTCGACGATGTAGGTCATGTTGACGCCACGGCGCAAGACGTGCGCGAACTGCCCGAGGCCAATCGACGCCGAGTCACCGTCGCCCGAAACGCCAAGGTAGATCAACTCGCGGTTGGCCAGGTTGGCACCGGTCAGTACCGATGGCATCCGTCCGTGCACGGTGTTGAAGCCATGCGAGTTGCCGAGGAAGTAGTCCGGGGTCTTCGATGAGCAGCCGATCCCCGACAGCTTGGCGACGCGGTGCGGCTCGATGTCGAGCTCCCAACAAGCCTGGATGATCGACGCCGAGATCGAGTCGTGGCCGCAGCCGGCACACAGCGTCGAGATTTTTCCCTCGTAGTCGCGGCGCGTATAGCCGACGCGGTTCTTGGCCAGCGTCGGATGGTGGAGTCTGGGTTTTGCGAGGTATGTCATGTCAAGCGACCCTGCCTTCCCGGAGCGGACGAACGTTGAGATGCGAAACCAGATCGCGAATTTCCTGGGTTATGAAGCGCGCGGTGATCGGTGTGCCGTCGTAGTGGCGCAAGGCGATCAGGCTCGCCGGATGGACTCCTGCCTCATTGACCAGCAGCGTCATCAGCTGCCCGTCGAAGTTCTGTTCGATAACGATCACCTTCGAATGCGACGCGACGAAGTCGGCGATCTCGTTCTGGAACGGGAAGGCACGCACGCGCAGGGCGTTGATGTAGATGCCATGCCCGGCCAGGGCGTCGAGTGCCTCGTGCATCGCTGGACTGGTCGAGCCGTAGAAGATGGCGCCAAAACGCGCCGGGTAGCGGGCGGCGGTGAGCACCGGCAGCGGCACCAGTGACTTGGCCGTCTCGAACTTCCGCTTCAGCCGCTGCATGTTGTAGACGTAATCGGCGCCGGCTTCGGAGTAGCCGGCGTAGGCGTTCTTGGTCGTGCCGCGGGTGAAGTAACCGCCTCTGGTAGGATGCGTTCCCGGATAAGTCCGGTAGGGAATGCCATCGCCGTCTACGTCAAGGTAGCGGCCGAAGTCTGCACCAGCGTCAAGCGCGTCGTGGCTCATCACTTTGCCGCGATCGTACTCGACGCTGTCGTCCCAGGTGAAGGGGCGACACAGCCGCTGGTTCATGCCGATGTCGAGGTCGCTCATGACGAAAATCGGCGTCTGCAGCCGTTCGGCGAGGTCGAGCGCCTGCGCTGACATCTCGAAGCACTCGTAGGGGTCCTCGGGGAACAGCAGGACGTGCCGGGTGTCGCCGTGCGACGCGTAGGCGCAGGAGAGCAGGTCGGATTGCTGGGTGCGTGTTGGCATGCCGGTCGACGGCCCACCGCGCTGGACGTTGATCAGCACCGCCGGAATTTCTGCAAAGTAGGCCAGGCCGATGAACTCGGACATCAGCGAGATTCCGGGCCCGGAGGTCGCGGTAAAGGAGCGCGCGCCGTTCCAGCCGGCGCCAATGACCATTCCGATCGACGCCAGTTCGTCCTCGGCCTGGACGATCGCACAGCGACGTCTGCCGGTCTCGGGGTCGACGCGCAGTTTCTGTGTGTAGCGCACGAAGGCCTCGGCAACCGACGATGAGGGGGTGATCGGGTACCACGCGCAGACCGTCGCGCCACCGTAGACGCAGCCCAGCGCGGCCGCGGTGTTGCCGTCGACGAAGATCTGGTCGCCAACCTTGTCGCGCCGCTCGACGCTCAGCCCGATCGGCTTGAGGTGCTCGCGCGCGTACTCCCGCCCCAGATTGAGGGCCTGGACGTTGGAATCGAGGAGCTTCTCCTTGCCCTTGAACTGTTCGCCGAAGAGCTTTTCGATCTCTTTGGGGTCAATGCCGAGAAGTTGCGCCAGGGCGCCGACGTAGATGATGTTCTTGAACAGCGTCCGCTGCCGCGGGTCGGCGTAGCTGTTGTTGCAGATCTCGGTGAGCGGCATGCCCAGGACATGGATGTCGTCGCGCGACTTGGCACGCGGCAGCGGCCTGGTACTGTCGTAGAAAAGATAGCCGCCGGGCTCGATCTCCCTGACATCCTGATCCCACGTTTGCGGGTTCATGGCGACCATCATGTCGACTCCGCCGCGGCGCCCGAGATAGCCATGCTCGGTGACGCGCACTTCGAACCAGGTTGGCAGCCCCTGGATGTTCGAGGGAAAGATGTTGCGCGGCGACACCGGCACGCCCATGCGCAGGATGGCGCGGGCGACGAGTTCGTTTGCCGACGCCGACCCCGAGCCGTTGATGTTGGCGAATTTGACGACGAAATCATTGACCGCTTCGATTTTCTGCATGGTCGTTCCTCAGGCGGCTTGCTGGTCGGGAGCCGGCGCTGGCTTCGGCTTTTGTTTTGCCTTTGGCTTGTGCTCGGGCGAAGGGGGGTGCGGTGGCTCGGGCAAGGGTGGCAGCGAGCCGGCATTGCGGCAGCCGGGTCCGGCGTGGGTCGTTTCGAACAGAAACTTCTGCATGTCCCACGCACCCGTCGGACAACGCTCCGCGCACAGTCCGCAGTGCAGGCAGACGTCCTCGTCCTTGACCATTACCCGCCCGGTTTTCAGCGAGTCCGAGACGTAGAGATCCTGCGTCAGGTTGAGCGCCGGTGCCAGCAGCCGTTGCCGCAGGTCCTCCTCGTCGGCGTTGGCGGTGAACGAAATGCAGTCCATCGGGCAGATGTCCATGCAGGCGTCGCACTCGATGCACAGCTTGGGCGCGAACACCGTCTGCACGTCACAGTTCAGACAGCGCTGCGCTTCCTGGAAAGCCAGTTGCGGGTCAAAACCGAGCTCGACTTCGATCTTGATGTTCTTCAGCGCCGCGCTGAGGTCGCGTAGGGGCACCCGCAGGCGGCGGTCGTCGGAGACGCTGTTGTCGTAGATCCACTGGTGGATGCCCATCTTCTGCGAGATCAGCGACGTTTGCGACGCGGGTCGGCTGGCGATGTCCTCGCCGTTCAGCATGCGGTCGATCGAGACCGCAGCCTCGTGGCCGTGTGCCACGGCCCAGATGATGTTCTTCGGCCCGAAGGCGGCGTCGCCGCCGAAGAACACGTTCGGGAGCGTCGATTGCATGGTGCTGGGGTCGATCGCCGGCAGTCCCCACTTGTCGAACTCGATGCCGATGTCGCGCTCGATCCACGGGAACGAGTTGTCCTGGCCGACGGCAACGAGCACCTCGTCGCAATCGAAGTGCGCGTCCGGTTCACCGGTGGGTACCAGGCTACGGCGGCCTTGTGCGTCGAAGACCGCGCGCACCTTCTCGAAGGTGGCGCCGGTGAGACGGCCGCCGATGTGCGTGAACGCCTTGGGGACCAGGTTGTTGAGAATCGGGATGCCTTCGTGCATCGCGTCCTCCTTTTCCCAGGGGCTCGCCTTCATCTGCTCGAAGCCCGAGCGGACGATGACCTTGACGTCTTCGCCGCCCAGCCGGCGAGACGAGCGGCAGCAGTCCATCGCCGTGTTGCCGCCGCCCAGCACGATTACCCGTTTGCTGATCGAGGTGGTATGGCCGAAAGCGACGCTGGCCAGCCAGTCGATCCCCAGGTGGATCGACTTGGCGGCCTCCTTGCGCCCGGGAATGTCGAGGTCGTGGCCGCGCGGCGCGCCCGAACCGACAAAGATCGCATCGTAGCCTTCGGCGAGCAGCTGCTTCAAGGAACTGACGTACTGGCCACTCCGGAAGTCGACGCCAAGGCCGAGCACATAACCCGTTTCCTCGTCGATAACTTCTTCAGGCAGCCTGAATTTCGGGATCTGGGTGCGCATCATGCCGCCGGCGAGGGCATCGCCATCGTAGATCACCACCTCGTAGCCGAGCGGTGCCAGGTCGCGGGCGACGGTGAGCGACGCCGGCCCGGCGCCGACGCAGGCGACGCGCTTGCCGTTTTTCTGCGCCGCCGGCGGTGGCAGGCGATGGCGGATGTCCTCCTTGTAATCGGCGGCGACACGCTTCAGCCGGCAGATGGCCACCGGTTCCCTGCGTTCGCGGCCATCGGCGGTCTCGTCCTCGACGCGGCTCCGGCGGCACGCTGGCTCGCACGGGCGGTCACAGGTGCGTCCGAGGATGCCGGGGAAGACGTTCGACACCCAGTTGACCATGTAGGCATCGCTGTAACGCCCGGCCGCAATCAAGCGGATGTACTCGGGAACGGGGGTGTGGGCCGGGCACGCCCACTGGCAGTCAACGACCTTGTGGAAGTAGTCGGGCGCGCCGATATTGGTGGGCTTCAAGGCAAGGGTATCCTTTCGTCGGTACGAGTTCGGGGCCACGACTGCCGAGCCCGAAAGAGGATCAATACTAGCGCGCCATGGCAGGCCTGAAAAGGGTTGTCTTTCAGTACGATCAATGTCGCCTGCCGGTGCGCCCGCTGCCTTACGCCCTTGCTCCGAAGGCGCCGTGCGGGGCAATGGCGGTACGGCCGCGCTTGTTCCCCGAGTTTTCCAATTCAGGTATGAGTCTGGAGGAGGGCGGGAGAGGGTGATGCGCTAAGCGGGTTGATCGGCCGCCGGATCGACCGGGTATAGTGGTCCCGGAAATCAGACAGTCGTTTACGCTGTGCTCCGTCATAGGGAGCACGAAGCGAGGAGTGAAGTAGCTTGCCTTCAAACAGCGTCTTGGCATTCTGCTGGCTGGCCTTCTTCCATTGCCCAACCTGCACAGGATGCACGCCGTATTCCCGCCCGGTTTCATAGATCGTCTTGACCCCGCGTACAGCCTCCAGATCAACCTCGGCCTTGAACTCCGGCGTATGTACCTTCCGTGTCGTTACTTCACTCATCGCTTCTCGCTCCTATGGTGGAGCACAGCGTAAACGACTGTCTGATTTCCGGGGACCACTTTTGTGCGGCATCAGCCGCCGCTCAGTGCTTGTACGATGATCAGCTCGCCGCTCGCGCGCAGTGGCCGCGAGAGTTCGCGCAACTGCTCACCGTCAAGGAAGAAGCGGATGTGCGGCCGCATCTGCTGCTGCTCGTCGATCATCCGGAAGCGAATTCCCGGATACCGCTGGTCGAGGTCGGCGAGGACGGCGGCAAGCGTCGTGCCGCTGGCCTCGACCTCGCCACGCTCGGTGTAGGAGCGCAGCGCGCTGGGAATGATGACCTTCATCGGGCGAGCGCGCTAGGCCGCTGTGGCGGCGTCGGCCGCTTCGGCCGCTGTCGTCGCTGCGCTGATTGTCCCTGTCTCGCTCATCTTGGCGATCGCGCTGGCCATGGCTTCTTCGACTCCCGGCATCCCATCAGCCGCTTCAGCAACCTCGACGGCATAGATTTCCGGCAGGTGGCGCGCGATGCACTGCCACCGCAGGCCTTCGTCGCGGCTCATCCACAGCTCGCCGCTGCTGGTGCCGAAGTACAGACCCACCGGGTCGAGCCGGTCGGCGGTCATTGCCTGCCGTTTCACGGTCCACCAGGCCTGGCTCGCCGGCAAGCCGGTGTCAAGACGCTGCCAGCTGGCGCCGCCGTCGCAGGTCGCGTAGACGGCGGGCATCCCATCGGGGCTGGTGCGCGGCCAGACCGAGGTGCCGTCCATCGGAAAGACCCAGGCGGTGTCGGCGTCGCGCGGGTGCACGGCCATCGGGAAGCCGACGTTGCCGACCGTTGGTGGCATGCTCGTGCCGATGTTCAACCATACCTCGGACGGCCGGTCGAGGCGGTAGATGCCGCAGTGGTTCTGCTGATAGAGACGATCGGGATTGCTCGGGCAAAGGCGGACGCAGTGCGGGTCGTGGACCGTCGGGTCGGTACGATCGAAGCCCTCGACCACGTCCAGCCCGTCGAGCAGCGGCTTGAAACTCCCGCCGCCGTCGACGCTCTCGTGCACGCCGCCGCCCGACATCGCCAGATATAGATGCCGGGAATCGCGTGGATCGACGATGATCGAGTGCAGCTTCGGACCGTCGGGCGTGCCATCCTGTGCGCTGCCCATCCATTTCCGGAATTGCGGGTCGTCGTTGATGGTCGAGAACGGTGCCCAGCTGAGGCCGCCGTCGTCGGAGCGAAACAGCCCCTGCGGCGATGTGCCGGCGTACCAGACGTCGGCCTCGTCGGCGTGTCCCGGCGTCAGCCAGAAGGTGTGATCGACGGTGCGGCCGGGCAAACCTTCGCTGTCGGAAGCCGGAGCGAAGGCGGGCGGGCGTGCGGCTTCCTTCCAGCTGCGCCCGAGATCGGTTGAGCGAAAGAGGGTCGGGCCGAGGTGGCCGGTCTTGGCCGCCGCGAGCAGGGTGCGTCCATCGCGCGGGTCGAGCACCAGGTGGCTGATGATGTGGCCGAGAAAGTGCGGGCCGTCGACCCGCCAGCTCTCGCGCGCCGGGTCGCCGTGATAGATCCACGCGCCCTTGCGCGTGGCGACCAGCAGCACCAGATGGCGCGAATCCGCCGTGCCGGCCGATCGGTGCTGCGCTTCCATGACTGTTTGTTCCTTGTTGTCCATCATCGCTTGCTCCTTCCCGCAGCTTGCTTGTTGATTGGTAAGTGTGTGCTGCTCAGCGCGCCCGGTGTTGCCCCTCGGCCTCGGCGACGCTTTCCCGAATTGGCCTGATTGGTCGTACTTCGATGCTGCCGACGCGCGCCGGCGGAATCCCGGCGGCGACCTGGATCGCTTCGTCGAGATCCCGGGCCTCGATCATGTAAAAGCCGGCAAGCTGCTCCTTGGTCTCGGCGAAGGGACCGTCGGTGACCCCCAGTTTGCCGTTGCGGACCCGCACCGTGGTCGCGCTGTGCACCGACTGCAAGGCCTCGGACGCGAGGCAGTGGCCGCTCTGCCGGATGGCCCGGTCGTAGGCGACGCATTCGTGGTCGGGCAGTTCGTCGAGGCGATTCTCGTCCAGATAGACCAGGCACAGGTATTTCATCTTCGGCTTCCCTTGGTCAGTGTTGGTCGGTCAGCAGGCGCCGCCCGCTTGCGCGTCGGCAGGCATCGAATGCAGGCCGAAGGTATTGCCTTCGGTATCGACCGCCAGGACGATGAAGCCGTACTCGTTGATCGACATTTTCTCCTGCTCGATGCGGCCCCCCGCCTCGCTGACGCGCGCCGCCTCGATCGCGCAGTCGTCGCAGGCGAAGTAGATCAGGACGCTGTTGCCGCCGGAGGCGACGCCGTCGATCCTGACCAGCGACCCGGCCGCGCCATATCGCTCCTTCTGCATCGGAAAGGCCCACATTTCGCCTGCCGGCGCGTTCAGTTTTTCGAGCTTGAGCTGCAGGACGGACTCATAGAATTTCTTCGCGCGGTCCATGTCCTGCACGTAGATTTCAAACCAACGGATGGGGTTGTGGGGCATCGTCGTTCTCCTTCGGGAATGAACTGCAGGACAATAGGTCGTGGCTGCACGGCGCTGCGCCTGGCAGGCGAGCCGTCGTCTGCCAGGCGCCCGGCCCCGTCAGGCATTGTTGTACGCCTGTCGCTGGACGGCGGTATCGAGCCTGGTCATCTACAATATGCCGCTGATCGCGCGCTGTGACTCGCCGATCTCGCGGAAGCGATCGATCGCCTCGCCGCAGGCGAAGTCTTCCCGCTCGAAGAACTGGCGCACTTCGATCTCGGTCTCCCGGCCCTCGCCGGCGGGATTGGATAGCGCATGCTCCAGCCGACTGCTTCTTTCCTGGATGTGACCTGGATGATGGTGTCGCCGGCGATCAGTTCCCTGGTCTCGGCGAAGGGTCCATAGACGAAGCTGCGCCGGTCGCCGGCGTAGCGGATTCGCCAGCCCTTGCTGCTCGCTTGCAGGCCCGAACCATCGACCAGGACGCCGGCGGCGGCCAGTTGCTCGTGATATTGCGCCATCGCCGTCAGCCGCGGCTCGCCTGGCATGACGCCGGCTTCGGTGTCGGCGGTCGCTTTGACAATGATCAGGTATCGCATGTGATGACTCCTGTGGGTGGCTGGCCGGAACACGCGAGCGGCCCAGCGCAAGCTGCGCCGTTGCTGGTCCGCCTGGGGATTCGCAAAGACTCCGCGACGCAGACGTTCGGACAGCAAGAAGCCTGTTCCTGCTCCCTGGTCGATCGGCCGGGCGTCGAATCGACACGCGGGCGAGATATTTTCGGTGGCCAGCGTTGCCGCGGCCCCGTGCGGGGATCGTGCCGTCCGATGATGCCGCTTCGTCAAGCACTCAATTCGCCCAGCCGTCGCTCCAGGAAACGCCGCTCGGGCGCCTGGCTGGTCAGGCTCAGCGCCCGCAGGTAGGCGGCTCGCGCGTCATCGTGTCGTCCCAGGCGGCGACAGAGGTCGGCACGGGCGGCGTGCGCGAGCCGGTAGTCGGCGAGTTCGCCGCGCGCCAGGATCGCGTCGATCAGCGTCAGCCCGGCGGCGGGCCCGTCGCGCATGGCCACCGCCACCGAACGGTTCAATTCGACCACCGGCGAGGGCTCGACCCGCAGCAGCACGTCGTACAAGCCGACGATCTCGCGCCAGTCGGTGGCGGCGGTGCTCGGCGCTTCGGCCAGCACCGCCGCGATCGCCGCCTGCAGCGCATACGGACCGAAGCGCCGCGAACTGAGCGCGTGCTCGACCAGCGCCACACCCTCGGCGATCTGTTCGCGCTCCCAGAGCGAGCGATCCTGGTCGTCGAGCAGAATCAGATCGCCGGTCGGCGAAGTGCGCGCCGCACGCCGCGACTCGTGCAGCAGCATCAAGGCCAGCAAGCCTTCGACCTCCGGCTCCGGCAACAACTCGCGCAGCAGGCGACCCAGACGGATGGCCTCGCCCGAGAGGTCGTGTCGGGTCAACGCTGCTCCAGACGATGCCGAGTAGCCCTCGTTGAACACCAGGTAAATAACCCGCAGCACGCTGTCCAGCCGGGCCGGGAGGTCGTCTGGCGACGGTTCCTGGTAGGGGATGCGCGCATCGCGGATCTTCGCCTTGGCGCGGACGATACGCTGCGCCAGCGTCGGAACCGGCGTCAGGAAGGCGTTGGCGATTTCCTCGGTGGTCAGGCCGCAGACCTCGCGCAAGGTCAGCGCCACCTGCCCGTCGGGCGATAGCGCCGGATGGCAACAGGTGAAAATCAGGCGCAGCCGATCGTCCTCGAGTTGCTGGTCGTCCGTCGGCGCCGTGGCATCGGAAAGCACCGCCAGCCGCTGCCCGGCCTCGTCCAGATCGTCGAGCGCTTCGAAGCGCGCGTTCCGGCGCAGCGCGTCAATGGCCTTGAAGCGACCGGTGGACACCAGCCAGGCGCGCGGACTGGCCGGCACGCCAGCTAACGGCCACTGCTCCAGCGCCGCTCTGAAAGCGTCCTGCAGCGCCTCTTCGGCAAGGTCGAAATCGCCGAGCAAACGAATCAGGGTGGCCAGCACACGGCGCGATTCGGCGCGAAAGACCGTGTCGATCAGCTCGCTTGTCTTCGCCGGCGCTGCGTCGATCGCTTCGCGCGGCTGCTCGGTCGGAGTAATGCTCATTAGCGTTCGGCCGAAAGAGTGGTCACAGGGAGCAGCATCGTCGTGGCGCAGTAGCCGTGGATTGGGTCAGCCCGGCGCACTTGGGCCAGCGTTCCGGGCCATCCACTGCGGGTCGTGGTGGGCAATACGGCCCATCGGCTGCTTGTCCCTGAGCACCGCTTTCCCTTGACGCTTGGTGACACGCACCAGCGCCGGAGTGTCGGTATCCGCGGTGGAGAAGGCCGGTCGCCAATGCGCGACTCCGTTCAATGCGATCGCGAAAGTCCGTTCGGATGACGTCTTGCACCTCACGCGCCACCTGTCCGGGGCGGCAGGAAGAAATCCATGGGCCGGCGCAGCAGATGTGCAAGGACCGATCGGCCCAGCGTCCTCCACTGCGCGTCGGAGACCTGCCGGGAGCGCAGCGCGACGTCCATGGCCAGCGCAAAACTGACACTCAGGTTGATGAAACCGATCATGCCGACACCCAGCGCTGCCCAGACGACGGCCGACAGGTGCGCCGAGAAATCCAGACCGACCAGGGCGACGCCGACGAAAGCCGACGAAAAGGCGACGTGACGGATGTCGATCGGCAGCCCCAGCAGGAGGCCGAACAAGGTCGTTCCCCCGAGCAGAACACCGAACAGGAAGTTGCCGGCCAGCGCGCCGAGGTTGTCGCCGACGTAGGTTGCAAAATGGCGGCGGCGCGATTCGCCGAACAGGCGCCTGGGCCAGTCGAGTTGCAGGATGCGCTCGGGAATCCGGTTGTAGGCCGCGTAGTTGTCATAGTAGCCGCTGATCAACCCGGAGATGAACAGGCAGACGCCGGCAATCGCTGCGTAGAAGACGGCGCCGCCGTGCACCGGACTTTGTGCTTCGAGCAGGTAGAGCGCTTCCTCGGGACTGGCGAAAGGCGTGCCGCCAATTTTGAAAACGGTCCAGGCGATCAGGGCCGCGAGCGGGATGGCGATGCCGATATTGCCGAGAATGGCGACGATCTGGCTGCGGCAGGTGCGTGCGATCAGGTCGGTCATGGCCTCGATATTGCGTAACTTGCCGCCGGCTTCCTCGATGCTGGCGGCAATGGTGTTGGCGGTCATTGCCGGCTGTTTGGTGGATACCGTGCCATGCAGGATGTGGATCAGGCAGAAGCCGAGTCCATAGTTGAGACAGAAGAGGATTGCACCGGTCAGCGGCGGCATCTGGGTTCCGACCAGCAGCAGCTTCAGGCAGGCCATGAAGGCAATGACACCGCCGCCAATCATCGCCGAGCGCGCCATCGACCAGTATTCGCGGGGGGTGTTGGTGATGTAGTGGTCGCCACGGTGGCTGGCGTTATCGGTCACCCGCAGGGCGATCAGCTCGGTGTTCTGGCGCATGTGCTTGCGCAGGTTGTCACGCAGGCATTCATCGCAAGTCAGCTGCATCGACAGCTTGACGATCGGCGGGTACGCGGCGACGCCGCTGCGGTCGTTCTGCACTCCCTCCAGGATGTCCAGGAGCTGCTCGCTGCGGCGCAGCAGTTGCCGCAGACGCTGCAGGTGATAGGTCAGGCGGATGCTGGTGCCGTCTCGGGCCGCCGTGTTGCGAACCCGCTCGATCACGTCCTGGCACTGGCCAAACAGGACTCGCAGGTGCCGCTCATCGGCGTCGCCAGGTGCTTTGCCCCAGTGCTCCGGGGTGGCCTTGAGGTAGGCGGTCATCTCGACGTTCTGGGCGAGGAAAGGCGACTCGTAGGTTTCGAGCGAAGGTTCCAGGCGCAGCAGTTCGGGCTCGACACCGCCGGCGGCTATCCAGTACGAGAGCACGCGCAGCGAGCGCAGGATCTCTGCCGCCGCCGGCGGCATCGTCTCGCTGGCCGCAACTTCGTCGAAACGCATGGCCGTAATCAGTTCCAGCCAGGCGTCCTCGCCGACGCCGCCCACCCAGTGCCGGTCACTGGCCTGGTGGTACATCCTGCGCAGGACCGTGCGCAACAATCCGCGGTCGAGCACTTCGGGCAGCAGTTTGTGGCCGATGCGGCGCACCAGTTCGGCGACGAAACCGGTATTCGGCAGGATTCCGGTCACCGTGTACAACTCGATGTGACGGTGTGTCTGCGCCAGTTTCGTGATCGCGTCGCGCAAGGCCGCCCGCAGCTCGGGGCGGTCGCGCAGGATCTCGCTGAGCCTCGCCATATGCAGCCGGGCAGTATCGATGTCGTGCGCGTCGGCGGGGCGAATTTCGTCGATCAGTTGCGTGAGCAAGCGCGTCGTGTTGGCGTTCGGATCGGCAAGTTGGCAGAGCAGTTGTTCCATGGTGATGGTGCCTTTGCCGAGTTCTTTCCGGATGGATGGGTCGAGCTGCGCTTGCGGCGCGCGCAGGCTGCGGCGAATCGGAGGCAAGGGTCGTGCCTCTGTCGCGCCGTCGTTTACAATCGCGGCATACTAGCAAACATTCGTGCCGGGAATCCCCCTGGCTGGAGCACGCCGATGATCATCGTTCTTTCACCCGCCAAAGCGCTCGATTACCAGACGCCGCAGACGCTTCACGAGCATTCGCAACCTCTTTTCCTCGACCAGTCACAGGCTCTGATCGAGCGTCTGCGCGAGTTGTCGCCATCCGAACTGGCTAGTCTGATGAAGATCAGTGACCGGCTCGCGGTGCTCAACGTTACCCGCTACGCCGAGTGGGCGCAGCCGTTCACGTTGGATAACGCCCGGCAGGCGATATTGGCTTTTGACGGCGACGTCTACGCTGGCGTCGACGCCGCGACGCTGTCGGCGGCGGACCGGCAGTTCGCGCAGCAGCGTCTGCGTATCCTCTCGGGGCTCTACGGCGTGTTGCGTCCGCTCGATCTGATGCAGCCGTATCGGCTGGAGATGGGCAGCCGTCTGACAAGCCCGCGCGGCAAGGACCTCTATGCCTTCTGGGGCGACCGGATCACCGAAGCCCTTGACGCGGCGCTGCGCGAAGCGGCCGCGCCGGCCTTGCTCAATCTGGCTTCGGAGGAGTACTTCAAGGCGGTCACGCCGAAGAACCTGTCGGTGCCGGTCATTCAGCCGGTTTTCCAGGATTGGGGCAATGGCAAGTTCCGCGTTGTGAGCTTCTTCGCGAAGCGCGCCCGGGGCCTGATGGCGCGCTTCGCGATCATCAATCGGCTGGTCGAACCGGCCGGCCTGAAGGACTTCACGACCGCCGGCTACGCCTATGCGGCGGACGCGTCAAGTGACAAGGTCTGGGTCTTTCGGCGCCGCTAGGAAGCGGCCAGCAGTCGCCACCCGACGCGGCCGCTGGCGGCGCCGCTCAGCGGCTGGCGAGCCGGGCGCACGCCGCGGCGGCGGTGAGAATCGCACAAGGCGGCGGTGGACGCCGACGGCTGGCGAGTCGGAGCAACTGCCGGTCACGAGTAAGCAGCATGTCGGCGCGGCAACGGACAGCGAGGATCAGGAATTTCTGGTCGTCGGCGTCGCGACAACGAGGGAGCGGGTAATCTTCGTCGGTGTCGGCGTCGCAGATCGTGACCAGGCGACGGTAGGCGTCGATCAGCGTCGCCCGGGCTGCGCCGTCAAGAGCCAGTCGCGTGTAGGCGGAGACCCGCCGCAGCTCGTCGAGGCAAGACCGATCGCTGAAACACTGCAGCGCGCCGTCGACGATCGCTCGGCGCAGGGCCAGCGTCTGCGGGTCAGCAAAGTGCAGCAGGTCGAGAACCACATTGGTGTCGAGAACCGCGCGCATGCGCTCAGCGGCGATGCAGCGCGGCGGCCACCTGGTCGGCGATCGCCAGGCACGCGGTCAGCCCCGGCGACTCGATGCCAAAAAGGTTGACCAGACCGGGAACGCCGTGTTGCGCCGGCCCCTGGATCACGAAATCGCCTGCCGGCTGCCCTGGGCCGGCGATCTTCGGTCGGATGCCGGCGTATGCTGGGGTCAGTGCATCGTCCGGCAAGGCTGGCCAGTAGCGGCGGATCTTGGCGTAGAAAGCATCGGCGCGCGCCGGGTCGACGCGGTAATCGAAGTCGCCGGCTGGCGGATTCGGACACCGCGTTGCCAGCCATTCGACATCCGGGCCGAAGCGCGCCTGGCCGGCAAGATCGAGCGTCAGATGAACCCCCAGACCGCCAGCCTCCGGCAACGGATACACCAGCCGCGCGAAGGGTGCGCGGCCAGCGAGCGCGTAGTAGCTGCCTTTGGCGTGGAAGCTTGCCGGGATCAGGGCGCTCGGAAAACCGCGCAGCGCCGCGGCAACCTGCGGTGCCCACAAGCCGGCGGCGTTGATCACCATCGCCGCCTTGAAGCGCAGGCTCTCGGCACCGCCGCTTTCCAGCACCATCCCGCCCGTTGCGATCGACCCGCCGTGCAGTGGACTGCGCAGCGCCAGCGCGGCGCCGTCGAGCTCGGCGTCACCGAGCAGCGCGCGCATCAGAGCGTGACTGTCGATAATTCCGGTAGACGGCGAGAGCAGGGCGGCGGTGCAAGTCAGTTCGGGTTCGAGCGTTCGGGCGTCGGCGGCGGTCAGGAGCTGCAGGTCGTCGACGCCGTTTCCCTCGCCCTGCCGGTACAGGGCGGCCAGCTGCTCCGCCTGGGACGCGGAGGTGGCGACGATCAGCTTGCCGCAGCGTCGGTGAGCGATGCCGTGGGCGCTGCAGAAGGCGTAGAGCCGGTGCCGGCCAGCGACACACAAACGCGCCTTGAGCGAGCCGCGCGGGTAGTACAGGCCGGCGTGGACGACCTCGCTGTTACGCGCGCTGGTCTCGCATCCGAAGGCGGCGTTGCGCTCGAGAATCACCGTCTCGATCCCTCGCCGCGCCAGCGCGCGTGCGCAAGCCAGGCCGACCACGCCGGCTCCAATCACTACCGCTGCGATACTCTCCATGGTCTGCTCTCCGGCTACCGATGGCGAATTCTGATCATGGCACGAGCAGTCGCTCCGTTCATCGCGGCGGCCGGGATCGGGCAGCGCGGCTGCTGAACGGCACCGCCGCTGTCCTTTCCTCGGTCAGGCCGCTGCCTCGTGAAGCGATGCCGGCGACGCCGTTGCCGGCAAGCGGACCTGCACGCAGGTGCCGGTGCCGTCGGCGGCGCTGGCAATGGTTATTGAGCCGCGGTGACCGGCAACGATCTGTCGAGCGATCGGCAAACCGAGACCGCTGCCGGGAGCCGTTGCATCGGGCAAGCGGTGAAATCTCTCGAATACCCGTTCGCGCTCGTGCTCCGGAATGCCGGGACCGTTATCGCTGACGTCAATCTCAACGACCTCGCCGACGAGTTCGCAGCGCAGGGTGACCTGGCCTCCGGCCGGAGTGTACTTGAGTGCGTTGTCGACCAGGTTGGCGACCAGTTCCCTGAGCAGCGTCGGATCGCCGGGGATTGTCGCCGCTTCGCGTTGCATGCCAAAGTCGATTCTTTTTTCATCGGCGATGCGCAACCAGTCTTCCAGCATTTCATCGATCAGCTTCGCCAGATCGACCGACGATGGATTGGCCGCCAGAGGTTGACCAGCCTCGGCGCGAGCCAACGCCAGTAACTGGTTGGCCAGTCGAGTGACGCGTTTGACGGACTTGCGCAGATTGTTGGCCGCCGTCTTGTCGGTCTGCTCGCCATGCAGCAATTCGATCTGCACCTGGAGACCCGCGAGCGGCGTGCGCAACTGATGCGCGGCATCCTGCAGAAACTCCCTTTGCGCGGCGTTGGCTTCTCGCAAACGCGCCAGAAGGGCATTCAGAGCGCGTACCACCTCGCGAATTTCGAGCGGCACCTGGCGCAAGTCTACCGGAGCCAGGTCCTGCCCGGAACGTCCGGCGAGCTGCGCTTCGAGCTGATACAGCGATCCCAGGCTGAAGGTAATCCCGTAGCGTACGACCGCTGCCACGGCAGCCAGCACCAGCAGTACCGCAAGGCCAAAACCAAACAGCAGGTCGCGAATCGCGCCGCGGCGCTTGCCGAGCGTTTCAGCGACGGTGACGTATACGCCATGGCCGTCGACCAGCGGGTGGAAGCGCACGCCGCGTATGGCTTCGCCACGGAAGTGCCCGTCAAAGAATGAAAAGACCGGTTCAGCAGCATTCGGGCGACGGTCGTCCGTCGGCGGCGGTTGCGGCGGAAGGCTCGACAAGCCGGCCGAAACATCACTGGCCGGAACTTCTGGCGGTGGCAGATCGGCGTCGCCGGCGATGATTCGGCCAGAGTCGTCGCGAACGCGGAAGTAGATGTGGTCTACCGTGTCCGTGCGTAGCAGTGCTTCTGCCTCGGCAGTCAGACCGATCGTGACCTGGCCATTTTCGACCCGCGCCCGGTTGACGATGCCATTGGCAAGGTTCAGCAGGCTTTGATCGTAGGCGGTGCTGACCACTCTTTCCGCCACCCCATAGCCGACCACCCCGCCGGTGAACAGCGCGGCCAGGATCGGGGCGGCCAGCGCTCGCAGCAGGCTGCGCCGGAGGCTGGTGCCGGCCTCGTTTGCCGTGCTGCCGCTAGCCCCCGTCAACTCCGCGGCCCGGGGTCCAGCCGCGGAGTTTGTGGCGCTACTCGTTCGCATGGTGCTGCGTCCTGCCGGTGGCGGGATGGGTGATTTCCAGGCGGTAGCCGAAGCCGCGCACGGTGCGGATATTCAGACCCGCCGCTTCCAGCCGCCGGCGCAGGCGATAGACGTACACTTCCAGGGCATTGACGCTGCCGTCGCCTTGCAGCCGTTCCTTGGGTACCGTGTGTCCGTCGGCCTCGGCGAGTACGCTGAGCAGATCCCATTCCCGGCTGGAAAGGATCAAGGGCTGCTCGGCCAGCGAGGCGTGGCGACCCGCCATGTCCATCGACAGCGGGCCGAACTCGATGCGGCGGGCAATGGCGTTGGCGCCACGACGGGTGGTCGCCCGCATGCGCGCGGTCAGTTCGGCCAGTTCGAAGGGCTTTGACAGATAGTCGTCCGCGCCGAGGTCCAGACCGTAGATTCGATCATCGAGCGCATCGCGTGCGGTAATCATGATCACTGGCAGCGACTGGCGGCGTTCGCGGATTCGGCGAACGATCTCATAGCCGCCGAGTCCCGGGAGGCCGACATCGACTAGAACGAAATCGAATTTTCTCTCCTGCAGCAAGCGATCCGCGGCCATGCCATCAGACTCGACGACCACGCTGTCGCCTTGCCCGGCCAGGAACGAGGCAATGCCATCGGAGAGTTCCTTGTCGTCTTCTATCAACAGGATCAGCATCAAGCACCTCAATCGTCAAGTTGGTGTCAGTGAATGCAGCGGACGATGTCGTCGAAGGTGCTGCGGCATGGATTGTACCCGGCGGCCACCTTCAAGATCAGGTCGCGATTCGAGCCCGCAGCGTTATGCGCGGGGCCGCTTGTCGTAACCGCGCTAAAAACATGCTGCCGGTAAGACCTCATTCAGCATCTAGCAAGACTCATGTAAGCATATGTTATTAAAAGACAAAGTTTTCATGTTGTAAGCGCGGCGTAAGTTCGTCGCCCTACCGTGGCCTCCGCAGCCATCCTGAGTGGCTCGACAAACCGTCCCTTTGCGAGGAGGCAAAATGAAAGAAGACGATCTGGTTGCGCGCATAGTCGCCAACCCCAAGTACGAAAGACTGGTGCGCACGCGCTCCCGATACAGCATCATCATGACCATCCTGGTGATGGTGATCTATTACGGCTACATCCTGCTGATCGCCTTCGACAAGGAGTTTCTGGCGCAGAAGATGGGCGCCGGCATGGTGACCTCGATCGGTATCCCGATGGGCGTTGGCGTGATCGTCCTGACGATCCTAATCACCAACATCTACGTTCGTCGAGCCAATAGCGAGTTTGACACGCTGAACGGCGAAATCATCAACGAGGCCAACAGACCATGATGGCGAAAACCATACGTAACAGTCCAGCGATCCTGCTCGGCTGCCTGATCGCCGGAGTGGCCGTGGCTGCCGGTGGCGACCTCGGCACGACCGTCAAGCAGGCAACCAACTGGACCGCCATCGCCATGTTTGGCGCTTTCGTCATCCTGACCCTGTTCATTACCAAGTGGGCGGCCAGCAGAACCAAGACCGCCGCGGATTTCTATACCGCCGGTGGCGGGATTACCGGTTTCCAGAACGGTCTGGCGATTGCCGGCGACTACATGTCCGCCGCGTCCTTCCTCGGTATTTCCGGTCTGGTGTTCGCCAACGGCTTTGACGGCCTGATCTTTTCGATCGGCTGGCTGGTCGGTTGGCCGGTGATCACCTTCCTGATGGCGGAGCGCTTGCGAAATCTCGGCAAGTTCACCTTTGCCGACGTCGCTTCCTACCGTTTTGCGCAAACCCCGACGCGCGTCTTTGCGGCGTGCGGGACACTGGTCGTCGTGGCGTTCTACATGATCGCGCAGATGGTCGGCGCCGGTCAGTTGATCAAGGTGCTGTTCGGCCTCGAGTATACCTACGCGGTGATGATCGTCGGCGTGCTGATGATGTGCTACGTGCTGTTCGGCGGCATGACGGCCACCACCTGGGTTCAGATCATCAAGGCGATCATGCTGCTCTTCGGTGCCAGCTTCATGGCCCTGGCCGTGCTCTGGCAGTTCAACTTCAACCCCGAGGCGCTGTTTGCCAAGGCCGTCGAAATCCACAGCAAGCACGACGCGATCATGGGACCGGGCGCGCTGATCAAGGATCCGATCTCGGCAATTTCGGTCGGCATGACCTTGATGTTCGGCACGGCGGGCCTGCCGCACATCCTGATGCGTTTCTTTACCGTGCCTAGCGCCAAGGAAGCCCGCAAGTCGGTCGGCTGGGCAACGACCTGGATCGGCTATTTCTACATCCTGACCTTCATCATCGGTTTTGGCGCGGTGGTCATGCTCACGCAGGCGCCCGAGCTGTACTACGTCGATGGTGATCTGGCCAAGGGTCTGAAGGGTGGCGGCAACATGGCCGCCATCCACCTCGCCAACGCCGTCGGCGGCAACGTCTTTCTCGGCTTTATCTCGGCAGTGGCCTTTGCCACCATCCTGGCGGTGGTGTCAGGTCTGACGCTATCCGGTGCTTCCGCGGTGTCGCACGACCTCTACGCAACGGTGTTCAAGAAAGGGCAAACTGACTCGGCACACGAATTGCGAGTGTCCAAGATCACCACCATTTGCCTGGGCATCGTCGCCGTTCTTCTTGGTATCGCCTTTGAGAAGCAGAACGTTGCCTACATGGTGATGCTGGCTTTCGCCATCGCCTGCTCGGCCAACTTCCCGGTCCTTTTCATGTCGGTGCTGTGGAAGGATTGCACGACCAAGGGTGCCGTTGCCGGCGGGGTAGTTGGCTTGCTCAGCTCGGTGATCCTGACCATCGTCTCGGCTTCGGTGTGGGAAGCGGTGATCGGCAATCCGAAGGGTTCCGCGCTGTTCCCGTATTCGTCGCCGGGCCTGTTCTCGATGTCGGCGGCGTTCCTGACCATCTACCTGGTTTCCAAGATGGACAACAGCGCGCAGGCGCAACTCGAGCGCTCGCTCTACCCGGCTCAGCGGGTGCGTTCGGAAACCGGTCTCGGCGCAGCAGGTGCTTCCGGCCACTAGCCAGGCTGTATCCGCCAGTTCAACGGCAAAACGGCCCGCGGTCTCGCGGGCCGTTTTTCTTGTTCGCCAGACGGCAGTCATCGCGCCTTGCGCCAGAGTCCAAGGCGTACGTTGCGCGGCGGTACCTGGGTCCCAAGACCAGGCTTTGCCTGCTTCGCCGGTAATCGCTACACTTCGGATGCCCGCAGCACGACTGCCAACGACCGCCTTGCCGACCATGAACTCACCAACACCCAGCCACCAGGCAGTGATCGCAGCGACGCGCCGGTGGCTGGAACGCGCGGTGATCGGCCTCAACCTCTGTCCCTTCGCCAAAGGCGTTCATGTCAAGGAACAGCTCCGTTATGTGGTGAGCGACGCTCCGGACGAGGAGACCCTGCTCGCCGACCTCGAGCGCGAACTGCACATGCTGCTGGCGGCGCCGCCGGCCGAGGTTGACACCACGCTGCTCATCCATCCCGCAGTGCTCACCGCTTTCGAGGACTTCGCCGCGTTTCTCGACGTGGTCAATGTGGTGCTCAGAACGCAAGGACTCGAGGGCATTCTGCAGGTCGCCAGCTTCCACCCGGATTACGCCTTTGCCGGCACCGATCCGGACGACATCACCAATTGTACCAATCGCTCGCCTTTCCCGACCCTGCACCTGCTGCGCGAGGACAGCCTGGACCGGGCGGTGGCGGCGTTCCCGGACGCCGCGGCGATCTACGAGCGCAACCTGCGAACGCTCCGCGAGCTGGGCCGCGATGGCTGGCAGGCGCTCGGCGTCGGCGCGCCGCTGCCAACGGCGCGAAGCAAGTAGCTTGCAGATGCCGGCGCTGGCCACCCGCATCGAGTTGCGCGAGGAAGAGGTCGAGTTGATCGCCATCCGCGCGCAGGGCGCTGGCGGCCAGAACGTCAACAAGGTCTCGAACGCCATCCACCTGCGCTTCGCCATCGGTGCCTCGTCGCTGCCCGAAGAGATCAAGCAGCGCTTGCTGCAAACGCGCGATCAGCGGATCAGCGCCGATGGTGTGGTGATCATCAAGGCGCAGGCGCACCGCAGCCTTGAACGCAATCGTCTCGATGCCCTGACCCGCCTGCGCGAACTGATCGCCCGGGCAGCGTTCACCCCGACGCCGCGGCGAGCGACCCGGCCGACGCGCGGTTCGCAACTGCGGCGGGTCGACGACAAGGTGCGGCGCGGGACGGTGAAGCTGCTGCGCGGGAGGGTTGACGAGTAATGCGAGGGTTGATCCTGATAGTGGAGCGACTGACGATGTTGATTCTTTCCCGTTCGACTGCCGGGTCGTGGCGATGACCGCCGCCGCGGTTCTCGGCTTCTGGTTCGACGAGGCGACGCCGGCGCAATGGTGGTCGAAGTCGGACCCTTTCGACCGTCTGATCGAGGCGCGTTTTGGCGCCCTGCACGCGGCCGCGCTGCGTTGCGAGTTGTACCACTGGCGCAGCAATGCCGACGGGAGGCTGGCCGAGGTGATCGTCCTCGATCAGTTTTCGCGCAACATCTTTCGCGATCGTCCACAGGCCTTCGCCGCCGACTCGATGGCTTTGCTGCTCGCCCAGGAAGCGGTAGCCGCCGGTGCCGACCGTGCGTTCGACCCGACGCGCCGCGCTTTCCTGTACATGCCCTACATGCACAGCGAGTCGCCGCTGATTCACTCTGTGGCCAGCAAGCTGTTCGCCGCGCCGGGGATGACCGGGAACCTCGAATTCGAACGGCGGCATCAAGCGATCATCGAGCGCTTTGGGCGTTATCCGCACCGCAACGCGATTCTCGGTCGAGCTTCGACGCCGGCCGAGCTTGAGTTCCTGAAGACGCCTGGATCGGCGTTCTAGACAGGCGGCGACGCCGTCTGCCGCGAGGCGCGAACGCGACTTTGACGGTCAGGCGGGGCTTGAAAAACTTGGAGGCACGCATGGCTTTTCAGCAGAGTTTCGAGCTTCACAGTCGCGGTCGCGGGACCGTCGAGATCACTGCCGAAGTCGCGCGGGTGGTCCGCGCGTCGGGCATAGAGGTCGGCCTGGCCAACGTCTTTGTCCAGCACACCAGCTGTTCGGTGGTCCTGACCGAGAACGCCGACCCCTCGGTGCGGCGCGATCTGGAAACCCTGGCGGCCCGCTGGGCGCCCGATGGCGACGCGGCCTATCAGCACGACAGCGAGGGTGACGACGACATGGCCGCGCACGGGCGTAACATCCTGGTCGGCGCTTCGCTGAACGTGCCGGTCGGCAGCGGCGCCTTGCGACTGGGCACCTGGCAAGGAATCTACCTTTGGGAGCATCGGACGATCGCCCATCGGCGCCGGGTGGTGGTCACCGTCATTGCTTGACTGGCGGGCCCGTCGGTGACCCGGCCGTTGGCCGGCGAAGTCCGGCAGCGAATCAAGGCGCAGATGGCGATTCGCGGCAATCGCTGGGCGGCTGGCGGGCGCTTACTTGAGGGGGATGATCAGCTTGTCCCAGCCGGAGCCTTCCTCGTCCGGTTTGCTCTTTCGGTTGCTGCCAAGCGCGGCCAGGCGCGCTTCCATCTCAGCAATTGATTGGTCGGTAAACTGAAGTCGACGACGATCGCTGCCGCAGCGACGTTCAGCCTGATCGGTCGGTCGGTCGAGCTGCCGCTGGCGGCGGTCTGGTCCTCTTTGCGTGCGCATTGCTTACTCCTCTTAGATCGCCGGCTGCGTGCCGCATGGCAACGCAGCCAGCCAGCTCCGGAAGACACTTGCCGCCCGCCTGCAACAAGCGCTGAGGTGGGCACAAGCCATCGGCAAGTGGCTCCGGCGACTGATTCATGGGCATTATGCGGAAAAGGTCAGCGGAAGGCCAATGCAGCGGATTTATGAACATCATTTGCGGCTTATGAAGCACCGCCGCGGGCTGCCAGCGCGCTTCCGGCTTCGGTCACCAGCCGCAGGCCGGCCGGCAAGGCCTCGCCGAAGGCGCGGCGTTCGTCGGCCTTGTCCAGCGCGACGGCGGTCCGGATCTGTTCGCTCCAGCCGGGCGAGGCATTGATCGCTGCCAGGCGGTCGAGTACCGCTTCGCGGAGCGTATCGGGGAGGTCGCGCGAACGGTCGCCGGTCAGGCGGGTGATTTGCGTCGCCGCGAAAGCGGCCGGCTCGACCTTCTTCCAGTCGACCGCCAGCAGCGCTTCCAGCCAGCGGCCAGCGACATCGGCCGGCACCACCTGGTGAGCGCTGCCGTACAGCGCTTGACGCGCGCCGATTCGCCCGAGCGCCCACCAGCCGAGCGGTTTCTCGGCGCTTCTGCGCAACCTGTCGAGCAGCCAGTCGCCGACCTCGATCTTGCGTTCGACCGGCAGCCTTTCGAGCGAGGCAGCCAGGCGCAGCATGTCGTCGTGACTGCCAGCGATCGGTGCCGGCTGACGGTTGCGGGTCTTCACCGTCGCTTTCGCCGGCTCGCTCTGCAGCGGCGGCAGCAGTTCCGCGAGCAGCGTTTCCTGGGTCGCCTGCGGCAAACCGCCGGCCGCGCGACGCCACAGGGTCCACCATTCGGACCAGTTCTGACTCTCGCCGACGTACTGGATGCCCGGCGCCAGCAGCTCGGACAGTTGCTCGATTCGCCAGTCGTCGAGCGCGTCACCGAGCCCCGGACGCAGGCAATAGCCGGCCAGATTGAGCCACAGCCGTTCGTGCTCCGGCGAGCGGCGGCGGCGGCGCGCGCGCTGCAGCAGCGCGTCGAAGAGCGCGCGCAGCAGCGGCATTTCCCAGTCCTCGCGCTTGCCCAGCAGGTGTTCGAGGTGGCCACGCAGGTGCCGGACCTCCTTGCCATCCACCGCCTGCGAGCGTCCACCAAAAATGTGCTCGATAGCTTTCACGGCGTCGGCGAAGCGCGGTGGCAGGACCTCGGACGAGGCGCTCGCCGTGCTGCCGTCGCCGCGCAGCTGGAATTCGAGCAACCAGCGGCGGGCTGCGTCGTCGATGCTGACGCAGTGGATCTCCAGGCTGCCGACTTCGGTGATGGCGGTGATCAGCCGTACCCGCACTTCGCGCTGGCTGCTGCCGGCGAGGCCTTGCACGACGGTGGCGATCGGTGGCAGGCGGACGAACTCCTCGTCGTCCAGGGCGGCCATCTCGCCGGGCAGATAGGCGGTGTCGGCGACCGACGAAGCCAGGTGAAAGCGCACCGGCTGGCCAAGTCGCAAGCTGAAGGCGCGGTCCGGCAGGTGGATTTCGTGACCTTCCTCGATTCCCCGTGGCAGGATGCAGATGCCGCGTCGCTCCCTGCTGCCATCATCGAGAACCAGGAAGTAGCTGCGCGCCGAGCCGCCACCGATGCGTCGGCCGTGCCCCTGTCGAACCAGCGCGTAGGCGACCGCACCGCGCGCCACGGCGATATCGGGATGGTCGTTGCGTAGCAGCCGCAAGGGCGCTTCGCGCCAGTCGCCGAGGGTGCTTTGCAGGCGTTCGGCAAGCGCTTCGGCGCGAAACACGCCGCCGTTGAACAGCAGCGTATCGGGAACCGGCAGTCGCTGCCGGTCGTCTGCTGCGTCGCCTTCCTGCTGCTGCTCGCCGCGCTGTTCGGCCAGAGCCCGGCGCGCGGCCTGCGCATGCCGTTTGAGAAACGCCGCTAGATGGCGGGTAATCGCCGGGTCGGCGGGGTAGGGCAGGCCGAACTCGACGATCGCCGCCCGCCGCTGCTGCACCGGCTGATCCGCGGTGACGCGTGGCAAGAAGCCGTCGACCAGCAGTTGCCGGACCTCATCGCGCTGCAGTTCGATGGTGCGCGCGCTGCCGATCAGCCGCGAGCCGCTGCCGAGCAGCGTCAGCAGTAGCGATGCCGGCGCATCGGCCGCCAGCAGTTGCTCCTTGGCCGCCCGGCAGCGCGCCGTCAATTGCGAGAAGCGCGCCGCCGACAACCTGCCGTCGCCGGCCGGTAGCCGCGACTCGACGAGATGGGCGAGCGCCAGGTCCATGTTGTCGCCACCGAGCATCAGGTGGTCGCCGACGCCGATCCGCGTCAGTTCGGTTTCGCCGTCCTTGATCGCCACCTGGATCAGCGTCAGGTCGGTGGTGCCGCCGCCGATGTCGCAGACCATCAGCAGCCGCGTTTCGGCGAGTTCGTCGGCCAGGTTCTGCTGATGGCGGAACAGCCAGTCGTAGAACGCCGCCTGCGGTTCCTCAAGCAGGCGCAGCTTCGCCAGGCCAGCCTGCCGCGCGGCTTCCAGGGTCAAGGCCCGCGCACCCTCGTCGAAGGACGCGGGGACGGTCAAAATCAGCTGCTGCTGTTCGAGCGGTGCGTTGGGGAAGCGGTGCAGCCAGGCCGCGCGCAGATGCGCCAGGTAGCTGGCGCTGGCGGTTACCGGCGAAACCTTGGCAACATCGTCAGCGGCGCCCCACGGCAGGATCGGCGCCATCCGGTCGACCGCCGCGTGCGACAGCCAGCTCTTGGCGCTGGTCACCAGACGCCCCGGCACCTGCGTGCCGAGGTCCAGCGCGAAGCGGCCGGTGACCACCGGCTCGCCGCCGTCCCGGGAAGTCTCCGCCGCGTCGACAGGCCACGGCAGTTGCAGGTCGCCGGGGCTGATTTCGCCCGCCGCCGGATGGAAACGGACCGACGGCAGCAGCGGCCTCGCGGCAACCTCGCCGGCAGCGACCAGTTGCTCGATCTCGAACAGCTCGACCTTGCGGCTGCACGGTGCCGCGTAGGCGACGACGGTATTGCTGGTCCCGAGATCGATGCCGACGATGTACTGCTGTTGCTTCACGCCGCTCAGTCCGCGGCGCCGCCGCGGGCGTCAAACTCGACCTTCCAGCGCTCGGGACCGTCGTGCGGCAGCGCTTCGAGTTCGAGCGTGCCGGCCTCGGTGATGCGTGCGTGCAGCCGGACGCGGACCACCTCGCCGGCGGCACGGCCTTCGCTGGGCAGCGTCGTCTGGATCTCGTCGAGTTCCTGCAACTCGTCGGGCTGCCAGTCGTCGAGCAGGGTGCCGACCTGATCCTGACGGCGAACCGACGAGCCGAAGAAGCGAAAGCGCACCTGCTCGCCGACCACCAGCCCGAATTCTTGCGCCGGCAGGGCGGCGTCGCTGCCTTCTTCCATGCCGAAAGGCGCCAGGCACAGCGCCTGCACCGGCGGTTGCATGCCGGGTACGGCGGGCATCACCGATTCGACCGCCACGTAATACGAGCGCGCCGTGCCGCCACGGATGCGAACGCCCTGGCCGCGGCGCACATAGCCGTAATACGCGCCGCCCCGGGCCACCGCCAGATCGAGGTCGGCGCCTTCGAGCCGGCGCGCGGCCGGTGCACCCTCGGCGGTCAGCCAGGAGTTGATCGCCGTCAGCATGCGCTCGGCGAGCAGCTCGGACTTGAAGACGCCGCCGTTGAACAGCACCGCCGTCGGATGCAGGAAGCTGGCGCCGTCCGGCAAGGCGCCACTGAAGCCTTCGAGGTCGGCGGTGGCCGCCACCTGGCGGGCCAGGAAAGCGGCCAGGTGGCGCGTCACCGCGGCGTCCTGGGCGTAGGGCAGGCCGAGCTGCGTCAGGGCACCGCGGCCGCGGCCCTGTGGACGGTCGGCGATCGCTGCCGGTGGGAAGAAACCGTCGAGCAGGGTGGTCGTGAGTTCCGCCCGCGTCAGCTCGCTGCGTACCGAGCCGCCGATCAGCCTGGCGCCGCGGCTGGCGATCAGTAGCGGCACTTCGTTGACCGCCTGGTCGTTGAGCAGCGTTTCCTTGGCTGAACGGCACGAATGCGTCAGCGCCCGCAATTGCCAGGGTTCGACCTTGATCCCCTGCGAACCGAGTTTGCTGGCGACGGTGAAGGCCAGCGCCAGGTCCATGTTGTCGCCACCGAGCAGGATATGCTCGCCAACCGCGACCCGGTGCAGTTCGAGAACCCCGTCGCGTTCGAGGACAGCGATCAGCGAGAAGTCGCTGGTGCCGCCGCCGACGTCGACGACCAGAATGATCTCGCCCGGGTGTACCTGCTTGCGCCAG
This sequence comes from Accumulibacter sp., assembly GCF_029255145.1. Classification (GTDB taxonomy): domain Bacteria; phylum Pseudomonadota; class Gammaproteobacteria; order Burkholderiales; family Rhodocyclaceae; genus Accumulibacter. The sequence goes on from NZ_JAPUVQ010000118.1 coordinate 35,815, forward strand.
CCGCCGGCGCTCTTGTGGATCCAGCTGTAGAGCGCCGCCTGCGGTTCCTCGAGCAGGATCATCTGCTCGCAGCCGGCGCTCTTGGCGGCCTCGGCGGTCAATTCGCGGGCCGCCGGGTCGAAGGACGCGGGAATGGTGACGACGACCTGCTGCTCGACGAAAGGCGCCTCGGGATGGGCGTGGTCCCAGGCCGCGCGTAGATGCGCCAGATAGCGCCGCGAAGCTTCGAGCGGTGAGACGCGCGCCACTTCCGGCGGCGCGTCGTTGGGCAGGATCGCCGCGCGCCGGTCGACACCGGCGTGGCAGAGCCAGCTCTTGGCGCTGGAAACCAGCCGGATCGGCGTTGCCGCGCCGCGGCTGCGCGCCATTTCGCCGACCGCGTAATCCTGCTCGGCGGTCCACGGCAGACCCAGGTCGCCGGGCGCAAGTTCGCTGGCGTGCGGCAGATAGATGAACGACGGCAGCAGGCCAGGCGCTTCGACCGAAGCCGGCGCGGTCAGCTGTGGAATCGGCAACACGCCCAACACCACCTGCTCGCCGTCGCTGCTGCCGATGTCGACCCAGGACAGCGCGCAATGGGTGGTTCCGAGGTCGATGCCGATCGAGAATCTTGCTTCGTTTATTGAGGATTCGCTCATAGTTCCACCTCGGCCGGCGCGACGATGTGCAGATCATGGCTGCCGGCAAGCTTCGGCAGGCGCGTCTCGACGACCCGCCAGCCGCGGTGCGTGATGCTGCCCCTGAAGGGCGGCTGACCGACGACGTTGCCGGTGATGCGAATCGCCGCGGCGTCGAAACCTTCCGCCAGGGTAAGCGTGCTGCCTTCGGTTTCCTCGCGGATCGGCGCGATGCTGAAGTTTTCGCTGAGCACCTTGCGACAGCCTTCGTGCACCAGACGGGCGGCAGCGCCGACGTCGGCATCCGGATAGGCCGCGACGTCTTCCTGGATGAAGTCGATGAAGCGCGCCTCCCTTTGCAGCAGGCCGAGCAGTTGCAGCGCGCCGTCGGGCGCCGCTTCCCGGAGCGGCGGTGCGCTGGGCTTGCTCGCCGGCTCGACTTCGGGGGCCGCGCCCGGCTGCGTTCCGCAGCGCACAGCGCGCACGCGGCCGGCAAAGTCGGCGTTGCCAAGGATTCGGAAGAAGCTTCCGCAGGCTATGGCGATCCTGCTGAAGAACGATGGATGGTCTGGTTCCATGAAATGGTCCTTGAAATGATTCTGGTGTTGGCCGCCGAAGCGGCCGGATGACGTGCTCAAGGCCCGCTCGCGGCAGCGCCAGCGAAGGCTGCTGCGGCGGGCGGGGCCTTGTTCGAAGAGGGGGCGTTCCCGGACCAGTGACGGGAAGTCGTTCTGGCTTGCGCATGGTAGTCATGGCCGCAGCGATATGCAACGGCGGCCGGGAGCGGCGATCAGACCGGCAGCGGCGCACCGCAGACCCGCCAGCCTCGCTTGTTGCAGTGCAATATATAGCATTTCGCAAGATTCGGGTAGGGGCGCTGCACCCGCCGGCCGGCGATGCGGCGTTGGCCTTGTCGATCAAGCCGCGAAGGAGCAGCGCTGGCCTGGCCAGCAGCGGCGTCAAGCGCGGCACGCTGGTGATAAGCGGCCGCAGGAGCAAGCGTAGCCGCCGAGGATGTCACGGTGCGGCGTCGACCAAGGCGCGCCACGCGGGCCAGCCATGGTGTCGACGAAACGTTGTTCGTCGCTTACTCGCCAAGCACGTCGGTATGCGCTGGCGGCGTGAAGCGGAACAACGAGGCGGCCACTTGCGGATTGCGTTCGAGGTGGGCGAAAACCAGCGAGCTGGTCTGGCCGAGGCTGTCGAGCAGTTCCATCGCCCGCAGGTCGTTGCCCGAAAAGCCGAGGAGAACCTTCGCGAAGCCACTGTCGGGTGTCCTGGGGATGGCCTCCACCCAGTCCAGGCCGTCGCGCGCGCCCGCTTCGCGCAGGGTGAAATCCTTGTCGATCCGGCTGTCACCGGCGAGCAGCGCGGCCGGCGTGCCGCCCAGCGCGGCGCCTGCCTTGCGGACGGTGACCTGGCGGAGGTCCGGGTCGTGGATCCAGATCTTTTCGCCGTCGCCAACCAGCAGCTGAGCGTACGGCTTGTCGATCTGCCAGCGGAACTTGCCAGGGCGCGAGATGATCATCACGCCGCTCGACACCTGCGGCTTGCGTCCGTTCCGGGCGACGACGGTCTGCGTGAAGTCGGCGCGGACGGTCCGGGTGGTGTCGAGGAACTGGTGCAACTTGTCGATCGCCTGGGCGTGCGCGATCCCGGCACTCAGCAGACCAACTGCGGCGAAGAACTGCAGGCACGCCACCGGCCGCATCAGTCTTCTTCCTTGCGGGCCAGGACTTCACGACCGCCACGGGCGTCCATGGCCGAAACGAGACCGGCCTTTTCCATCGCTTCGATCAGTCGTGCCGACCGGTTGTAGCCGATGCGCAGGTGGCGTTGGACCAGCGAAATCGATGCGCGGCGATTCTTCAGGACCACTTCGACGGCCTGATCGTAGACCGGATCGGCCTCGCCGTCGGGATCGAGTCCGCCGTTCTCGCCACGGCCGCCGCCTTCGGCGTCATCGATGCCGCCAGCGCTACCGGTGAGCACGCCCTCGAGGTACTCCGGCTTGCCCGCCTTCTTCAGATGGTCGACCACCCGGTGCACCTCCTCGTCGGCGACGAAGGCGCCGTGTACGCGCGTCGGATAACCGGTTCCCGGCGACAGGTAGAGCATGTCGCCCTGACCGAGCAGCGCTTCGGCGCCCATTTGATCGAGAATGGTTCGCGAATCGATCTTCGACGACACCTGGAACGAGATGCGGGTCGGGATGTTGGCCTTGATCAGACCGGTGATGACGTCGACCGACGGCCGCTGTGTGGCCAGGATCAGGTGAATTCCAGAGGCGCGCGCCTTCTGTGCCAGGCGGGCGATCAGTTGCTCGACGGTCTTGCCAGCCACCATCATCAGGTCGGCGAGTTCGTCGATGACCACCACGATGTACGGCAGGAGCGCCAGCGGCTCCGGGGTGTCGGGGGTCAGCGAAACCGGGTTGGGAATTTTTTCACCGTTCTTCTCGGCATCGCGGATGCGATGATTCAGACCGGTCAGGTTGCGCACGCCGATCGCCGACATCAGCTTGTAGCGCTTGTCCATCTCTCCGACGCACCAGTTGAGGGCGTTGGCGGCCTGCTTCATGTCGACCACCACCGGCGCCAGCAGGTGCGGGATGCCCTCATAAATCGACAGTTCGAGCATCTTCGGGTCGACCAGAATCAGCCGCACCTGGTCGGGCCCGGCCTTGTAGAGCAGCGACAGGATCATCGCGTTGATGCCCACCGACTTGCCCGAGCCGGTGGTGCCCGCAACCAGCAGGTGTGGCATCTTCGCCAGGTCTACGACCAGCGGCTGGCCGCCGATATCCTTGCCGAGAGTCATCGTCAGCGGCGAGTTCAGGTCGTGGTATTCCTTGCTGGCGATGATCTCCAGCAGCCGCACCATCTGCCTTTTCGGATTCGGCAGTTCGAGGGCCATCGCCGACTTGCCGGGGATCGTTTCGACGACCCGCACCGAGATCAGTGACAGCGAGCGCGCCAGGTCCTTCGCCAGGTTGAGGATCTGCGCTCCCTTGACGCCGACTGCCGGCTCGAACTCATAGCGGGTGATCACCGGCCCCGGGTAGGCCGCGGTGACGGTTACCTGCACCCCGAAGTCGGCCAGTTTGCGCTCGATCAGACGCGAGTTGTACTCCAGGGTTTCCGGGCTGACGCGCTCACTCTGCAAGGGCGCCGGTTCCAGTAGATGCAGTGGCGGCAGGATGCCGCCGCTGATCGCCTCGGGAAACAGCGGCACCTGCCGCTCACGGTCGATGCGCTTCTCGACTTTTGGCGGCAGTGGCGGCGCGCTGACTACCGGTTCGCGCCTTTCGATCAGGATCGGCTCGTGCGTTTCGCCGCGCTTCTTCTCGACCTCCACCACGGCCTCGCGCTCACGGGCCACCTCGCGGCCGATGCGGCGGTCCTGCCAGCGCTCGAAGACGCCGTGGACAGCCAGGATCGCGCTTTCGAACAGTCCACCGACACCTTCGGCGGCCGAGATCCAGGAAACCCCCGCGAAAATGCTCCAGCCTAGCGCCAGCAAGGCAAACAGCGCCAGTGTCGCGCCGGTATAACCGAGATTGCGCACCGTGAACGCAGCGAGTTCGATGCCGATCATGCCACCGGGACCGATTGGCGTCGCCGCCTTGAGCGTGTAGAAGCGCAAGGTTTCGAGGCCGCTGCTGGCGACGATCAGTACCATGAAGCCAGCCAGGGCGATGTATCGAGGGCGCCGGTCGGCGGGCCGCGGGCTGTCGAGGCGACGGTAACCCCACCACACGAAGGCCAGCAGCAGAACGACCCACCACCAGGCGGAAAGGCCGAAGATGTACAGCAGCAGGTCGGCCAGCCAGGCGCCGCTGCGACCGGTCGGGTTATGCAGGCTGGTGGTGTAGACCGCGTGCGACCAGCCCGGGTCGTCGCGACTGTAACCCCACAGGGCGAGCGCGAGAAAGCTGGCGACAACGATCAGAATCAGCCAGCGCGATTCCTCCAGGAGCACCGCGATCTTTTCGGGCAGCGGACTTGTTGGCGCTCGTGACGGGTACGAAAAGCGGCCGGCAATCTTGTTCAGCAAAGCCATCAGCGGGGTCGCAATCGGTGAGCTATGGTTTGGCCGCGGCCGCCGTCGGGGAAGGCACGCGCTTCTCGAGGATGACAATCCGGCCCTCTTCAACGCGGAAGTATCCCTGATTTTCCAGGTCCTTCATCACCCGGCTGACCATCTCGCGCGAGGCACCGATCATCTTGGCGATATCCTGCTTGGTGAGGCGCCGTCGGATGACGCGCTCGCCGCGTTCGTCTTCGGAGAAATCGATCAGCAGCTTGGCGACGCGGCCATAGACGTCCATCAGCGCCAGACTCTCGATGTTGCGGTCCGCTTCGCGCAAACGCTGGACCAGACTCTTCATGATGTTCAGGCAGAGATCGAAGTTCTCTGCCAGGCAGCGCTTGAAGTCGTTCTTGGTGATCACCAGCAATTCGCAGGTCTCGGTGGCCATCACGTCGGCTGAACGAGGGCTGCCGTCGATCAGCCCCATTTCGCCGAAGAACTCTCCGGGGCCGAGCAGGGTCAGAATCACTTCGCGTCCTTCTTCGTCGCTGTTCAGCACCTTGGCGCCACCGCTGATCAGGACGTAGAGCGAATCGGTGCTGTCGCCGGCACGCACGATGGTCGTCTGGCGCGCGACCCGGCGATGAAAGGCAACCTTCGCGATCTGTTCGAGTTGGGCGTCCGGGACCCCGGCAAAGATCGGAATGCTGTGCAGCAAAGTCAGGCTTGGTCCCCTCCTGGGTTGCTCGACCTGAGTGTTCATGAGGCATTCCTTCATCAAGTGAAGTTATTTCTATCAAGGGCTTGGGCGGCGATTATAAGGCACTTTGCAGCTTTCAAGAGCAAACCAGGCACAAACTTGCCGCTGGGAGGGCTGGCGTTGCCGGTTATAATTTTTTCATCACCCACCATCAGAGCACCTCAACATGACCCAAGCTACTCGCCACTGCCGCCTCCTGATCCTGGGCTCGGGCCCTGCCGGCTACACGGCAGCGGTTTACGCGGCGCGCGCCAACCTGAAACCGGTTCTGATCACTGGCATCGCTCAGGGTGGGCAGTTGACGACCACGACCGACGTCGACAACTGGCCGGCCGATGCGCAGGGTGTGCAGGGTCCGGAGTTGATGCAGCGTTTTGAAGAGCACGCCCGCCGCTTCGATACCGAGATCGTCTTCGATCACATCCACACCGCCAGACTGACCGAAAAACCGTTCACGCTGGTCGGCGATTCGGGTACCTACACCTGCGACGCGCTGATCATCAGCACCGGCGCTTCGGCACAGTATCTGGGCCTGCCGTCGGAGGAAGAATTCGCCGGCCGCGGCGTTTCGGCCTGCGCGACCTGCGATGGCTTCTTTTATCGCGACCAGCCGGTGGCGGTCATCGGTGGCGGCAATACGGCCGTCGAGGAGGCGCTCTACCTGGCGAATATCGCCAGTCACGTGACGCTCGTGCACCGGCGCGACAAGCTGCGCAGCGAGAAGATCCTGCAGGACAAGCTGTTCGCCAGGGAGCGGGCGGGCAAGGTCACCATCCGCTGGAACTGCACGCTGGACGAGGTGCTGGGTGATCAATCGGGGGTCACCGGCATGCGCATCAGGGACAAGTTGACAAATCGCAGCGAGGATCTCGCGGTCACCGGCGTGTTCATCGCCATTGGTCACAAACCCAACACCGACCTGTTCATCGGCCAGCTGGCGATGGAAGGCGGCTACCTGACGACGCAGTCCGGGCTGCAGGGCAATGCGACGGCGACGTCGATACCGGGGGTGTTCGCGGCCGGCGACGTGCAGGACCATATCTACCGTCAGGCCTGCACTTCGGCGGCCAGCGGCTGCATGGCCGCGCTCGACGCCGAGCGCTATCTCGACGACAACGTCGACGTGACCGCTTGACAGCTTCTCGACCGCCTCGCAGAGTCGCCAGCGAGGGCGTCCGCGGCTGCCTACGGCCGGCATGAACACGGTTTCCTGCGATGACTCAGAGACATCGACCCAACGCGGACGATTCGGAGGACCTGGCCGCTTTCCTGGCGGCGGTTCACGGTGCGCGGCCGCTTGTGCAGCCCGGCCGAGTCACTTTGGAAGCTCCGAAGCCCAGTCCCCGACCGCGGCAACGGGAACTCGACGACGCCGCGGTGATCGTCGAACTGCTGCACGCACCGCTGGCGATCGACGACTGGCTCGACCTCGGCGGGGCTGATTCCTTCCTGCGCAGCGGCTTGCCGCGGGTGCTGCTGCGCGACCTGAGGCGCGGCCGCTGGAGCATCCAGGATCACGTCGACCTGCACGGCATGAACCGCCATGAGGCGCATCAGCAAGTGGCCCTTTTCCTCGCTGATTCGCTGGCCGTCGGCAAGCGCTGCCTGCGCATCGTACACGGTCGCGGCAATGGCTCGCCGGGTCGGGAGGCAATCCTGCGCCAGCTGGTCAAGGTCTGGCTGGGTCGCTGCAAGGACGTCCTGGCCTTCTGTCACGCGCCGGCGTGCGACGGCGGCGACGGCGCCCTGTGGGTGTTGCTGAAAGGCCGCGGCAAGCCGCGCTAGCGTCCAGAGCGCCCGGTCAGCCAGCTGCTCGCGGTTGGTGCGCTGCAGCGCCGAGCTTGCGCTCAGATCGCCGATTCGTCGAGTTCACCGGTGCGGATGCGGATTACCTGCTCGACGGGGGTGACGAAAATCTTGCCGTCACCGATCTTGCCGGTACGCGCCGCCTTGACGATCGAGTCGATGGCGCCCTCGACCACGGCGTCGGAAACGACGATCTCGATCTTCACCTTGGGCAGGAAATCGACGACATACTCAGCGCCGCGATAGAGCTCGGTATGCCCCTTCTGGCGGCCGAAACCCTTGACCTCGGTGACGGTCAGCCCGGTCACACCCATCTCTGACAGCGCTTCTCGCACTTCGTCGAGCTTGAAGGGTTTGATGATTGCTTCGATTTTTTTCATGGCCTCTACTCCGCAGGAAGATCGTAAGGAAATCGTATCAGAAATCGGCCATCGATAAACGATTCGTACGGAGCATCAATACGGATCGCGGTAGCGGTTGGTGATCGGATAGCGCCAGTCCTTGCCGAAGCCGCGCTGCGTCACGCGGATCCCCACCGGCGCCTGGCGTCTCTTGTATTCACTGATCTTGAGCAGGTGGACCACCCGGCGCACGTCGGCTTCGGCATGACCGCGGGCGATGATCTCGCGCGGACTGATGTCCTTTTCCATGTACGCCTCGACGATCGCGTCGAGCACTTCGTAGGGGGGAAGACTATCCTGATCGGTCTGGCCGGGCTTCAACTCGGCCGACGGCGGACGGCTGATGATCAGCTCGGGAATCATCTGCGAGCAGGTGTTGCGCCAGCGTGACAGGCGATAGACCCAGGTCTTGGCGATGTCCTTGATGACCGCGAAGCCGCCGGCCATGTCGCCGTAGAGCGTGCAGTAACCGACGGCCATCTCCGATTTGTTGCCGGTGGTCAGAACCAGCGCGCCGGTCTTGTTCGACAGGGCCATCAGAATCATGCCGCGGATCCGGGCCTGCAGGTTTTCTTCGGTGGTGTCGGCCGGCAGACCGGCGAACTGTTGCTGGAGCATCGCGGCGAAGGTCTTCATTGCCGGCTCGATGGCGATCTCGTCGTAGCGAATGCCGAGCAGGCGGACCATCTCGCGTGACTCGGAAAGGCTGATATCGGCGGTATACGGCGAGGGCATCATCACCGCACGCACCCGCTCGGCGCCCAGCGCGTCGACCGCGATGCACAGCGTCAGAGCCGAGTCGATGCCGCCCGACAGACCGATGATCGCGCCGGGGAAGCCGTTCTTGCCAAGATAGTCGCGGACGCCGAGAACCAGCGCCTGGTAGACTTCGGCTTCAATGCCGGGTGCCGCAACGATTGTTCCCGGGCGTGGTTCGCCATCGACGAAGTCCACGATCGCCAGCGCCTCCTCGAACTGCGGCAGTTGCCAGCACACCGTGCCGTTCGAGTCGAGGACAAACGAGCCGCCGTCAAATACCAGTTCGTCCTGTCCGCCGGCCAGATTGACATAGACCACCGGCAGACGGGTGCTGGCGACGCGCTGGCGCAGGACTTCGGTACGTCGCTCGCGCTTGCCGATGTGGTAGGGCGAGGCGTTGAGGACCAGCAGGATCTCGGCGCCGGCTGCGCGGGCCAGATCGGCGGCCCCGGCTTCCCAGACGTCGGCACAGATATTCACGCCGCAGCGCACGCCCTTGAGCGTCAGGACGCAGGGGCCCTCACCGGAAGCGAAATAGCGTTCTTCGTCGAAGACCTCGTAGCTCGGCAAGCGCTGTTTGTAATAAGTTGCTACCCGCGCGCCGTCGCTGATCAGCGTCGCCGCGTTGTAGCAGCGCTCGCCGCGCCGCTCTGGGTGGCCGACCAGGACGGCAATTCCCTTGATCCGGGTGACCAGGGCATCGAGCTCACTTTCGCAGGCGGCGCTGAAATCCTCGCGCAGCAACAGGTCCTCGGGCGGGTACCCGCAGAGCGCCAGTTCCGGCGTCAGCAGCAGGTCGGCACCTTGCGCCCGGGCGCGTTCGGCGAAGTCGAGGATCCGCTCCGCGTTGCCGGTGAAGTCGCCGACCGTGGCGTTGATCTGGGCAATGGCAATCTTGAGAGACATCGGTGCAGGCCCCAGCGAAAAGGGCGCTTGCGCGCCCCTTGGTCAAAGTGAGGAAGAGTCAGGAAGAGACCCGTCTAATAGTTCGGCTTCTCTTTAGCTGAATTGTAGCGCGCCACACCTTCCATGATTTCCTTCTTGGCTTCGTCGCTACCGAGCCAGCCGGCGACCTTGACGAACTTGCCCCGCTCCAGATCCTTGTAGTGGGCAAAGAAATGAGCGATCTGATCGAGGATCACCTGCGGAAAGTCGCGCGGTGACTCGATGTCGCGGTACATCGCCGTCAGGCTGTCCACCGGAACAGCCAGCAGCTTGCCGTCCTGTCCTGCCTCATCTTCCATCGCCAGCATGCCGATCGGCCGGCAGCGTACGACGACCCCGGGGTGCAGGGCAAACGGCGTGACGACCAGGACGTCGACCGGGTCATCGTCACCAGCGATGGTGTGCGGAATGTAACCGTAGTTGCAGGGGTAGTGCATGGCGGTGGCCATGAAGCGATCGACGAAGACCTGCCCGCTCTCCTTGTCGACTTCGTACTTGACCGGATCGGCGTGCATCGGGATTTCGATGACGACGTTGAAATCATTGGGGAGCGATTTGCCGGGGGGCACGCGATCTAGGCCCATGCGAGTTCCCTTTACTGGTTGCGGAAGAGCGCATTATACGCGCCAAACGTTGCACGGGTTACTCTCTGGCGGAGCGTGGACATGGCTGGCGAGACCTCGCAAACCATCGGTCACAAGGACTGCGTGGCAGGCGCGCGCGGCCGACGGCGGGGTTGCCCGGTGAACTTCTTCAGACCCCGCAGGGCAACTGCTGCGCCGATCCGGAGAAGCGTGCCTGTGCCGTGTCGAGTCCTTGCAGCCAGCCGAGAACGCCAGCCGCGCCGGTTTGCCAGTGCTCGTCGAGAATCAGCGCGTGGCCGGTATCGGCAACGATCTGCAGTTCGGCGTTCCAGCGCTTGGCTACAGGCAGGATCATCGATGGCGGAAAGACCGTGTCCAGTTCGCCGGTGACCACCAGGACAGGCAGCTCCGGCCGCCTCGCGGGCCACCTCCAGCCGACCAGCGTCAGGTCGCAGATCGCCCGCACAGATTCAGGCTGAACCAGTTCCGTAAAGCGCAGCAGCGTTTCCGGCGTCGTGGTGGGCGAGAAATAGACCTCCTTGAGCAGGCGCAGCGCCTGCGCGCTGACCCGCCCCCTGCCTATATTCGCGACTTCGCGAAGAAACTGCGGGTAGCGCAGCAGGAGTTTCATCGCAGACTCCAGCGTCCCGTTGGCCGGCACCGGCGAGATCAGGACGCCGGCCACTGCTTGCGACCGTTCCAGGATACGTTCGGCGATCAAGGCGCCCATCGAATGCCCGATGACCACCGGTTTCCTGCCGATGGCACCGATCACCTGCAGTGAGTCGGCCAGGTAATCGTCGACACTCAGCGCGTCCCGATCGGCATGCCCGTCACTCCGGCCATGCCCCGAGAAGTCCAGCGCGTGGCAGTGGTGGCCACGTTCCGCAAAATAGGGAAGGAAGTGCGCGTCCCACGACCGGCTGTCCATGTAGCCACCGTGCAGAAAGAGCAGCGGCGGGCCGTTCGAGGGGGTGCGCGGTGGGCGCTGGATGGTGTGGATCTGGCGTTTGGTCATGCGTAGTCTCCGAAAGCGCGTGGCTACTTTCCATATCCGGGCTGGGGGCGAGGGGCTCGGCGATCACAAGCAGGTCTCGGTGCGGATTCGGACGCGCGTGCCGGGACGACTGGTTTCATGATCGTCACGCGGTGGCGACGAGAGCAAACAGGGTGGCCCATTGAGCACGACCGCGTGACGCCCTGCCGTTCGCTTGCGCTCAGCAGCCCCTGCTCTGGCGTGACTCTCCCATTTCGACCATCTGACGCGCCTCGGCGGCAAACTTCTGCGCCTGCTCGCCGTCGCTGTCGCGGTCGATGGCCGCAGGGGGGGAATTGATCCCCTTCTGCACGGCCGGACGCTGGCGGATTTGGTCGCGCCAGCGTTGCAGATGGGGCAGATCATCGATGTCCACGCCCGACCAGCGATGCGTGCGCACCCAGGCCCAGTTGGCGATGTCGGCGATCGAGTAGTCGCCGGCGAGAAATTCGTGATCCTTGAGACGACCGTCGAGGACGCGAAAAAGCCGCCTGCACTCACCCTGGTAGCGGTCGATGGCGGGCTGGATCTTTTCCGGAAAGTAGCGGAAAAAGACGTTGGCCTGGCCCATCATCGGCCCGATGCCGCCCATCTGGAACATCAGCCACTGGATGACCAACGAGCGGCCCTTGCTGTCATCCGGCATCAGCTGACCGGTCTTTTCGGCCAGGTAGATCAGAATGGCGCCGGATTCGAAGACCGCGAAATCGTCTGCCGCGCGGTCGATGATCGCCGGGATGCGGCCGTTAGGATTGATCGCCAGGAACCACGGCTGCTTCGGTTCTCGCTCCGAAAGGCTCAGCATGTGCAGCTCGTAAGGCAGCGCGAGTTCCTCGAGCGCAATCGAGATCTTGTGTCCGTTCGGTGTTGCGGCGGTGTAGAGATCGATCATTCCGGTCGCCTCCTGAGTGATGTTCGAAGTGGGTGTGGGGAACGCGCAACAATGGTCGTGGCCATCTTACAGCAATCGCCGCTCGCCACCGATGCGTGGCGCGCTCGGCGCCCCGCTCGTCCGCTGTGGTCGGCTTTCGAACGTGCGGCATTCGGCTTATGATGTTTTCAGGATGTCGCCAGGGACTGGATGTGAAATGACTCACGGTTCACCCGCACCACACCGCGGCAAGGTGCTCGACGAAATCGCCGCGCCCGGGAGCGAACCGTCGGCGCCGATTGCCAATCCCTATCCAGGGCTGGCGGCGTTCAAGCCCGAAGGACACCGCTTGTTCTTCGGGCGCGACGACGATAGCAAGCGGATCCTTGCCCGCCTTGCCGAGACGCGGCTGATCAGCGTTGTCGGCCGTTCGGGTACCGGCAAGTCGTCACTGGTCGCCGCCGGCGTCGTCCCGCGCCTGGGCGAGCAGATCAGGCACTTGAGCTACCTGCGTTTCGAGCCACAGGGCAGTCCTTTCCGGCAGCTTGCCGACGCGCTTTGTCGCGAGGTGCTGGCCGGGGAGCCTGGCGAAGCGGCCGAATCCATGCGCCCGGCGGCTGATCGTCTGCAACGACTGCTCGCAGACCCGGTCGAGTCGCCACAGGTCGACGAGCAGCTGGCCGCCGCCAGCGTCGATCTGCTGGGGCAATGGGGTCGCCCGGTGCTACTGCTGGTTGACCAGGCCGAGGACCTGTTTACGCACACCTCGCCGGCAAGCGCGCTTCGCTTCCGCCTGCTGTGCGCACGCCTGCTCGAGCGTGACGATCTGTACCTGGTGCTGACGCTGCGCAGTGAATTCACCGCCCGGCTGCTGGAGTGGCTCGGCGAAGACCTGTTTCGGCGCTCCCTGGTGGCTCTTGAAGCGGTCCGCTCGGACGAGCAGCTGCAGGCGATCATCACCGGTCCTGCCGGTGCCTATGGCGTGCCGGTTCAGCCCGAACTCGTTGCGACTCTGATCTCGGCGTCGAGCGCCACCAAGGGTGCGCTACCGCTGATCGCCCTGACCCTCGAACAACTCTTCCACCAGCGCGACACCGGGCAGGGACTGACCCTTGCTGCCTACCAGCGCATGGGCGGCCTGGAAAGCATCGTCGATAGCGCAGCCGCCGGAATCGAACGATTGATCGCTAGCGAACCTGAACTTGAACTTGCCTGCGGCCGCCTTTTTGCCGAACTGGCGACCGTGATCGACGAACTGCCGAGACGTCGGGCGGCCGCGATTGGACCGCTGCGCGCGGACCGGCAGGTCGGGCGTCTGGTCGATGCGCTGCGCCGCCAGGGCTTCCTAAGCGACCCGGATGATCAGCACGTCGAACTCGCCCACGAAACGCTGCTTGGTCACTGGCCGCGTCTTCGTCAATGGTGCGCCCGCTACAGCGACAGTCTTTCGCTGAGCTGGCAGGCCAAACAGGCGGCGCGAGAATGGCAGAAAGCGGTCGCCCACGACGGGATCCAGTCGCCGGGTGCTCAGACCAGGGACGCTGACCTGCTGCGCTGGAGCTGGGAGCGTCAGAAGCCGGCCCTGCTGGCCCTGCTCGAGCTCAGTCACCTACCCGCGCCAGCCGACCCTGACTTCCACGATCCGGGCATCGAGGCCTGGCGGGTGCTGTCCGGCAAACTGGGAGATCCGCTGCGCGCTTTCCTGCGGCCTGAGCCGCTGCAGCTACTCGAAGAGCTGGCCGATGATGCGGCGCAGCATCATCGGCGCGAGGAGATTGGCCTGCGGCTCAATCAGATGGGGGACCCCAGACGAGGTGTTGGCGTGGCCGCCAACGGACTGCCGGAAATAGTCTGGGTTGACGTGCCGGCGGGCGAAGTGCATCTCGAAGGGCGGGGTGGCGAGCTATTCCCGGTCCGGCCCTTCAGAATGTCTCGGTACGCCGTCACCTGGCAGCAGTACAACGCTTTCCTCAACGCCGAGGATGGCTACCACGACCGCCGCTGGTGGCGGAAGCTGGTACAGCGCAAGCAGCCTGGAGAAGAGCGCTGGAGCTTCCAGAACCATCCGGCGATCCACGTCTCGTGGAGCGATGCGGTCGCCTTTTGCCGCTGGCTGAGCGAACGGTGGCAATTGCCGGGGCCGGAGACCGTACGCCTGCCGACCGAGTGGGAATGGCAGTGGGTTGCCCAGGCCGGCAACGAAAAGCGCAAGTACCCATGGCCCGGCGACTGGAACCCGGCGCGCGCCAACGGCCATGAAAGCGGAGCCGGCAGAACGATGGCGGTCGGGATGTATCCGCTCGGCGCGCCGGGCGAAGGGATGGTCGCCGATCTTGCCGGAAACGTCTGGGAGTGGTGTCTCAACGAGTACCATCTTCCCGCCAACACGCAGATCGGTGGTGACAACCCGCGGGCGCTGCGCGGTGGGTCGTGGCTCGATTTCCCGGGTGATCTGCGTGCTGCCAAGCGCGACTACTTCCCTCCTGGCGACCGTGACGGCGACATCGGCTTTCGGGTGGTCCTTGCCGCTTCGCTGGAATAGGCGGCAGGCAGCGCCCCGGGCTCAAACGGGAAGGGCGAACCGGAAACCGGCAAGGTCCGCCGCCGGCAGCGGCGGGCTGAACAGGAAGCCCTGAACCTCGAAGCAGCCGTGTGCCTGCAGAAACTGCAGTTGCTCGACGGTCTCGACGCCCTCGGCAATGACTTCCATCCGCAGGCTAGCGGCCATCGCGACGACGGCTCGGACAATCGCCGCGTCGTTGGCATCGCTGCACAGGTCGCGGACGAACGATCGATCGATCTTCAGGCGCGCGACCGGGAAGCGTTTGAGGTAGGCAAGGCTCGAGTAGCCGGTGCAGAAATCGTCGATCGCCATCCGGATGCCCAGCCCGGCAAGCGCGCGCAGGAGCGTCGAGGCGCTCTCCGGGTCGTCCATCAAGAGGCTCTCGGTCAGTTCGAGTTCAAGCGCCGACGGCGGTAGGCCGGACTCGGCGAGCGTGGTGGCGATCATTTCGCACAGGTTCAGATTTCCTGATCCCGGCCGGGAATGTAGGTAGAATTCCGGAATTGCGAGTAGCACTTTATTTCGAAGGCCATAATTTTCGTATGGCATAGACCAAGCGTCGCTAGGAGTGCAAGGAGGA
>NZ_JAPUVQ010000119.1:0-22607 GCF_029255145.1 Accumulibacter sp.
CATATAAAATTTTACATCCGTATCAAGGGGATACATACTTTGCCTTGTGCTCGCCTGACGCGCAACCGGTTTCTGGGTCCGCCGATCAATTTATGTCAATGGCGCGTTACGTTGAGAGCATTGGGGTGAAAACCTCTCCGTGGTCAGCGACGCGCTTTTGGGACTTGATTAGGCTCATGGGCAGAAAAGGTTCAGGCGGGTGCGATCGAAAGTGGTGGACGCCTCGGTTGGTCGTGATCCTCTGGAGCCCTGAACGGCCCTATTTGCGTCCCTTCGGGCTGCTAAAAACAGCGGTTTGGCTCCTCCGTCCACCACTTTGGATCGCACCCGGTTCAGGCGGTAACTCGTAAGTACCATTGCATTATGCCTGATACTTTCAAGATGCCCGCTGAGCGTCTGCTATCTGCTATCTGGTGCACTTCCGGAATGACGGCTGATGGCCGAATGCAACCCCCCACCAACCAGACATTTTGCGATGGCGTACCCCACGAAACCAAAGCATACGCCATCGCAAAATCCGCCCATCACCCCGTAATTCTCAAGCAAAAACAATAGCTTGAAAAAACCGTACTAAATTCCCGAAGTCAGGAGGTTTACACGAAAAACCCCGCAAAACAAGGCGTTGAGCGGGGTGTTCGTTTTTCGTTCAGACAGTTTGTAGCCGGTATCCTGGCGGAGAGGGAGGGATTCGAACCCTCGGTAGGCTCACACCTACGCCTGATTTCGAGTCAGGTACATTCGGCCACTCTGCCACCTCTCCGACGGGGCGCAATGTTAGCACAGGACGCTCGATGGTGCGCCAGGTGGTGGCGAGATTTTTGTGTCCAGCCCTGCGCGCCACCGCGCACGCCGACGCGTCCGGTTGGCGTGCGGTCGCTCCTACGGGGTGTCGATTCTCTCCAGACCGCCAAGATACGGGCGCAGGACGGCAGGAACGGTAATGCTGCCGTCGGCATTCTGGAAGTTTTCCATGATCGCCACCAGGGTGCGCCCGACCGCGAGACCGGAACCATTGAGGGTGTGCAGCAACGCGGTACGGCCGCACTCGTTGCGGTAGCGCGCCTGCATCCGGCGGGCCTGAAAATCCTCGAAGTTGGAACATGAGGAAATTTCGCGGTAGGCGTTCTGTGCCGGCAGCCAGACTTCGAGGTCGTAGGTCTTGGCCGATGAGAAACCCATGTCGCCGGAACAAAGAGCGACGCGCCGATAGGGGAGATCGAGCATTTCGAGGATCTGCTCGGCGTGGCCGGTAAGTTCCTCGTGCGCCGCCAGCGAGGCCTCGGCGGCGACAATCTGTACCAGCTCGACCTTGTCAAACTGGTGTTGGCGGATCATGCCGCGCGTGTCGCGACCGTAGGATCCGGCTTCAGAGCGGAAACACGGCGTGTGACAGACCAGCTTGAGCGGCAGTGCCTCGGCGGCGAGAATCTCGCCACGGACGATGTTGGTGACCGGCACTTCGGCGGTCGGGATCAGGTACAGCGGCTCGGCCTCAGCGCGCAGGATCTTGAACAGGTCGTCTTCGAATTTCGGTAGCTGGCCGGTGCCGAACAGGCTGGCGGCGTTGACCAGGTAAGGCGCGTAGACCTCGGTGTAGCCGTGCTGCCCGGTATGGGTGTCGAGCATGAACTGGGCGAGGACGCGATGCAGGCGCGCCAGCTGTCCCTTGATCAGCGAAAAGCGGGTGCCGGTGATTTTCGCCGCAGTGGCGAAGTCGAGCTGGCCGATGGTCTCGCCAAGGTCAACGTGATCCTTGACCACGAAGTCATGGATTCGCGGCACACCCCAGCGTTTGATCTCGACGTTGTCGGCCTCGGACCTGCCGATCGGGACGCTGGCGTGCGGTGGATTGGGCAGCAGCGCCAGATAGGCATCGAGTTCCTTGAGCAGGTCACCGAGGCGGACCTCGTTGGCCTCCAGTTCTTCCTTCAGAGTGGCTACCTGCGCCATCACCGGCGCCGCGTCTTCGCCGCGGCCTTTGAGCATCCCGACCTGTTTGGAGAGGCTGTTGCGACTGGCCTGCAGGTCCTGGGTTCGCGTCTGCAGCGTCTTGCGCTCGCTTTCAAGCCGCTGGAAGGTCGTCTTGTCGAGCGTGAAACCGCGCGTTGCCAGTCGTTCGGCAAGCGCATCGATGTTGGTACGCAGCAGTTGGATGTCGAGCATGCTCAGTCCTCAGTTTGGCGCCGGTGCGACGTTCCGTGCAGCCACCCGGCGCTGCGGCCACGCAGCGCACCAAAGAGCAGCGCCACCTGCCGGCGAAAAAAAAAACACCAGCCAGGTCCTATTCCTTCTCTTCGCCCCTTGCACGCCTATCGAGGGTCCGCAGATGCGCCAGCTTCTCGCCGATCCGGATCTCCAGACCGCGGTCGACCGGCCTGTACCATTCGACTGCCGGCATGCCTTCGGGGAAGTAGTTCTCGCCGGCCGCGTAGGCCTCAGCCTGGTCGTGCGCGTAGCGGTAGTCCTTGCCGTAGCCGAGATTCTTCATCAGCCGCGTCGGCGCATTGCGTAGATGGGCCGGCACCGGCCGCGACGCGTCACTGGCGATGAAACGCCGCGCCACATTATACGCGAGGTAGCCGGCGTTCGACTTGGCGGCCATCGCCAGATACAGCACCGCTTGCGCCAGCGCCAGTTCGCCTTCGGGAGCGCCGAGACGCTCGAAGGTCTCGCTGGCGTCGAGGGCGATGCGGACAGCCCGTGGGTCCGCTAGGCCGACGTCTTCCCAGGCCATGCGGACCAGGCGCCGCGCCAGATACCGCGCGTCGGCGCCGCCGTCTACCATCCGGCAGAACCAGTACAGCGCGGCGTCGGGAGACGATCCTCGCACCGCCTTGTGCAGCGCCGAGATCTGGTCGTAAAACGCATCACCGCCCTTGTCGAACCGACGCAGTGTCTGCGCCAGCGTCGTGTCGACGAAAGCGCCGTCGATAGCCGTTGCGCCAGCGCTGGCGGCGGCGGTACCGATCTGTTCGAGGAGGTTGAGCAGGCGGCGCGCGTCGCCGTCGGCGAGCCCGACGACCCGCGCCCGCGCCAGGTCGTCGAAGCTCAAGCCAGGCAGCGCCTGCCGGCAAGCGCGTTCGAAAAGAACGCCCAGGTCGTCGACCGAGAGCGGCTGCAGCACGTAGACCGAAGCCCGCGAGAGCAGCGCCGAATTGACCTCGAATGACGGGTTTTCGGTCGTGGCACCGACCAGCGTCAGTAAGCCTCCTTCGACGTAGGGCAGAAATGCGTCCTGCTGGGCCTTGTTGAAACGATGTACTTCGTCGACGAAGAGAATCGTGCGGCGGCCGCTGCGCGCGCGCGTCGCCTCGGCACCCGCCACCGCTTCGCGAATATCCCTGACCCCCGCGAAGACCGCCGAGAGAGCGATGAAATCGGCGTCGAAAGCGTCCGCCATCAAGCGCGCCAGGGTCGTCTTGCCAACACCGGGCGGACCCCAGAGGATCATGCTATGCAACTGCCCGGACTGGAAGGCCATCGCCAGCGGCTTGCCGGGACCGAGCAGATGCTGCTGCCCGATGACCTCGGCCAGCGCCTTTGGGCGCAATCGCTCGGCGAGCGGCGCGTCCTGATGACTCACGGCGAATAGATCGCTCATCGGTCCTTCCCGTATATTCAGCGCCGGCGACGGCAGGCGTCGCGGCGCCCTGCCGTTCCGCATTGTGCGCAGCAGGCCCGAATGCTAGCAGCTTTTCCGGAGCGTGCCTGCTGCCCACCGCGGCCTGTTCGTCCAGCCCCGGACGCAGCGCGAGATTGCGTACCCGTCGACGATTGCCGTCGCGAATTGAGGCGCAGTGTGACATTACGCACGAAAGGACGTGCCAACCCGTACTATCGTTCGCTCATCGCTTCCCGGGTACTCACGACAAGGCAGCTTGGCATGAATAAACACAAGATTCGCAGCGGTATCGACCGGCGCCAGCACGACATCGGTCCGCCGAGCAAGGTCGCCGAACGCCGCCGCCAACCCGATCGCCGACTCCCGGAGCTTGCCGACATGCCCTTCGAGGAATTCGAGGCGGAGCTGACGGCGATGGGCAAACAGCTTTCTGGATATGTAACGTCTTCCTCTGGTGGGTGAAAAACGGCACCACGTCGCGGATGCCGTTCTCGGAATCGCGCTGTCAATTGGCGCTAGCGATGTAGCGAGAGTCTGACGGGGGCGAATCTGGCCCTGCAGCGAACTGAAAACCGAGTATTCGACCGGGTGCAATACCCGGTCTTTTTTTGCCCGGGTTTCCTGCCGCGAATGGTGCCCCGAAGCACCCCGGCGCCGCCGCCGAACCGCTGGCGAGTCGCCAAGGCCGCTGCGCGCAGCGCCTCGCTCGGCTGGAACCGCCGCGGCAACCGTCCCGCTGGCCGGCACGGTCCGGCGCGAACGATGCGGTGCTGCCTGCGGTCGGATGGCGGTCCAGTGTTTGCATCGGCATCTGCCAAGGAGTCCGCCATGCCACAACTGCGCTTGCTGCACTGCCTGCTCGGCAGCCTCTGCTGGGCGACGATCCCGGTGTGGGCCGGCGGTTCGAACTATGGCATCGCCGCGGGAGCGCTGCCGCAGATTGCCGGCAAGGTCAGCGAATAGCCGCTACTAGCGAACGCCAACCCGCACGGTCTGCTGGTCGATCGGCAAGGCATCGTCTGGTACACCGGCAGCGGCAACGGCACCATCGGCCGCCTGGACCCGCGATCAGGGAAGGTCACCGACTACCGCACCCCGTCCGGCGGCGATCCGCACACCATTGTCATCGACGCGAATGGCGCTCTGTGGTTCACTGTGCAACGCGGCCAGCGCGTCGTCACGCTCGAGCGCGCCAGCGGCCGGTTCACCGAGTACCCGACCAGCGGCAACCCGTACGGGCTGGCCATCGACACCCAGGGGGTGGTGTGGTT
The DNA here is from genome assembly GCF_029255145.1 of Accumulibacter sp. GTDB lineage: Bacteria > Pseudomonadota > Gammaproteobacteria > Burkholderiales > Rhodocyclaceae > Accumulibacter. The sequence continues at coordinate 4,894 of NZ_JAPUVQ010000119.1, forward strand.
CTGCCGCTTGCAGGGCGACAAGCTCGGCTGGATCGATCCGAAGAGCGGCCAGAGCGGTGAAGTCGACACCGGTCGCGGCTCGGCGCCAAGGCGTATCGCGGTGGCGCCGAACGGCGACCTGTGGGTCGCCTACTCCGGTAACGGCAAGCTGGCCAGACTGGACCCGCGTGCCAAGCGCATCGCCGGGACCTGGGAGCTACCGGGCGAAGGTGGGCGAGATGCCTACGCGGTAACCGTCGATGCGGCCGGACGGGTGTGGGTCAACGGCATCGATACCGACACCGTTTCGATCTTCGACCCCGCGACCACGATCTTCCGGGTGATCAGCCTGCCATCGGAGAAAGTCGGCATCCGCAAGGCAATCATCGACGCTCAGGGACGCTACTGGTACATGGGCAGTCACAATGGCCGCCTCGGAGTGATCGAGTAAGAGCGGTTGGGATCACCGTCCGGCTGTCGCGCCGCCCTCCGCCGGTGACTGATCGCCCGCTCAGTGGGCAGGCTGGTGCGCGTCGAGAACCGACCGCTCGAGCTCCGTAAAGGCCTCGGCCACGTAAGCGCTCAAGCGCTCGAGGTTTGGCACCTCATCGGTGGCGACCAGTCCGAAGAATAGTTGCCCGGCATAACTGAACAGGGTGATGTTCAACAGGTTGCCGGCCGGCAACGTGCTGATCGGATGCAACTCCTCCATTCTGGCGCCCTTGATGTACAGGAACTCGCGCGGCCCGGGAATGTTGGACACCAGTGTATTGCCGGTCGGTGGCAGACGGTTGCTGAGGCCCAGCATCTCTGCGAGCTGCCCCACCACGCCGGTGATCAGCGTATAGGACTCGATCGCGTCGGGCGCGACGCTGTCGATCATCGAGCGCACGTTGCGCAGCGAAAAGCCGATGTTGCGCAGGCGCACATAGGGGTCGTCGGTTGGCGGCGAGAGTTCGACCTGGATGATGCCGATCTTGTTGCCGGTACCGCGCTCACCTTCCTTGCGCAGGTTGACCGGCATCTGGATGGTGATCGGCCTTTTCAGGTCCACACCCTCGTCGGCCAGGTAGCGATGCAGGGCGCCATCGAGGCAGGTCAGTGCAACGTGGTTGAGCGTCGACCGCGTCCGGGCGCAGATCTCCTTGACCCGCGCCATCGCCACGTTGGCGGTAGCAAACTGGCGACCTGCCGTGACCTGTCCGGTCAGCGGCGTGTTGCCATCGGCGACAAAGGGCAGCGCGATGGCGTTCTTGGTAAGCTTGACGCTTTCCAGAAGCAGCATCGCCGCCAGACGCCCGATCCCCAGAAGACGCTTGCCGACACCCGTCAGGTCGCCGAGCAGGGACCGCGTCATCTTGTCCTTGAGCCGCTTCCCCTGGCGGTCGGCGGTACCGTGCCTGACCGACCACAGCGGCCGCAGTTCCAGATCGGTCGCCGTCGACGCCAGCGACTCGGCGGCCCAACGCACCATCGTCACGCCGTCGGCGCTGGCGTGATGCATCTTGACGTACAAGGCAAAGCGCCCCTCGCTCAAACCACCGATGACGTGCACTTCCCACAACGGGCGGGAACGGTCGAGCATCGGTTGATGCAGATCCGACACCGCGGCGTAAAGCTCCTGCCGCCCATTCTTCCCTCTGGGCAGCTGGTGATAGAAGACGTGCTGCCCGAGGTCCACCGAATCGATTTCCTGCCAGGTCGGCATCCCGGTCAAGGAGAAGTGAATGACCCGGTTGAATGGTGACTGGACATCGGTGAAGGTTAACAGATCCCGATACAGATCCGCGGCAAACGTGCTCCGGGAGCGCGCAGGCCGCTTGCAGATCATCAGTCCACCCACGTGCTTCGGGCTGGCTTCCGACTCGGCGACGAAAAAGGCCACATCCAGCAATGACAGTTTGTTCATCCACGCTCCCTTCGCCCGTCTTGTTCGGTACCGCAAGGTGCGCCTCGCAGCGGCCAACGCATCGACAGCGGCACGCCACTCATGGCCTAACGACGTGGCCGGACTTGCCGAGGCGCAAAGCATCCGCAGAAATTCCAGGACGGCTGAACGCAGCCCCTTGGTCCGCCAAGGATACAGCATCACCGCAGCTCCGTTTTAGAGGAAAACACCCAGCCAATTAGTGTGTGCCCTCTAGCGATGGTCGCTAGACTTCTTCTCGGTAGCTGCCTTGGCAACTGCGAAAACTTTCATGTCCAACCGGATAAAGGAGAAACACAATGAGCACGAAACTGACGACCTTGGTTGACCGGGTCAGCAATGAGCAACTCCTGCTGAAAGGCCGGGAGTCGGCACGCAAGCTGTGGCTGTTTGGCCTCGGCGCCTACTCGCTGGCGACCAGAAGTGGCGTGCAGACGTTTGAAATGCTGGTTCGTGAAGGCAAGGCTTTCAGCCCGAGGGCGCGCCGCCAGATCGAGCAAAAGTCCGCTGAACTGATCAGTGGCGCTAGCGACACCATCGATCGCGGCGAGCGGCTGTTCGTGAAACGGCTTGTCCGCCCACTCGATTTTCTGGTACTGGCCAGCAAGCGCGATATCGAGCAGATGGCCAAGCGCTTGATGCAACTGACTGCCGAAGTGCAGAAACTAGGCGGCGCGGCGGACAAGCCCGCGAAGCCGCAGCCCGAGCCGACGACGGCGAACAGCGATAGCTCGCCAATGGCCGCCAGCGCATCCTGAGCCTTGCCGGTCGGCATCCGCCGAGCGCTGGATGCGCGAATGGGCATCTGGATCGAGGTCGGCGCACCGCGCCGGCCTGCTCCCGGGCCAAATCCCGGCCTCATTCCTCCTGCACCTTGGCCGCCTCGCCAAGCAACCACTCCCGGAAGACACTCACCACCGGGCGATCGGCTACGGCTTCGGCGACCACCAGGTAATAGGCTTGCGGCCCACGGATGACAATATCGAAGGGCACCACCAGGCGGCCGGCGGCCACCTCGGCCTCGATCAGCGGCTTGGACGCCAGAGTGACGCCGACGCCATCGACCGCCGCCGAGAGCAACAGCCCGGGGTCGCTGATCCGGGTTCCCGAGTCCGCGTCGATGCCGGTGACCCCGGCGACCTGCAGCCACTGCCCCCAACTTGGGCGGTCGTAGAGGTCAATGGGCGATTCGTTATGGAGCAGATTGTGACGCCGCAGATCGGCCGGCACGTTCAATGGTCGCATCCCCAACAGCAGACGCGGGCTGCAAACCGCCGTGTAGACCGGTACGAACAAGCGGTCGACCCGGCACCCATCATACTGACCACGCCCGTAGCGAATGAAGGTTTCGGTCTCGTCGTCGCGCAGATCGACGGTGGCCAGGCCGGAGACATGCGAAGTATCGCTGGCGTCGATGGTATCCAGCGAGGTCGCCATGTGCAGCCGGATCTCGGGATGCGCGGCCGTGAAGTCGGGCAGGTGACGCATCAACCAGCGGGCGGCGAAAGCGGGCGGCGAGGTCACCACCAGGCGTCCGCCGGCGACCTGCGTTCGCGTGCTCTCGATCGCCCAGGCAAAACACTCCAGGCCCTCGCGCACCTTCGGCAGCATCGCCCGACCTTCGCTGGTCAGTTCCAGGGCCCGCGTCAACCGGCGAAAAAGCGGCAAGTGCAGGTACTCCTCTAGGCCCCGAATCTGGTGGCTGATCGCCGTCGGGGTCACCGAAAGCTCCGCCGCGGCGTCCTTGAAACTGAGGTGACGAGCCGCCGCTTCAAAGGCGCGCAGCGAGCCAAGGGGTGGCAAGCGGTAGGTCATATGGATGAGATTTTCTCACGCATTGGCTGACATTTGATCGTTTGCCGGCCCCCCGGCAAAGAAATACAGTTACATCGACCTCTCGGAAGCCGAGAACAACACAAGGAAGACCGCAATGAAAACCGACCTCAACCGTGACCAGATCATGATGATCGTTGAACGCGCACGTCATCAGCACAGCATCGAAGCCGGCGGAGTCATCGCTACCTCCACCCGCAAGGCGATCGCCTGGCTGGCCAGCCGGGGCGACAAGTTCCTGCACGCCCTGTTGATGTCGCCGACCGCACACCAGTGAGACGGCACGAACACCCGACCAGCCAGCAACTACCGTTACCCCGAACTACCACTACATCGAATCCTCGAAAACCGAGAAAACGAGTCAAGGAAGAAGAAAATGAAAGCCGACCTCAACCGCGACCAGATCATGATGATCGTTGAACGCGCACGTCGTCAGCACGGCATCGAAGCCGGCGAAGTCATCGCCACCGGCACCCGCAGCGCGATCGCCTGGTTGAGCAGCCGGGGCGACAAGTTGTTGCACTCACTTCAGTTCATGCTGCCGACCGCCCGCTACTACTAGAAAGCGGACTTGCCGGAACGACCGCGCAAGTCAGCGAAGGACGGAAGATGACCAGCACAATGAAAGCGCCCCTCAAGCAGGAGTAGTTGATTATGATCAGCGAACGTGCCACCGACGAACGCCGTATCGCCATTGGCAAGATGATCACGACGAGCGTCCGCAGGACGCTTGACCATCTGTCAACCGTCGCCGGGACCCTCGTCCGGGTGCGGCCGATGGCGCTGCTGACGAAGGTCGGTACGCCCGCAAGCTAGCCGTCCCGTCCGTGTCGCGGCCGAGCCCCCCGGCCGCTGCCTCGGCATGGCGTCTGCCGGCCGTGACAGCAGGCCGGTCGACAGGTACCATGACGCTCCCCTTACTGCTGCCCGACCCACACCGAAACCCATGGCCAGAGTTCAGATCACGCTGCCGGAGCACTTCGCATTCTCTACCGAGGTAACGCTCTATCTAAGCCACATGAACTACGCCGGGCACCTTGACAACGCCCTCCTGCTGTCGGTGGTATCCGAGGCCAGGGCGCGTTTTTTCAAGTCGTTGGGATATACCGAGCTGAATGTCGAGGGGGTCGGAATCGTCGTCGCCGACGCGGCGGTAAAATACAAGTCCGAGGCGTTTCACGGCGAGGTAATGGTCGTTCGCATGCGCGCTGGCGAGTTCGCCAGCAAGGGCTGTGACCTGCTGTGGGGGATCAACGAAAAGTCGAGCCAACGCGAAATCGCTCGCGGCAAGACCGGAATCGTGTTCTTCGATTACGCGACGCGCGAGGTTACCGAAGTACCCGAGAACTTCCGCGCCCGAGCCGCAGGCTGAGCGACTGCCGACGGTGTGCCCGAACCGAACAGGCTGCTAAGCATGCAGCGCTGGCGCACTGCTGCCGCGGCGCAGGCGCCGGCTAGCTCGGCGCAAAATCGCGAACCAGGCGCTTCTGCAAATTGCCGACCTGTTTGAGTGACTCCTTAAGGATCAGGCGGTCAAGTTCGTGCAGTTCATCGGGGTCGACGCGGTTGGAGATGGCGTCGGCCCGGTCGTTAACCTGCTGCTCCAGCCGCAGACGCTGGATGTGCTGGAAGGCATCGATCAGCGCCGCCATATCGTAAGCGGCGATGCCGACCTGCTCGCCGGCGACGCGCAGCCGCTCGATGGTATTGGTATCGGGTATCTGGCGAGCCAGAGCGTACACCCGCGCGGCATCGACGAAGGGCCGCGAGCCGTGTTTCTTGAGATCAATGGTGTGCGGGAACTCCTTGTCGAGATCGTAGCGGAATCCCTTCCACCAGTTCAGCGGCGACTCCCAGTTCATCGTGTTCTCGACCATCGCCCGCAGGAAGATGGGGTAACAGTGCGCGCGGCCCAGCAGCCAGGCGCGCAGCTCGTTGGCCAGCGACTCCTGTCCGTAGAGCCCGCGCAGATCGAAGAAGATGCTCGAATTCAGAATCGCCTCCGGCTGCGGGCTTTCCAGCCAACCTGAAAACGCCGCCCGCCATTCGTCGACGGACAGGCACCACTGTGGATTGCTGGCCATGATGTGGCCCTTGCACAAAGGAAAACCACAGCCGTCTAGGGCACTATTGACCGCCCCGGCAAAAGGCAGAAAAGCTTCGCGCAAGGCCGCTGCCTGCTGGTCGGTTTCGGCGGCGAAGATCAGCCCGTTGTCCTGGTCGGTGGCCAGCGTCTGCTCGAGCCGACCCTCCGAGCCAAACACCAGCCAACACCATTGCACGTACGGCAGATCGAACTGGCCGGCGACCAGTTCGATCACCTGCAGGGTCAGCAGATCGTTGAGCGACGAGAGTCGGTTGCAGAGCGCGTCGGCGCTCACCCGATCGGCCACCAGGCGACCAACCAGCGCGCGGATTTCGCCGGCCAAGGTGACCAGCGTCGACAGGTCGCGCGCGGCGAGAATGGCGGTCACCAGGTCGCTCCCTTGCGCGCCCGGCAGCGTGTAGAGATCGGACTGTGAAACGACATTGAAATAGCTGCCGTCGGCCTCGATCAGTACCAGATGGTGCACCCCGCGACGGACCATCACCACGCTCGCCTGATGCGCGGTACTGTCCGCGGGAACGGTGATCAGGCCACCAGTCATCACGGCGGCAATCGGCGCTTGCAGATCGCCAGCCTCGATCGCCACCCGCCGCAGGACGTCGTGCAGGGTGATGATTCCCAGCGGCACCCGGCTCTGCTCATCAACCACCACGACCGCATCGCCATGAGTCCTGTCGAGCAGCAGCAAGGTGTCGCGCACACTGGTCGACGGACCGACCGTCAGGGGCACACTGCGTACCAGATGGCGAAGCGCGACATACGGCGAGAACGGCGTCGCGCGTGCGAGCTGCTCAGTACTTGAGTCGGGCATGGTAGGTCCTCTCGCTGGCTTCGCGCGCTTGTCTCAGGGTGGTGATCCCCATTTCAGCCAGCAGCGGCAGCATCTTCAGGAAGACCTCCCCGGTCACCATCGCGTCGCCAAGCGCCGTATGGCGTCCGAATACCGAGACCCCGAGGCGCTCGGCGATCGCTTCCAGCCGGTGCGTACTCTGGTTGGGGTGCAATACCGCCGACAGCAGCAGGGTGTCGAGCACCGGGTGGTCGAAACGCACGCCGCTCTGCCGCTCCTTGAGTTGCAGGAAACGCATGTCGAAAGCGGCGTTGTGGCCGACCATCACCGTGTCGGCGCAGAAGGCGTGGAAGGTGGGCAGAACGACCGTAATCACCGGCTGCCCGGCGAGCAGATCGCGGGTGATGCCGTGCACCTTCACGGATTGCTGCGACAGCGGCCGACGCGGGTCGATCAGCTGGTCGAAGCATTCGTGGCGTAGCAGACGACGGTTGACGATTCGCGTCGCACCGATCTGGATAATCTCGTCGCCTGCGGAAGGCTGCAGGCCGGTGGTCTCGGTATCGAAGACGGTGTACGACAACTCGGCGAGCGGTCGATCATCCAGCTCATGACTGCCCGCCGACCAGCGAAAGATATCGAAGTCATAGAATTCGGGGCGCTCGCCGTCAGCCGCGGGGATGATCGCCCGCGGCAGATCCTTGGGCGCCTCGCCGGCCGGCAGCATGGTCCGAAAGAAAGCACGGTGGGAAACGCGTTCGCGCTGGAACCAGATCTCGCCGTTGCAGCGCTCGATTACGTCAACCACGCTGAGCGGCGACGATTCGCCGTCGATACTCATCGGATCCTGCAGCCAGCTCATCGCCGCTTCGTTGTTCATGAAGGTGCCGACCCAGTACAGGTCGAGCTGCGCCAGATGGCCGTGGCGCTGCAGTGACAGACGCACGTCGCGCACCTCGTACTCGTCCTGCAAGCGCAAGGCCAGATAGCGCAAGGCTTGCAGCAGTCCAAAGCTGTCCACGCGCAACCACAGGCTGTCATCGACGCTCTCGGTTTTCACCGCCAGCGGTCGATGCTCGCCGCGGCGCTGCTCGCCAATCCGTCGTGCCGCGACGGCGAGGAGTTCTACGCCGAGAATTTCCTCGAGCAGCCAACGCTCGCGCAAGTCGTTGGAAAACGCCGCCGCCGCTTTCTCGAACTGCGTCGACAGCGCGCCTGCCTCGTCGCGAATGACCCCCAGGAAGCGATCCCGCTGACGGGGCGCCATGTCCGAGAAATCGGAGAGCATTTCGGCTGCCGCGCGCAGGCTGCCCAGCGGACCCCGTCCCCCTTCGATCAGCGACTGGATCAACTCGTCGCGGCGCGCGTGCCGTTCGTTGGTCTGCGTCACGTCTTCGAGAACCAGCACGAAACCGGTCACCGAGAGGTCGCCAACCAGCGCTCCGGGCTGACCATCGCCGCCCAGCACCGGCGACATGTGGGCGCGCAGCAGGCGTCCGGCGCGGGTGGCGGTGACGAACTGCGCCGAGCCGATGCCTTGCCTGCCGTCTCTCGCCTCGTCGCCGGCGACCGGCTGCAGGCGCTCCAGGGCATGCTCGATGAGCGCCCTGTCGAAGACCCTGTAGATCGAACGTCCGAGTCCGAGCAATTCGGCATTGCTGCCATCGCTCCCGGGCGACAGCGCCTGCTTGGCCCGCTGGTTATAGAGCAGCACTCGGCCATCGAGATTGCAGACCACCACACTCTGGCTCAGGTCGGCCATCAGCGCGGCCAACCGGCTCCGTTCCTGTTCGAGCGACGCGCGCGCTTCGCGCACGCGCTCGGCGACATCACTCTCCAAGGCATCGCGGGCGGCCAGCAGGTGATTCGCCGCCTGTGCCAGCGCGCGCAGCTCTTCGGTCGCCGGATCCGGCAGGCGCAGACCACTGTGGGCGGTCATTGCCGCCAGGTCTTCGGCCATCCGCAGGGGCGCATTGACATGGCGCGCATAGGCCCTAGCGACTATCCAGCAAGCCACCACGGAAAACGTCAGCGTCAACACCAGCAGGACGGCGACCCGCTCCCCAGACCAGTGCCCGCCAGCGCCTTCGCCCGCCGCGGTGGCGACCATCAGGGCGGCCGTCGACAGCACCACCAGCAACACAAACAGGCAGGCGAACGTCGCCGCCCGGACCAGCTTGCGCGGCCACTGCATCTACGTCTCCAGGAGCTTTCGCACCTCGGCGAGCAGCTCCTTGGTGGAAAACGGCTTGGTCATGTAGCCGTCGGCACCGAGGCCAAGGCCCTTGCTGACTTCGGTGTCACGTCCCTTGGCGGTCAGCATCAAGATGCGCGTGGCGCTCAGCTCGGGGTCGGCACGCAAGGCCTGGCAAACATCGAAACCATTCATCTTGGGCATCATCACGTCGAGCAGGACGAGATCCGGTCGCTCGGCGCGAACAATCGCCAGCGCCTCTTCTCCATTGCCGGCAACCAACACTTCGAAACCCTCCCGGCGCAGCAGAAACTCGATCGAAATGACGATGTTTTGCTCGTCGTCGGCAATCAGAATTTTCTTGCTCATCAACACTCCGCTCATGAATAACCTTCACCAAACGAACCATGCGTCCCCGGACTACGCCACCGCTTGTTGCTGTGCGTGCGCAAATGGCAAGCTGAAACTAAACGTGGCGCCCTCGCCCTCCACGCTTTCCACCCATAGTCTGCCGCCGAAGTGCTCGACGATCCGGCGGCTGATTGGCAGCCCCAGACCGGTACCCGACGGCTTGGCGGTCATCGTGTCGCCGACCTGGCGAAACTTCTCGAAGATCAGCTGCTGGTCTGCCGGACGAATGCCGGGCCCGTTGTCCACCACGCTGACTTGCAGTCCGTCCGCGTGCAGACTCAGCGTGACGCGAATCCGGCCGCTGCCGGGCTTCAGGAACTTTACGGCGTTCGACAGCAGATTCAGCATGACCTGGATCAGCCGATCCCGGTCGGCGAGAATCAGTGGCAGATTATCGGGCAGATCGACCTCGACGTGCGCCTCTTTCTCGCGAACCAACTGGCTGATTGCGGCGATCGACTGTTCGATGACCTCCTTCAGGTCGAGCTCGCAACCATTCCAGTCGGCCCTGCCGGACTCAATTTTCGCCAGGTCGAGGGTCTGGTTGATCAGCCGCGTCAAACGCTCGGTCTCGCTGACGATCAGCCCGAGAAAGCGCTCGCGATCGGCGAGATGCATCTTCGGATCGTCGCGCAGCAACTCCGAGAAGGCGCGGATCGAGGTCAACGGTGTGCGCAACTCGTGCGTCACCGACGACATGATGTCGTCCTTGACCCGGTCGAGCTCCTGGAGGCGCTCGTTGGCGGCCTGCAGTTCCAGGGTTGCCGCGGTAAGCTCGCGTGACTTGCGCTCGAGCTCGCGGCTGTAGGTGCGCAATTGCGAAGCTTCGTCGAGGATATGCATCACCTCTTCGATGCTCAACGGTTCCTCCTTGGCCACCGAGGCGACCATCACCCTTGCCGAAGCGCTGCCGATGGCGCCAGCGAGCAGCGATTCGGCGAACTGCACCAGCTTGGCGTCGGCCTCGGGCGTTACCTCGTCGCCGCCGCCCTGGCTTCCCCGTCGGCGGGCGAAGGCAGCGAAGGCCGATTGCGCGCGCGCCGGCCCGAGAAAGCGTCCGACCAGTTCCTGCAGGTCGCTGACTTGCGCGCGCCCCCGCCACAATACCGCGCCACCCTGTCCGGTTTCGCTCAGCGCGTCCACAAACAAGGTTGCCTGGGTCGCCTCGGCGACCATCGGCGGCCGCAGCAGCGATACCCCGACGTAAGCGCCGATATTGGCAAGAAAACTCCAGAACAGGCAATGCGATATCTCGTCCATGCCAGTGAGGCCGAAGAGCTGCTGCGGCCGCAGCAGCTCGATCCCGAAGAATCCCTGTGCCAGGAAATCACCGGGAAGCCAGCCGGACTTGGCGAATGACGGCAACAGCAAGGTGTAACCCCAGACCACAAAGCCGGCGGACAGCCCGGCCAGCGCGCCGCCGCGGGTACCGCCTCGCCAGTACATGCCGCCGATCAGCGCCGGCGCGAACTGGGCGACGGCCGAGAAACTGATCAGCCCGATCGCGACCAGCGCATAGGCCTCACCCGCCAATCGGAAATACAGGTAGCCGAGCAGCAGGATGACGACGATGGCGCCGCGGCGAATGCCGAGCAGCAGACCCGAGAGGTCCTTCGCGTCTTCGATCGCCGAGCGGTTGTGGCGCAGCAGCAGAGGCATCACCAGGTCGTTGCAGACCATCGTGGACAGCGCGATGGTTTCGACGATGACCATGCCGGTTGCCGCCGACAGGCCGCCGATGAAGACCAGCAACACCAGACCCTCCTGCCGTTGCGACATCGGCAAGGTCAGGACGAAGGTATCGGCATCGACGCCCTGCCCCGAGAAATGCAGCAGGCCACCGAGAGCGATCGGCAGCACGAAGATATTGATCAGCAAGAGGTACAGCGGAAACAGCCACGCCGCCCGCTTCAGGTGCGCCTCGTTGACGTTCTCGACGACGGCGACCTGAAACTGCCGTGGCAGGAAGAGGACGGCCAGGCCCGACAGGACGACCAGCGAAAACCAGCTGGTATAGCCCTTGCCGGACGGAATCGCGGTCATCAGGCGTTGCAGCTTCTGATTGGCCTCAGCGTGGTCGAAAATGTCGCCGAAGCCATCGTAGATACCGTAGGTGACAAAGATGCCGACGGCCAGAAAGGCGACCAGCTTGACGCCGGACTCGAGGGCAATCGCCGCGACCATCCCTTCGTGGCGTTCGGTGGCATCGAGATGGCGGGTACCAAAGACGATGGTGAACGCCGCCAGGATCAGCGCAATGTAGAAACTGATGTCGGCCCCCACCGACATCGTCGCGCTGCGATGCGGCATGACGATTTCCGGATAACTCAGCAACAGGCTGACGGTACTCGACACTGCCTTGAGTTGCAGCGCGATGTAGGGAATGATCCCGATCACGGCAATGATCGTCACCAGGCCACCGAGGCCATGGCTCTTGCCATAACGCGAGGAGATGAAGTCGGCGATCGACGTGATGCGGTTGGCCTTGACGATGCGAATCATCTTCAACAGCACGATCCAGCCCAGCGCCATCACCAGCGTTGGACCCAGGTACACCGGCAGGAAGCCGATTCCCGATACCGCGGCACGCCCGACGCTGCCATAGAAGGTCCAGGTGGTGCAGTAGACCGCCATCGACAGGGCATAGATGGTCGGGTTGGCGATGATCGAGCGCCCCTGATCGGCGCGCTTGTCGCCCCACCAGGCGACCGCAAACAGCGTCCCGAGGTAGAGCAGCGAGGTGGCGATGATTACCGGGGCTTCAAGCATGGCCCGACTACTTGAAACGCCGTTCGACAGCCCAGGCCATCAAGCCAATGACCAGCGCCCAGGCAGCAAAGATGTAGGCGTAGACCAGTGGAATGCCGAAGACCTCGTCAGGCCGGTCGAACAGCGACAGCAGTGGATAATTGAACAGCGCGCAACCGGCGAGGAAGGCTGCGATCAGTCGATCACCAGCAAGAATCCTGCGATGCATCTCACCCTCCCGCCTCAAAAGCGATTAGCGCCCGAGGCCATCGCCTCCCGGTCCCAGGTCGTGGTCAGCAGTCTGCGGGCGATCGTCAGTTGGTCATCGGCAACGGCTATACTGCCCGCCGTCACCTCTCATTGAGACCCCTCAGATGATTCGCTCCGCTCTCGACTGGCAGCCGCGCGCGGCCGGCAAGGCCTACTCCGACATTCTTTACGACTTCGCCGCAGGCATCGCCCGCATTGTCATCAATAGACCCGAACGACGCAATGCCTTTCGACCGGAAACCATCGAGCAGCTGATCGACGCCACCCACCAGGCGCAATTCGACCCCGAGGTCGGCGTCATCATCCTCGGCGGCGCCGGACACCAGGCTTTCTGCTCGGGTGGTGACCAAACCGTTCGCGGCGACGACGGCGGCTACCACGACGAATCCGGTATGCCGCACCTCAACGTCCTCGACCTGCAGATGCAGATTCGCCGCTGCCCGAAACCAGTGGTGGCAATGGTCGCCGGATACGCCATCGGTGGCGGACACGTCCTGCATCTGGTCTGCGACCTGACGATCGCCGCCGACAACGCCCGTTTCGGCCAGACCGGTCCACGCGTCGGCAGCTTCGACGCCGGCCTCGGCGCCGGCCTGATGGCACGCACCATCGGCCTCAAACGAGCCAAGGAGATCTGGCTGCTTTGCCGTCAGTACGACGCGCGGGCGGCGCTGGCGATGGGGCTGGTAAATACCGTCGTACCGCTGGCCGAACTGGAGGAGGAAACCGTTCGCTGGTGCCGCGAGATGCTGCAGTTGTCGCCGATGGCGCTGCGCATGATCAAGGCCGGTTTCAACGCCGATACAGACGGCCTGGCCGGAATCCAGGAACTCGCCGGCAACGCCACCGGGCTGTTCTACATGACCGCAGAAGGCCAGGAGGGCCGCAATGCCTGGCTCGAAAAGCGGGCCCCGGATTTCGCGAAATACCGGCGACGGCCCTGAGCAGCAAGCGCTGCGCACCATGGCCGTGCGCTGCTGAACGCTGCGCAAGCCAGAACAGTACGACGCGCTCAACACCGCGATGAAGATCCGCTCGGCCAGCGTCCATCATTACTGCCTGCCCCTACGCGCAAGCTGGCTCACCGCCGCCGGTGGTTTCAGGCAACGCGAAGGCTGGCTGCTGCGCCTCGATACGGCGGACGGCGCCACTGGTTACGGTGACTGCGCGCCGCTTCCGGGGAATGCCGCGGAATGCCCGGCGGACACCGCGCTGCGTTTGCGGAGGCAGACCCACAGCCTGATCGGCCGACAGCCCGGAGATGCCCTCCAGGCCATCGATCATGGCTCCCGTGGCAGCACGCCGGCAGTGCGGCTGGCCGTAGAAACAGCGCTGCTGGACCTGATCGCGCAGGCGGCCGGTCTCCCGCTGGCGGCGTACCTGCTCGCCTGTGAGCGCCGGACGGTCGGCGCCAGCGAGGTGTCGCCGACGGTCAGGGTCAACGCCGCGCTCGGCAGCGTCGCCGCCGTTCACGATCAGGACCTTCGGGCCGCCTGTGCGGCGCGCTTTCAAGTGCTCAAGCTGAAGGTCGGCATGACCGCCATCGATCAGGAGATCGGCCGCCTGCAGCAGTTGGCGCGACTGCTGCCGCCGGGGGTCGAACTGCGGCTGGACGCCAACTGCGCCTGGGGCCTGCGCGATGCCGCGCGCTTCCTGCACGCCTGCGCCGACTTGCCGGTCGAAATGGTCGAAGAACCCCTGGCCCGACCAGCGCTCAAGCAGCTGCAGGCCTTGCAGGACAGCACCGGCATCGCCATCGCGTTGGATGAATCTCTGGCGACGCTGGACCTCGAAGAGGTCCTCCGCAGGCGCCCGGTGCGTCGACTGGTGATCAAACCGACGCGCACCGCCGGCCTGCTGCCCGCCTTGGCGCTGGCGCGGCGAGCGACGGGGGCCGGCGTCGAATGCATCGTCACCAGCAGCGTCGAAAGCGCCTGTGGCGTCACCGCTGCCGCGCATCTGGCGGCGGCGCTGCACAACCCGCTGGCGCACGGGCTGGCGACCTGCGAGTGCCTCGCTGCCGACACCGGCACGCCGCCGGCGATCGCCAATGGCCGGCTAACCCTGCCCTGCACGCCGGGCCTGAGCTTCGCTCCGCACGCGCAAGTCGTCTTCTCGGACTTCGCCGGACCCGATCGCAGCTGAGCTTGCCCCGCCCGGCGAAGCAAGCAGGCTGCGTTATACTGGCGATAATTACAGTGACCGGAGGGTGCGTGGTGACAGTCAAGCGGGCGCTTCGAGAACGTAAGGACGACAGCCGCCAACCAGCGGCGGCGACGCCGCCGCCGCGAGCGACCGGCGATCCGCTGGCGCAACTGAATGCGGCGCAGCGCGCGGCGGTCACCTTCGGGATCGGTGGTCGCGACGATGGCGCCGGCGATGATCGGCATCGCCCGCTGCTGATCATCGCCGGCGCGGGCTCCGGCAAGACCGCGACGCTGGCGCAGCGGGTGGCGCAACTGCTGGCCCACGGGGCCGACCCGGGACGGATCCTGCTGCTGACCTTCTCGCGCCGCGCTGCCAGCGAGATGGCCCGCCGCGTCGAGCGGCTGCTGGCCCAGCGCGCCGGGACTTGTTCGCTGGCCGGCGCGCCCTCGCTGACCTGGTCGGGCACCTTCCACGGCATTGGCGCGCGGCTGTTGCGCGAGTACGCCGGCCGGATAGGTCTCGATCCGATGTTCACCATCCATGACCGGCAGGACTCGGGTGACCTGATCAATATGGTGCGTCATGGACTGGGTTTTTCGGCGAAAAGCAAACGCTTTCCTCTAAAAGGGACCTGTCTGGCGATCTACTCGGCGGCGATCAACACCCAGGCGCCACTGCGCGAAGTTCTGCAATCGGCTTTTCCCTGGTGTACCGAATGGGAGTCCGACCTGAAGCGGCTGTTTCTCGAATACGTGCAAACGAAGCAGGCGCAGCAGGTGCTCGACTACGACGATCTGCTTCTCTACTGGGCGCAGATGGTCGGCGAGCCGGCGCTGGCCGGTGAAATCGGCGAGCGCTTCAGGCACGTGCTGGTCGACGAGTACCAGGACACCAACCGCCTGCAGGCGGCGATCCTGCTGGCGATCAAGCCGGATGGACGTGGTCTCACCGTGGTCGGCGACGACGCCCAGTCGATCTACGCTTTTCGCGGCGCGACGGTACGCAACATCCTCGATTTCCCGGCCCACTTCGATCCGCCGGCGCAACTGCTCACTCTGGACCGCAACTACCGCTCGACACAGCCGATCCTCAACGCTGCCAACAGCGTTATCGCGCTCGCCAGCGAGCGCTACAGCAAGGACCTGTGGAGCGAACGAGCGTCATCGCAAAAGCCACTGCTGGTGGCCGTGCGCGACGACGCCGATCAGGCCGCCTATGTCGTCGAGCGGGTGCTCGCCAGGCGCGAGGCCGGCACCCGGCTGAAAGCGCAGGCCGTGCTGTTCCGGACAGCACAACACAGCGCCCGGCTGGAGATCGAGTTGACCCGGCGCAACATCCCCTTCGTCAAATTCGGCGGGCTCAAGTTCCTCGAAGCGGCGCACGTGAAGGATGTGCTGGCGATCCTGCGCTGGACACAGAATCCGCGCGACCGGCTGGCTGGTTTCCGGGCCATGCAGCTGGTGGCAGGCATCGGACCGAAGACCGCTGGCGCGGTGCTGAATGGCGTCGCCGCGGCCGGCCGGGCGCTGCTCGCCGAGCAGCGCGTGCCGGAAGGCGGCAAGGCCGCCTGGCTTGAGTTTTCAGCGCTGATCAGCAGCAGCGATCCGGCCGTCTCGCCGTGGCCAGCGCCCTTCGAACAGATCTGCAGCTGGTACCAGGCGCAAATGGCGCGACTGCATGAAGACGCGCTGATCCGGCAGGCCGACATCGAGCAACTGGCGCTGATGGCGACTACCTACGCCAGCGCCGAACGCTTCCTCACCGAGCTGACACTCGATCCGCCGAACGCCACCAGCGACCAGGCGGGGCCGCCGCTGCTCGACGAGGACTACCTGATCCTGTCGACGATCCACTCGGCGAAGGGGCAGGAATGGACCGCGGTGACCGTGCTCAATGCAGTCGACGGCTGCATGCCGTCGGACATGGCCACCGGCTCGGCCGGCGAAATCGAGGAGGAACGGCGCCTGCTCTACGTCGCCATGACCCGCGCCAAGGAGGAACTGGAGATCATCGTGCCGCAGCGCTTCTACATCACCCACCAGCCGGGCTTCGGCGACCGCCACCTCTATGCCAGCCGCACGCGCTTCATCAGCAACGCGCTACTGCCTCACTTCGAGCAGCTGACGTGGCCACCCGCGCCAGAAGCGGCGCCGGCGAATCACGACGCGAAGCAGCAGGCCTTCGATCTGGCCGCGCGGATGCGCGCGATGTGGCAATGACGCCGAAGAATGCAAGGCAGCCAGCCTAGGCTCGCGAACGGTTCGCAACTCACCGCGCCGCTGATTCCTGGCCTGGCGAAGACGGCTGCGACGCACCCGCCAGATCCACCGTCAGCCGTCCTGAGCGTACGTGCAGGTCGCGCTGCGGGAAGGGAATCTCGATCCCGGCGATGCCGAGCGCGGTTTCGATCTCCCACAGGTAGCGGGCGTGCGTTCGCCCTGGCGACAGGGCCAGTTCCTGACCGACCCAGACCACCAGTTCGAAGTCGAGACTGCTCTCTCCGAAGTTGACCAGCCACACTTCCAGAACCCGACCCGGCTGGTCGATGGTCCCGCTGACCCGGCGCGCCGCGGCGGCCACGGCGTCGCGGACGGCGTCCTTGCTGGACCCGTAGGCGACGCCGAAGGGAACGTGGATGCGGCGCAGGTTGTCGTCCAGCGTCCAGTTGGTGACCCGCCCGTTGATGAACTCCGAGTTGGGAACGATCACGTCGACGTTGTCGTTGGTCGTCACCCGCGTGTAGCGCAGGCCAATCTCGGTCACCTTGCCCACCACCCCGGACTGCAGGTCGACGAAATCACCAACCTTGAGCGTCTTCTCGATCAGGATCAGAATTCCCGACACCAGGTTGCTGAAAATGTTCTGCAAGCCGAAGCCGATCCCGACGCTCATCGCGTCACCAACGATCGCCAGACTGGCGAGGTCAAAGCCCAGATACGCCAGTCCGACGATGCTGCCGAGGATCCACACCAGATAGCGGACGATGCGGGTGAGCGCAAAAATGGCTGGTTCGGAGAGCTTGACCATCTTGCCGGCGCGGACCATCTGCCGCAAGCTGCGCTCGAGCAACGAGGCAAACCACCAGAAGAAACAGAGGATAACGATCAGCCCGACGACCCGCAGCAAAGTGATGTCGGTATTGCCCAGACGGAACCACGGACGAGCGCTCCAATCGAGCAATTGGCCTAGAGTGTGTTGACATTCAAGCGAGCCAAATGACGGATGCGGCGAGGGCGATGAAGGAAGCGAAACGCTCGGCGAGTTTGTCGTAGCGTGTGGCGATACGTCGAAATTGCTTGATGCGGCA
>NZ_JAPUVQ010000120.1:0-4336 GCF_029255145.1 Accumulibacter sp.
CCCACAGTAGGGAAAATGAGGGGAAAACTCTCGGAAAAGCGGGAAAATCACGAAAATCCGGCTTGATTGTTGTGTATGGTGAAACGCGCCGGCTTGGCCAGCGTGAAGTCCGACAGGCTGCTAGGGGCGCGGGTGCTGATCTCTTCAGGGACGAGTGTCAGCCAGGGCGCGGTTTCCGTGGTTACCGCATACGATTGGTCGGCATCGACCTCGAGAATGCTGGTGGGCGGGCTCAATTTGGTGGAAGATTGGCGAGGCAACAGATGATTGCGGGGAGCACAAGATGCTGACGTTACGCGTTCTCTCGTGCAAGGGCGAGAAGCTTCCGGCACCGTATGAAGTGGAATTCGATGAGGCTGGCGGCAGCATCGGGCGTACCCCGGACAACCGGCTGGCCTTGCCGCATGATGCCTCTGTTTCGACGATCCACGCGACGGTACGCTTCCTCGATGGCCGCTATTTTCTGACCGCACAGAGCCGAAATCCCAATCGCGTGAATGGTCGCGAGTTGAGGAACGGTGTCGAGCAGGCCCTTGCGGACGGTGACGAGCTGGATCTGGGCGCGTCCCGGCTGGTGGTTTCGGTCCGGTTCCCGGAGAGTGACGTACGGGCGCTGAGCTTCCGCATGCTGGAAGATATCGCCCGCGACCTTTCCGGCGAATCGATCTGCTTTCCGACGTTCCTCGATATCACCTTGAAAGTTCGCAACGCGCTCAAGAATCCCAAGCTGAGTATCGAGGAACTGGGCACGCTGGTTAGTGCCGAACCCTTGCTCAGCGCCAAGGTGATTCGTCTGGCCAACTCGGTGGCGATGAATCGCTCGGGGCGACCGATCCTCGCCGTGAATGGCGCCATTGCCAAGGTCGGCATGGAAGCCGTGCGCGGTCTCTCGTTCGCCGTAGCCATTGAACAACTGCTCAGTTCCAAGAAGATGGTCGCCTTCGAAGCACTTTCTCTACGGTTGTGGGAACACTCCATACACGTCGCCGCGTTGTGCCGGGTGCTGGCTCGCCGGCTGACCGGGATCAACCCCGACGAAGCAATGTTCGCCGGCCTGATCCATGATATCGGGGTGTTCTACCTGCTATCCCGGGCCGCAAGCTTCCCGCAGGTGAGCGACGACCGGGCCGAGTTGCATCAATTGCTGGTGGACTGGCATGGCAACATCGGACACGCCTTGCTGGCTGCCATGGGTTTGCCTGAAGAGGTGGCGACGGTCATCCAGGGGCACGATCTCGATCGCGTCGTGGCGACGGTAAAAACGCTGGCTGACGTGCTTTTTGTTGCCAACAGGTTGGCCAGTCTGGAGCACGGATGGCGAGATCCAACGCTTTCTGACGCGGCGCCCGCCAACTCCTTGTCCGATCTGTTCGATGCGGAAGCGCTTGGTGCCTTGCTTGCGGATTCGGCTGAAGAGGTCTCGTCCTTGAACAGCGTGCTCGGTGCGTGAGCAGGTCGGATGCGAGCGAACTTCCGGAGCGGGCGCAACTCGGGTGTGGAGGCGACGGAAGTTCATAGGCACTGAATTCAGGAGTTGAGCAAGTTGGCGGAAAGGAAGGGCATGGAATCGAATCGCGAAATCGCAACACTCGGCGGCGGGTGCTTCTGGTGCCTGGAGGCGGTATTTGAACAGATGATCGGCGTTGAGTCGGTGGTCTCGGGGTATAGCGGCGGGGCGCTCGCCAACCCGACGTATGCCGCCGTCTGTGAGGGACGGACGGGTCACGCCGAGGTGGTCCAGATCACTTTCGACCCCGGACTCTGCAGTTATCGAGACATCCTGGAGGTCTTCTTTGCCATCCACGATCCGACGACGCGAAACCGCCAGGGCAATGACGTCGGAACGCAATATCGTTCGGTGATCTTCTACCACACCCCCGGGCAACAGCAGGTCGCGGCGGGGCTGATGACCGAACTCGACCATGCGGGTTTGTGGACCGCGCCGATGGTGACCGAACTGCTGCCCGCGCCACCGTTTTTTGCCGCCGAGGCGTACCACCAGCACTACTTTGCCCGGAACCCCGATCAAGGCTACTGTCAAGTCGTCGTCAGCCCCAAGCTGGCGAAGTTTCGCAAGAAATTCGCCAGTCGGCTCAGGGGGAATCGATGAATTCGCGCAGGTCGCGGACGAAGCGGTCACGCTCCCACTGGTGTGGCGAGTGGTCGGTGTCTTCGTAGATCCGCAGGATCGCTCCGGCGATGCGGTTCTTGACGTAGTGTGCCGTCTCGCTCCGGTAGTAATTGCTGGCGCCGCCATAAACCAGCAGCGCCGGAATATCGATCTTCTCGAGAGTCGCCCGGTAGTCGGCTTCGGCAAGGCTTTCCCAGCAAGCGATCAGCGGGACAGGATCCTGCTCGCGGAGCCACTGCCGCGCTTTCTCGAGGCCCGGTGAGTTCTCCTGGTACTTCTGTCGGGCGCGATGGTTCAGCCCCATCCCGCCCAGTCGCAGGACCGACTCGGCAAAGTCGTCGTCGAGATGTTTCAGGAAGGCTGCCGACCTTTCACGATCGAAGTCGCCGTAGATTCCGTTCAACCAGCCGTCATCGGTGAGCAATTTTGGCGACTGGTCAATGAAAGTGACTTTGCGCAGGTTCCGGCAGCCGTACTGCTCGATGTACTGCCAGAGCGTCAAGGCGCCCATCGAATGGCTGACGACGACCAGCTCGTCGAGGGCGTAATGGTCGATCAGGTTTCGCAGGTCTTGCGCCATGCGCTGGACGGTCGGCACTGTGTTCTGCGACAGGCGATGGCCACCGTGGCCGCGGGCATCCCAGCGGAAGACGCGATGGTGCGGGGTGATCTGGTCGAGGAAGGGGAGCCACTCGCGATGGCTGGCCGTCCAGCCGTGCAGCATGAGGATCGGCGATCCATCGCCGGAAACCTGAACGTGGATCTTCTCGCCATCATCAGCAAAGAAATGCGTCATCGCGTCGGCTAAGCAAGGGAAAGAAGGCAGCGTGTCACAAGCTCGTGACAAGGGCAATTATAATCGCTGCCTGACCAGCAGGAGACGGATACGGATGCAGGCTCTAAGCGCTTTTGAGCATGGCCTCTACGCGGTGGACGCGGGCTATGTCCGGCCGCTACACGCGGCCATTCACCTGATCGTCGAGAACGGCCGGGTGGTGATCGTCGACACCGGCACAGCAGCCTCGCTGGTCCATGCGCTGGAGGCGCTCAGGGTTCTGGGATTGGGCGCGGGCTGCGTCGATTACGTCGTCCTGACCCATGTGCACCTTGATCACGCGGGTGGCGCGGGGGCGATGATGGGCGCCTTCGCCAATGCTCGCCTGGTGGTGCATCCACGGGGTGTGGCACACATGGTCAATCCATCAAGGTTGATCGCCGGCGTGACGGCGGTCTATGGCGCGGCCGAAGTAGATCGGTTGTATGGTCGGATCCTGCCGATCGAGGAGCAGCGAATCATCCCGGCGACGGATGGACTGACGCTTGATCTCGCCGGTCGGGAGTTGCTCTGTCGGGATACGCCGGGGCACGCGCGCCACCACATCAGCCTGGTCGATCGCCAGAGCGGCGGCATCTTCACTGGCGACATCTTCGGGCTCTCGTATCGCGAGCTCGATACCGACGGTCGCCAGTTCATTTTTCCGACGACGACCCCGGTGCAGTTCGATCCGGAAGCGATGCACGCTTCACTGGAGTTGCTGATGGGGTACCAGCCGGAATTCGTCTGTCTGACCCATTACAGCCAGGTCGGGGACGTCGCGGCGCAGGCTGCCCGCTTGCACGATCTGGTCGACGCGCATGTTCGCATCGCCCGAGGTGTACGCGGGTCCGTCGCCGATCGCGATGGGCGCATTCGTGCCGGGCTGGCGCAACTGCTGCTGGACGAGGTGAAGCGCTTTGGCTGTCGCTTGCCGACCGACGAGGTCCTGGAGATCTTCGCGACCGACCTGACCCTGAATAGCCAGGGGCTTGCCGTCTGGCTCGATTCTCACGCTGCCGGCCGGTAGGCCGCAGGCCCGCCGCCGGCCAGATTCCGGGCCGGTCGATCAGACGTCACCAGCCGGCGCCAGGCCATGGAAATTTGCCGCGACCGGTGGCGTTAGCGGCGGGCGATGCGCCGGAAGAAGCGGTGCCGCGCTGCCACCTCGGGCTGCTCGGTGACCTCCGCCCGTGAGATCGTGCGCGGCGTCTGCGTGGGAAGCGGCCGGGCGGGGCGAAAAGAGGGCAGTACTGGTACGCCAGAACTAACGGTCATTGCGTGAGGCGGCTCGCGCCACCCCGGATGATGAAAGAGAATACGAGTGTGTGGAAACGGCAGAGGTCGAGCAATGAGATGGTGGTTGGACCCCGATGCCTAACGTGACCCGC
>NZ_JAPUVQ010000121.1:0-45300 GCF_029255145.1 Accumulibacter sp.
AACCACAGCCGCCATCCCGCCACCCACGCAACCCCTTACACTGACCTTTTCAACCCTTCAACCTACATCACAGAGACAATCACTTCGCCGACCCTTCAGGCTCATACCTGAATTGGAAAATACTACCCCGCAGATCGCTCTCGATCGCCAGGGTATACCGACCCACCGCGCCGGACAGACAGTGCCATGACTGAAGCGAGGCAAAGGACAGCAGACAAGTTCGCGTACCAGACGTTCCAGCGCCGCTTCCGGACTTCCAAGGAACGATGCTAAAGTTCTGCCGGTGGTTTGCCGTAGACCCGCTTGCCTGCCGATTGCCTGACGGCTGCCCAATTCTCCGGGCAGCGATTCCTTGACCGGGAGTAGGACAATGAGGATTCCAGCTGAAGTGGTACCACTCGTCAGCAACGTCGGCAAACCGGAAACCGACGAGGTCAGAAAGACCGAACCGGTCAGCAGCTCGGCCATGGTCGGCAGCGAGCTGTCTGCCGCCCGGCGCGAGCCGTCGCCACCGTTCAGCGATCACCAGCCGCGCCAGCCACCGCCGACCACCGCCCCGGCCGCTCCGCAGCCTGCAAACCAGCCGCTCGCCGTCGAGCGAAGACAGGCCGAACGTCGCTCTGAAAAACGTCCGGTCCTGCTCGACACGCGCTCGCAGAGAGGGAGGCGGAAAGCAAGCGGGGATGTCAAGATCAGCATCAAGGTCTGACACGCTGCAAACCGCCGTCGTGCCCGCCAGCCATGGGCCGCGGACGCTGGAGATCACACGACGATGGTCGGCGCCTCGCCCTCGTTGCGCAGCGCGATGCTGCCGATGACCATCGCCGGCTCGGCGGCCTGCTGCAGGATCTGCAGCGCCTGCTGCACGCTCTCGCGGGCGACGACGACGACCATCCCGATGCCGCAGTTGAAGACGCGGTGCATTTCACTGTCGGCAACGCCACCTTCGTGCTGCAGCCAGTCGAACAGCCTGGGGCGGTGCCAGGCCGCCTGCGCGATCTCGGCCTTCACCCCGGCCGGCAGGATGCGCGGGACGTTGCCGGTCAGGCCGCCACCGGTGATGTGCGCCATGCCCTTCACCGGCAGAGCCTGCATCAGCGCCAGCAGCGGCTTGACGTAAATCCGCGTCGGCGCCATCAGCGCGTCGGCCAGGGTCTGTTCGCCGTCGAAAGCGGCGCCGAGATCGGCGCCCGAACGCGCGACGATCTTGCGCAGCAGCGAGTAGCCGTTGGCATGCGCGCCCGATGACGGCAGGCCAAGCAGGACGTCGCCCGGAACGATCGTCGACCCGTCGATGATTGCCGACTTTTCGACGACGCCGACCGCAAAACCGGCCAGATCGTACTCGCCCTCGGGATACATCCCCGGCATCTCGGCCGTCTCGCCGCCGATCAGCGCGCAGCCAGCCAACTCGCAGCCTCTGGCAATGCCTCTCACGACACGCGCCGCAATCGGCACGTCGAGCTTGCCGCAGGCCAGATAGTCGAGGAAGAAGAGCGGCTCGGCACCCTGAACCAGAATATCGTTCACGCTCATCGCCACCAGATCGATGCCGATGCTGTCGTGCCGCTGCAACTGGAACGCCAGCTTGAGTTTGGTGCCAACGCCATCGGTACCCGAGACCAGTACCGGCTCGCGATAGCTTTTCGGCACTTCGAACAAGGCGCCAAAGCCACCGATACCGCCGAGCACCCCCTGGCGAAGCGTTTTTCGGGCCAAGGGCTTGATTCGTTCGACCAGTTCATCGCCGGCATCGATGTCGACCCCGGCGTCACGATAGGAGAGGGATTCCTGAGTCATCTTGTAGCGCGTCCCGAGCAAGGCTGGCGGATGCCGCGTAGTGGTAGAATGCACCACTCCGACCGCCCGATCCCGAATCTTATCCGAAATGGCCCTGCCGCGTGCTGATCGCACCGCAAACGCTCAGGCGTGAACCGTCCCTCCAATGCGCCAACTGATCCTCGACCTGCTGCCCGACGCCAGGCCCAGCTTCGAGAATTTCGTCGCCGGCAGCAACGGCGAGGCGCTGACCGGGCTGGCCGCTTGGCTGGCAGAGAGCAACCGCGAGCCGCTGCTCTTTCTCTGGGGCGATGCGGGTGCCGGCAAGTCGCATCTGCTGCGCGCCAGCCAGGCCGCGTACAGCGACGCGCGACTGGACCCGGACCTGTCGGAGATCGCAGCGGACAGTACCGATGGCGCCTGGCACGCTGTCGACAACGTCGAAGCACTCGGCGAGCAGGGGCAGATCGCCCTGTTCAACCTGATCAACCGGTTGCCCAGCGGCGGCACCGGACGGCTGCTCGCGGCAGCTGGCGTACCGCCCCTGCAGCTGGATCTGCGCGAAGACCTGCGCACGCGGCTGGGCAGCGGCCTGATCTACCGACTGCAAGCGCTGAGCGACCACGAGAAGCTGGCGGCGCTCGCCGAGCAGGCTCAGGCGCGCGGCCTGATCCTGCCGCCGGAAGCATTCAACTACCTGTTTTCGCGTGCGCCGCGCGACATGCGCAGCCTGGCGGCCTTGCTGATCACCATCGACCGCTACTCGATCGAGCACCAGCGTCCGGTCACCCTGCCGCTGCTGCGCGAAATTCTGCAGACTTCGCTGAACATCTGACCTGCCCGAAAACACAACGATGGATCTTGTCCTCTTCGACCTCGACAACACCCTGATCGCTGGCGACAGCGACTTTGAATGGGCTCAGTTCCTGATCGCCAAGGGCGTTCTCGACCGCGCCCTGTACGAAGCGCGCAATATCGAGTTCTACGAGCAGTACAAAGCCGGCACGCTTGACATCGACGTCTTTCTCGACTTCCAGTTGCAACCCCTGGCGCACCACCCGCGCCGCGTACTCGACGCCTGGCTCGGCGAATTCATGACGCGCCACATTCTGCCGATGCTCGGCGCGAAGGCGCGGGCGCTGGTTCGCCAGCACCGCGAAAGCGGCGCGCTGTGCGCCATCGTCACCGCCACCAACAGCTTTGTCACCGCGCCGCTGGTCCGCGAACTGGGGATCGCGCACCTGATCGCCACCATTCCGGCGCAGGAGAACGGCCAATTCACCGGGCAGCCACGCGGCACTCCCTCGTTCCGTGAAGGCAAGGTCACGCGCGTCAACGAATGGCTCGAAGCGATGGGGCTGTGGTGGGGCAGTTTCGAACGCAGCTGGTTCTACAGCGATTCGCAAAACGACCTGCCCCTGCTGTCGAGGGTCAGCAACCCGGTCGCGGTCGACCCCGATCCGACCCTGCGGGCCCGCGCCGAAGCGTCCGGCTGGCCGGTGCTGAGTCTGCTCGGCTGACCTCGATCGCCGGGCGAAGACCGATGGTGAACAGAATATCGGCTATGATGCGGCGCCGGCAGCACCAGCCAACGCCCAGAGCAGAATCAGGAACCAGACACGATCGATGATCCGCAAGTTCATATCCCGCGTTCTCGGACGAAAAGGCCCCGAGCGCCCCAACGAACCGGCGATCATCGCCCTCGCCCAGCATGGTCTGCAGCGCGACCAGATCAGCCGTGGCTGCCAGCGTACCGTCGAGGGACTGCAGGAGAATGGCTACCAGGCCTACATCGTCGGCGGCGCCGTTCGCGACCTGCTCGCCGGCCTGAAGCCGAAGGACTTCGACGTCGCCACCAATGCCACGCCGGAGCAGGTACGCCACTGTTTCCGCCGATCGCGGATCATTGGTCGCCGCTTCCAGATCGTGCACGTCAGCATGGGGGCGGAAACCATCGAAGTGACGACTTTCCGCGGCCATCACGGCGAACACGCCGGCAACAAGGCACAAACCGACGAGCAAGGCCGGGTGCTGCGCGACAACGTCTTCGGCAGCCAGGCCGAGGACGCCGCACGGCGCGACTTCACGGTCAACGCGCTGTACTACGACCCGACTTCCGAGACCATCACCGATTACCACCACGGTGTCGCCGACCTGCAGCAGAAGACGCTGCGGATGATCGGCGACCCGAAAACGCGCTACCGGGAAGACCCGGTGCGGATGCTGCGCGCCGTCCGCCTGGCGGCCAAACTTGGCCTGACCATCGACCCGGCGGCCAGCGGGCCGATCCGCGAGATGTCCGAGTTGATCGACAACGTGCCGCCCTCACGGCTGTTCGACGAGATGCTCAAGCTGCTCACCTCGGGCCACGCCCTGCATTGTGTTCGGCAACTGCGCGAAGAGGGGCTGCACAATGGCCTGCTGCCGCTGCTCGACGTGATTCTCGGACAGCCGCTCGGCGAGCGCTTCGTGATGCTTGCCCTGGAAGCGACCGACCGCCGCGTCGCCGAGGGAAAACCGATCTCTCCCGGCTTCCTGTTCGCGACCCTGCTCTGGCACGAGGTGCTGGCCAAATGGCAGCTGTTCAAGAGCGGCGGCGAACCGGCGACGCCGGCGCTCTTCCTGGCGATGGACGAGGTGCTTGAGGTGCAGGCCGAGAAGCTCGCGATCACCCGTCGCATCGCTGGCGACATCAAGGACATCTGGGCCTTGCAGCCACGCTTCGAACAGCGCTCCGGCAAGCGGCCCTACGGCGTCCTGCAGCATCCACGCTTCAAGGCCGGCTACGACTTCCTGCTGCTGCGCGCCGAGTCCGGCGAACTGGAACCGGCGACCAGCGTCTGGTGGACCGAATTCCTGCATGCCAGCGACGAGGCCCGGGCGGCGATGCTGTTGCCGCCAACGCCGGGCGAGGCAAGAAAGCGCCGCCGCCGTCGGCGCCCACCGGCCATCACCGGCCAAACCCCCAACCTTCAGGAATGACGCGCGGACAGGCGACTGCCCTGCCGGCAGCGCCGGTTCGGGACCGCCACAGCCAGGAACGGGCTGCCGAAGCCTCGCCAGCCTGCCAGCCGCAGAGTCGTGCGCATCTGGCCTTCGTTGCGCTCGGCGCCAACCTCGACGATCCCCTGGCGCAGGTCCGCGCTGCCGGCGCGGCGCTGGCCAGCACGCCCGCGTCGCGACTGCGACGTGTCTCGTCGCTGTATCGCACGGCGCCGGTCGGAATCCGCGGTCAGGGCGATTTCATCAACGCCGTCGCGGTTCTCGAAACCGCGCTCGCGCCGCAGCAACTGCTCGACGCGCTGTTTGCCATCGAACGCCGGTTTGGCCGGTGCCGCGAGTATCATCATGCGCCCCGCACGCTCGACCTCGATCTGCTGCTCTACGACGACCTGATCGTCGACAGCGCACGACTGAGCCTACCGCACCCGCGCATGCACTTGCGCGCCTTTGTCCTCGCGCCCTTGCTCGAAATCGCCCCGCTGGTGCGGATTCCGGGGCGCGGCCAGGCTGCCGCCTGGCTCCCGGCCGTCAGCTTGCAACGCATCGAGAAGCTGCGCGAATAGAGTCCGCACGGTTCGCATTCATCGCATTCATCGCATTCATCGGCGGCTGATCGACGCGCCGGCCAGCGGCGCGTATTTCAGACTCTCTGGCCGCTGCTTCGCGGTTTGACGATCGCCTCGTAGTACGCAAAGGCATCGCGGAGGTGCTCGCGCAGCTGACTCTCTTCCCACGGCTTGGTCAGCAACTTGTAGATCGACCCCTGATTGACCGCATCGATGATCGAATCGAGCTGGGTGTAGCCGGAAATGACCAGGCGCACCGTGTCGGGATGGAGAAGCTTGACCCGCCCCAGGAACTCGGTACCGCTCATTTGCGGCATCCGCTGGTCGGAGAGGATTACCTGTATCTCGTTGCTGGCCAGCAACACCAGCGCCTCTTGTCCGCTGGTCGCGGTCAGGACGCGGTAGCCCTGGCCACGCAGGACCCGGCGGATGGACGAAAGGATGTTCGGCTCGTCGTCAACCACCAGCAGGGTGCGCACGTCGGACGGCGCGTCGCTGATCGCCAGCGATGCGCCCTGGACGATCAGGCGCGCGAATTCGTCCGCCGCAACGGCCGCGCTGAACAGGTAGCCCTGCATCTGGTCGCAACCGTTCTTTCTCAGGTAACCCAGTTGCGCTTCGGTTTCGACGCCTTCAGCAACGACCTTGAGTTGCATGCGATGCGCCAGGGCAATCACCGAGGTGGCGATATTGGCTGCCTTGGGGTCGGTGACGATATCGTTGACGAAAGAGCGGTCGATCTTCAGTTCATCGACCGGAAAGCGACTCAGATAGCTGAGGCTGGAATAGCCGGTGCCAAAGTCGTCCAGCGAGAGGCCGACGCCGATGGCTCGGAGCCGCAGGAGTCGCTCGATGGCCTGGCCCGGTGCGGCCATCAGCATGCTCTCGGTCAATTCAAGTCCCAGCATCCGTGGGTCGACGCCGTGGCGGCTCAGCGCGCCGGCCACCACCGACTCGAGTTCGTTGCTCGCGAACTGGCGCGCCGAGACGTTCACCGCCACCTTGACCGCCGGCAGGCCGGCTTCGGTCCAGGCGCGAATCTGACGGCACGCCTCGTCGATCACCCACGCCCCGATCGGGACAATCAAGCCGCTTCGTTCTGCCAGGGGGATGAAGCTGCCGGGCGGCACCAGGCCGACGCCTGGCCGCTGCCAGCGCAGCAGCGCTTCCGCGCCGACGATCAAGCCGCTGCCGAGATCGAGCTTCGGCTGATAATGCAGCAGCAGTTCGCCCTGACTCAGCACGCGCCGCAGCGCATTTTCCGTCTCCAGCCGCTCGAGCGCACCCTGGCCGAGTTCGCCGGTGTACAGCGCGTACTGATTGCCGCCTCGATCCTTGGCGCGGTGCATGGCCGCGGTCGCGCTGCGCAGCAGATCGTTGGTCGTCGTCGCGTCTTGAGGAAAGACGCTGACGCCGACGCTGGCACGCGCGTAGGCTTCGTGCCCGTCGGCCAGGACAAACGGCGCTGCGAGAATGGCCAGCAGGTCACGCGCGGTGCTTTCCGCATGTTCGGCAGCCTGGCGGCCTTCCAGGACGACAGCGAATTCGTCCGCGGCCAGGCGTCCCAAGGTATCTTCCTGGCGCAGCCGGGCGCGCAGGCGAGCACTGACAGCCAGCAGCAGTTCATCGCCGAGCGCGTGACCGAGGCTCTCGTTCACTTCCTTGAAGTGGTCCAGATTGATGATCAGCACGGCTGTCTTGCCGTCCTCCCGCTGCGCGCGGTCAAGGCCGTGCTGCAGCAGCGAGCGCAACAACAGGCGATTCGGCAGCCCGGTCAACGGATCGTAGTGCGCCAGACGCTCGACCTGCTCCTGGCTGCGCTTGAGCTTGGTCAGATCGGTGAACACGCCGACGTAATGCGACGGACGCCCCTGTTCGTCCCGGACCACGCTCAGCGTCGCCCATTGCAGGTAGATCTCCCCGTCGGCGCGTCGATTCCAGACCTCGCCCTGCCAATGACCCGTCTGCACCAGGCTGGCCCACATCGCCTGGTAAAACGGTCGATCATGGCGCCCGGACTGCAGGAAGCGCGGATTCCTGCCGATCGCTTCGCTCGCCGCGTAAGCGGTGATTTCGCAGAAGCCCGGGTTGACGCTGATGATCTCGCCGGTCAGGTCGGTGATGATCACGCCGTCGCGGGTGCTGTCCAGCGCCGTCGCCTGCAACCGTTGGCGTTCGCGGAAAGCGTGCTCGGCGCTCAGGTCGTTCCAGCTACCGATCACTTCGACCGGCTGTCCCTTGGCATCGCGAAGCAGGCGCATGTCGTCGCGTAGCCAGCGGACCGCACCGGTACTGTCGTGAAAGCGGTACTCGTGCGTCAGGCTTCCCTCCCCCAACAGGCGAGGCTGCGCGTTCAGGACGCGGTTGCGATCGTCGACATGCAGGTGCGTCGTCCACCAGCCGGGCGCCAGGCATTCGGCAGGCGGGAAACCCATTACCCGGCTGATGTTGTCGCTGATCCAGGCCGGCAACAGGCGCGTGCCATCGACGCGCAGCGCGTAAAGTATCGTCGGACTGGCCGACAGCAGATGCGCCAGGCGGGTGCTGGTCTGGCGCAGACTCGCCTGCTCGCGGCGCAGTTGCGCCTGCTTGAGCGCGCTCTCCAGAATCGCCGGCAGCCCCTCAAGATAGCGCTCCTTCTTGATCACGTAATCTTCGAGGCCCAGCCGCAAGGCGGCGGCGACGACATCCTCGCCGCCCTGGCCGGTGACCAGAACGATCGGCAGCTCCAGCCCGCGCTGATCGCGCACCGTTTTGGCCACTTCCAGCGCGTTCAGCGCCGGCAACTGGTAATCGAGCAACAGCAGATCGTAGTCAGGTGCGTCGTCGGCATGTTCCGGCAGGTGTGCCAGCACTTCCTCGCCGCTGCCGACCACTTCGAGCCGGAAGAGCGGCGCGTGCTCGGCGAAATGGCGAAGCGTAAGGTCGATGTCAAAGCGGTTGTGTTCGGCGTACAGTACGCGAACGAGCCGCCCCTTGCGGGCAAAATCGCTGCGAAAACGATTGAGCGCGCCCGCCAGCACGCGTGCCAGGCGGTCAGCATAGTGGCCGTGCTTGCACAGGTAGTCGTCGGCCCCCGCCTTCAGCGCGGCCAGTGCAGACGCCTCGTCGCCGGAGCCGGTGAGGACGACAAAGGCCAACGGCAAGCCTCGCCCGCGCACGTGCGCCAGCAAGTCGAGGCCGCTGCCGTCGGGAAGCTTCAGGTCGGCGAGAATCGCTTCGAAATCCGCGGCGCCGGCCTGCAGGCGCTCGATTGCGGCGCCGACGGTGGTCACGATCTCGACCGTCGTATCGGGTGCGCTACTGGCCAGAGCCCGGCGACCCAGGTCCGCGTCAGCAGAATTGTCCTCGAGAAACAGGATGCGGCTGGGAACGGTATGCATCGTCGCTGGATCCTTTGTGCTGGTCAGCGCGGCGGCGCGTTGAGCATGCACCAGTACATCTCGACCTGCGCCGCGACCTCGACGAACTTGACGAAATCGACCGGTTTGACGATGTACGAATTGGCACCGAGGCGATAGGCCGCTTCGACATCCTTGTCCTCTTCGGAGGTCGTCAGCACGACTACCGGGATGTTATGGCTGATCGAATTGGCTTTCAATTGCCTCAGCACCTCCAGACCATCGATCCGCGGCAGCTTCAGGTCGAGCAGGATCAGCAGCGGCAGCACTTCGGCGGCGCTCCACCGGGGAATCCAGGCCAGAGCCTCATCACCGTCGCGCGCCACGTGCACCGGGTTGGCCAGCCGCCTTTTGGCAAAGGCGCGCAGCGTCAGATCAACGTCGGCCGGATTGTCTTCGATCAGAAATATCGGGCGATTCGATACGTCCATGTTCATGCGCAATCTCCTGGAGAATCCTGCCCCGGCGTGGGTGCGTCCAACGCCCCACCCCGTTGCCACCGGCCACCCGGCCGCTACGCGCCTGGCAGACCAGCGCCAACCCGACGCCGGTGCCGCGCGCGACGGAAAACATCGAGACTCGACACGGCTCGCCGAAGGCAAGGCCACCGTCGCGCACCCGCACGAGATAACCCTTTCGCCGTCACCACGAGCGGCTTTATCGATCAGCAGCATCCGGATACCGCCGACCAGCCGGTCAGTGGCTGGCGCGTGCGGTCGTCCGCCGCCGTCTGGCCTTGCGTTGTTGCGGTCAGGACTTCGGCAGGCGGCCCATCAGGAAGAATTCGTCGTTGGGGCGCATCGAGCTCATGTTCGCCAGTCGGTTCGACATCGCGAAGAACGCCGCCACGGCGCCGATGTCCCAGACGTCCTGATCGGAGAAACCGTGCTCGTGCAGCGCCGCGAAATCGGCGTCGCCGACCTCCTCGGCGTGCAGCGAGACTTTCAGCGCAAAATCGAGCATCGCCCGCTGCCGCGCGCTGATGTCGGCCTTGCGGTAGTTGACCGCCACCTGGTCGGCGATCAAGGCGTTCCGGGCGCGCACGCGCAGGATCGCGCCGTGCGCGACGACGCAATACTGGCACTGGTTGGCGCCGCTGGTGGCAACCACGATCATCTCGCGCTCGGCCTTGCTCAGGCCGCTTTCCTTTTCCATCAGCGCGTCGTGGTAGGCGAAGAAGGCGCGAAACTCGTCGGGACGGTGGGCCAGGGTGAGAAAAACGTTGGGGACGAAACCCGACTTCTCCTGCACGGCGACGATGCGGTCGCGGACATCGTCCGGCAACTCGTCCAGAGCCGGAACCGGAAAGCGGCTGATCGGCGTGCCCATCGCTCAGCCCTCGCCGGTGGTGCAGTACAGCGTCGACTCGCCTTCGATGACCGTCTTGCCGCTCACGCTGCAGACCGCATCCATGACGCAGCGCCGCCTGGCGACGTTGACCTCGCGGACGGTGACCGTCGCGGTCACCGTGTCGCCGATCCGTACCGGCGCCTTGAACTTGAGCGTCTGCCCGAGATAGACCGTACCCGGCCCGGGCAGCTTGTTGGCCAGCACCGCCGAAATGAATCCGGCTGAAAGCATGCCGTGCGCGATGCGACCGCCGAACTGCGTCGTCCTGGCCCATTCCTCGTTGAGGTGCATCGGGTTGACGTCGGTCGAAATGCCGGCAAAGAGGACGATGTCGGCCTCGGTAACGGTCTTGGCAAGGCTCGCGCTCATGCCGGGTTGCAGGTCTTCGACGTTGTAGCCGCCAAGTGAATTCATCGCTCTCTCCATGGTCACAGGTTGCTGGTTTGTCGCATGATACACAAAGCCCATAACCCGTACAGGAGATTTCCGTGACCACCGATGTCGACTTCGACAGCCTCGTCCCTGCCCTTCCCTGCAGCCGCCGCAACTTCATCGTCACCGCCCTGGGCGCCGGCTTCGCGCTGGCGGTGCAACCGGTGGCCGCGCAGAGCGTGATCGTCACCGACAGCAGCGGCCTCACCGCTGGCGAGATCAGGGTGCCGACCGGCGATGGCGAGTTGCCGGCGTATCGCGCGCAACCGGCCAGCGGCAGCAAATGGCCGGTGATCCTGGTGGTCCAGGAGATCTTTGGCGTTCATGAGTACATCAGGGACGTCTGCCGGCGCCTGGCCAAGCTCGGCTACCAGGCCATCGCGCCCGAGCTGTACGCTCGCCAGGGCGACCCGCGGCAGTACGCCAACGTCCAGGAACTGCTCGACAAGGTGGTCGGCAAGGTCCCCGACGCGCAGGTACTGAGCGACCTCGACGCCTGCGTCGCCTGGGCCACGGCTCACGGTGGCGACGCCGCGCGGCTGGGAATCACCGGCTTCTGCTGGGGTGGACGCATTGCCTGGCTGTACGCCGCCCACAATGCGCAGGTCAAAGCGGGCGTCGCCTGGTACGGCAGGATCGTCGGCCAGGCCAGCGACTTGACCCCCCGACAGGCACTCGACATCGCCGGTGAACTGCACGGACCGGTGCTGGGTCTCTACGGCGGCGCCGACCAGGGGATCCCGCTCGACACCGTCGAACAGATGCGCCGGGCCCTCGCCGCGTCCGCCAATCCGGCCAGCAAGGCGTCGACGATCCGTGTCTACGACGGCGCGCCGCACGCCTTCCATGCCGACTATCGGCCGAGCTACCGCAAGGAACAGGCGGAGGACGGCTGGCGGCGCCTGCAAGCGTGGTTCAGGCAGCACGGCGTCTGATCGCCCGCTGCAAGCTGGCTGGCTGATCGCTTGCCGCCGGCGGTGGCGTCAATCACCGCCACCGCAGCCTCCCCCACCGCAGCCCGAAGAGTCGCCGCTGTCCCCGCCATCGCCGCTACCGGTACCGCCGCTGCAGCCGCCGCCGCAGCCGATATGGCCGGCACAGAAGGGCGTACTGCCAGCGCTTTGCCCGGCGGCCAGACAATCCAGCTGATAGATGAAGCCGCCGCCGATCGCCAGCGTGGCGTCGAGGGCGAAGAGCAGCGGCAGCGCTGACGGCGCTTGCGGATCGATCGCCTGGCGCTTGCACGACAGCCGCCAGGCGCGCTTGATTCCGTCCTGCGCGTCGGTCGGCTGGCGCATTGCTTCGGCCGGAGTATGGTGCACGAAGCGGCCAAGCCCGCGCGCGCAGAATTGCTGGTACTGGCGGGTGAACAGGATGAACTCGTGCCAGGCGTCGTCGACCACCTGCGACGGCATCGCCACCAGCCGCTTTTTCGCTTCGCGGCAAAGCTGGAAGTATTCGCGCAGCCCATCGAAGACCAGCGCCCGCTGCGCGGCGCTCAATTCGGGCCGGCGCGCCGCCAGGCGCTGGTCGAGAAGCCTGCCGTAGGGGTAGGTGTCGATGAACTGCTGGCGCTGCCGCCCGCGCAATGAACGCCACCAGGCGAGCGTCGCGACGGCCAGCCCGAGCAAGGCCAGCGCCAGCAGCAGCTTCATCTACGGCACGCGTTGCATCAAACGGTACTGAAGCACAGGTACTTGACCTCCAGGTACTCGTCGAGTCCGTGCTTCGATCCTTCGCGGCCCAGCCCGGACTGCTTGACCCCGCCGAAGGGCGCTACCTCGTTGGAGATCAGGCCGGTGTTCACGCCGATCATGCCGTATTCGAGCGCTTCGCCAACGCGCAGGCAGCGCCCGACATCACGCGAGTAGAAATAGGCCGCGAGTCCGAACTCGGTGTCGTTGGCCATCCTGACCGCCTCCGCCTCGTCGGCAAACCGGAAGACCGGCGCCACCGGCCCGAAGGTTTCTTCGCGCGCGACGCGCATCTGCGGCGTTACGTCGGCGAGCACCGTCGGCTCGAAGAAGGTGCCGCCGAGCACGTGCCGGCCGCCGCCGGTAACCACCCGCGCGCCCTTGTTGAGCGCGTCGGCGATGTGTTCCTGGACCTTGGCCAGCGCCGCCGCGTCGATCAGCGGCCCCTGCGTCACGCCTTCGTCGCTGCCTGGCCCGACTCGCAGCGACTGGACGCGCCTGGCGAGCCGGGCGACGAAGCTGTCGTAGACGCCGTCCTGAACCAGCAGCCGATTGGCGCAGACGCAGGTCTGGCCGGTGTTGCGATACTTGGCGATCAGCGCCCCTTCGACCGCCGCATCGACGTCGGCGTCGTCGAACACGATGAACGGCGCGTTGCCACCGAGTTCGAGCGAGAGCTTCTTGATCGTCAGTGCGCACTGCGCCATCAGCAAGCGCCCGATCTCGGTCGAGCCGGTAAACGACAGCTTGCGCACCACCGGGCTGGCGGTCAGGGTCCCACCGATGGCCACCGGATCGCCGGTCAGCACGTTGAAAACCCCTGCCGGAAGCTCGGCGTCATGCGCCAGTCTGGCCAGCGCCAGCGCGGTCAGCGGCGTCTGCTCGGCCGGCTTGACCACCACCGTGCAGCCGGCCGCCAGCGCCGGCGCCACCTTGCGGGTGATCATCGCCAGCGGGAAGTTCCAGGGGGTGATCGCCGCGCAGACGCCAACCGGCTGGCGGATGGTCAGCAGCCGCCGGTCGGCCGCCGGACTCGGGATGCTTTCGCCATAGGCGCGCTTGCCTTCCTCGGCGAACCACTCGACGAACGACGCGCCGTAGGCCACTTCGCCGCGTGCTTCGGCGATCGGCTTGCCGCATTCGGCAGTCATCAGCTGGGCCAGGTCCTCGGCGTTGCCGACGATCAGTTCGTACCAGCGACGCAACACCGCGGCCCGTTCCTTGGCGGTCTTCGCCTGCCACGCCGGCAGCGCCGCCTCGGCGGCGGCAATCGCGCGCGCGGTCTCGACGGCAGTCATCAGCGGCACCTCGCCCAGCGCCTCGCCGCTGGCCGGATCGATAACCAGCAGCGTACGACCGTCGCCGGAGGCTTCCCAGCGACCGTCGATGTAGCAGTTGGAGCGCAGCAGGCGCGGATCACTCAGATGCATGGCAACCTCCGGGATTCTGAAAACAGCAGTTTATACTGTGCACCATGCGGATACGACAGTTCCTCATCGCTGGCATGGTGTCGCTGCTCCTGGCGGCGTGCGGCAGCACGCCCGAACGACCGGCGAGAAGCGAACAGGGGACCAACGTGGTGATTTTTGCGCTGAGCCTGATCGACACCGGCTACCGCTTCGGGGGCAAGAACCCCGAAGCCGGTTTCGACTGCAGCGGCATGGTCGCCTACATCTACGGCCAGGCTGCCGGCGTCAGGGTCGGTGGCAGCGCGGCCGACATCGCGCGGCGCGGCCGGCCGGTGCCGCGCGAGAATCTGCGTCCTGGCGACCTGGTGTTCTTCAACACCCGCAACGCGGCTTTTTCGCATGTCGGGATCTACATCGGCGACGACCGTTTCGTCCATGCCCCGTCGACCCGCGGCCAGGTGCGCATCGACCAGTTGGCCGCCAGCTACTATGCGCAGCGCTTCGAGACAGCGCGCGCCTACTTCGAGTAGCGCCAGGCCGGCGAGTCGTCGTACCCGTTGTTGCGCTAGTCGTTGCGTAACTCGACGCGGCCGTCGACCACCCGCACCCGGTCGCCCTTGCGCACCGCCGGCTGGTCGCTCTGTTCGATGAAGGCGAAGCCGCCGTCCTCGTAGCGAATGGTGAGTTCGTAGCGGTGCACCGGCGCGCGCGCCTTGCGGTCGTCCTTGACCGCGCTGCCTGTGCCGACGATCGGCGCCGTCACCATATGCGCATCGGGGGCACCGAGATCGCGCCGTGCGGCAGCCGCCGGATCGCGCCGGCCCTTGCCCTCGCCGGTCAGCGTGCGAATCGCAAAAACGACACCGCAACGCTCGCACGGACCGCTTCGCTCCTCCTGCTGCAGTTCGCGGTAGTCGGCGTCGCCACTCGGCAACTGCAGCGTGCTTTGCGCCAGCGACACGCGGGGCAAGGCCAGGACCAGCGACTGGATCAAGCAGCCGACCATCAGCATTGTTTTGCGCTGCATCCCCAGCACTCCTCGACAAACGGTTGCGACTCGCACCTCGCTGAACGCGCGGCACCGGCCGGACCAGTGATCTTAGCACTCGCCGGGCCGGCGCCAACAGCGCAAAAGAACGCTAGTATGTGGCTGTTCGCCCGCCTTGTTGAACTCCCGGGAACGTACCATGGACCCCAAGTCCTTCGTTGACTCCGCCGTGCTGCTGCTGGTCGTCGCCTCGATCGCGGTCGCCGTGTTCAGGCATCTGGGACTCGGTTCGATCCTCGGCCTGCTGGTCACCGGCATCATCGTCGGGCCGCATACGATGGGACCGTTCGTCACCACCAACGTCGAAGACGTCCGCCAGTTCACCGAAATCGGTGTCGTGCTGCTGTTGTTCCTGATCGGCCTGGAGATGAAACCGCGCCGGTTATGGGCGCTGCGGCGTACTCTCTTCGGGCTGGGTTCGCTGCAGATCATCCTGTCGGCGCTGTTCATCGCCGGCTATTTCCAGCTGTTCGAGCCGCACTGGCCGACGGCGCTGCTGATCGGCAGCAGTTTCGCCCTCTCGTCCACGGCCTTCGTCGTCCAGATGCTCAGGGACCAGGGCGAGATCGCCAGCCACCATGGTCAGACCGCTTTCGCCGTCCTGCTGATGCAGGACCTGGCGGTGGTGCCGCTGCTGGCGCTGATCCCGGTGCTCGCCGATGTCGGCTCGCCACCCTCCGACAGCGCCGTGCCGCAGCAGATCGCGGTAGCCATTGCGATGGTGCTGATGGTGCTGCTCAGCGGCCGCTACCTGGTGCCCCGGATCCTCGATCACCTGGCCCGCCAGAACAACCGCGAGGCCTTCCTGCTGACCACCATGGGCGCCGTGTTCATCGCCGCCTGGGCGATGCACCACGCCGGCATGTCGATGGCGCTGGGCGCCTTCCTGATGGGCATGATGCTCTCCACCTCGCGCTACAGCCTGCAGATCGAGGCCAGCATGGAGCCGCACAAGGGCCTGCTGATGAGCCTTTTCTTCGTCGCCGTCGGGATGTCGCTGGACCTCCAGTCGCTGGCCCTTCACCCCTTCCGCTTCGCCCTGCACGTGGCCGCGATCATCGCCATCAAGGTGGCCGTGCTGTATGTCCTTTGCCGGTGCTTCGGAACCGGTCGCAGCATTGCCTTGCGGGTCGCCTTCCTGCTCGCCCAGGGCGGCGAGTTCGGCTTCGTGTTGTTCGGCGCCGCCAAGGCCCTGGGCCTGATCGACGACCCGCTGTTCGTCATGGCGGTGGCGATCATTTCGGTGAGCATGCTGCTCACGCCAATGCTGGTCAAGATCGGCAACCGCCTGGCACTGCGCGTCGCCGAGGAGCCAGCCGGCGTTCACCATCGCTTCCGCTATCCGGACGAAGGCGACGAAGCGGCGCCGCGGGTGGTGATCGGCGGCTATGGCCGTGTCGGCCACACCGTCGGCACCATCCTGGCCAGCAGCGGCATTCCCTTTGTCGCCTTCGACACCGACGCCGAACTGGTCGCGCGCTGGCGCAGCGAGGGGCATCCGGTCTTCTACGGCGACCTCGGCGACCCGCAACTGTTGATTGCCGCATCGCTCCAGCACGTCGACCTGGTCGTGCTGACCATCGACAACCGGCGCACCTCCGTTCGCGCGGCGTCTCTGATCCGCTCACAGTTGCCACAGGTCAACCTCCTGGCCCGCGCCCGCGACCTGGCCAGTTGCGACGCCCTGCTCCGCGCCGGCGCCAGCAAGGCCTATCCCGAGACCCTGGAAGCCAGCCTGCGGCTGGCGGCCGAGACCCTCGAGTCGCTCGGCATCGGCAGCACCGAGACCGAGATGCTGCTCAGCGAGGTGCGCAGTTCCGACTATGCCCTGGTGCGCTCCGGACCCGAGGGTCATCCGCCGTCAACCGCCCAGGATCCCTCCTGAACCCCCGTCCGGACCACAGGGAGGGCAGCGAAGCGCGCCAAAGCAGGCTACTATTGGGGTGTTCGCCAGCCCCGACGAGCCCCCGAACGCCATGCTGAGCACCATCCCCATCCGTTACGTCGAACCCGTCTACCGCCCGCCCAGCGAGGCGGAATCGCTGATCCTGCCGATCACCGACGGCTGTTCGTGGAATCACTGCACCTTCTGCGAGATGTATACCGCGCCGCAGAAGCGTTTTCGCGCCCGCGACGCGGACGAGGTTCTGGAGAGCATCCGGCGCACCGGCGAAAGCGTCGGCGGCGAGGTCCGGCGCGTCTTCCTGGCCGACGGCGACGCGCTGGTGCTGCCGACACGCCGGCTGCTCGAGGTCCTCAACGCGATCCGCGTGCACCTGCCGGCGGTTCGCCGGGTATCGACCTACTGCCTGCCGCGCAACCTGCGCCGGAAGTCGGTCGACGAACTGCGCGAACTGGCCGCCGCGGGCCTGTCGATCGCCTACGTCGGCGCCGAGTCGGGCGACGACGAAGTCCTCGAACGGGTCAACAAGGGCGAGACCTTCGAGTCGACGCGCGCCGCGCTCGACAAACTCGGCGCCGCCGGGATCACCCGCTCGGTGATGATCCTCAACGGCCTCGCCGGCCCGGAACTCTCCTGGCGGCACGCCGAAAACTCGGCGCGCCTGCTGAATGCCACCCAGCCCGAGTATCTGGCGACGCTGGTGGTCAGTTTCCCGCTTGGCGAGGAGCGTTTCCGCGGCGGCTTCCCCGGCTGGCGACCACTCAGCCTGCGCGAGCTGTTTCTCGAAATGGAGCGCCTTCTCGAACACCTCGAACTGCGGCGCACGGTCTTCCGCAGCGACCATGCGTCGAACTGGCTGGTCCTCAAGGGAACGCTGGGCGCCGACAAGCAGCGGCTGCTCGGGCAGGTGCGGCAGACGCTTGCCGACCCGGCAAACGCGCCGCTGCGACCGTCCTGGGCGCGGGGACTGTAATTGGCGGCCGATTACCAGCGCTGCGCCGAACTGATCCGCCAGGCCGACGGGCTGCTGGTCACCGCCGGCGCCGGCATCGGCGTCGACTCGGGTCTGCCCGACTTTCGCGGGCCGCAGGGTTTCTGGGGCGCCTACCCTGCCCTTGGCAGGGCGCGCATCGCTTTCGAGCAGATCGCCAACCCGGCGGCGTTCAGGTCCAGACCCCGGCTGGCCTGGGGTTTCTATGGCCATCGCCTGCAGCTCTACCGGCGCACGCTGCCGCACGAAGGCTTCCAGATCCTGCGCCGGATCGGCGACGGACTGCCGCACGGCTGTTTCGTGTTCACCAGCAACGTCGACGGACAGTTCCAGGCGGCGGGTTTTGTCGCCGAGCGGATCAGCGAATGCCACGGGTCGATCCACCACCTGCAATGCAGCGACGGTTGCGAAGACGAGCAGTGCGGCATCTGGCCGGCCGACGACTTCGCTCCCGAGCTTGACGAGGAACAGTGCCTGCTGACTTCCGATTTGCCGCTCTGCCCGCGCTGCCAGCAGATTGCACGACCGAACATCCTGATGTTTGGCGACTGGGGATGGCGCAGCGAACGCAGCGACGCACAGGCCAACCGCCTGCAGACCTGGCTGCACCAGGTCAAACACCTGCTGGTGATCGAAG
The DNA here is from genome assembly GCF_029255145.1 of Accumulibacter sp. Lineage (GTDB taxonomy): Bacteria > Pseudomonadota > Gammaproteobacteria > Burkholderiales > Rhodocyclaceae > Accumulibacter. The sequence goes on from NZ_JAPUVQ010000121.1 coordinate 18,214, forward strand.
TCGGCGCCGGAACCGCTATCCCGACCGCGCGCAGGATGGGCGAGCGCCTGCCGGGGCGACTGATCCGGATCAATCCAACAGAACCGCAATTGCCGGCCGGCAAGGGCGTGTCGATCACCGCCGGCGGACTGGTCGCGCTGCGCGCGATCGCCGCCGCGCTGGCCTAGACGGCTTCCCGGCAGCCTGACACCGCACCCGCAGCCGGCCACTTGCCCCCACACGAGACGCGCCATGCCATCACCCCTGCCCGACCAAGCGCACCCTCCGAAACGTACCGACGCCGGACGATCGCTGCGCGCCGGCGCGCTGCTTGTTGCTGCACTCGGCGTCGTCGCTGGCTGCGCGACGCCGTCCTCCGGCCAGCGCTCGCCACTCAATCGCTGGACCCAATTGGGCCCGGACGGCATCGTCAGCCTGCGGGCGATCGTTGCCGGCGACGACGGGTGCCCGACCGCCATCGTCGATGGCCAGGCTCTCCCGCTGCTGCCGCGAGCCCAGGCCGCGCCAGCGGCGCAGCCAGACACCCAGGCCCGCGCCAACCCGGCTTTCAGGCCGGAATTCCAGGTGACCTCCTGCGAACTCACCTTGCCGGCGGCAGCCCGCCAGGCGAGCATCGATGGCCAGGCGATCGCCTTGCCCCGAAGCAGTCCGCAACGCATCGTGGTGGTTGGCGATACCGGCTGCCGGATCAAGGTGACGGCCAGCGCTTCAAGTCCGCCGATCCAGGATTGCGCCAGCCCCGGCGCCTGGCCCTGGCCGCGCCTCGCCGCGGCCGCAGCCCGCACACACCCCGACCTGGTGATTCACGTTGGCGACTATCACTACCGTGAATACTGCAACGACCCCGCCCAATGCGCGCCGGTCCGGGACCAGGGAGTGGTCGTCGGCTACGGCTGGCGCGGCTGGAACGCCGACTTCTTCACCCCGGCGGCACCCCTGCTGAAGGCGGCCCCGTGGATCATGGTGCGCGGCAATCACGAGAACTGCGATCGTGCGGGCGACGGCTGGATGCGCTTCCTCTCGCCGCTGCCCTACCAGGTTTGCGGCGACCAGTGGTACGGCAGCGACAGTCGCTCGGTGCTGGCCAACAATCTCACCGCCGACGCCTACCGCATCGACCTCGACCGCGAGCTGACGCTGATCATCGCCGACAACGCCGGTGCCGAGGACTATCTGCCGGCCACTGCCCGACCGGACGATGTGCCGCTCTTCAAACGCCAGTTGCGCGCGCTGCAATCGCTCCCGGCAAGCCAGCGGGCGTGGCTGTTCACCCATCGGCCGCTGTGGTACGACCTGCTCAGCGCGCCGTCGCAGCCCAACGCACTGCAGGTCGCGCTGCGCGAGGAGCCGCCGGCGAACCTGCAGATGGTCTTTTCCGGCCACGAACACGCCTTCCAGACACTCAATTTCTCGCCAGCGGCGGACCCGGCCTACCGTCCGGCGGGGCGCCCGGCACAGCTGATCGTCGGTGGCGGCGGTACCGAGCTCGAAGCTTCCGATCCGCAGTCGCCCTTGTACGAGGGGACAAGCGGCGTCGGCAGCAAGGAAAGAGCCAGTCCGCAGGGGCAGCTCTACGATGGCGTCGCCGCCAGCAGCGGCATCGTCCTCAACCGCTACAGCTTCCTGGTGCTCGAACGCGGCGGCGAAGGCTGGTCCGGCACGCTGCTCGACCCCGACGGGCGGACCATCAGTCGCTGCCACCTGACCGGCGAACGCAAGGAAGTCGCGTGCAGCTTCCCGGGTCGGTGAGTCGCCGCGGCCGGGCGGCGCGCCGGACGCGGGCTCAGCGCAGCAGCGACGATCGATCGCGGCGAAATGGCAGATGCGTTGCCGCCTCGTCGCGATAGTCGGCCAGAGCCTCACCCTGCCGTGCCAGATGGCGGCCGAGCAACTCGCGCATGCCCGGGTCGGCGATCCAGTGTGCCGAATGCACGACGGTCGGCGTGAACCCGCGCGAGACCTTGTGCTCGCCGCCGGCGCCGGGCTCGAAACGCCGCAAGCCCTGCTCCAGGCAATAGGCGATCCCCTGATAGAAGCAAAGCTCAAAGTGCAGGCTGTGATAATTGCCGCTGCACCCCCAGTAGCGTCCGTAAAGCACTTCGTCGCTGCAAAAGCAGAGCGCGACGGCCACTGGCAAGCCCCGGTCGCGGGCGATGAAGGCGACCATCCGTCGCCCCAGCGCCGCTGCCAGATCGGCGAAGCAGGCCGCCGAGAAGACAGCGTGGTTGTTGAACCTGGCGAAGGTATCGGCGTACAGCGCGTGCAGCAGCGGCCACTCGGCCGGGTCGATCTGATCGCCATGGCGTGTTTCGATGCGCAGGCCGCTGTCCGCCACCCGCCGCCGCTCGGCCCGGACCTTGCGGCGCCTGGCGGCGCTGAAGGTCGCCAGATAGCCGTCAAAATCGCCGCAGCCCGAATCGACCCAGTGAAACTGGACGTCGTGGCTGATCAACAGGCCCTCGCGCCGCAGCAGCGCGATATCAGCCTCGGCAGGCAAGGCCACGTGCCACGACGACACGCCCAGCCCGGCGGCCAGCGCCTGCGCGCTGTCGGCCAGCGCCTGGCGAATCGACGCCGCGGCCGGCCCCTCGGCGACCAGCAGGCGCGGCCCGGCCACCGGCGTGTGCGGCAGGCAGCTGATCAGCTTCGGATAATACTGGCGGCCGAGTTGCCGATAAGCCGCCGCCCACGACCAGTCGTAGATGAAGTCGCCGTGGGAATGGGTCTTGACATACAGGGGCAGCAGCCCGACGACCGTGCCGTGCTGGTCGCTGGCCACCAGGTGGCGAGCCGTCCACCCCCACTCGCGCGCCGCCGCACCGTGGCGCTCGATGATCGCCAGAAAATCGGCATTCAGGAACGGATCGCCGGGTGGACAAAGCGTGGGCCAGGCCGCACGCGGGATCGCGCTGGCCGCGGAGACGGTGCTGATCGACAGGCGGGAAGGCAATGCGCTCTCCAGGGTGAGTGATCGTCGTCGGGGCACAGGAACCGAGGCCAGCGGCGCCCGCCGTGCCAGATCTTGCCACAGCTCACGGCCTGGCGAACGTCCGCCCGACGCCGCGGTACCGCCACTGGCGTGCAACAGCACACCCGCCCCGAACCCCGGACACCCGTTCGGCTGGGTAAGCATCGGCCATTGGGTTACTATTTGTCCTCCCGCCACATGGCGCGAAGCGGGTTTATCACAGATCGATGGAAGGTAATTGATGATCCACCTATCCCCCGGGTATTGCTGGCCAGCACGGCCACCTTGTCTCCCTGGTCCGTTCTCGCTTCCGAAGCGAGTTCTTCCACCATGCTCGATCTGACCGGCCACTGGGCGGGTTTTGCCGCGCTGGCGGTGTTCTTTGTCGCTTACGGCCTGGTCATCGCCGAGGAAACGCTGCACCTGCGCAAGTCCAAACCGGTAATGGTCGCAGCCGGGATCATCTGGGTTCTGGTGGCGGTCGTCTACGCCCAGCACGGTGACACCCACACCGCCGAGATCGCGGTGCGCCACAATCTCCTCGAATTCGCCGAACTGTTCCTGTTCCTGCTGGCGGCGATGACCTACATCAACGCCATGGACGAACGTGGGGTATTCGACCTGCTGCGCGTCAAACTGGTGACGCAGGGTTACTCGCTGCGCACCATATTCTGGATTACCGGCGCGCTGGCCTTCGTCATATCACCGGTCGCCGACAACCTGACCACCGCCCTGCTACTGGCGACGGTGGTCATCGCCGTCGGTGGTCAGAACAGGAAATTCGTCGGTGTCGCCTGCATCAACATCGTCATCGCCGCCAATGCGGGCGGCGCTTTCTCGCCGTTCGGGGACATCACGACACTGATGGTCTGGCAGAAGGGACTTGTCCAGTTTGGGCAGTTCTTCCAGCTATTTCTCCCGGCAGTGGTCAACTGGATGGTGCCCGCGTTCATCATGAGTCTGGCGGTCGGCAAGGAATCGCCGGACCCCGTTCATGAGCAGGCGGTCCTTCACCATGGCGGCGGGGTGATCGTCTGCCTGTTCCTGTTCACCATCGTCATGGCGGTCTGCGCCCACAACTTCCTGCACCTGCCACCGGTGATGGGCATGATGACCGGCCTCGGCCTGCTGAAATTCTACGGCTACTATCTCAAGCGGCGCGATCACTTTTTTCCGGCGCCACCAGAGCAGAACCTCGGCGACACGGCGCTGGCGCTGGAGGGCGAGTCGTCGAAGCAGAAAGCGCGGGACGGTGCCAGCCAGTACAATATCTTCAAGTCACTGGAACGCGCCGAGTGGGATACGCTGATGTTCTTCTACGGCGTCATCCTCTGTGTCGGCGGACTGGGCACGATGGGCTACCTCGCCATGGGGTCGGAGCTGATGTACGGCCAACTCGGCCCGACAACGGCAAACATCCTGATCGGCTTTCTGTCGGCGGTGGTCGACAACATCCCGGTGATGTTCGCCGTCCTGGCGATGCGACCCGACATGGACGTCGGGCAGTGGCTGCTGGTGACGCTGACCGCCGGGGTCGGCGGATCGCTGCTTTCGGTGGGTTCCGCCGCGGGTGTCGCGGTGATGGGACAGGCCCGCGGCGTGTACACCTTCTTTTCCCACCTCAAGTGGAGCTGGGCCATCCTGCTGGGTTACGCGGCCAGCGTCTGGACGCACTTCCTGATCAATGCCAGCTCATTCAGCTGAAGGCAAGCGCACAACGGGCCCGGGGCGCCCGGGTTTGGTCAGACCGCACGCGTCGACCGGGCCAAACCCCAACCAACGCCGTTTCCAACCTCGCTCCCGGTAACCGCCCCGTAGGGGCAGACCTTGTGCCTGCCCCTGATCGATCCGTTTGAACCCTCGCTCCCCGTCGCCCGGGCGGGTATCGTCGCTGCGGTACGCGCTGTGACAACGCTGAGCACATCCGATGCCGTCACGCGTCCGCGAAACAAGGCCACCGACGCACGCGCTGCCACGAGCAGCGACCACGGCTGCTGAACACCACAGCAGCCAGTAGCCCTATGCTTCGCCGCCCAGCGCATCAAGCGCGTCGGCCAGACTGCGCAGCGTGCGGTCGGGATGGTGCAGCTTGTCAAGGCCGAACAGACCGATGCGGAAGCTGTGGAAATCGGCCGGCTCGTCGCATTGCAGGGGAACGCCGGCAGCGGTCTGGACGCCGACCTGGACGAATTTCCTGCCCGACTGGATGTCCGGATCGTCGGTGTAGCTGACGACCACGCCAGGCGCCTGAAAGCCCTCCGCGGCTACGCTCTTGAAACCCTTGCTGGCGAGCAACTCGCGCACCCGGCGACCGAGTTCCTGCTGCTCCCTGCGTACCCTGTCGAAACCATAGCTCTCGGTTTCGAGCATGACGTCACGCAAAGCGGCCAGGGCGTCGGTAGGCATCGTGGCGTGGTAGGCATGACCACCGCTCTCGTAGGTTTCCATGATCTGCATCCACTTCTTGAGGTCGCAGGCAAAGCTGCTGCTGCTGGTCTCGTCGATCATCGCGCGCGCACGCTCGCCGAGCGCGACCAGTGCGCAGCACGGCGAGCCGCTCCATCCTTTTTGCGGGGCACTGATCAGCACGTCGACGTCGTTGGCGACCATATCCACCCAGACAGCGCCCGAGGCTACGCAATCGAGAACGAACAGGCCGTCGACGGCACGCACCGCCGCGCCGACGGCGCGCAGGTAGTCGTCCGGCAGGATCATTCCGGAGGCCGTTTCGACGTGCGGCGCGAAGACGACAGCCGGCTTCTCGGCACGGATGCAGGCCACCACCTCATCGATCGGCGCGGGAGCGAACGCTGCATGCCGCTGTTCGTCAACCGGGCGAGCGACCATCGCGACGCTCTCGGAAGCGATCCGTCCCATGTCGAGAATCTGCGTCCAGCGGAAGCTGAACCAGCCATTGCGGATGATCAGGCACTTCTTGTCGGTGGCAAACTGACGGGCAACGGCTTCCATGCCGAAAGTGCCGCTACCGGGAACGACGATCGCCGTCCTGGCGTTGTACACCGTCTTGAGAATTCGCGAGATGTCCTTCATCACGCCCTGGAAGCGCCGCGACATGTGATTGAGGGCGCGATCGGTATAGACCACCGAGTATTCGAGCAGCCCATCGGGATCAGGTTGGGGAAGCAGTGCAGGCACGATGGTCTCCAGTCGGAAAGGCGAGGTCAGTGAATTGCGGCCAGCGCAAGAGGCGCAGGATAACGCCAAGTCGCGACCGGGCGCTAGTCGCGGGGTCCGACGAAGGCGAGCAAGGTGGCGCCACGCCTGGAGCGTGGAAATTCGCTTTCCGGGCAGCCGCCGATCCGCCTGCCGTACCGCACGACAGCACGGAGCAGGGTACACTGCCGTCGCTTGAACGCTGCGGCGCCGGGTCGATCGCGCATCGGCAAGGCGCGTCGCCAGCGCTGTTGAGCTCGGGATGAACCTGCATCGCCCGGCGACCGGGCCGGACGAGCAGGAATCATCAAGGGTCATCAAGAACCACCCACCAACCACTTGCAACGCTTGCTGCCGCGACCTCGGCAGATCTTGCCCTGAACTGGAGACCGCGATGGCCGGAGCCAGCCTGCTTGCCCTGATCGACGACATTGCGACGGTCCTTGACGACGTCGCGCTGATGACCAAGGTGGCGGCCAAAAAGACCGCCGGCGTACTCGGCGACGACCTGGCCCTGAACGCACAGCAGGTGTCCGGGGTGCGGGCCGAGCGCGAGTTGCCGGTGGTCTGGGCGGTCGCCGTCGGTTCGCTGAAGAACAAGCTGATTCTGGTCCCGGCGGCGCTGGCGATCAGCCGCTTCATGCCGACGGCGGTGATGCCGCTGCTGATGATCGGCGGCCTCTACCTGTGCCTAGAAGGCGTCGAGAAGCTGGCCCACAAATGGCTGCATGACGACAGCGACGAGCACGCGCAGCACGCCGAGAAACTGGCGGCGCTGGCCGATGAAGGAATCGATGTGGCGACCCTGGAAGCGGACAAGATCAAGGGCGCGATCCGGACCGACTTCGTCCTCTCGGCCGAAATTGTCGTCATCGCGCTGGGCACCGTCGCCAGCGCACCGTTCGCGACGCAGGTCGCGGTGCTCTCGGGTATCGGCCTGATCATGACCGTCGGCGTTTATGGCATTGTCGCCGGCATCGTCAAGATGGACGACCTCGGGCTCTACCTGCTCAACAAGAGCGGCGCGCTGGCGCGAACGATCGGCAAGGGTCTGCTGCTGGCGGCACCGCGGCTGATGAAAGCACTGACGGTGATCGGTACGGCGGCGATGTTCATGGTCGGCGGCAGCATCCTGAGCCACGGCATGCCGCCAGTGCATCATTTCATCGAACACGCCGCGGACCTCGCCGGCACCGTCGCCGCCGTCGGCGGCGCCTTCAAGGCGTTCACCTCGATCGTACTCGAAGCGCTGGTGGGAATCGTCGGCGGCAGTTTGACGCTGCTGGGCCTGCGGGCTTTCGCGGCGACGCGTGCCGCGCTCAAGGGCAAGCGCAACGAGCCGCCCGGCGCTCAGTGAGGGCCTGGCGTGGCCCTGCTGCATGGGTGCGCCGGCCAGCGCTGGCCCTCTGCAACCTGAACGGCAAGCGAAGCGCGCCAGACAACGGCCTTGTCGACAGGGCCGCTTCGCCACTATGCTGCCGCTGATGTCCCGGCGCAGCACGGCCGTCCGGCATCGCGCCGAGCGTCAGCGGAAGGTGTCAATGATTTCTGAACAGCAGCTTGCGGGCGGGGATCGCGGCCGCCACCCCGCGCCGACCGGGGCGACGCAGCCATTCGCCGAGGCCACCGCCGCTCGCTTGGCCGGAGCGGCGGCTACGCGCAACCTGCCTCGCGCCGCCGACGCTGCTCGCGACCGCACGCCGCGCGCGCTGGCGGGCCAGGGGAGCCAGGGTCGATGACAGATGCGAGCCGCCGCGTCCTGATCATGATCGCCGCCGTGGCGGTGTTTCTGGTGCTTGCCGCGGCCATCGCCATCGCGCTGATCGATGTCAACCATTACAAACCGCAGATCGAACAGGCGGTCAAGACGCACACTGGTCGAACGCTTCGACTCAAGGGTGATCTCGGGCTTTCGATCGTTCCCGCGCTCGGGATCACGCTGCCGGCCAGCAGCTTGTCGGTCCGGGGCAGCGAAGCGGAGTTCGTCAGCTTCGCGTCGGCGCGGGTAACGATCGCCCTGCTGCCCTTGCTGCGCCAAGCCATCGTCGTGGAATCGATCGACGTCGTGCAAGCCCGGGCGACCCTGGTCCGGCACCGGGACGGCAGCATCCGCGTCGACGACGCGCCTGACCAACCCGCGGCAGCAACCGCGCCGGAGGCCCCGGCACACCCCGCGGAGGGGACCGCGGCCGGCGGCGAGTCGGCGAATTGGGAAGTCGGTCGCTTGCTGCTCAGCGACGCGACGATCACGCTCCGCGACGAAACCGGCGGGCAGACGATGACGCTGTCGGTCATCAAGCTGGAGACCGGCCGGCTGGCGCCAAGAAGCAGCCTGCCGCTTTCCTTGGCAGGCCACCTGGAATCGACCTCGCACAAGCTGGCGGGCGAGATCGAACTGACGACGAAGGTAGACCTTGATCTGGCCGCGTCGGCTGTTGCCGCGACCGACCTCAAGCTCAGCTTCGCGGGGACGCGCGAGCAGCAGCCCTTGCGCACGTCGATCACCGCCGGCCGCCTGTCGCGGCAGGGCGAGGCGATCAGCGCCGCGCAAATCAGCGTCCGGGCCGACGGAAAGCGCGCAACCGACGACTGGACGATGGCGGCCAGCAGCACGGGGTTCACCTTCGACAAGGAGGTGATGAGCAGTGCGGCGATCGAAGCCAGCGCCTCTCTGGCCGGCGCGCAGGCGGGCGCACCGTCAGTTGACGGGCACCTCACGCTCGACGGCGTCAATGGCTCGGCAGCGTCGATGCGCGCCGAGCAGTTGGTGCTCACCGCCCGCCGCCGCGATGGCACGGGGAAGCTGCAGGCGCGGCTGGCGGGTCCGCTCAGAGCGAGCATCGACGACTGGACGCTGGCGATGCAGCGATTCGATGGCCAGATCACCATTGAAGACCCCTTGCTGCCGGAAGGAAAAGCGCAGCTCGCGCTTGCCGGCGCCATGCAGATCGATGCCAGGCAAGAACGGATCGACCTGCGTCTGGCGTCCAGCGCGACCGATGCCCGCTTAAAGGGGACCATCCAGATCAAGGGCTTCGGGAAACCCGAGATCGGCTTCGAAGTCGACGCCGAGCGACTCGATGTGGACCGTTTCCTGCCGCGTACCCGGCCGGTGGCTGGCAAGGCTCCGCAGGTGGCGGGCGGCATTGCCGGTCAGGCAGGCACGGCGGCAACAACGGGGGCAGCCACGAGGGCTGCCCCCACGGATTCGGTTCCGGCTCGTGCGTCGGCTCCGGCGTCGGCGCTGGCCGATCCGGGCGTCGACTGGTCGCCTTGGCGCGATCTGCGGCTCGACGGCAGGCTGCAGATCGGGCAACTGCAGGCGCGCGGCATCAAGGCCAGAGCTGTCCGCGCCAGGGTGCGCAGCGCCTCGGGCCGCAGCACGATCGGGCCGGCGAGCGCGCAGCTCTACGGCGGCACGGCGAGCGGCGGCTTGACCCTGGATGCGCAGGACAAGCGTATGGCCCTGAATCTGACGCTGACCAATGTCGAACTCGGCGCGCTGGCGCGCGACGCCTGGAACCGCAACGACCTGAGCGGACGAGGCAACATCGAGCTGGCGCTGACCACCGGTGGCCGGTCGCGGACCGAGATGACTCGCAACGCAACAGGAACGGCGGCTTTCGCCTTGCGCGACTATGCGCTGGTCGGCATCGACCTGTCGGCGGTGCTGGGCCAGGTCAAGGGAGCCCTGACCGGCGGCGGGACGCAGTCCGGCAAGATCGACCGCTCCAAGCGCACGGTGTTGTCGCGCCTGACCGGCACCATCACGCTCGCCGACGGCGTTGCGCGCAACGACGACCTCGAAGGCGCAGCGGCACAGCTCGGGCTGCTGGGGCGCGGCCAGTTCGACCTGCTGTCGAACAACCTGGATTACACCCTGCGCGTGACGGTGACCGCCAATCCGGTCCAGAACTCGAAGCTGCTGACGGCATTGGTCGGGATCACGGTTCCGGTGCACGTCAGCGGCCGATCGGATGACCTGCGCTACTCGATCAGCCTGACCGATGTCGCGGCCGATGCCATTGCCCGTCGCGGCTTTGGCGTCGGCGCGACGGTTATCGAAGAGGCCGAAGGCTTTCTTGGCAGGATCCTGGGCCGCGGCAGGAAGAAGTGAGCGCCGCAGCGGCCAGGGGCTGACGACAGCCTGCGTCAGGTCATGCTCGGCGACGACCGGCTGCCCGAAGTCGCCGTTGGTCGTCTGCCTCAGCCCGACGAGACGCCCCTGGCTGCTTCCGGCGGGCGGTAGTCGATCGGCAATCGGGACCGGCTGAAGAGCGAGGAAAGGCCAACCCATTGCGGCTGGCGAATGATCAACGCACAATGCGGTGGCGATCGATGCCGCACCGTCGCGTATCCCTTTTTCTGCGGCTTTGAGAGGAGACAAGCCATGGCTTCGAAGAAAGCCCTTTTCGTGGGCATCAACAAGTTTGCCGGTTATCCGCAGTTCGCGCTCAATGGCTGCGTCAACGACGCCAAGGACATGGCCGCGCTGTACAAGGATCTGCTTGGTTTCACGAGCAGTGAAATGGCCACCCTCACCGACGCGCAGGCGACCAAGGCCAACATCATGGCCAGGCTGACGACGATGGTCGCCGACGCCAAAGCGGGCAAGCTCGACTATCTGGTGTTCAGCCTGTCATCGCACGGCACCCAGATGAACGACACCAGCGGCGACGAGCCCGATGGCAAGGACGAAGCCTTCGTACCCTACGACATTGCCGAAAAGAGCGGCGCGTGGGACCCGGACCACATCATCTGCGACGATGAACTGCACGATCTTTTTGCGCAACTGCCGGCCAATGTCCTGCTTGAAGTCTATCTCGATACCTGCCACAGCGGCACCGGCCTGCGTGGCGCCGAATTCGGTCTGCACGCGCCGAAGGCCCGCTTCGTCGCGCCGCCGGATCACGAGTTCGACCAGAAGCCCGCCAGGATGCGTGGCTTCACGCTCAACGCAGCTCCCTCGGATGCTGGCAAGCAAGAATCCGCCAGCGCCCGCAAGGCCGCCGTCGCCGGCGCACACCACCTGCTATGGACGGGCTGCAAGGCCAACCAGACAAGTGCCGACGCCTACTTCAACGGTCGTTACAACGGCGCCTTCACCTATTATTTTGTCAAGGTGATGCGCGATAGCCAAAACAAGCTTTCGCGCAAGAAGGTCATCGCCAAGATGCGAACGCTGATGAAGAGCAGTTTCGCGCAAACGCCACAGCTGGAAGGCAACGCCACCAACCGTGGCCAGGCGATCGCCTACTGACCAGAGCAGGCCGCCGAGGGTCTCACGTTTTCGCTGGTGCGTCTGATGGAATCGCACCCGCGCCGGCGCGCCACCCTACGCTGTGTCCCTTTCCGAGGAGCTTCGCGCATGCGCTCAGAAAGCAGTTCGACAGCCGCCGCAGTAACGGAACAAGCGCTGGTACGAGCACACGCGCTGGCCAGCGCCTTTCTCCAGTCCTTGCCCGAGCGCCCAGTCGCTGCTCTGCCGTCCCCGGACGAAATGGCGGCGGCGCTCGACGAACCGCTTCCGGAAGCCGGCTGCGACCCCGCCGCGGCAATTGACGAATGGTTCGCGCGCGCCGAACGCGGCATCACCGCGTCGCCAGGGCCCCGCTTTTTCGGCTTCGTGACCGGTGGCGTAACGCCAGCGGCGCTCGCCGGCGACTGGCTGGCGTCGGCGATCGACCAGAACGCCGGGCTGTGGGCGAGCAGCCCGGCGGCGGCGCAAACCGAACTGGTCGTCCTGCGCTGGCTCAAGGAGCTCTTTGGCTTGCCGGCGGACTGGGCCGGCGCGCTGACCAGTGGCGCGACGATGGCCAACCTCGTCGGCCTCATCGCCGCGCGGCAATGGGCCGGCCGGCAGCTCGGCTTCGACGCCGCCGGCGATGGGCTGGCCGGTCAGCCACCGATCCCGGTGGTATCGAGCACCGAGATCCACCTCAGCGCCGTCAAGTGCCTCGGGACGCTCGGCCTCGGCCGCAATCAGCTGCGCAAGGCGGCCGCCCCGGGTGGCTCGGTCGACATCGCGGCGATGGCCACCCTGCTGCGCGAGGTCGCCGGACCGGTGATCATCGTCGGCAACGCGGCGGAGGTAAACACCGGCCAGTTCGACGACATCGCCGCGCTTGCCGACCTGCGCGACGCGCACCCGGGTGGCGCCTGGCTGCACGTGGACGGTGCCTTCGGGCTTTTCGCCAGCGCATCGCCCCGCTTCGCGCATCTCGGCCGTGGCATCGAGCGCGCCGACTCGGTGGCCTCGGACGCCCACAAGTGGCTCAACGTGCCGTATGACAGCGGCTTCGCCTTCGTCCGGGACGCGGCAATCCTGCGCGAGGCCTTCGCCGCCGGCGGTGCCTACGTCCTCGGCAACGCCGGCTGGGACCCCTTCACGCACGTTCCCGAAATGTCGCGCCGGTTCCGCGGACTGGCCGCCTGGTGCGCGCTCAAGGCCTTTGGTCGCCAGGGCTACCGGGCGGTCGTCGAGCGCTGCGTGGACAACGCCGCCGCCTTCGCACGGTGGGTCGAGGCCACTCCCGGCATCGAACTGATGAATCCCGCAGCGCTCAACATCGTCTGCTTTCGCATCCTTGGCCGGGGACGCGACGAAGCGGCGACCGGTGAACTCAATCGCACGGCGGTTCGCGCGATCCAGGGCGACGGCCGCGCCTTCGTCACCGGAACGGTCTGGAATGGCCACGCCGCGATTCGCGCCGCGTTCGACAACTGGCAAACCACGCTCGACGACGTCGCACTGCTCCAGGGAGCCGTCGCCGACGTGGCCAGATCGCTCTCGGGCTGAACGGGCATTGACCGCTGACGACAAGAACCGGCACGGCCCGCCGCGGCGGCGAACCGCCTTGCGGGCGGCTGACACGGAACGTCTCCGCAGCGGAAGACCATTGAGACCGATCGTCCTCACCAGCGGCCCTTGCGAAAGGCAAGCAGATGCCACCGTCTCTCCTGGCTCGTAACAACCGCGCGGCGATGCTGTCGGCGGGTCAGTTGCGTCGACGCTACATCATGGCGCTATCGCTGATCGCCATGCTGACCCTCGCGACGCAAGGCGTCATGCAAGTGCTGATCGCCGACCAGAAGTACGACTCGCGCGTGGTGAACATTGCCGGCAGGCAGCGGATGCTCGGCCAGAAGATCACCAAGTTGACCCATTACCTGTCCACCGCCGAGTCGGCCGATGAACATTCGCGCTATCGCCAGGAACTTGAAGACGCCTTCAGCCTGTGGCAACGTTCGCACGCTGGACTGCTGGCGGGCAACGCCGAGATGTGGCTTCCCGGGCGCAACAGCGACGAGGTGACCGCCCTCTTCGCAGATGTTCAACCGCACCATGAGGCCATGGTGGCCGCCGTGCAGGCGATTTTGTCGCCCGCCGGCAACGCCACAGCGCTCGCCGAAGGCATCGCTCGCCTGAAGGAACATGAAGCTGATTTTCTGAGCGGCATGAGTGACATCGTCAGCCGCTATGAACGTGAAGCAAACGCCAAGGTCGAGTTCGCCAGGTGGCTTGAGTTCGGGTTGATGAGCATCACCCTGCTGGTCCTGGTGCTCACCGCCGTCTTCATTTGCGCTCCGGCAACACGGCGCATCCAGCGAGACGTTGACGAGCTCGCCGATCGCGAAGAAGATCTGGAGCGTCTCTTCTCGGCAAGCCCAACCGCGCTGCTGCTGGTCAGCGGCGACCAGCTACGGATCTTGTACGCCAACCAGAAAGCCATCGAACTCTTTGGGCTGCCGCTGGAGGAAAGCAGCAGCGACACTCTGCGAACCTATCTGGGCACCGAGCACGAGGCCAACCGAAACTTCATCACCGGGATCAGCGCCGGCGCGAGCGTCAACGAACACGAGGTGGTCCTCGTCGACTCGCGCGGCAAGGTGTTCGAGTCGCTGGTGTCGGTTCGCGCCATCAGTTTTTCCGGCCAATCCGTTCTTGTGCTCGGGATCACCAATATCAGCGAACTCAAGAGCGCGCAACTGACGCTGGAACACTACGCCACCTTCGATGAACTGACCGGGCTGCTGAATCTACGTACCGGCCTGATGGTGCTTGGCAAATCGATCTCGAGGCTGAAGCGGGACGGCGGTCGGCTGACGGTCTGTTTCGTCGATCTTGATGGGCTGAAGACCACCAACGACAACTTCGGGCACGCCGAGGGCGACTGGTTGATCAGCACCGTAGCCAGGGTGTTGACCGGAGGAATTCGCAGCAGTGACGCCGCCGTCCGGCTCGGCGGCGACGAATTCCTGCTCATCTTGCACGACTGCTCTCTCGACGAGGCCACTCGCCTGCTCGGCCGCGCCGAAATGCGTCTACAAGAAATCGCCGCGGCTGAACACAAGGCGTTCCCGATCGGCTTCAGCCATGGCCTGGCGAGCTACACGCCGGAGCGGGACCCGACGCCGGACGAGCTGATCTCGGAAGCGGACGGTCTGATGTACCAGGCGAAGCAGGAGAGGAAGCGGCGGCACGCATGCTCGTGAACATCCTCTTCCCAAGAGCAGGAGCCTGCATGCAGTTCCTCAAGTGGATCGGGATTGCCGTGGCTACGGTCGCTGCGCTGGCCTTGATCGCCGGCCAGTTCGGCCTGCTCGCGGGCACGCCTCCCGACGGCCTGGGCGTGCACCAGGGCAGACTCAAGCCACCCTCCCCAAACCCCAACAGCGTCAGCAGCCAGGCCCTGCTGTGGCCCGACCATCCCCAGCGCGAGTACGCTGAAATCGCGCCACTTGCCCTGCGCGGCGACGGGCCAGCCAGTATCTCGACGCTGAAGAGACTGTTGCAAGCGGAGCCTGGCGTGACCATCGCCGAAAGCCGCGCCGACTACCTCTACGTCCGTTACACGTCACGCCTCATGAAGTTCGTCGACGACGTCGAGTTCTGGTTCGACCCCGCGCATGCGGTCATCCAGGTGCGCTCGTCATCACGTCTCGGGCGCAGCGATTTCGGGGTCAATCGCCGGCGTATCGAAACGCTGCGCAAGAAGCTTGCGGCATCATGAGCTTCGAGCCAAGCGACCCCTCGAGCAGTACGCCTGCTCAATGGGCGACGAGAATCTTCCGCAGCCGCGCCCAGCTTTCGTCGGGTAGCGTCTGGAGGATTTTCACCAGCCTGCTATCGCCGCTCTTGAGGATCAGATTGCGAACGGCGGGCGCGATCTCCTCGGCGGCCAGCACCTCGCTCTCATCGATGTCCATGCCGCGGACAATCGCCCCGGCACGCAAGGCCTCGTCGAGCGTCAGCGAGAAACTCTGCGTGAAGCTGGCGCCGCAGGCATGGCAGGCCGTTGCCGTTACCGGGTTGAGCGCTCCGCAATCGCCACAGGACTTGAGCCGCTGCGGCCCGACCGGGAATTCATGGCCGCATTTGGCACAGCGTCGCTCGCCGAGCGCGCATTCGTGGCCACACGCGGGACAGCGTTTGCTCTTCGGCTCGCCGGATGCGACGCGCGCGGCGAGCGACATTTCGTTTTCGACGCGCCGCGCAAAGGTCTCCAAGGTCGCGAACGACGGCATCACCACGTAGGCTCGCGTATCGTCGTCGTGACCGGCCGTACGAACGACCCGCCCGATGGCCTGGCGAAAAGCCAGTTCGGTGAGAGCGTTCGGCAGGTAGACGAGAACGCGCAGGCGCTTGATGTCCACCCCTTCCGAGACCATCGCCACCGACACCAGCCAGCGTTTATCGGTGTTGCGGAAGGCGCGGATGCGCGACTCGGGGTGCGCCAACTGGCTGTGCACCAGGAGCGGCCTTTCGCCCTCGATCTGCTCGATCAGGTCGACCATGTACTCGGCCATTTCGATGGACGGCGCGATCACCAGACCGCCGGCGTCGGGCATGCGGTGACGAAGGTCGCTCAGTTTCGCGCTGCCCCACTCGAGCATCGTCGCCTGGTAGCCGGAGAGCAGTGGCGTCTCGCCGTCGCGTTCGAACTGTGGCGTACGCGCCAGACGATAGAAGTCGAGCGCCGTCTGCAGGCCCGGGATGCGCGCCAGATCCGGCGGCAGCGTGGCCTTCTGGTGCCCCGAAACCTGTACCGAGTGGCCGCCCTCGAGATCGACGGAAAACCGTCCCTGATGCCGATGAAAGGTCACCGGCCGGCAGTAGCCGAGGTCCACCGCATCGCCGTAGGTCAGCGTGTAGGTACCTTCCTCCGGCTGGTCGATGGCGCCGGCGTCGTCGTAGGCGAGCCAGATCGACTGCGCACCGTCCGAGCGAATCGGGGTACCCGACAGAACCAGCACGAAGCTCGCATCGGTAAACGCACTGTCGGCGCTATCGCCCCAGGCGGCCTCGATCGCCGCGTGATGATGTTCGTCGCAGATCACCAGCACCCGCGCCGCGCGACACACTGCCTGCAGTTCCGGCTGCAGGCCCTGAATCGCCGCCCAGGTGGCGCAGACATCGATGCCCAGTTCGCCGATGTCGCCGTCACGGGCGGTCACCTTGCCCATGTGGCGGCCGCTGACGCGTCGGAAATCATCGGCCCACTGGCTGACGATCTCGGAGCGCGGCGCGACGACAATCACCCGTTCGATCTCGCCGAGTTCGATCAGCGTCTGAGCGATCGCGCAGGCGGCCAGCGTCTTGCCGGCGCCGGGCGCGGCGTTGATCAGGAAGTGGCGGTCGACCCGTTTCTGGACCAGCCAGGCGATCGCCTTTTGCAGCGCCTGTTGTTGCCACGGACGAAGCTGTAGATTCATTTCGCACCCTTGCGCAGGTTGCAGGTGGCGCACAGCGCCTGCCCGTTGTCGGTGACGGTTCTGCCACCGCGCGAGAAAGCGACGACATAGTCGGCGTGAAACGGCTTGCCAAGTGCGCCGCCGCAACGCTGGCAGCAGCCACCGGCACGCCACGCGAGCACGCCTTTTTGAAGGCGATTGAAAGCCCGTTTCATTTGCTCACCCAGTATTCGGTCAACTGCACCTCGCGGACCGGCAGGTTTGCTGGCGGCTGCAAGACCGCGTGCCGATTGACCCTTAGCGCGGCCGCCGCATAGCTGACCAGGCGCGACTCGATGACGAAACCCTGGCGGCGCATTTCCTTGATCAGATCCGGCAGGTTGGCGACGCCATAAAGCACCATCGCCTCCAGTCGGGTAAGCGCTTGCCCCGACACCAGATGCTCCTTCGCGGCCATCGCCAGTCCGTAGCGCAAAGCCTTCATCATTCTTCTCCCGTGTCAGTCAAGCCACCAGCCACTCGCTGGGACGAATGCCACCGCAACCATCGCTGCTCTCCCAACCCATCCGGTTCCACTCCCGGCACAGCGTGCGCCAACCGCCGTCGGCCAGCGCCACGTCGACCGGCAGAATGTCCAGTGTCTGACGTTCTGCCCGCAGTTCGTACCCGCCGGCGTCGTTGTCCAGCGCGAACAGCTCGACCAGCGACGATGCGCAGGCCAGCACCTCGGCGGCCGAGGCGTTCGCGCCCACGGCCTGCCGCAGTTCCCGGTAAATCGCGGTGACCTTCGCCGACTTCCGCATCGTCATCTCCCGTTGTTGTCGTCCCAGACAGGCAACGCAGGAAGCGGGACGAATTTCAAAGTTGCTTGCGCGGCCAGCCACCGCTGGCGCCGTTTGCAAATCCGCGTCGGCGAAACGTTGCACGGGTAGTGGAACTACTTTGAAACGACGATGACAACGCTTTCGCATCCCGACGACGATCAGCCCTCGGCCAGCCATCCGGCGCGCGCGCAGCCGGTGTACATCGCCTACGACATATCCGAATGCCGCCGACGAAATCGCCTGCACCGCTTGCTGCACGGTTTCGGCGAACCGGTCCAGGAATCGCTATTCCTGTGCTGGGTCGACGCGCCGCGCCAGCAGCGGCTCCGGGTTCTGCTCGACGACTTCCAGCGAGCGCCGCACAGCGGCGAGGAGAAAATCCATTGCATCACCGCCCGGCCCGGTACGTCGCCGGCACCGGCGAACGAATGGATCCTTGAATGAGTAGGGTGCTCTATATCGATCGTCACGGCGTCAAGGTTGGCGCCTCGCAAGGGCGCCTGACGCTCAAGACCCCGGATCAGCAGGATCAGAGCGTGCCGCTTCAGCAGCTCGAACAGGTCATCGTGCTGGCGCACGCGCACTTCAGTCATGACGCCATAAGCAGCTTGCTGAGGGAAGGCATACCGGTCGTCTTTTCTGGTCTGCGCGGCGGTTTTCGCGGCACCCTGTCGGGCCAGGCCGGGCGCCAGGTGATGCGCCGCAAACGTCAGTTCCAGGCGATGGACGACCCGGCCGGGCGTCTGACCATCGCCCGCGCGCTGGTGCAAGCCAAAATACGCGGCCACGGCCGACTGTTGCGGCAATGGCGACTGCCCGCTCAGCACGAAATCGCCGCCGGCTTGCTCGCCAGCCACCACTGCCGGGACCTCGACAGCTTGCGCGGCCACGAAGGCGCTGCGGCACGAGCGTTTTTCGACGGCCTGCGTCAGCACCTGGAAGCGAGCCCATTTCGTTTTGAGCAGCGCCGCCAGCATCCGCCGCCCGACCCCGTAAATTCAGTGCTGTCGCTGACCTACACCCTGCTGCTCAATGAGGTCGAAGTGGGTGTTGCCGCCGCCGGACTCGACGCGGCCGCCGGCTTCTACCACAGCGCAGACAATGGCCGGCCGACGCTGCTGATGGATCTCGTCGAACCGCTGCGACCGCTCGCCGACCGGCTCAGCGGCAGGCTGTTGAAGGCCGAACTAAGTCCCGACGACTTCGAGATCGATGGCGACTGCTGTCATCTACGGGATGGGCGGAGGGGAATCGTCTACAAGGCCTGGGAGCACCTGCTCGCCGGTAGCGTCGTCTGGCGTCGGGAAAACACCTCATGGCGCCGACTGATTCACCTGCAGGCGCGAGAACTTGCGCACTGGCTAGACGGTAGCATCACCGCCCCGCGCTTCTGGCATCTCGACGATGCTTGATGCCGGCAGGTGAAGTGCTAGACTCAAGCGCGTCGCATTTGCTGCTCTTTGACAAGCTGGTTTGCCTCGGGGCGTTCACCCCGCTGTAAAAAATTGATAGATCACAGGAAAAACTTTCCGAGTGATGATGGATGCATTTTCTGCCCGATTTCCGACTCCGTTCACCTTTTCCGCCCTGGAAAGGCAGGCGGGGCAAGGGTTTCAGAAAGCGCTGTCCATCACACCTGCCCGCTGACAGGGCTTTGTGACCTGCCGGCGGTGCGCCCTTACCGCCGGCGCTTTCGCGTCCATCACACCTGCCCGCTGACAGGGCTTTGTGACTGGTGTGGTCGAGCCTGCTGACGAGCCTGCTGGTGTGTCCATCACACCTGCCCGCTGACAGGGCTTTGTGACTGGAAAGAGGCGCGAGAGGTCTTGTCCGCGGTGTCATGTCCATCACACCTGCCCGCTGACAGGGCTTTGTGACAACAACACGGTGAGCGCCAATCACAGGTCCTTGCTCGTCCATCACACCTGCCCGCTGACAGGGCTTTGTGACGACCGTGCAGAGGTTACCGGCCTTGACCGTGCAGGTCCATCACACCTGCCCGCTGACAGGGCTTTGTGACCGGTTGTCTTGGGTGCCGCAGAATCGAACCAAGCCATGTCCATCACACCTGCCCGCTGACAGGGCTTTGTGACAGATCAAACGAATCTTCGACTGGAGTGAAGGCTTGTCCATCACACCTGCCCGCTGACAGGGCTTTGTGACAGTGAAAGTCCCAACAACAGGAGTGTGCCGGGCTCGTCCATCACACCTGCCCGCTGACAGGGCTTTGTGACTTGTACGCCCGTTGAGTGGCAGGGGCCGCGTTCTTACCACCAGCGGTCTCGCGCATGGTGGTCCATCACACCTGCCCGCTGACAGGGCTTTGTGACACCGTGCAGTAGGAGTCGGCCGTGACCGTGCAGTCGTGTCCATCACACCTGCCCGCTGACAGGGCTTTGTGACCCGAGTAGGGTTCTCGATGACCGTTGTGTCGCCGACCTTGTCCATCACACCTGCCCGCTGACAGGGCTTTGTGACTTGAGACTGTCTAGCTTCCCCTGCCCGTGCGCATATGCGGTCCATCACACCTGCCCGCTGACAGGGCTTTGTGACGATACCGTCGAGATTGACAGCGCCAAGCACAAGCGGTCCATCACACCTGCCCGCTGACAGGGCTTTGTGACGTGATCGGTGCGACCCCGACCGTGCCTCCGAATTGGCGTCCATCACACCTGCCCGCTGACAGGGCTTTGTGACCCAATTCCGTTCAGCCAACCGTGCAGGCCCCCACCGCGTCCATCACACCTGCCCGCTGACAGGGCTTTGTGACTTGCTGACTTGTTTCCGCTGCGGGTTCCGGCTATCGCGTCCATCACACCTGCCCGCTGACAGGGCTTTGTGACTCGTCGCGCCGTGCCGTGGAGCTTGCGGCGCCGAAGTCCATCACACCTGCCCGCTGACAGGGCTTTGTGACGCGGGTAGTAGCACATCAGGACCTCAGCAGGGTTCCGGTCCATCACACCTGCCCGCTGACAGGGCTTTGTGACATGCGGATGGCTTTTGCGACCTCGGCATGGGCGCAGTCCATCACACCTGCCCGCTGACAGGGCTTTGTGACAGGAAAGCCCTCGGACGAGGAAACCGGCTGGACTCATGTCCATCACACCTGCCCCCTGAAAGGGTCGTGTGGCGCCTTGCCTCCGCTGGCCAAGCGGCCCGACATCCCTCCTGCGGAAGCAAACCCTCCTCTTCGCCTGTGCCCTCCCCGCACAGGCTTTTAATTTTTGCCTTCCTTGTTTCGTTGCCTGCCTATCAACCGACTTGGGGCATAATCGACAACATGACAAACGGCAGCCATTTCTGCGGTCTGGAAGCTTTCGGACTGGACCTGCATTTCACGGCCGTCGGTCGTGGTAGTGGTTTTGCCGGGGCGGCGTGGCGAGGCCTGATCGGGCAGGCTTTATTTGACGCGGTCTGTTCGTTTTCGGCGCCGACCTGCGCCACGTGTCCGGCACTTGGTGCCTGTACTTACCCGAAGTTGTTCAAGCCGCTCGCCGACACGGCCTTGCCGCCGTTCTGGCTGCACGGCTGGCAGCGTGGCCATGCTGGCTGGCGCGTCGGCATCCGCTGGCTCGGCGCCGGGAACGGTTTTTCGGTCGGCGAATGGCTGGCCGCACTGAGCGCCGATGGCGCGAAGCTGTGGTTTGGCGGCGCGCCGGCGCAGTTGGAGCACGCAAACGTACCGGCAACGGCCAGGCGCGCCTGGCGGCGTGGCGAGGGCTGGGTGAGCATGGCCGCGGCGCTCGACCTGACCGGCGATCAGCCGCCGCCGTCTGCATGCCGGGTGCACTTCTTCACGCCGCTGGTCAGCAAGCACTCTGGCGACCCGCTGTATGGTGCCCTGCACACGCGCCTGCAACGGCTTGTGCAACAGCATGGCGATGGCGCCGAGCTGCCGCGACTGGCGCTGCCATGGCGTTGCCAGGTGCTGGCGCAGAAGCCACGGCGGATTCCGCTCGCACGGCGACTGCTCGCCGGGACCGAATGGGAACTCGAACTGAACGAGATAGACCCTCGTGCCTGGCCAATGCTGCGCGCCGGGGTCGAACTGCATGCCGGCGGGCAGACCGGCATGGGTTGCGGGCAGTATGAAATCCTTGCCGTCGCCGAAGGCTAATCGGCTGCGGCCAAGCTTATCGTGCGCACATGATCCTGGGAGGAACAACAAGAATGAATGCACCGGAGATGCTTTCTCGCTTGCGCACGCCGCAGGCAGACGGCCTGGTCCTGCAGCTGAAGACGCTCACCCCGCTGTACACGGGTGGCATCGGCCAGCTCGGCGACCAGGTTCATCCGTCCAACCTGCTCGGTGGCATCCGGCAGATGTCATGCCTGGTGGCGCGCACGCTTGGTGATGACGGTTTTGAGCGTGCCGTGTGGGGCAATGCCGGCACCGGCCAGGCGAAGGCCGAGGCCAAGCAGGTGGCGCTGCGCTGGGAAACTGCCGGCCTTGAAGCCGTGAAGCTCCCCGAGATCGTCAAACTGCCCAAAGCGACAGGCGGTGACTCGCGCTGGTATTTCAATTCGGCTTTTGAGGGCCAGCTTGGCCTGCAGATCTCGAGGCGCGGCATTGCCGATGCGCACTGGCAGCTTCTGACCCTCGGGCTGGCGATCCAGCTCCGTCACGGTAGCTTTGGCGCCAAGGATCAGTTCGGTCTGGGTGTGCTCGCACTCGCCGAGGGAACGCGGCGCTTCGCCGTGCCTCTGGACACCGCCAGCGATTTGCCCAAGGTGGTGCCGGCTACGCCCGGACAACTCAACCTGCTGCGACATGCCTTCGGCCGACTGCGTTTTCGCATCGCCCCCGGACAGCGCCCGATCCTTAACCGCTCCACGGCCTTGAATCTGGCGCTGGCCACCCGTGCCACCTTGCGCAACGCCCTGCGCGCCAGGCCCGACGCATCCGGCACCGAGCAGGCCCGCCTGACGGTGTTGCGCCACCAGATGCTCGGCAAACTCAATCAGTTTGGCAGCGCGGTGAATGTCTCGGCCGCCTATGCGACAGAAAGCGGCGTCGAAGTGCGTCTCGCGGTGGCGCTCAAGCCCGAGGTGGCCGCCGAGCGTAGCGAGGTGATGAAAGCCTTTGCCGCCGCAGCGGTCAATATCGACGCCATGATCGAGCGCATTGGCTATCGCGTCGATGGCAAGATCGATTGGGAATTTGGTGGCGCACACTTGAGTACGCGTGCGGCCTGGCTCAACAAGCTCGCAGGAGTCTGAATCATGAATTTCGAACTGCTCGCAGAGGAAGCTCTGGCCATCGAGTCCGGGGGAATCGCCGCCGCCCAATGGAGCTGGCAAGCCCACGCCGCGCACTTGCGACGCGGCGTGGTCAAGCCCGAAGACCTCACCGGCCGGCGCAACGACTTCATGATCCGCCACGCGATGGAACTGCAGGGCGTCGAACTCAAGGAGGTCCTCGACGACCCGAAGAAGGCTCGCGGCAGCGCCCGCGCACTGCCGTGTGCGACGCGCGAGATCGATCGCGCCTGCTTGCGCCTGACGCCCGTCGACAGCAGCGTGCTGCCGGCGTTTTCCGCGGCGGTCACGCTGCGTTTTCGCTTGCTGGCGCCGCTGCTGACGCGTGACGACGACCCCTTCTATCTCTTCGACAATCCGGTCCGCAAGGACCACGTCTACGGCGTACCTTTCCTCGCCGCCGCTTCGCTCAAGGGCCTCGCGGCGGACGCCTTCCAGCGCGGCTTCCCGCATGAACGGCCATGGAAGGCGCTGGGCAAGGACGACCAGCTCAGGACCATGCACTACCGCCAGGACAGCGCTGCGGCCAAGCGCTTGTTCGGCATCGCCAGTGACGATCCGGCACAACTGGCCAGCGAGGCCGGCCGGCTGCATTTCTCGCCACTGTGGTTCTCGCACGTGCAGTACCTGGTGATGAACCCGACCAGGACCGACGGCAGCGGCATCGGCACGCAGCCGATCCAGTTCGAGGCGGTGGCGCCGATGACGGAAAAAGGCAAGCCGGTGCAGGCCGAGATCAACTTCTTCTACTTCAATCCGGCCGGCGCCAAGGACTCGGACGAAGCCACGGCGCGCGCCGACCTCGCCTGCTTCGTCGGCGCCCTGGCGGCCTGGTGGCCCGCGCTGGGCCTCGGCGCCAAGCGCCTTGCCGGTTACGGTGCGATCGCCCCGCTGGCTGCCACCTGCCGCGCCACCGGCTACCCGGACATGCCGCAAGCGCTCGAGTTTTCCGGGGCCGAGAGCTGGCGGCAACTCGCCGAGCGTATCGCGAAGGGCAAGGCATGATGGCGCCCTTCGACGACAACGCTCGCCGCCTCATTCTCGCCGCCGAAATCGCCGGCCTGCTGCACGATCTGGGCAAGCTGCACCCTGGCTTTGCCGGCGAAATGCTGGCGGGTGGGAAGAAACTCAGCAAGGCGACGACGAAATCCTGCCACATCGAGGCAGCGCACGGCGCCGTCCTGGAGACTGGCCGTGTCTATCCGGATGCCGGCGAAATCGCTGACAAGCCCGAACTCGCCGCGGTGCTCGCCGGACTGCTGGCCGACCCCGACTGGGCTGCGGCACTGGCACTCCCCGCCGGATGGCTCAAGCCCGGCGCCGTGCAGGCGACTGGACTGGGCGCCGCGTTGCGGCAACACCATGCTGCCAACGCCTTTCCCGCCGACCAACTGTCCTTTCTCGGCGATCTCTATACCTTCGGCGCCGACATCCGTGATTCCGCGCTCGACAAGGGATCCGGCGGCTCCGAGGGCAGCGAGCAATCGCCGGCGCACGCGGAAATCGCCGACGCTTTCGGGCAAATGCGCGACCCCTACTCGAACGATTTGCT
Organism: Accumulibacter sp.; assembly: GCF_029255145.1. Lineage (GTDB taxonomy): Bacteria > Pseudomonadota > Gammaproteobacteria > Burkholderiales > Rhodocyclaceae > Accumulibacter. Next base: position 42,686 of record NZ_JAPUVQ010000121.1, read on the forward strand.
TGCCGCACGTTGGGATGAAGCGATCGCCGCCATCAGCAAACGGGTCTTCTCGCCCCTGGCTACGCAGGACATCGCGCGAACCCGCCGTGCGCTCGTGGCCGACTTGCAGGGGATTTTCGGCAAGGCGCTGGCTGAAACACGCCGCCCGACCAACGACGTCACCTTGTGGCACCACGCGCACTCTTCCGCCAGCTTCTTCAAGGCGGCCACCGCCGAGGGCGTGTTGCGCACCGATTTCAGCGCGCTGCAGAACGACCAGGGCCGATTCGACATTCCGCAACTCGGGCGAGTCCGCTTCCGTCTGCTCGGCGTGCGCTGGGATTGGCAGGCGCTGACGCGCGGCATGCTCACGACGACGGCGCTGGTCAGTCTTTCGGGACGGCGCCGCGAAGTAGTCGATGGTCTGCGCGAGCTCGTCGAGGAAGCCTCGCCGGTCGGCAACATCATCTACGAAGACGACGACGGTGTTCTGATCCTCGCGCCCGCTTTCCACGAGGACGATAGCGCCGCGTCCGACCTGCTCTTTGCCCGCCACATCCTCGACCCGCTACAGGAAGCGCTTGCCCGCTGTGTCGAGCCGCTCGGCATTGGGACGCCGTTCCGCGTGTGCTGGAGCGCACCGGCCCTCTACCTCACGGACTACGCCGAGGCCTTGGGGCTGGACCCGGACAGCTCTCGCCAGCGCAGCCTGCAGGCCGGGGAACTCGAGCTGCAGGTACTCTGGAATGCGGCCAACGCCGAGCAAGGCCGGCTGATGCAGATTTGCCCGCAGTGCGGCCTGCGCCCGGCCGAAACGCGTGAGTACGCGCTGACCGAAAGCCGCAGCCGCGTCCAGACGCTGTGTGACGACTGCACAGCGCTGGCCGACCGCGACGCCAAACGTCAGCGGGCACGTCATCTCGCCGGCGAATTCGGCTTCCGCAGCAGCGTGAGCAGCATCGAAGAACTGGCCGACGGCGGTGACAGCAGTCGCGTGGCGCTGATCTCGGTACAGGTCGACGCGGGCGCCATCGCTGCCGGTGCCACCTTGATCACCCAGCTGGCGCGGCCACTGGCGTCCCTGCGTTCAGGCCTGGCGGCGGCAGACGACAAGCAGCGGGAAAACAATGAGAAGCACAAGAGTGCAAACCTCTCCTGGCTCAGCGACAGCAACACGCTGGGCGACTGGTTCGACGTGCTTCTTGCCGGCTTGCGCACCGGCGAAATGCCCGCCAAGGACCATGCCATTCTCGCCCCCGCTCTGCTCGGCGAGATCTACTGGCTCAGGGACAACGACGGCCGCAGCGCCGCAGCCAACGCGGCACAGAGGGCGCTCGAGGTGGCCGAGGGTTTCTTCCTGCGCGAATCGGCCGCGCTGCCCGACGAGTGGCGACTCGCCCGCCACGATGGCGATCGCCTTGCCCTGTTCGCCATGCGCAAGCATGCTTCCCCCGCGCGCCTGCAGCGTCTCTGGGATGACCTGCGTGAGCTCTGGAAGGAATTGGCGAATGAAGTCGCCGGCACACTCGACGGTCGCCTGCTGCCACTGAGCCTCGACGCGCGCGGCCTGCGCTTCATCGTCGCCGCGACCGACGCCGACGCCACCGTGGAAATCATTGCGCGGCTGCTGGGGCAGCGACTGTCGAAGGTGCGCGGCGGCCTCGCCGCCCATGTTTCCTGCGCCGTGATGCGGGCGAAGTTCCCGCTCTACGTCGCGCTCGACGTCCTCGGCCGACTCGACGCCCGCGTGCCCTTGGTGCCGCACCAGACCTGGCGAGTCGAATCGGCGCGCAAGTCGGCGAATGGCCGCACCATCGACATCGCCTGGAGCACGCCCCAGGGTGAAGTTGATTGGCGCGTCGACACCGCCACCGGCGACCCTGCGCAGAACGACCAGTGGCACCCCCACGTCATCGCCAGCACGCGTGCCGGCAAGCGGGTCTCTGGCCCGGAACGACTGACGCATGTGCTTGACCTGCTGCCCGGAGACGAAGCGCTGCTGCCGCCGATGACCTTTGACTTCCTGGTTCTCGAAGGCTCGGCCCGCCGGCATCAGGTCGCGTATCACCGCGAAGGCGAGCAACTGCGCCGGCCGCACTGGGTGCTCGGAGAAACCGGGCGCGCGCCCTTGCTGCTCGAGGGCTTCGCCGAGTTTTCGCGCCTGGTCAAGGACACGGACTGGGACGCCTCGAAAGTCAAGGGTCTGCAGGGCGAGATCGTCGAGACCTACGAGAAATGGGTGCGCGACGCTCCCGCTGCACTGCGCCCCGCCGGCCGCGATGCCTGGCACGCCCATCTACGCAACATGCTGCTGCGCTACGTCATCGGTGAGCATGCCCCGGCACGACGCGAGCGCCTGTTCAGCGCGATTATCGACGGGCGCTTCTTCGACGCCGTCGAATGGACCACTTTCGTATCCAAGTCTACACAAGGCCGCGGTGGGCGACCAAGCGATAGCAAAGCCGCTCTGTTATGAAGAAATTATTCATATCCATGATTGATGAGGTGTCAGACCCAATGCTCTCAACGTATCAGAACAAAGTCATACCCCGTTCTTGTAAGCATGTGATAAATGTGGCTTTTGCGTGAATTTTCTGGGGGATGACCGGTTTGGTTTAATCTGGACGAGGTTCTTG